>NZ_NULG01000021.1 GCF_002577195.1 Bacillus sp. AFS041924
CGGATTTGGTCCCATATATGTCGGTAATGTTTGTGGTGCATTCGGATTTGGTCCCATATATGCTGGCAATGTTTGTGGGAAGTTTTCATTTGGTCCCATATATGCTGGCAATGTTTGTGGGAAGTTTTCATTTGGCCCCATATATGCTGGCAATGTTTGTGGGAAGTTTTCATTTGGTCCCATATATGCTGGTAATGTTTGTGGGAAGTTTTCATTTGGTCCCATATATGCTGGTAATGTTTGTGGTGCATTATTTGGACCCATATATGCTGGTAATGTTTGGGCTTTATTGGAAGCAGCAGGTGATACTTGCGCATTTGGTTTTCCTGTTGCCGTTGGTGATACTTGCATATTCGGTTTTCCTGTTGCTGCAGGCGATACTTGCTGATTTGGTTTTCCTGTCGATACTGGTGATACTTGCTGATTTGGTTTTCCTGTTGCTACTGGTAATACTTGCGCATTCGGTTTTCCTGTTGCTGCTGGTGATACTTGAACATTCGGTTTTCCTGTTGCTACTGGTAATACTTGCGCATTCGGTTTTCCTGTTGCTGCTGGTGATACTTGAACATTTGGTTTTCCTGTTGCTACTGGTAATACTTGCGCATTTGGTTTTCCTGTTGCTACCGGTAATACTTGCTGATTTGGCTTTCCAGTAGATACTGGCGATACTTGTTGATTTGGCTTTCCTGTTTCCACAGGAGATACTTGCGTATTTGGAGTTGTTGGAGAAACCAACGATCCTGGGAAGTAGTTCTTTTTCTCTGACATGCTTTGTCCTCCCTTGGTGTTCACATTTGATTTATTATCAATTGTCGGAATTTTAACTGCCACTGGCGAAACAACTTGCGGTATGTTCGCATTTGGTTTTCCAGTTTGAACAGGAGATACTTGTTGATTCGCATTATTTGTCGCAGGTGATACAGTCGGTTTTGCAGGTGGAATAGGTACCTGAATTACAGGTTTTACTGACGGTGAAACCTCTACATTAATATTAAAATTATTTTCAGCAGGCTTAGTATTCGGTTGGACAGCAGGTTTTGGTTGTTCAGCTACGGGTTGAACTTGTTTTCCTTCTTCTACATTCAAAGCAATACTTGGCTTAGGTTCTTTAGAAAGTTTTACTTCCTTTGTAGAACCTAATGGAGCTGGTTTCTCACTTCTTTCTGGCACTTTTATTTTCATGCCAGGATAGATCATATCTGGATTACTTAGTTGGGCATTTAATTTAACTATCTCTTCATAGTCAATGTTATATTTTTGAGCAATGCTCTTAAGGGTATCGCCCTTTATAACTATGTGAATTCTCACCTTTTCCCCTCCTGACCAATTGCCTCTACGTTGGATTGTACATTAGTACCTCACAACAATGTATGTCTGAATATTTGTATTTATGATAGAAGGTATTTTAATTTATGAAGAGTAAGCTTGTATAAGTATTTACTTTTTTCTTGTTTTTCTTTTAAAAAATCTCACCAATTGGCGAGCCTCTAAGAGAAGACTAGGCGTAGTTGCACTTATATTAATGTTATAACTGGAAATTAGTCGTTTTTTCTTCATCGTTGTTAATTTACTTTCTTACAGTAAAAAAAATCATTTAGCTCAATTGAACTAAATGATGATAACTTTTTATTGATATTTTATTTTTAAGCAAGCTCAAGCATTTTTTCTAATGCTTTAATTGCGTCTTTAGCAGTTTGTTGATCAACTGTAATAATATTTTGGATGTTACCCTTTTCGATATTTTCTAAAGACCATAATAAATGAGGTAAATCAATACGATTCATTGTTAAACAAGGACACATAAATGGATTTAAAGAAATGATTTCTTTATCTGGATGATTTTTTATAATTCTTTGTACAAGATTCATCTCAGTTCCAATTGCCCATTTACTTCCAGCAGGGGCTGCTTCGATTTGGTCAATAATATATTTAGTAGATCCATTATCATCACTTGCTGCCACAACTTCTCTAGAGCATTCCGGATGTACAATAATTCTCATATCTGGATGATTCTTTCGCACATTCTCAATATTTTTTACTGTAAAATTCTCATGAACTGAGCAGTGACCTTTCCAAAGTATAACTTTGATGTTATTAATATCTCCCTCATATTCTAAAGTGTCCGTTATCGGATTCCAAATCGCCATATGCTCTAATGGTACCCCTAATTCAAATGCTGTATTTCGGCCTAAATGTTGATCAGGTAAGAACAAGATACGTTCTTTTTGTGTGAAAGCCCAGGAAACTACCTTTTTAGCATTTGATGATGTTACGGTTGCACCATCATTTCTTCCGACAAACGCTTTAATTGCAGCAGTTGAATTAACATATGTTAAAGGTAAAATAGTATCTCCGAAAAGCTTCTGTAATTCTACCCATGCACGATCAGTTTGATGGTGATCTGCCATATCTGCCATTGAACAACCTGCTCGCATATCCGGTAAAATAACAATTTGTTCTTCTTCAGTTAAAATATCTGCAGTCTCTGCCATAAAATGTACACCACAGAAAACAATATATTTTGCTTTTTTATTATTAGCAGCAACTTGAGCTAGTTGCAAGGAATCCCCTGTTGAATCTGAAAAAACTACTACTTCTTCTTTTTGATAATGATGACCTGGAATGAAAAGAGTATCACCTAATCTCTCTTTAATGTCTCTTACTCTTTTTTCCATTTCTTCAGTAGATAATTTATAATACTCATCAGGAATTTGATAACCCTCATTTTTTTGAATCATATCTAATACGTTCATTGTCCCCACTCCAATCCCTTCTATATTACAAGTAGAAGCTTATATCTAATGCTTTTGCTGAATGTGTTAAACAGCCTAAAGAAATAACATTTACTCCACAGTATTGAAAACTTGCTAAATTATCTAAAGTAATTCCACCAGAGGCTTCCGTTACGATAGTTTCTGGTACAAGCTTAACAAATTCTTTTATTTCATCTGGTGTTCGATTATCAAACATGATTACATCTGCACCAGCTTCAACTGCTTGTAGTACTTGATCTTTATTTTCAGTTTCGACTTCAATTTTGACCATATGACCTAATTTATTACGTAATGACTCAACTGCATTTTTTATTGAACCTGCATATGCAATATGATTATCTTTAAGCATCACAGCATCATATAAACCGAATCGGTGGTTTGCTCCCCCACCACATGTAACTGCATACTTATCAAACAAACGTAAACCTGGCATCGTTTTTCTTGTATCGACTAGTTTGATCTTCTCATCATTTAGCGTTTCAACTGCTTTTGAAGTAAGTGTTGCAATCCCGCTCATTCGTTGTAAAAGATTAAGCATAACTCTTTCACCCGATAATAAAACTTGTACAGGGCCCTCTACTTCTGCAAGTAATTGCCCTGACTGAACAGACTCACCATCTTGTACATGTAGTGTTACTGAAACATTTTCATGAAGCAATTTATAAGTTATTCCGATTAATTCTGTTCCAGAAATGATTCCGTCCGCTTTTGCAAGTACTTTTCCTGTCGTTCTTTCATGCATTGGAAAAATATGCATAGAAGATAAATCACCTTCTCCAATATCCTCTAATAAAAATTGCTCAATCATTTTTTTAGCTTTTAATGTATTCACGATAATCTCTCCTCAAATATTAGCTGGTTGATCTATATACTCTATAAAATGTGAGCCGATGCTTTCTTTTCTATTTAAAGCTGCTTCCGCAATTAATTTTCCAGTAGTAAGCATATTGTATCTTTCTATTTCTTCTTTGTTCATCGGGCGGGAATCTAATGTTTTAGATTCTAAGAAGTACGAAAAATATTTAATTGCTTTCTCTAAATCTTCTTCATTTCTTACAATACCGATATACTTCATCATTGTTTGTTTCATTTCATCTTTTGTAGGTAATGTTCTAAATCTTGGTATCATGTATCTTGGTTGATTCTCATCTACTGGGTCTAAAGGATGTTCAGCAATAAATCTGGCAACCTTTTTTCCAAACACAATCCCTTCCAATAATGAATTACTAGCAAGTCGGTTTGCACCATGAACACCAGTACAAGCTACTTCCCCTACAGCATACAATCCAGGAATTGTTGTTTCCCCATTTAAAGTTGTTTTAATTCCACCCATGTGGAAATGTGCACCTGGAACAACTGGAATCAATCCTTTTTTTAAATCAATACCGTTTTGAATCAGATTTAATGTAATTGTTGGGAAACGTTGTTCAAATCCATCAATCATTTCAATCGATAAATAGATTTCTTCCCCATTTTGCATTTCATTAAAAATCGCCCTACTAACGACATCTCTTGGTGCTAAATCTTCAAAAGGATGAATTCCATTCATAATTCTACGACCAGTCTTTGTTACTAAGTAAGCTCCTTCACCTCTAACTGCTTCTGAAACTAACCCTTTACATGAACCGTTAATATAAAGCATTGTCGGATGGAATTGAATAAATTCTAAATCAGTCATTTCACAACCAGCTCGATAAGCCATAGCAATTCCATCTCCAGTTATTGCCTGATTATTCGAGCTAAATTGAAACATTGCTCCTATGCCGCCTGTTGCCAGCAGTATCGTGTTTGCAAAATACGTTTTTAAATCTCCATTATCATTAAGTGTATAAACACCTTTACATTTACCATCTTGAATCATTAAATCAATTGCCATTTCATTTTCAATGATCGTTATTTTATCTTTTATCCGCTCATAAACAGTTTCAACTAAATGCTTTCCAGTAGCATCTCCACCGGAATGTAAAATTCTATTTTTCCGATGCGCCCCTTCTCTACCTAAATGGAACTGACCATATTCATCTTTATCAAATTCCATACCAATAGAAACAAGGTCATTCATTGACATTGTTCCCTTTTTAACTAGCTCTTCTACTGCGTCTATATTATTAACATTACAACCCGCTTCAAGCGTATCTTGCTTATGAAGTTCCCAAGAATCATCTTCTGACATTACAACTGCAATTCCACCTTGTGCAAGCATCGAATTGCTGTCCCAAACCTTTCTCTTTGTGAATAGAATCACATTTTTAGACTGGCAAATTTCCTCAGCAGCCATTAAAGCAGCAATCCCACTGCCAATAATGACAACATCTGCATTTCGCATAGTTGCTCCTCCATTTACAGTACATCTATTTAAATTTTATCTTATAGATAAAAAAGCTGTCTTGACACCTATATTTACATATATTTAAACTAATGACAAGAAATTTTTTTTTAATGCGAAAAAAAGGAGCCCTTAAATTGATTTATTTAGACTATGCTGCTACAACTCCCATGAGTGAAGAAGCAATTGAAACATTTGTAACCGCCTCTAAAAATTACTTTGGAAATGAAAGAAGTTTACATGATATTGGGTCAAAGGCATCTCTTTTACTTGAAGCTTGTCGCAAGCAATTAGCAGAATTTATAGGTGCTAGTCCAGCTTCAATTTACTTTACAAGTGGAGGAACTGAATCAAATTTAATTGCGATTCAAACCCTTTTAAAAAGTACAAAAAAAGTCGGAAAGCATATTTTGGCTACAACATTAGAGCATTCTTCAATTAGTAATTATTTAAAAGTATTGGAAGAACAGGAATATGAAATATCATATTTACCAGTTACAGCTACCGGTATGATCTCATTAGAAGTGATTAAAAACGCTATTCGTGAAGATACTGTTTTAGGCATTTTTCAACATGTAAACTCTGAAATAGGTACGATTCAACCTATAAACGAAATCGCCAATTTATTTAAATCATCCAATATTTTGCTACATTGCGATTGTGTCCAATCATTTGGAAAAATTGATATTGATGTTTCAAAATCTGAAATTTCTAGTATTAGTATTTCAGGTCATAAGGTATATGGTCCAAAAGGTATAGGAGCACTTTATTTAAATCCAAAATTAACTCATCAGCCCATCTATCCTGGCACTTCCCATGAAAGTGGAATTCGTCCTGGTACAGTTAATGTCCCTGCAATTGCATCATTTGTAACAGCAGCAGGACATCTAATAAAAAATAAAGAAGAAGAGCAAAAGAGATGTCACAATTTAAAAAAAGTTTTAAAATCACAGTTACAGGATATTCAACATCTTGTAAAATTTGAAGGTTTAGATGATGAGTGTATTCCGAATATAATTGGAATGAGGATCATTGGACTTGAAGGCCAGTTTGTCATGCTCGAATGTAATCGACATCAATTGGCCATTTCAACCGGAAGCGCTTGTGCAATCGGTATGCAAAAACCGTCAGAAACGATGTTAGCTATTGGGAAAGACCCTCATGAGGCAAAACAATTTTTCAGAGTCTCAATCGGTACACAGACTACAGAAGAAGACTTAATAAAATTTTCTTCTGTGTTAAAATTAATTATTAACCAAAATTTTTAATCGAGGAATTTACAATGAATAAAAAACTTTTAGGGGAAGAAAGAAGAAAGAACGTTTTACAATGGCTAAAGGAATCTGAGTCACCCTTATCAGGCAACTCCTTAGCAAAAAGAGCAAATGTCAGCAGACAAGTCGTCGTAGGTGATATAACACTATTAAAGGCGAAAGACGAACCTATATTAGCAACTGCTCAAGGATATATTTATATTCATCCTAATAAAGAAACCGACAAAATTAGAAAAGTAATTATTTGTCACCATACAGCCGAAGATACCCAAAGAGAATTAGAAATTTTAGTCGATCACGGCGTAACTGTTAAAGACGTAATGGTTGAGCATCCTGTCTATGGATACATTACAGCTCAATTACAAATAACAAACCGTTATGATATAAACTTATTTCTTCAAAAAATGGCAGAAACCAGGTCTGTTCCTCTATCTAATTTAACAAATGGAACTCACCTTCACACGATAGAGGCAGATAGTGAACAAAAACTTGAAAGTGCGATAAATGAATTAAAAAATGAAGGTTTTTTAGTAGAGATGCCTTAGGCCTAGGATTTAAGATAGTTTGAGTAAAACAATCAGAAAAAAATGTTGGAATTCTTTTTAGGGGGCTCTTTTAGTCAGGCTAGTGACACATGGGCTCCCCTTTTATTTGTCATAAATAAAGGGTTTTTGTGTTAGTCAAAAGTACGAGGGAGGGGTATTTCTGTCTCGTTTTTCATTTGTAGCTGAATTTATCGATCATTTTTTTGATTTTTAACAGACTTTCACTCATTTTTTCTATAAATTAGAAAGAAATAAAACAAATTTGCTTATTTCCATTTGAAATTAGCTACAATTGTTCAGCTTCTACTCAGTAATACCATAACGGGTATGGGTAATTTTTTATCTTATTTGCGAATTGTAAGGTTTTATTTGCTTTTTTACTATTTTAATTTGCAGTTTTGCTAATTTTATTTGCGATTTTCCAATTTTATTTGCATATTCTCTAATTTTATTTACAGTTCATCACTTATTTGCTACCTTTCATAGTTTATTTGTGTAGAGAGAACACTTATTTGCGGTTTCTCTAATTTTATTTGCAGTTCGTCATTTATTTGCGGGACACTTGGGCTTATTTGTTTCTTTAATTTTATTTGCGTATTCTTTAATTTTATTTGCTATCTCTTCATTTATTTGCGCAGAGATAACACTTATTTGCAACCCACTTCGTCTTTTTAAGAACTAAAAAAAGAAGGTATCCTATAGGACACCCTCTCTTACTATTGAAATTATTAATCAATAAATTCAAATTCGTATTCAGAAATTTTAACAATATCTCCATTTTTAGCACCACGTTGACGTAATGCTTCATCAATCCCCATACCACGCATTTGACGTGCAAATCGACGAATTGACTCTTCACGTTCAAAGTTAGTCATTTTGAATAGTTTTTCAAGCTCTTCACCTTTAACAACGAATGTTCCATCACTTTCACGAGTAATCTCGAAAGTAGGTTCCTCTTTTTGATATTTATAAAGAACTCGTAATGGTTTGTCTTCCTCTTCATCATGAAGTGGAAATTCTGGAGTTGATTCAACTAAATCTGCAACAGTAAATAATAAATCACGTAAACCTTGGCGTGTTACTGCAGAAATTGGGAAAATTTGAACTTCATCTCCAACTTGCTCTTTAAACTTAGCTAAGTTTTCTTCAGCCTCGGGAATATCCATTTTATTTGCAACAACCACTTGAGGTCGTTCAGTTAAACGTAAGTTATATTCTTTTAGCTCTTGATTAATTGTTAAGTAATCATCATATGGATCTCTGCCTTCAAGACCTGACATATCAATTACATGAACAATTACACGTGTTCTTTCAATATGGCGTAAGAATTGATGCCCAAGTCCTACACCTTGATGCGCGCCTTCAATTAACCCTGGTAAATCTGCCATAACAAAGCTACGGTTATCTTCTGTTTCTACTACACCTAAATTCGGAACAATAGTCGTAAAATGATATTCAGCTATTTTTGGTCTAGCAGAACTTACAACAGATAATAATGTTGATTTACCAACACTCGGGAAACCAACTAATCCAACATCAGCTAAAACTTTAAGTTCTAGTTGAATGTTTCTTTCTTTACCTGGTTCACCATTTTCAGCAATTTCTGGTGCAGGATTTGCAGGAGTTGCAAATCGACTATTTCCTCGACCTCCACGGCCTCCTCTAGCAATAATAGATGTTTGACCATCCATCGTAAGGTCAGCTATTAATTCACCAGTATCAGCGTCTGTTACGATTGTTCCAGGCGGTACTTTTACAATCATATCTTCTGCATTTTTACCATGTTGATTTTTCGACATACCATGTTGCCCACGATCTGCTTTAAAATGACGTTTGTAACGGAAATCCATTAATGTTCTTAAACCTTCATCTACTTTAAAAACAACATTAGCTCCCTTACCACCGTCTCCACCAGCTGGGCCACCTTTTGGTACATATTTCTCACGACGGAAGGCAACCATACCGTTTCCACCGTCTCCACCTTTTACATATATCTTGACTTGATCAATAAACATAAATCCACCACTCTTTATTTTTCCATTTTAAATTCGATACTGCATTCTTCTGTCTCACAAAAATATGACATCATTCTAATTTTTGAGCTGTCATTTGATGATGAAACAATCCACTTCAACATTTCTTCTTTCTTAGTTAGTTTACCTCTGAAGTCAAAAAAGAAACTAACTGTTTTATCATTTATTTCAATTGTTAAACTAACAAAATTTTCCTCATAAATATGTACCCAAGATTCTAGTTTTTCTAAAAAATTTTGAATCCAACCTGTCATCACTTCGTCTAAATTTTTAAGCGAACATGGTTCTCCTAAAATTTCATAATCTAGTACAATTGTACGAGGCTTCCAGTTATAGGTAATAATAAATTCTGCAAACTCTGGAATTTGTAACGAACAAACTTTAGCTTCATTTAATGAATCCGCCACTATTTTCGTCATCGTTTCTTCTAGCTGTTCAGTTTGACCAGTGGCCAAGTAACCTTTTATTAATTGAATTCGATTTAACCAATCATGACGTGAATGTCTTAATACCTCTAGAACGTCCCATTTCTCCTGCATTGTATTCTCCTATAGGTTTCACATTTTTGGTATTTATGAAGGTAATATAATAAAGTAGACTCGGCATTTTGATTATCGTCTCAAACTAGACTTTAGCTTGTAAAATGCCGAGTCTCGGAGCATATTGTTTGAGAGGTTGCTATATCAACATCTCTTTGACGTTAAAAAGCAATTTATTAGAAATTTACATATTCATATGTAAAGAAAAACTCTAACCTAAAAGGTTAGAGTTCCTAAGTTAGTTTCTTAAGCTTCTTGAGCTACAGGGTATACACTTACTTGTTTGCGGTCACGGCCTAAACGTTCGAATTTAACTACGCCATCAACCTTCGCAAATAATGTGTCATCTCCACCACGACCAACGTTTACACCTGGATAAATCTTAGTGCCGCGTTGACGGTAAAGAATTGAACCACCAGTTACGAATTGTCCATCAGCACGTTTAGCGCCAAGACGTTTTGACATTGAGTCACGACCGTTTTTTGTAGAACCTACTCCCTTTTTAGAAGCAAATAACTGAAGATTTAATTTTAACATGGTTACACCTCCTGTTTTACTCGTTTATAGTGACATAGTCACCGTAACTTGCAGCGATAGTTTGTAAAGATACGATCATCGCTTCAAGGATAAGTTGCGCTTTTTGCATATCATCGTCATTTAAATCGACCGGTAATTGATACTTCAAGAATCCCTTCTTTTCATCAATAACCGTATTGATTTCTGAATCAATATGACAAATTGCTTCCAAAGCATTAACAGTTCCTACTGAAACTGCTGATATACCAGCACATACAATGTCAGTACCGTAATCAGAAAAAAATGCATGTCCACTTATTTTAAAGGAACCTATACGTCCATCTTTTATACGTTCAATTGTTATTTTAGTCATTACTTAAAATTAAGCGTTGATTTTTTCGATAACAACTTTAGTGTAAGGTTGACGATGACCTTGCTTACGACGGTAGTTCTTTTTAGATTTGTATTTGAATACAAGAATCTTTTTAGCTTTACCGTTCTTTTCAACTTTTGCAGTTACAGTAGCTCCTTCAACAGTTGGGCTACCAACTTTGATGTTTTCGCCACCTACGAATAAAACTTTGTCGAATGTTACAGTTTCACCTGCGTTAGTATCAAGCTTTTCGATGTAGATTGCTTGACCTTCTTCAACTTTGATTTGTTTACCACCAGTTTCAATAATTGCGTACATAATTGCACCTCCTCAATAGTCTAAGACTCGCCACCAATAGGCATGCTAAAAATAGCAATTTAATACCTATCATGTGCGGTTGTAGCACGGGTGCGCTACAAACAATAACATTATGATGTTACCACGACGTATGTCGAATGTCAACAACTACTTCAGTTATTAACTGTTTCTAAGTAGCTTGAAATTTCCTTTGTCGTACCGACTCTAACAATATCATAAAAAGGTGATTTTGAAGAAATCATTTTTATATAAATCTTTAAAAACAATGCTTTTTCCAGTCTTTGAATATGGTTATTTTGTACACCATTTAAAGCTTTTGCAACATCCTCACTGCATTCAATAAGTATTGCCTCTATTTCACTACTCGCTGAGAGTTCCCAAAGTGATCGTTCTAGTTCAAAAACCGTTTGAACTGTATTCTTTACAAGTCCACTACCATTGCACTCTGGGCACTTCTGATGTGTTGCTTCAATATGCGAATGAGCTGTTCTTTTACGGGTAAGTTCAAACAAGCCAAGATCAGTAAACCCAAATAGTTTCGTATAGGCTCGATCATTTTTAAATGATTCTTTTAATAGATCAAAAATATTTTTTTCTTTCTCATTTGATTTCATATTTATAAAATCAATGATGATCATTCCACCTATATCCCTAAGTCTTAATTGGCGAACAATCTCTGTTGCAGCTAATTCATTCGTTTGATAAACAGTTTCTTCACGATCATTTTTCCCACTGAATTTACCAGTATTTACATCTATTACTGTCATAGCTTCGGTTTGCTCAAATATAAGAAATGAACCATTCTTTAACCAGACAATTTGTTTAAATGATTTCTGTATTTGTTCTTCAATTTTGTAAGCCACAAAAATATTTTCGTTAGCTCTATAACTAGTTGTTTGTATATCTTCCGGCAAATAATTTTTGTAAGTCGCTAAATCATCAATGATTATTTCACTAATTGTATTTTTTGGATGTAATTTAAAAAACTTAGAAAACAGTGAATTTGCTTCCCAGATACACGTGATTTTTTTAAAACTTTTGGTTTTTAATGACTCATACAATGTTTGAAAGTCATTTAACTCTTTTATTATTGCATCTGTATCGGCATTTTCACATGAGGATCTGAATATTACCCCTTCACCTTGACTCGCATGTTCACGACCTAATGAATATAATTTATTTCGTTTCGACTCTTTTTTTATTTTATTTGATACCGCTACTTGCTTTGTAAGTGGGAAATAGACTACATACTCACCTGAAAACTCAAGATTATTCGTTAGTTTAGGCCCTTTTTCATCAAAAGCATCCTTTATAACTTGTACTAAAATATATTGCCCTTTATGGAACTTCTTTCTTATTAATTCGGCTGAATTTATATCAGATTCTTTCCCTTCAATCGTATCTTCAAATCTCATAAAGCCATTTTTATTTAAACCAATGTTTACAAAAACAGCATTCAATTTTGGCATTACATCTTGGATTTGGCCTACAAATATATTTCCTACATATGTATTTTTATCCGCTGATGAAAACCACTCTACTAATTGGTCATTTTCAGTTACGGCAATCCTTTTTTCTGAATGCTTTACATTCATAATAACTTTCTTCAATTTCATCTTCCTAACTATGTATAGTATCTATCATTTTATGCGTTTAAATAGAAAAAAGCCAATTAATATAATCTAAATAGCCTATTCACATGAATATTTAAATTTGAATATTATATTAAGATTCTACTTTCATTCTTCTTTAACGAAGATGATGATTTTTCCCTTTCTTTTACTTAATCCTGATCTTGATAGGAGTGATTATATGGATATAATTCTATCGATTCTAATTCCAACCGTACCCGAAAGAATGGGGTATTTAAATCGTATTATTAATGAATTAGATAAGCAGAGTAAAACTCATCCAGTTGAAATATTAGTACTTTTAGAAAATAAAAAAAGAACAATCGGCGAAAAAAGAAATGTTCTAATTGAACAGGCAAAAGGTGATTATGTAGTATTTATAGATGATGATGATCGGATCGAACCAAATTATATCGAATTATTGTGCTCAGCTATTAATGAAACACCAGATGTTGACTGTATTGTATTTGACGTATTAGTAAATTTTAACAACCAATTTTCAAAGGTTTGTAAATATGGAAGAGAGTTTGCACATGGAGAAGATGAAAATTATTATTATCGAAAACCAAATCATTTAATGTGCTATTCAAAAAAAATTGCCTCTTCACATAAATTCCTTAATATCAGTTTTGGTGAAGACGATGAATGGGGCAGAAGAGTTTCAAATGATATTAAAAATCAAAAAAGAATACCTTCCATCTTGTATCACTATGATTACATTCCAAAAGACTCCTCTTGGTATGTGTAAATTAAAAAGAGGCTGTCTCAAAAGCCCTGTTTGATTAAAAAACCGTCAAATTTAAAACGCAAGAATGTTGTTAAATCAACAACATTCTTGCGTTTTGTTTTTTAAATTTCAAAGCTGAAATCTACCTTTTGGAGCAGCCTCTCATCATTTTTCAATAATTTATTAAATTAATTTACAGACTACTTGAATTCTAACTAATTAGTTCCTCAAGTGAATGCGTTGCTTTCTTCTCAGTAAAGTATGCATGCAATAATTCATTTTCATCAAGCATTTGTTGGTTCTTCTTATCTATAGAAAAGACTACATTATATTTATACCCTTTTTGAAAGTTAGAAAAGACTTGAAATAATTTTGTTTCTTTATTTAATGAGATTGATTTAATTTTTTGGATAGATTGTTTGTTTCCATAAAATCGTTCCATTAAAAATCGAATAACGACAAAATGCCTATTTTTCCATTCTCCCCATAAGGAAACGATTAAAAATAGTAGACAAACCCAAACTGTAATATTCATTGGTTGAATAAATATAGTAATCATTGTACATAAGACTAAGCATGCAAATGAGGAGTATAAACTATATATATGAGCTTTAACGAACGGGAAAATTAATGAAAATAACTGATATATTAATTTACCACCGTCTAGTGGCCAGATTGGTAGTAAATTAAAGCAAAGAATACTAACATTATAACTAATAAAAAGGCTATATAGATGTTCAGGCATCATACTCATTTGGAAAAGGAATTTAGCAATAATATATAAAGCTAAATGTTGAATGGGGCCAGAAATTGTAACAATAAACTCCTCATAGGTTGATCTATTTCCATGTTCATCGAGATCTACTACTCCTCCGAAGGGTAGTAGAGTAATTTTATTAATTCTCCAATTAAATGACGTAGCAGCTATTGCGTGACCTAATTCATGGCAGAAAATAATGATTGATACAAACAATACTGACCAGAAATTAGCAGTCAAAATACCGATGCATGCTATTAATAAATATAACGGATGAATTGAAAGCTTTGAAGGAAGCATTAGCCATTTATTCAAATGGAATCACCTGTTTCGGATCAATAAATTTTTCCCCCATTTTAATTGCAAAATAGTAAGTTCCTAGATTTCCTTCATCATTAGAAGATACGGTTCCGATCACCTTTTTACTAGCCACTTCGTCATAAACCTTTACGTTTGTTGTTCCTAATTCACCGTACCAAGATTCTGAACCATCGGCATGTTGAATAATGACCGTATTCCCTAGGTTATCTTTCTTGCCTACAAAAATAACTCGACCTTTTTTTATTGATTCAACCTTCTGGTTTGATTCTGTTTGAATCAATATTCCTTGGCCGTCCGTTTTAAAACTTTGCAATACTTTTCCACTTGCAGGAATAGCGTAGTCATCTTTTCCTACATTCTCTTTTTTATCATTTAACTTTGGTAAGAAAGAAATCGGGCTCCCAAAACGATCTTCATACCATTTCTGTAATGAAGCAAATTGAAATTCACTATCATAAACTTGTGATAAACCATGCCGTACCTGAGAAGCTAGAGGTGAGCTGCTTTTTAAGATGATGGCTAAGACTAGTACAATAATCGCACATAATAAACTTCTAAACATAAAGTTAGAGTTATTCATTACTTTCTTACCTTGCTCTTCTACCAAATCATCATACGTATAAGTATATCCGCCCTCAGAATTCTGGACTTCTTTTACTGGAAATTTGGTCATCAACTGGTTATTCGGGTTTCCCCATTTTTCCTCTTGCTCTCGCCGTTTGGCAATCCGCTTTCTTATATCATCTACGCGCTTACTCAAAGTGTCACCTCTCCTCGCAACCTTATTGATTCATTTATATGAGATGATTGGACAACTTATGTGTAGATAATTTGAAAAGTGGATACAGCAATTAAAGCTAGAGGAATCAAAAAAGTTGATAGATGACTTTTGAAATAGAAACTAAAAAAAAGAAAACACTTCGCATTTTTACGAAGTGTTATCGAATACCAAATAATTTTTTTACTTTAAAGAAAATACTCTTTTCTGTTTCTAATGATTGTAGTGGTACAGACTCACCTAAAACTCTTCTTGCAATATTTCTATATGCAATAGAAGCTTTTGAATTTGGATTCATTGCCACAGGTTCCCCACTATTTGTTGCCTTAATAACGTTTTCATCATCTTGTACAATACCAATTAAATCGACTGCTAGCATTGTAGTTATTTCATCAACATCTAAGCTATCTTTATTTTCCATCATATGACCTCTAATACGGTTGATTACTAGTTTAGGAGGTTCAATATCCTCTTGGTCTAATAATCCAATAATACGGTCAGCATCACGAATTGAAGAAACTTCAGGCGTTGTAACAACGATCGCTTTATCTGCACCTGCTACTGCATTTTTATATCCTTGCTCAATACCAGCAGGGCAGTCTATTAATATATAATCATAGTCTTTTTTTAATTCATCAACAAGCTCTCTCATTTGTTCAGGAGAAACAGCAGTTTTATCACTTGTTTGAGCAGCAGGTAATAAGTATAAGCATTCAAAACGCTTATCCTTAATTAGTGCTTGATGCGTTTTGCAGCGACCTTCAACAACGTCTACTAAATCATAGACTATGCGATTTTCTAATCCCATAACAACGTCTAAGTTTCGTAGGCCGATATCAGTGTCAATTAAGCACACTTTTTTTCCAAACATCGCTAAAGCTGTTCCTAAATTTGCTGATGTAGTTGTTTTACCAACTCCACCTTTACCAGATGTAATTACTATAGCCTCTCCCACAGTTACATCATGCCCCTTTCTAACCTTGTCAAACTAGGTCTAAGATGAGTCAGAAATTGTATGCGATCGACAATGATTTGGCCGTCCTCGTTTATATATGCGCACTCCATCTCATTGCCTTCATCACCATAATGATCCGGTGCTCTGTTCATTATGCTGCAAATTCTCAACTGCATTGGTCTCATTATTGATGCCGCAATAACTGCCTCCTTATTACCATTAAAACCGGCATGAGCAGTACCTCTTAGTGCACCCATAATAAAGATATTTCCACCCGCAATAACAGTTCCACCTGGGTTAACATCACCGATTAACAGTAAATCACCTTTCACTTGGAGAATCTGTCCGGATCTTACCATTCTACAAATAGGTACAATTTCCTCCCTTTTCATCCATTCAATAGCATCTTGCTTCGAAATAACATTACTTTCGATTGTCTCGACAACAAGATTATTCTTTTTACGAACAATTGAACGAATTATTTCATCTTGTTCGGGAGATAAAAAACGATTTCCTATTTTTAAACGAACTGCAAGTAAGGGACGATCATGGCTCTCAAACAAGTGGGTAGACAGTCTTTCTTCAATTTCATCTACTAAAATCTGAAAAGAACATGTATCATCGAGGTGCAGTGTTAGACCATCTTTCGTTCCTTTTATTGTAACATATTGTTGCCTCTGTTCCATGATAAGTGTTCACCCCGATTGTATAATTCGACATGCACCCGAAAAATCCTTTATTTTTCCTCATTATTTTCAAGAATAGTTCTTAATAAAGATGAGAAAGGATATGCAAAAATTAATATAAATAGTGCATTCAGTAATAATGTCGGAAATAATCGATGATTCATAAAGTATGTATTATTCATATTAGTAAATCCGAATAAAGCATTTATTCCGTATACTAAATATTCTAATGCTGCTGTCCATATTAATACAAGTATACTTCGAATAAATAAATTCGCGTAAAGTATTTTCATAGCTTGACTTATTAAAAATATAAATAGTGGAAAAGAGGCTAAATATATACCTATAACCTCTGTATAAACAATATCATAAACTAATCCAAAGATAACACCATAAACAAGTGCTTTCTTCGGATTGAAATATAGTGTAGTAAATAATAAACCAAAAAATAAAAAATGTGGAACAAGTATTGCATTATGTCCAAAAATGTTAGGCGATACAGTTGATACATAAATATTTTCTAAAATAAAAAGAAATGTTAAAAGGAGAGGTAAACCATACTTACTCATTTACTCTTTACTCCCCTTCCTTTTGTTGATCAATTGAACGCTTAACAGCGAGTACATGATTTATATCATTAAAATCTGCCTGTGGTTTAATATAAGCCGTTAATGTTAGACCATGTTCATCAGGAACAACTTCCTCAACTTTTCCAATCGGGAGATTAGCTGGGAAAACACCACCAAGACCTGATGTCACAACTGTTTGTCCTTTTTTTACTTTCGCATTTGAAGGAATTCGTTTTAATAATAAAGCTTGTTTCTCAACATCATAGCCCTCAATCAAACCAAAAACCGTACTTTTTTCCTGAATTTTAGCAGAAATTCGATTTGTTCGATTTGACGAACTTAATAATTGAACAGTTGATGAGAATTTAGAAACATTTTTCACTTTACCAATTAAGCCTTTAGATGTAATAACGGCCATTTCTTTTTCAATTCCAGCTAACGATCCTTTATCAATTGTTATGATTTGTTGCCATTTATCTGGATCTCTAATTGTTACAGTAGCTTGAAATGTATCATAATCACTTAGACTCTTTTTGATTCCAATCATGTCTTTAAGTTCTTTATTTTCTTTTTCTAATGCTTTCTCACGTACAGATAATTCAACATATTTATCAAGCTTACTTTTCAAGACTTGATTTTCCTCATATGTATCTTTTAAGTCCGCAATATTATTAAAGAAACCCGCAATAAATTGTGCGGGTTTATTAAATACTTTTTCAGTCAAACTTACTGTATCTTTAATAAACTGCTCAGGAATTGAAAGGTTTCTGTTACTTCTTAAAGAATAGCCTAGAAGTGCCACTAGTACGATAATAGCAGCCAAGACAATCATTAAACGTTTATTTTGAAAAAATTGTGGCATTCTTACACCCTCTTATAACATTTCAACTTTTTGTTATAGCTAATTCATACGTGTAATCCTCACTAATCATAGTGAGGATTACACATTTTTACTAATCTTCTTATTAAAGAACTTATATATTAGTTCACGTATTTAGAAAACTAGCTTATTTTTCAAACATTTTCCATTCAATTTTATCGATATTGACTCATATTTGCACCAAAATTCTTTTTAAAAATATCGATATTATCTAACGCTTTACCTGTCCCCATTGCAACACAATCAAGAGGGTCTTCTGCAACTATTACAGGCATATTTGTTTCTTGAGCAATTACTTTGTCAATATTACGAAGAAGTGCTCCACCGCCTGTAAGAACGATTCCACGATCAATAATGTCTGCTGCTAATTCAGGTGGCGTTTTCTCTAATGTATTTTTTACAGAGTCAACAATTGCAGCTACTGTATCGCTTAATGCAGCTGCGATTTCTTCTCCATGAATTGTAATTGTTTTAGGTAAACCTGAAATTAAATCACGACCACGAATATCCATCTGTTCGTTATCAATTTTAATAGCTGAACCAATTTCAAGCTTTAACTGTTCGGCAGTTCGTTCACCAATTGATAAGTTATAGTTCTTTTTAATATATTGAATAATCGCTTCGTCCATATCATCACCGGCAGTACGAATCGATTGACTTGTAACGATACCACCTAATGAGATAATTGCAACTTCAGTTGTTCCTCCACCAATATCAACAACCATACTACCAGTTGGTTCCATAACTGGTAAATTAGCACCAATTGCAGCAGCAAAAGGTTCTTCAATTAAGAATGCATCACGTGCACCAGCTTGTCTTGTTGCATCGATAACAGCTCTTTTTTCAACAGCAGTAATACCTGATGGTACACATACCATTACGTAAGGTTTACGTGAGAAAAATCCGTTACTCTTTTGAGCTTGATCAATATAGTGCTTCATCATTGTTGCTGTTGTTTCAAAATCAGCAATTACACCATCTTTCATTGGTCTTGTTGCAACAACATTTCCTGGAGTACGACCAATCATTAATTTTGCTGAATTACCTACAGCAACAATTTGTTTCGTATCCGTCCTTAAAGCAACCACAGAAGGTTCTCTAACCACTATTCCTTTTCCTTTTACAAAGACTAAAGTATTAGCAGTACCTAAGTCTATTCCTAAATCACGAGTAAATCCGCCTAATCCTAACATATGTATCTTCCTTTCTAAAACGTACAACTTAAATTCATATTTAAAGTATCTATACTATATTTTCTTATCGTTAGTAAATAACAGGTTTTTATCCATAACTTACATTATAAAACAATTAGCTACTAATGAACACCCTTAAACGTAACCTTTTTCTTTTAAACTGACATACTTATGTTCACCAATTATAATGTGGTCTAGTAATTCAATTCCAATTATTTTTCCACATTCAACTAATCGTTTTGTAACTTCAATATCTTCTCTACTTGGAGTAGGATCCCCACTCGGATGATTGTGCAGACAAATAATTGAGCTTGCAGATCTACGGAAAGCTTCTTTAAAAATTTCACGAGGATGAACAATCGAAGCATTTAAACTACCTTTAAAAATAGTTTCGCGAGCAATAACTTGATTTTTTGTGTTTAAGTATAAGCATACAAAATGTTCTTGTTCAAGAAATCGCATTTCATCCATCATAAATTTAGCACAATCATCTGGACTTTTAATAATGAATCTTTCGTCATATTGAAGTCGATTAATCCTTTTTCCTAATTCAAAGGCAGCCATTAATTGTACAGCTTTTGCTTCACCTATACCTTTAACATTGGATATTTCTTCAACAGACGCATTCATAAGCAATCTTAGTCCATCAAATTTCAATAAAAGTTCATTTGAAACTTTTAAAACCGATTCATTTTTTGTCCCAGTTCTTAATAAAATCGCAAGCAACTCCTGGTTAGACAAACTACCGGGACCAAACTTTAACAACCGCTCTCTAGGTCTTTCATCTTTCGGAAATTCTTTAATGAGAAGCGAATTTGACACGGTACCACCTCAAATCAAAAGTTAAAAATTTAGTTCACTAAGTTTTTTCTTAACTTTATTGATCGGAAGTCCTACAACAGAGTAATAGTCGCCGTCTATTTTCTCTACGAATGTACCACCATATCCTTGAATGCCGTAAGCACCAGCTTTATCCATTGGTTCATTTGTATTGATATAATCAATTATTTCTTGATCACTTAATTCACTGAAGGTAATTTTTGTACATTGATAAAAACTACTACTTTTACCTTCATTAATAATTGATACACCAGTAAAAACCTCATGCGTTTTTCCAGATAACATTTTTAACATCGCAAATGCATCTTCTTTTGATGTAGGCTTACCTAGTTTTTTATCATTATAAGTAACGATTGTATCAGCACCGATAACTACTGCATTTGGAAATTTATTTGATACATCATTTGCTTTTTCTTCCGCCAATTTTATTACAATTTCTGAAGACTGCAAATTCTGCTCCATTACTTCTTCAACATCACTAGTTTCAATGATAAAAGGGATATTTAACAAGCTAAGAAGTTCTTTTCTTCGAGGAGATGCAGAGGCTAATATAAGTTTTTTCATTTCATTCACCTATTATTTAATTTTAAAGGAAGGATACAAGACTATCCTACCCAGATAATCACTATAACACAAATTAGTAAAAAACACTTTTCGTTGTCATTTCGTTACTAAAATGTAATAAAAATGAAAGTTTTGTTATGTATTAAAATACCCTAATAATAAAATTTCATTTTCAAATATTTTTTGTCTAATTCAAGTGTTTTCATAATAATATTAGTCTTAAATTTGAATACCTTTAAATTACATTAACAAATTTTTAATGATAAATATTAAATTCATTCGATCAATTTGTAATAAAAACACTAACAAAATTAATTTGTCTGTGTTTTCATGTTGTTGAAAATATTGTTAAAAAAAGAACTTGTCAATTATACAACAATATTTTTCATTTTAAAGGAAGCTATATGCCGTTGATTTCCACTACAGGGTGCTCGTTTCCATGGGGCGAGATCTGAGCCTCCTCGGCTAGCCGGGGGTCTTTAGCCTTCCCGCATTTCCCATAGGAGTCGAGCACCCTTTCTTTCCAATCAACCTCTTCTAGATAAAAAGCATACGATAAAGAACTTTATTTGTACCCTTTACATAGAGAAAAATATCAATTAAAGAATCAATATATTTGCCAATCTCAATCTTATAAACTAATAAATGAACGTAGCCTTCTAACAATTAGCATCTTGAATATGTTTACAATCTGAAGAAGATAAAAGAAATTTACTAAAATACTAAAAGTTGTTGTTAATATAATATTTTAAATAAGTTATCCTTTAAACCCATTAAGTTAACATAATTAAATAATTACAACATAATCGTCAAATGTCTCGATTAGCGACACTTAACTGTTGACGTTAAATATATCAACATACTAAATACACTAACAAAATTAATTTGTTAGTGTATTTTTTTGTTCTTTTAATATTTTAAATAAGGATAATAGATCATATTGAACTGATTCCGTTACCGTACTTAAACTTTTGTTACTACTTGAGGACAATACTTTTTCGATATTTTGTAAATATTTAAGTCCACTTTTTAATTGCTTATTTTGTATATAATCCTTTTGCTTGCTCAAAATTAAAATCGTTGAGCTTATTTGCTCAAGTTGTTTTTCGTTATTAAAATTAGTATCTGTTAAATATGATAGCATAAAATTAAATGTTTCAACTTCAGCTTTATACATATCAACTGATTGTTTTGGTCCTTTGTAAGCTTGTCCAGCAACTGTTTCTTCTTTTAAATAAGCACTGTTAAATTTCTTCTTAACTTCATCTTTTAAGTAAGTACTATCTTTGCCACTTAAAGCAATGACAACAAAAAAATTATCATTCTCTTCATAAATGACAGGTTTATAACCTAATGTAGATACTTCTTTTACGTTTTTCTTTGCTGATTCCATACTTTTATACATTCCAACTTGTGCTAAATCAAATTTAACTGATGGAATGTTCAATTGTTCTTGTTTTGTTGCTGTCCCAGAAACTTCATTTTTACTAGTTGGGTTAAGCACATCTGGTTTAGATTGTTTAAATATGCCTAAAAAAACAAACCCAAAACATATTCCTATTAAACTTGCACCTATTATAGAAATAATAATACTTTTTGAAGGTGATTTCTTTTTGAATAAAGAAATCTTCTTTTTTTGCTTTACCTTCTGTTCTGGCTTAATCTTTTTCTTCTTTTTAACATCATCTAAAACGATGACTTTTTTACCCAATCCATCAGGCGTAGGTAAAACCCAACCAAATTCTTCTTCCTTCTCCACCTGACTTTGAGGTGTTTTTGCACCCTCTTTAAACGCTTTTTCCTCACCATTAATTTTTATTGATATCTTTGAGGACTTGTCCATATGAATCCTCCTACTACTTTATTTTAAAACGTAAAAAAATACTAACATATAATTCCAGAAAAACACGTAGACATTTGTCGAGGGCAACCATGTATCGTGCAACAAAAAATTACAAAAAAGCAAGCAATTCAAAACCAAAACAAACAAGAAAACAGTATTTAAGAATCCAAAAAACAGCTATAAAAATAACCACCAGATTGATTTTCTAGTGGTCATAATTCGCTATATATTGCCAACTGATCGCTCCTTTGTGTACATCAACAAACCGTGTGATTCAGAATGAAACTTTTACAATTTTAAACAAATTTTTTTAGTAAATAACTCCTTACTACAGAGATAAAATATAAGGAGCCCGTTATTAATAATATCTCGTTCTCATGGGTATTTTTTATATTCTCATCTATAGCAATATATAAATCTTTTTCGTATGTTAAATTTAAATTATTTGCATTCGATATTAATTCGTCTTTATTCATCGCTCTAGGGAAATCAAAAGTTGTCATTTCAATGTTATTTGTCAGTTTTTGTAATTCTATTACCATTTCCTCTACCTTTTTATCTTTTAAGGCTGAAAACAAAATTTTTATTCCCTTATCTCTAAAATGGCTATTCATTGTTTCCACTAGACTTTTTATGCCTTCAACATTATGAGCACCATCAATATAAACGACAGGATTTGCAGCCATTTTTTCTAATCTACCTGGTTTCTGAGAAAGCTCTAACCCACTTTTAATATTCGTTTCACTAAAGATCATACCATATCGATTTTGCAATAATTGGACAACGGTTATTGCACATGAAGCATTCCTAATTTGATGCTGCCCAAGCATGGATAACTCAACATTCTCAATAGAAAAGCCACCAATCACTTGGAAATTAAATTTTTCATTAGAATGATCTTTTAAAGGTGAAGCAAAAAAATGCTTTCCATATTCAAAATAATCAGCTTCGTTTTTGTTTGCTTCATTTCGAATAATTTTTAGGGCATTTTCTTTTAGCTCTGCAGTAACAACTGGAATTTTATATTTTATAATTCCTGCTTTATGCTTCGTTATTTCTTCAATTGTTTCTCCGAGAATTTGCTGATGATCATGACCAATACTCGTAATAACACTAATTAATGGTGTTATGACATTCGTACAATCTTCTAACCCACCTAATCCAGCCTCTATTAAAAAAATGTCGTGTTCTTTTATCTTACCAAAATAATAAAATGCCATGGTTGTAATGATTTCAAATTCAGTAGGAGCACCGCAAGATAATTGTTCCACTTCTTCTACTACCGGAATCATACAGTTTACTAATTGAGTAAATTCATTTTCACTAATCATTTCGCCACAGAACATAATTTGTTCGCGATAATCTAAAATATATGGCGATGAAAAAGTTCCTACAGTATACCCAGCATCTAATAATATATTTTGAAGAAATGTGATCGTGGAACCTTTCCCATTAGTTCCTGCGACGTGAATCGCTTTGACACTTAAATGCGGATTCCCTAGTCTTATAAGCATTTCTTCCATTCTTTGTAGTCCAGGTACGATTCCGAACTTTGTTCTGTTGTGCAACCACTTCAGTGCTTCTTCATACGTTTTAACCATCTAAACCCTACCTTTATAGTAAAAAACGACGAATCATTAATCTTAATTCGTCGTTTTTTATCTTACAAATTCTTATAACAGTCAATTATACGACTGTTTAAAACTATCATTTACTTAATTCTGCAATTCGAGCTCTAACAGATTCTTGTTTTTCAAGATAATCTTTTTCCTTACGACGTTCTTCTTCAATTACTGCTGCAGGAGCTTTAGCTACAAATCCTTGGTTACTTAATTTCTTTTGAACTCGCTCAACTTCACTAGTCCATTTTTCTAATTCTTTTTCTAAACGTTTTTTCTCTTCATCCAGATTAATTAAACCTTCTAGAGGTAGATAAAGCTCAGCTCCACTAATAACCGCTGACATGCATTTCTCTGGTGCAGTTAAATTAGTTGAAATTGTTAATTCTTCTGGATTACAGAAGCGTTCGATATAAGAACGGTTTCCTTCTAATGCAGCTGCAATATTTTCATCTTTTGCAGAAATCATTAGTTGAACCTTTTTGCTCATTGGCGTGTTTACTTCTGCACGGATATTACGAACTGAACGAATTAATTCAACTAAAATTTTCATCGTTTCAGAAGCTTCATTATTTGTTAATTCCTCTTTAACTGTCGGCCAAGCAGAAACTGTAATAGACTCTCCTTTGTGAGGTAGAGATTGCCAGATTTCTTCTGTTACGAACGGCATAAATGGATGTAAGAGCTTCATTGTACTTTCTAACACATGTGCTAGAACTGAACGAGTCATATTTTTTGCATCTTCATTGTCACCATATAAAGGAATTTTGGCCATTTCAATATACCAGTCACAAACATCATCCCAAATGAAGTTATAAAGTACACGGCCAACTTCACCAAATTCATAGCGATCAATTAAAGCTGTTACACTTTCAATTGTTTCATTTAAGCGAGTTAAAATCCATTCATCAGCAACAGATTTTTCTTTCGTTAAATCAATATTTTCATATGTGAAGCCTTCCATATTCATTAATGCAAAACGAGAGGCATTCCAAATTTTGTTTACAAAGTTCCAAGTAGCTTCTACTTTTTCAATACTGAAACGTAAGTCTTGACCTGGAGAGCTTCCTGTTGTTAAGAAATAACGTAATGAATCTGCTCCGTATTTCTCGATAACATCCATTGGATCAACACCGTTACCTAGAGATTTACTCATTTTGCGACCTTGCTCATCACGTACTAATCCGTGAATTAATACATCATTAAATGGGCGCTTACCAGTAAATTCAATCCCTTGGAAAATCATACGTGAAACCCAGAAGAAAATAATATCATACCCTGTTACTAATACATTTGTTGGGAAGTAAGCTTGGAAATCCTTACTTTCTTCATTTGGCCAACCTAAAGTTGAGAATGGCCATAATGCTGAACTGAACCAAGTATCTAAAACATCATTATCTTGATTCCAATTTTCAATATCAGCTGGTGGCTCTTGGTTTACATAAATTTCACCAGTTTCTTTATGGTACCAAGCTGGAATACGATGTCCCCACCATAATTGACGAGAGATACACCAGTCACGGATATTTTCCATCCAACGTAGGTAAGTTTTTTCAAAGCGATCTGGTACAAACTTTACGCTTTCATCAGAGTTTTGTAATGCTACTGCAGCATCTGCTAATGGTTGCATTTTAACAAACCATTGAGTTGATAAATATGGCTCAACAACTGCTCCGCTACGTTCACTATGACCTACAGAATGCATATGCTCTTCGATTTCTACAAGAACACCCATCTCTTGTAAATCTTTAACGATTTGTTTACGACATTCAAAACGATCCATACCTTTGTATTTTCCAGCTTTTTCATTCATAGAACCATCTTCATTCATTACAAGAATGCGAGGTAAATCATGACGGTTACCAACTTCAAAATCATTAGGGTCATGAGCAGGAGTAATTTTTACAACTCCAGTACCAAATTCCATATCAACATAGTCGTCAGCTATAATTGGGATTTCACGATTTACAATTGGAAGTGTAACAGTTTTACCAACCATTGATTTATATCTTTCATCTTCTGGGTGAACTGCAATCGCAGTATCTCCTAGCATCGTTTCAGGACGAGTCGTCGCAATTTGAATTTTTCCTGATCCATCAGTTAATGGATATTGCATATGATAGAACGCACCTTGAACATCTTTATAGATAACTTCAATATCTGATAAAGCTGTTTTTGTTGCCGGATCCCAGTTGATGATATATTCACCACGATAGATTAGTCCTTTGTTATAAAGCTTAACGAATACTTCTTTTACCGCATCAGATAGTCCTTCATCTAATGTGAAGCGTTCACGAGAGTAATCTAGACCTAAACCAATTTTCTCCCATTGAGAACGGATGTGTGAAGCATATTCTTCTTTCCACTCCCAAGCTTTTTCTAGGAATTTTTCACGTCCTAAATCATATCTTGATAAGCCTTCTTCACGTAATTTTGCTTCAACCTTTGCTTGTGTAGCAATACCAGCATGGTCCATTCCAGGTAAGTATAGTACGTCATATCCTTGCATTCTTTTTGTACGAGTTAAAATATCTTGTAATGTTGTATCCCAAGCATGACCTAAGTGTAATTTTCCAGTTACGTTTGGTGGAGGAATTACGATTGTATATTTCGGCTTTTCCGATTCTACTTGTGCTTCAAAGAATTTCCCATCTAACCAAAATTGGTAACGATCTTTTTCAACTAAATTCGGATCATACTTTGTTGGTAATGATTTTTGTGTTGTTTCCATTGGAATCATCTCCTCTAAAATTTTTGAAAAATAAAAAAACTCCACTCATCCTTGAAAAGGACGAATGGAGTTGGATTCGCGGTACCACCTTTTTTTGTCAGTAAAAACTTGTGTTTCTCTGACACACTTAAAAAAGATAACGGATCATCCGGTAACTTCTAATCACAAAGATGTTTTCGAAGCCACTGCTCAAGGGCGACATTCCAACACTATTTTCTAGAAACCTCCCACCAAATGGTTTCCTCTCTGAAGAATTAGTTCGTTGTACTCTTCCCTATCATTGCATTTCATTATGAATATATGTAATAGTCTACAAAATTTCCTTAAGCTTAGTCAACAGTATTTCTAATTTCTTTCTAGAATATTCAGTGTGTGTCAATAATGTAACACATTTTTTAATACATAAAAAAAATACGAAAAATAATTGTAATCTTTATTTAACATTCTGGTATACTAGTACTTATTTAATTATGCGATAATTATATAGTATGTAGATATAATTTTTTAGGGGGATATACATGGGTTTATTTAAAAATACATTAGCTCGTGTTCTCGGTATCGGTGGAACTAGAATCGATACAAAGCTTGAAAAAACAGAATATCAAGCTGGCGAACGAGTAAAAGGTGAATTACAGATAAAAGGTGGTAAAGTTAAACAAGAACTAGACTCTGTCTTTTTACATGTAATGACTGAATATCTAGTTGAATCAAATGATAAAATTTATAAAAAGAATGGTACATTACAAAAATTTATCGTTTCAGTTGATCGTATTATAAATGCAAATGAAGAAGTTGTTATTCCTTTCTTTTTCACCTTATCTGAAAATACACCGGTATCACTTCACAAGTCCCATATTTGGATTAAAACTCATTTAGAAATAGAAAAAGCCGTTGACCAATACGATGCGGATGGGGTTCAAGTTATTCCTTCAATTGGTTTAAAAACAGTCATCCAAGCGCTTCAAGAAGAAGGTTTTGTATTAAGAGATAGCGAAAACAAAAAGAAATACGGAAAAATCATTCAAGAATTTGAATTTTATCCAATGAACGGTGAGTTTCGAGGTAAATTAGAAGAAATTGAAGTTAATTATGTAAGCTTTGATAAAACAGTAGACTTAATTCTTCAACTTGATCAAAAACAAACATCAGGTAAGATTTCTAAGTTATTTGGAACTGATGATAATAATGTTAGAATATCTTTCTCAAAGGAACATATTATAGACAAGGATTTTGTACGTAAAAGTTTAGTAAATGCTATTAAACGTCACGTAAAATAATTTATACTAAAAAACCATCTATCCAAGTACTGCCTCGCACTGTTAGTTTTCGTCTAACATAAATGAGGCGGTACTTTTTTGTGATAGATGTTTTTTTGACGCATTACATTTATAGAAAAGATAGAAATGGACAATCTGAATTCAACTATCATCAAAAGATTGCGCTGCTTCAATATCCTCTTGTATTTTAGAAACAAAATATTCAATATTAATCATATGCCAATATGCATTTAATAAATCTCTTACATTGTCTTTTTCATTATTTATCCCGGATCGCTTTAAATATTTAGAAATCCTAGAAGCGAACTGAGTTGGGTAGGCCATATAGCTTAAAAATAACATTCTTTCTTCTTCTCTTAATGAGAAATTCTTTTCATACATTTTAAGCCAATTATTACGATCGGTCTGCTGGATTGGGTAGGTTTTAAAAGAATTCTTATAATAGTTTGTTAAATCTTGAATCGGCGTAGTTTCTTGAGCATTTTCTAGATTGATAAAAACACCTTCACCTCTTTTATTTACAAGGAAGTGCGAAATAGATAAATTTCCGTGATTCATGACAACTCTTGTATTTTCAGTTTCCTTCATTTTTTTAAACCATTCTTCTAATTGACCTTTTGCAAATTGGTGTGCACTTAATATTTTATGAAAGTACGTACAATAGCTTAACTCATAAGGTGACATATACCAATTATCTTCAGCAACTTCAATAAAATTCTCTAGTACTTCTTTATCTTTACTCCACCTTTTTGTCATCGTATCATAATGGATCTGCAACTGATCTTTATCCACTTTTTTCTCTTTTTGTGTTCGGTTGTGCATCTTACCTAAAGAAGTAAACATTCGTTGAAAATGTAAATTCTCATCAGATTTCGCATCAACACTTTCGATCCAAGGCATTAAATAGTAGTGTTTCGTATTAAATTCAACAATATAGTCTCCATTCTGAGTATGATAAATTGGCACAACACCTCGAAAGCCTTTATCTTGTAAGGAACGAACATTATCAATTAAATTATTTCGATAAACTCGGTTTACATTTGCCTCTTTTAGTGCAAATACCCCTTGATTGGTATATACCTTTACTACTTTTCCAACGGTTTCAAAATAATTTGGTACGATATGATACTGTGCTAAAATGACGCTTATTTCATCTTTGGGTTGTGTATACAAGATGCGTCACTCTCACTTTCTAAATGAGTAAAAGCCTTGTATTAGTAGACAAGTATCTAACTAATACAAAGCTCTCACCATATGATTATTGTTTTATAGCAGTTACAGGAATATAAATAATTTGCCCTTCTGATAAAAATTCATCGTTCAGGTTATTAACGCGATTTAACTGTTGAGTTTGTAAATTATATTTTTTAGCAACAGATTCGATTGTATCTCCATTTTGTGCTAAATATAATTTTAATTTAGAATAAGATTCTTCTCTTCCTTCTCCAGTAAACAAGCTCGAAAGAAGGTTATCACTTTTAACACTTCTTACTTCCTCTTTTGCTTCTGGCTCAGCTTTTAATTCTACTTTTGGTAATTCTGGTGGTGCTTCTTGTTCTACATGAGCTTGATAATATTCAGCATAATATGGCGGTGTTTGACGAACATCATTTGGATTCGTGAATGAATTTAAATTTTCTTGATTAATTTGAGGAAATGGATTTTGATACCCTAACTGTTGATCTTGATTATATGCAAATGGAGCTTGCTGATATTGTTGGTTAACATATGGTTGATAGTTTTGCTCCAAAGTTCGATTGTATTGTTCTTCATATTTTTCTATTTCTTTTTCTGCATTGTTTTCGTTATTTGCATAGCCTTGTAAAGAACTATAATCATTATTTAAGAAGCTAGGTTTACTATTTAAAGTATTATTTAAATAACTGTGTACATTAAAATCATTATTCAAGAAACTAGGTCGCTCATTGTACGAATGATTTACTTGATTAGATGACTGTACATCATTCTCACTTTGATTAGCTTGCTCCTCATTATTTCCATTCATTAAGAAGCTCGGTCTAGTATATTCTTCTTGAGGCTCTGTTGCTTGTTGTACTGTTTCTTGTTGCTCTGTTGCTTGAGGCTCAATTGCTTCTATTGCTTCTGTTGATATATTAAATCCTCTAAATACTTCTTCATATTCTTCACTTTCAGCTTCTGATTCTTCTTTTACCTGAGCATTAATTTCAACATTAGATTGTTCTTCAACCTGTTCTTCTTCAAAGCTTTGTACATTCTCTTCTTCTAATTCATAATAATGCTCAGCTTCATTTTCAACTTGTTCTACTCGCACTTCAACTACTTCTTCAGGCTGAAAAACCTCTAAGTAAGTTGGTTGCCCAGGATATGTGTCTTGCTCTTCTTGTTCAACGTCCTCTTCAAGAGATTGAATCCAATCACTTCCGTATAGATTATCTTGATCACTTACTTGTTGTTCAGAAGTTGGTTGATGGAAGAACTGGAATTGTTCTTCTTCTTCTCTTTCCTCCTGATACGAATATCCTTCATTATTTGAACGATAGTCATTTACCTGATTGTAGCTATTATCTTGATTAAAGGTATTATACTGCTGTTCATATGCACTTTGCTCTCGATAAGTATCAACAGCTCGATTATGATCATGCAGTCCAGAAATACATAAATCAGCAGCAATTTGAATACTACCTTTTTCTGCTAATTGATAATCAAATGTTTCTACAGAAACACATAAATTCTCTAAATCAGTTATTCTAGTCAATGGAATCGAGATATCTACAGGGAACTGATGATTTAGTTCACAACTACCATCCTCAAGAACAATTACATTTTCCACCATTCTTGAAGGAGCTAACTCCCTTAGTGAGTAATAATCACCTTGATTCGTCAAATCAGGCGCATAATTACCTTCTAAAGTTAAGACACCCCTCACTTGAACATATTCATCAAATTGCTGTATAGTAATGTCTGGATTTAACGAGAGTGACCTTACCTCTTTAACTTCCTGTCCTTTTTGGAACCAGACAGTTTCTTTCAATGAAAAGCGGATATTTGTTTGATTTTCTGAAGACACCTTAATGTCCTCCTCTCATCGTCCAATTTGGTCTATGACAATACATTTTTATGAAAGAAACGAATAATTTATGAAGAAAAGATTCTTATTTTCTATTAAGAAAGGTTAATTTAAGGTAGAAGTATGGATTTTAGAATGATTGGAATAGGTTGGAACTCACCATAATTTTTCATTCGCAATTAATTTTATCGATCTTTTTTAAATAACATTAGAGGAAACAGATTTTTTTCGGTTCAATTTAATAAAAAATGGTGTCTCTATAAAGGAGACACCATTTTCAGAGTGTTAAATATAAAGTTGTCAATAT
>NZ_NULG01000022.1 GCF_002577195.1 Bacillus sp. AFS041924
GGGTCTCAAGTTTCCCGCATTTCCCATAGGGGTCTTCGCACCTTCCATTTCAATTAGTCTCTAATTTAACTAAAATCAACAATTATTATTAACAGAGCCTTTTGATTAGAATTGGTTTTTAGGATCAGGAACTTTTTAAGAGTAAGGAATTTGGGTTATCTTGCATATTTTTAACTCATGCCCCTTCATGAGTAAGGAAATTTGAAATTAATAAGCAAATAAGATTTTCCGACTATTTTACTTACGCATAAACACTAAAATAGCATATTGGTCGAACTACTTAAAACAAAACCATAATTTTTTGTGACGTTTTTGTTAATTACACATCAGTAGTATAGACAACTAGGAGTATATATCATAAAATGGTTATGAGGTAATCAAGGTACTTATCTAAAATGAATGTGAACGATGATTAAGTAAACACTACTTTCTATATTGTAGTATTGGAGAAGACTTCTTAAGAATAGGAAAGAGGAGAAAAAATGAAATCAATTATTAATGTAAAAATTTACACAGGTACAGAAGTAATTGAAAATGGTTACATTCGATATGATGAAAAAATTTCTTCTGTAGGTCACATGGATGCTTACAATAATGAAGATGAAGAAATAATCGATGGAAAAGGAACAGTTATTATTCCAGGAATGATCGATGTTCATATTCACGGAGCATATGACGTTGATGCAATGGACGCTGATCCTAAATCAATGGTAACAATGAGTAAAAAGATGATGCAAGAAGGTGTGACAACCTTTTTCCCAACAACAATGACTCAATCAAAAGAAAATATAAAAAATGCATTGAAGTCTTTAAATAAGGCAAAAAAACTAGGAGCTCATTTTGAACATATTCATTTAGAAGGTCCGTTTGTTAATAAAAATAAGGCTGGAGCACAGCCGTTAGAATATATTATTAACCCAGACGTTGAACTATTTAAAGAATGGCAGGAAGCATCTGGTGGTTTAATAAAATTAGTTACTTATGCGCCAGAGGTAGAAGGTGCAAAGGATTTAGAAGCTGAACTAGAGCGGACTGATGTTGTTGGTACGGTAGGTCATTCTGATGCAATAAGTTCAGATTTTGAAGGTAGAAATGTTTTTCACGCAACACATTTGTATAACCAAATGAGACCTATGCATCATCGTGAAGCTGGAACGGTTGGACATGTATTATTAGATGATCGAGTAATGGTAGAAGTAATACCTGATGGAATTCATATTCATCCAGATATGGTTAAACTGGCGTACCGTCTAAAGGGTGCTAAAAAAATTAGTGTCATTACCGATGCAATGAGAGCTAAAGGTTTAGAAGATGGACAGTATGAATTAGGTGGACAACCTGTATTTGTCAAAAATAAAAGTGCAAGATTAGAAGATGGAACGCTAGCGGGTAGCATCTTAAAAATGGACGAAGGATTTAGAAATATTATGACATTTACGGGATGTACTCCTGAGGAAGCAGTTCAAATGACATCAATAAACCAAGCTGAAGAATTTGGTCTTAAACATAAAGGAGCATTAGAACCAGGCAAAGACGCTGATTTTGTCCAAATGACTCCAGATTTCTTCGTTATTAATACAACTAGACAAGGTAAAAATTTGAATGAGGTGACTTTATGAACGTAATCGTAGTAAAAAACGCAGAAGAAATTTCAAAAGTAGCATATGAAAAAATGGTAAAGGCTTTTGAAGGTAAAGAAGAATTTACATTAGGTTTAGCTACAGGTGGATCACCTCTAGGTATTTATGAGCTTTTCCGCATCAATAAGCCAGATGTATCAAATGTAATTACTGTAAATCTTGATGAGTATGTTGGGCTAGCTGAGGATGATCAAACTAGTTATCACACTTATATGACTGAGCAATTATTTAGTCATTTAAACTTTAAAGAAAATCACTTACCAAATGGTAATACGAAAGATTTAGAAGAAGCATGTAAAAATTATGAAGAAATACTTCAAAAGCATCCGGTAGATTTACAACTTTTAGGTATTGGTGAAAATGGTCATATTGCATTCAATGAACCAGGAACTCCATTCGATACACCTACTCATATTGTTGAGCTCACTGAATCTACTCGTAATGCAAATAAAATATATTTTGACAACGAAGAAGATGTACCTACTCATGCAGTAACAATGGGAATAGGTTCAATTTTGAGAGCAAAAGAAATTATTTTAGTAGCTTCAGGCATCAAAAAAGCTGAAGCAGTTAAGGAAATGTTAAATGGAAAAGTAGATATTAGCTGTCCTGCTACTGCACTTCAAAATCATAATAACGTAACAATAGTTGTTGATGAAGAAGCTTACTCACTATGTAGCAAATAATGTTAAAGCTTGATAAAAATTCTCCGTTACCGATTTATTTCCAAATACAAGAGATATTAAAGCAAAAAATTAACTCAGGAGAATGGAAACCCGGTGAGCGAATTCCTTCTGAGCAAACATTGAGTGAGATGTTAAATGTAAGCAGGATGACAATTAGACAGGCTTTAAACAATCTTGTTAAGGAGTCTCTAATAAGTCGGAAACGTGGAATTGGTACTTTTGTTTCAGTTAAGGATGGCATTGAAGTTGAGGAATCGCTTAAATCCTTAAGGAGTTTTTCTGAGGATATAACATCTGTTGGTTTGACGCCTACTAATAAATTACTTGGTTTTTCAACAATTGAAGCTGATGATTATTTAGCAGAAGTATTATCAATTGAAAGTGGATCAGAGATCTTTAAAATAGAAAGATGTCGTTTAGCAAATGATCAACCCATTGCTATTGAAACAACCTATCTTCCAAAAAAATTAGTAGTAAATCGAATTGATGAAAAAGTATTGAATCATTCCCTATATGAATATTTTGAAGTTTCATTAGGTTATTCAATAAAAAAAGCAACAAAGTGGATTAAAGCTTCTTTAATGTCTGAAAAGGATTCGTTAATTCTAGAGACCGCGGAAGACTCGCCAGCATTAGAATTACATCAAATTACATTTATTAATGAGGGTATTCCACTTGAATATGTAAGCTGTATTTATCGAGCTGATCGTTATCGATTTACAATTGATATTGACCGTTAAAAGGGTGCTTTTACAGCACCCTTTTTACAGTTGATATGGAATAGGAAGTGACAGTTTTCCACAAACCAAAAGGGTGCTTCTAAAAGCACCCTTAATTTTTACTTTATTTGTAAAACAATATTAACTGCTTCAGCAACAGAAGGAACGATATACGAAGCATATTTCTTAACCTCATCGTCAGCATTTTCCATCGCAAAGCTGTTAGGAGTTAGTTCAAACATTGAAATATCATTGTAAGCATCGCCAATACAAGCAATTTCATCAGGTTTGATTCCTAATTTATCAATAAGTATTTGAATTGCAGAACCTTTACTTACATTAACTGGAACAATATCTAAACAATTCTTTGCTGAAATAAAAGAAGTTACAAATTCAGGTAATTCTTCTTGTAATTCTTTTTGCAGTTCGAGTAAATCTTCATCTTCACCTAATACAACATATTTCTTAGGTGTAATCGATTTTCCTAATTCTTCCTGAAGTGTTTTAAGTTCGACTGTATTCATGCTAGAATTCTTTTCAATTTCTTTTACTAAATCAGTTTTCTCTTCGATATAGTAGGTTGAATTATCCGCTACATATATTAAAAATTTATCGTGTGTAATCATCTTATAAATTTTGTCTATAGCACTTGGATGAAAGGTTGCGTCTAATAAAGCTTCACCATCATTTGAATAAATATAAGTTCCATTCATACTAATGCGATGAAAATTACCTTCTAGGCTTTCCATAATTTTAACGATTTCATAATCTAATCGACCAGAAGCAAAACATAGTACAACACCGCGATCTACAAGGGTTTTTAATGCCTCTACATCGTGTTCAAATAGTTGACCTTGATGAAACATTGTACCATCTAGATCACTAACAAATAACTTAATCATAATTACTTAACACCTACTCAATTTATATTTATACTTTTATATTCTATCCTACAATAATAGATAATCAAAAAAATATGATTATTTTATGAAACATAATTCGTGTTTTAACTATTTTTGAAAAATTATGTTATGATATAAAAGCAATTTTTGAACTTGGGGGTGATAAAAAAAATGTCAGAGATGTCAACTTGCTATATGATCAAAAAAGTTCTTAATAATAATGTTTTAATTGCTAAAAATCCCAATCATACCGAAGTTGTTTTATTAGGTAAAGGTATCGGTTTTAATAAAACTAAAGGTGATTTTATTTCCGAAGGTGTAGTAGAAAAAATGTTTATCTTAACTGATGAACAAAAACAAAAGCAATATAAATCATTAATTAATTTTATGGATGAAAAATTAATGGGTACACTGCAGCAAGCGATTTATTTAATTTCTGAAAGAACTGGATGTACTTTAAATGAGCAAATTCATATTGGCCTAACGGACCACTTAATATTTGCGATTAAGCGGATCAGAGAAGGTTATAATGTTGATAATCCGTTCTTACAAGAAACAAAAGCAATGTATCCTGAGTATTTTAGAATTGCACAAGAAGTTATTGATTTAATAAATAAAGAAATAGATATAAATTTACCGATTGAGGAAGTAGGGTTTGTAACACTTCATATTGTAAGTAACTTATCAATGGAAGTTGTATCGGAGGTAAATAAGTTTTCACAAATCATTAAGGAGTTAGTAATCTATATAGAAGATTATCTGAAAATTGAAATTGATAAAGAAAGTATTCATTATTCACGACTTGTACGTCATTTGCGATTTTTAATTGATCGTATTTTTCATGGTAATTCTTCAGAAGAGTCACCAGCTTTAGGTATAATCTTAAAAAAAGAATACCCTGTATGCTATGATTTAGCATGGAAGATATTAAAATCAATTGAAGTTTCATTAAGCAAAAAAGCTAGTGAAGCCGAAGTAATATACTTAACTTTACATCTAGAACGGCTTGTTCAAAGCAAAATTAACAAATAATTCAATAAGCTAAATGAGAAATTTGTCTCTATTTTTAAAAATAGTAATAATTATTTAATAAAATAAGTATTTTGCCTTGAAATTTTTAAAATCTATAGATATAATGAAAGCGAAATCATATAAAACATAATTGAATAGTGTACACATTCATAAAACGTGTTACTGATTCGATCAGGCATGAGTTGAAAAGATGTGAATTATTATTCTTGGGTAGGGGAAACTATATCCAGGATTTATAATTGTCATTTTTTCTGCTCATGCCTTTTTTGTTTGGATAAAAGGAGGATAACAATGTTTAAGAAAATCTTTGGAGTTTTACAAAAAGTTGGTAAAGCGCTTATGCTACCAGTTGCGATTTTACCAGCTGCAGGATTATTACTTGCATTCGGAAATGCATTTCAAAATCCACAAACATTAAAATACTTACCATTTCTTGATGCTCACTGGTTCCAGTTAGTAGCAAAAGTTATGGAACAATCTGGTGACATCATTTTTGGTAATCTGTCATTATTATTCGCAGTAGGTGTTGCTGTTGGTTTAGCAGGAGGAGAAGGTGTTGCAGGTTTAGCAGCAATCGTTGGATTCCTGATTATGAATAAAACAATGAGTGTGTTCAAAGATGTTGGACAATATGTTGTTTTAGATAAAGCTTTAAATATTGCGAAATTTGATGATCCATCATATGCGTTTGTATTAGGTATTCCTACACTACAAACCGGTGTATTTGGTGGGATTATTGTAGGTGTACTGGCTGCATGGGCTTATAATAAATATTTTGAAATTGATCTGCCATCATACTTAGGTTTCTTTGCAGGTAAGCGATTTGTACCAATTGCTACAGCAGCGTTTTCAGTATTACTTGGGATTTTATTGTGCTTTATCTGGCCTCCAATTCAGCACGGATTAAATTCATTCTCACATAATATGATTGATGCAAATTTAACTTTATCAGCATTCATATTTGGTGTTATTGAACGTTCATTAATTCCATTTGGTTTACATCATATTTTCTATGCACCATTCTGGTTTGAGTTTGGTTCATATACAGATAAAACTGGTATGGTTGTACATGGAGATCAAAAAATCTTCTTCGCTCAATTAAAAGATGGAGTTAATTTAACAGCTGGTACATTCATGGTAGGTAAATTCCCATTCATGATGTTTGGTTTACCTGCAGCTGCACTAGCTATGTACCATGAAGCAAAACCTGAAAACAAAAAAATCGCTGGTGGTATTTTAGCATCAGCAGCATTAACTTCTTTCTTAACTGGTATTACAGAACCAATCGAGTTCTCATTCTTATTCGTTGCACCAGTACTATTCGGAATTCATGCAGTCTTTGCAGGATTATCATTTATGATCATGCAATTATTAAATGTTAAAATTGGTATGACATTCTCAGGTGGTCTAATCGACTTCTTACTATTCGGTGTACTACCAAACAGAACTGGCTGGTGGTGGGTAATCATCGTCGGTTTAATATTAGCAGTAATTTACTACTTTGGTTTCAGATTTGCAATTAGAAAATGGAATTTAAAAACTCCAGGTCGTGAAGATGCAATCGCTGAAGATACTACAGGCAATACTCCAACTAATGAATTACCATATGAAATTTTACAAGCTTTAGGTGGAAAAAGTAATATCTCTTCATTAGATGCATGTATCACTCGTTTACGTGTACAAGTTAATTCAAAAGATGAAGTCAATAAAGAGCGTTTAAAAGCATTAGGTGCTGCTGGAGTTCTTGAAGTTGGAAACAATATTCAAGCAATCTTCGGGCCAAAATCAGATACATTAAAATCACAAATTAAAGACATTATGACTGGTAAAACACCGGTAGTTAGTCAAAATGCTCATAAAGACACTGATTCAGCAGTTGATACTTCAATTGAAGAAGCTATTATCAACCCAATTGAAGGTGAAATTATTCCAATTACAGAAGTACCAGATCAGGTATTTTCTGGAAAAATGATGGGTGATGGATTTGCGATTATTCCTTCTGAAGGTACAGTTGTATCTCCAGTAGATGGTGAAATCGTAAATGTATTCCCAACAAAACATGCGATTGGTATTTTATCAAATGGTGGTAAAGAAATTTTAATTCATATTGGTATTGATACTGTAAAATTAAATGGTGAAGGCTTTGAAGTACTGGTATCACAAGGTGAAAAGATAACAAAAGGTCAACAATTAGTTAAAATTGATTTACATTTTATTCGCGAAAATGCGCCATCTACAATTACACCGGTAGTCTTTACAAACTTAGCTGAAGGACAACAGGTTGTAATTGAAAAGCCAGGTAAACAATCTAAAGGTGAAGTTGGCATAATAAAGATTAAATAATTCTAAGAAAATAGACGAAAAATGTTTAATTTTAAAGGGGGCTGTATAGTTGACACTATGCACCCCTTTTAATAGAATATTTAGAGTAGACCAAACGTCTATACCAAAAATGTAGATTTAATCACAAAGGAGATAAATTATTATGGAAAAAACTTTTAAAGTAACAGCTGATTCTGGAATCCACGCTCGTCCAGCAACATTATTAGTAAATGTAGCAGGTAAATTTAATTCTGATATCAATCTTGAGTATAATGGCAAAACAGTTAACTTAAAATCAATCATGGGTGTAATGTCTTTAGGAATTCAACAAGGAACTGAGATCAAAATTAGTGCTAACGGTGAAGATGCTGATCAAGCTATCGCTGCAATCGAAGATACTATGAAAAAAGAAGGTTTAGGCGAATAATGTCTTTACATATTAAAGGTATCGCTGCTTCTAGTGGAATTGCAATTGCAAAAGCATTTCGCTTAGAAAATCCTGAATTAAATATTGTTAAAAAACAAATTTCAGATATTGATGCTGAAATTTCTAAACTTGACAATGCAATTCAAGTTTCTAACACTGAATTAGAAAAAATTCGTGATCACGCGAATGCAGAACTTGGTGAAGATAAAGCTGCAATCTTTTCTGCCCACATCTTAGTTTTAAATGATCCTGAGCTAGTTAACCCAGTTAAAGATAAAATTAAGTCTGAAAATGTAAACGCTGAATTTGCTATGAATGAAGTTGCTTCAATGTTCGTTCAAATGTTTGAAAGCATGGATAATGAATATATGAAGGAACGTGCTGCAGATATCCGCGATGTTACAAAACGTGTAATGGCGCATCTTTTAGGCGTTACGATTTCTAACCCAGCGAATATTACTGAAGAAGTAATTATTATTGCAGAAGATTTAACACCATCTGATACAGCACAATTAAACCGTAAATATGCTTTAGGTTTTACAACTGATATTGGGGGTCGTACTTCTCACTCAGCGATCATGGCTCGTTCTCTTGAAATTCCTGCAGTTGTTGGAACAAAAGAAGTAACTAGCAAAATCGAAAATGGCGTTATGGTCATTGTAGATGGATTAGACGGCCATGTAATCGTAGATCCTTCTAATGAAGAATTAGCAGAGTATAAAGCTAAAAAAGAAAAATTTGAACTTCAAAAAGTTGAATGGGCTAAACTGAAAAATGAACCAACTGTAACAAAAGATGGACATCATGTTGAACTAGTAGCAAACATTGGTACTCCAAATGATGTAGAAGGTGTTATCAACAATGGTGGTGAAGGTGTAGGCCTTTACCGTACTGAGTTCCTATACATGGGACGCGATAACTTCCCATCAGAAGAAGAACAGTTTGAGTCATATAAAACAGTTCTTGAAAGTATGGGTAATAAACCGGTAGTAGTAAGAACACTTGATATCGGTGGAGATAAAGAATTATCTTATTTACACTTACCAAAAGAAATGAATCCATTCTTAGGATATAGAGCAATTCGTTTATGTTTAGATCAAAAAGACATTTTCCGTACACAGTTACGTGCATTGCTTCGAGCTAGTGTATATGGTAATTTAAAAATTATGTTCCCAATGATTGCAACATTAGATGAGTTCAGAGCTGCAAAAGCTGTTTTATTAGAAGAAAAAGAACAGTTATTAAAAGAAAATGTTCAAGTCTCAGATAACATTGAAATTGGTATGATGGTAGAAATCCCTGCTTCTGCTGTCTTAGCAGATGTATTCGCTAAGGAAGTAGACTTCTTTAGTATTGGGACAAACGATTTAATCCAATATACAATGGCTGCGGATCGAATGAACGAACAAGTTTCTTATTTATACCAACCATATAACCCATCTATTTTAAGATTAGTTAAAATGGTTATTGATGCTGCAAACAAAGAAGGTAAATGGGCTGGTATGTGTGGAGAAATGGCTGGGGATGCATTAGCTATTCCGTTACTTGTTGGATTAGGCTTACATGAATTCTCTATGAGTGCTACTTCAATCCTACCTGCACGTAGTCAAATGGCTAAACTTTCTAAAGTTGAGATGGAGAAACTTGCTGAAAAAGCATTATCTATGTCTACAGCTGAAGAGGTTGTTAACTTAGTAAATAGTATCTAATAAAAAACAACAGGGAAAATTCCTGTTGTTTTTTTATGAATAACGAATCGAACTGTTCCTACTGTTGACAAATTCGCTTCTTTAATTTAGTGTATGTTTAAATTATTAAACGAATAAGATTATTTTTGGATAATAAAAGTAGGTGGAAGATTTGGGTAAAGAAGCAATTGAAGTATTTAGAGAATGTATCCCTTTGTTTCAAGCATTAAGCGATCCTTATAGACAGGATATCATTTTAATGCTTTCTGAAGGGGAAGCGCTAACTGTTAATGAAATTACTGAAAAAACTTCATTATCAAGACCGGCAATATCACATCATTTAAAGATATTACGTGATAATCAATTAGTACTTATTGAGCAAAAAGGTACGCATAGATACTATTCATTAGCAATTGATTCTTCACTAGAATTACTTAGGAAATTAATCATTACTGTTGAACAACATTGTTAATAAAACGTAATGAAATAAAAGGGACTCCGACTTTTGTCAGAATCCCTTTTACTTTTAATTTATTAAATCCAAATAGACATTTCTTTTGCAGAGAAACGTGTTGTATGATGACCAGGTACTTTTTCTTTACCAATAGCAATCAGCATCGTAGGAATATAGCGAGCATCAGTTAAGAAAGTCTCTTTAAATGCTTGTTCGTTAAATCCACCGATTGCACAAGTATTCCAGCCTTTTGCAGAAGCTGCCATGATTAATTGCATAGCAGCAAGAGAAGAATTTAAAATACCTTGTTCACGATTACGTTGTTCTGTTGCATAAGCATTTTCAACGTTTGATTTTAATTTATCTTTTGCTTCTTGAGTCATATAGCCAGCTTCAATTGCTGGCCCGAATACTAAGTCAACATTCTTTGCTGATTGTGTATCGGCTAATACAGCAATTACACATGATGCATCTTTAATTTGTCCCTGGTTATATGCAACCGGTAATAATTTACCTTGTGCATGTTCACCGTGGAATACAACGAATTTCCAATGCTGTAAGTTCCAGGCAGATGGTGCAGTCATGGCAGCATCAAGAAGTTCCGTTATTTCACTGCTACTGATTTCAGTAGAAGAATCAAATACTCTAGTAGAGTTTCGTTCCTTAATCATTTCAAAAAATTGTTCGTTTTTCATATAAAAATACCTCCAGAACATTAGCGCATAGTTACAATTTTATGTACTTTCTTAATATAGATACTTACATTATTAGAGTCAACAAATTAGGGTCGAAATAACCTAAATTTAAATAGAAGGTATGGTATAGATTAGCTCTAGCTTTTTTAATCATATTTTTTATGTTAGTTTTATTATGGATAATAAACGAGGAGTGTGTAGTATGGAAGCAATTAATTTAAAAGATCTTCAAGTAGGATTTATTGGAATTGGTGTAATGGGTAAAAGTATGGCAAAGCATTTAATCAATGCAGGTGCAAAATTACATATTTATAATCGCACTAAGGGAAAAGCAAATGAATTACTTGATTTAGGTGCTACTTGGTATGATACACCTAAAGAATTAGCACCAAATTGCCAGGTTATTTGTACGATGGTCGGATACCCAAGTGATTTAGAGGAAGTATATTTTGGCGAAAATGGTATCATCCAATCTGCTTCAAATGAAACTATTTTTATCGATTTTACAACTTCGACACCAACATTAGCTAAAAAAATTGATGAACTAACAAAATCTGTAGGTATGTCATCTTTAGATGCACCTGTATCAGGTGGAGATTTAGGAGCAAGAGAAGCTAAATTAGCGATTATGGTTGGTGGAGAAGAAGAAACATTTTATAAAATGTCCACATTATTTAATGTTTTAGGAAAAAATATTGTATATCATGGAAAAGCTGGTAGCGGACAACATGTAAAAATGTGTAATCAAATTGCAATCGCTTCAGGGATGTTAGGAGTTTGTGAGGCCATTGCGTATGCGAAGTCAGCAGGATTAGACGGTGAAAAAGTATTAAATAGTATTTCGACTGGTGCAGCAGGTAGTTGGTCATTATCAAACTTAGCACCTCGTGTTTTAAGAGGCGATTTCGAGCCTGGATTTTATATTAAGCATTTTATAAAAGATATGGGAATCGCAATTGAAGAAGCAGAAAAGATGGAATTAAACCTTCCAGGTCTTTTACTTGCTAAAAAATGCTACGATGAACTGTCTAAAAATGGTTTAGATGAAAAAGGAACACAAGCACTTTATACTTTATATGATCCTTCTCACCACATTCAATAATTTTAATGAATAGAGGTTAACAAGTGCAGAATTTTCAACTTGCAAAGTTTTATCAACGATTAAGTGCATTTATAATCGATACGTTAATTGTTTCAGTAGCGTATGGAATCATTATTGCAATCATTACGATGAACCCTGAGAAGATATTAAGTCGTTTTAATTCTACTTCGGGAAATTCAACGGTCGATTTAATCGTTATTTCAATTATAATGATCATCTTATTTGTCGTCGTCCCACAAATTAATAAAGGGATGACATACGGTCAAAGATTTTTAGCTATTAAAATGATAAAAGACAATTATGAAGAAACGACAATGATTACATTTTTTATTCGTTTTATCTTCATCGCAGGGATATCAGTTCTATTTTTAGGTGTACCATTAATCGTTAATGTATATTTAATGCTATTTAGAAAAGATCATAAAACAATACAGGATTACATTTTTAAAACAAGCGTAATACAAACTAGATAATTTAAAGACGTGATTATGAATTTATAATCACGTCTTTTTTTTTAGGCTCTGTTAAAAAAGAATGTTGATTTTCCATTCCAGGTACTTCGCTTTCCATGGGGCGTGACTTGAGCCTCCTCGGTCTCAAGTTTCCCGCATTTCCNNAATATTAACAGAGCCTTTTTTTAAACAAATAAATTAGTTATTGCCTATATCCAGCTCTTAAGTTCTCAGACTAGTTACAAACGCTTCTAAACGATCACAAGCAGTTTCTAACTCTTTCATTGAATAGGCATATGATAAGCGAATAGATGAATCTCCGTATTCAGAGAAAGCTTCTCCAGGGATAACAGCCAGATTATATTTTTCTACTAAGTTTAAAGCAAATTCCATCGAAGCCATATTGAATTCTTTAATGGAAGGAAATAAATAAAATGCACCTTCTGGTTTAATACAAGGTAGACCCATTTTTTCTAATCGATCAATCATATAATCACGTCTAATTTTATATTCTTTAGCCATCTCAATCGGTGAATCAATGCAATCTGTTAGAGCTGTAATTGCTGCATATTGTGAAATTGAAGTAGCACATGAAACGTTGTACTGATGTACTTTTAAAATTTCCTGAGCTAAATAAGTAGGTGCAAATATAAAGCCAATTCTCCAACCAGTCATAGAATGGGATTTACTAAGGCCATTTATGACAATTGTCTTTTCTCTCATTCCAGGGAAGCTTGCAATAGAAGTATGTGTATTTTCATATGTTAGTTCACTATATATTTCATCAGATAAAATGAACACATCTTTTTGAGCTAAATAGTTAGCTAAATTTTCAAGTTCTTCTTTCGTTAAAGTGACGCCTGTTGGATTATTAGGATAAGGTAAAACAATGCAACGTGTTTTTTCTGTTATATGTAATTCTAATAACTCAGGCGTTAGTTTAAAACCACTATCAGATGTATCGACAAAAACAGGTTTTGCGCCACATGTTGAGATGATTGGTGCATAGCCTGGGTAGATTGGTGCAGGAAGAATAACTTCGCATTTATCGTTAAGAATTGTTCTAAATGTAACATCGATTGCTTGACTAGCCCCAACAGTAACGATTACTTCACTAGCTGGATCATATGATAATGAGTACTTTTTATTTAAGAAATTAGAAGCTGCATTTCTAAGTGCAGGGATTCCTGCGTTTGGTGTATATACCGTTTGATTTTGATTAATTGCGTTAATGGCAGATTCCTTAATTGGTGCTGGAGTTGGAAAATCAGGTTGACCCAATGTTAATGCGATAACATTGTCATATTTTTCAATTTTTTGGGTAAATTTTCTAATACCGGAGATTTGAATTTCTTTTACACTTTGGTTAATAAATCTTTTCATTTTAATCCCTCAACTTATTATTTTTATATAAAAAATTAAACTTTTTTAATCTATTTATTCAATGAAATTTCCTTCATTTTACCATATAATATAGAAAGTATTTAGTAGTGAAATAAATTGAATAGCTAAAGCAGGTGGGTAAAAGTGTTACAAGTAATCGGGATTACTAAAAATAAAGTAATTGATCGAAATATAACAATATCAGATGCAAAATCAAGTAAATATTTATGGTACTGGGTAGATATTAATGAACCAACTCAAGAGGAGATTCAACTTTTATCAACTGAATTTAATTTTCATCCATTAGCTATTGAAGATTGTTTAGAATATGTACAAAGACCAAAACTTGATTATTATGAAGGATATCATTTTTTAATTTTACACGAATTGAATAAAATGGATTTAGAAGAGACGGAACTTGATATTTTTGTAAGTGATCATTATGTAATCACTTTTCATATACATAAAAGTCCTATTACTCAGCAAGTTTTAGAAAGTATAAATACTGATCGTCGAGCTTCTAAGAGCCCACTTCATTTAACTCATCGACTGATTGATGAACTTGTAGATAGTTATTTTCCACTAATCTATCGTTTGGAGGATGAACTATCAGACTTAGAAATCGACCCTTTAAGAAAACAAGTAAATAATGCAGTAGAAAGATTATATGATATTAAATCAGATTTATCGAAATTAAGAAGAACGATTTTACCAACTCGTGATCTATTATACCGAATCTTGAACTCTAATCGATTTAAAGATATTTCTGAGCATCGTATTTATTTTGAAGATATACATGATCATTTAATGAAACTTTCTGATATGATTGAAACAAACCGAGACCTAGCTTCCGATATTCGTGAAAGCTATTTTTCATTAAGCTCAGAAAAAATGAATAATATTATGAAAACATTAACAATTATATCATCTTTCTTTTTACCACTAACTTTTATCGTAGGTTTATATGGTATGAATTTTCATTATATGCCGGAATTAACATGGAAGTATGGCTATTTATTTATTCTAATTTTAATGGGAATTGTAACGATTTTTATGTACATATTTTTTAAAAGGAAAGGTTGGTTTTAAGTCGTTAAGCACTTAAGCTTGACGACTTTTCTTATATTTTAGAATACTTTGTAAGAATGTGGCGTTCTATGTAGAAATGTTTTTTTCGAATTTTTTGTATTAATAATTAGAAGTTTAAATAACTATGTTATAATTTGTTGAAAGAAGGGGTGGGGACACTTTAATGCTGCAATTAAAAGATTTATTAATTCAATTTGCAATCATAATCATTCCGGTCTTTTTATACGAAATGTTTTGGCTAAGTAGATACCACAATACAAGCCCGAAACAAAATAGAATATTAGTTGGATTGCTAACTTTTTTTAATATTTTTATTTGCTTGCTTTACCCGATTCACATTAGTAAAAGCATGGCTATTACTTTTAGTATTTTATTAATCTATTCATCTATTTTATATGGTGGTAGATTAATCGGAACGATTATTATTGTAACAAAAGCAATTTTTGTCTATTTGCTATATGGTTTAGCATCTTTGAAATTTTTCCCTTTTGAAGTGATTTCATGTATTTTACCTTTTATTGTTTCACCACATTGGGTTAGTTTTTCGAAGCGAAAGAAATTTGCTTTAAGTATATTAATACCAATTTTATTTTCGTTCAGTATGATCTGTTTACTTTATTATGAGGCGACGGTAAATGGTATAAAAGAGTTTCAAACAGATCAAACAATATTTTCCGCGTGTATCTTTTTTACTGTTTTAACGATTACAATGTTATTCCATGTTTATTTAAGAGAATTTCTATTTGAAAATGCTGAAATACGTGTTCAAATGCAGAAATCAGAAAAATTAAATATGGTGAGTGAGCTTGCGGCGAGTGTAGCCCATGAAGTTCGAAATCCATTAACTGTTGTAAGGGGTTTCATTCAACTAATTGAAAATCAAGAAAGCGGAACAAATAGAGAATATATGAAGTTAGTATTAGCTGAACTAGATCGAGCTGAAAATATTATTTCTGACTATCTAAATTTAGCAAGACCTCAAATTGAAGAAAAGAAAATGATTAATATGACAGAACAATTGAATGAAGTTACTACTTTAATGTCAACTTATGCTTCCTTACAGGGTGCGTTTTTACAAGTAAATGTAAATGAGGATATGTATACTGTCGGAGATCGTGCTAAGCTTAAACAAGCCATCATTAATGTATTAAAAAATGGTGTAGAAGCTATAAAGGACACGAAGGGCTATATTAAGATTGAAGCAAATATTGAGAAAGTAAGAGATCGAGAGTACATACGAATTGTTGTAAAAGATAATGGTGTAGGTATGTCAAAAGCACAATTGGACCGATTAGGACAACCTTTTTATTCATTAAAAGAAAAAGGAACAGGGCTAGGTCTAATGGTTACCTTTAGTATAATCGAGGCCCATAAAGGTACGATTGAATACTTAAGTGAAGAAGGAAAAGGTACAGAGGTTCATATAGTATTACCTGCATATCATAAAGACGAAAGTGAAGAGGTGCAATCGAAAGAATAAAGAGAAGGGGATCCCTTCTCTTTTCAACATAATGAATCTATCAAAATATAAGTGCTTAATTCAAATTATTTAACTGATTTAGGCTTAAAAAAGAGTGATTTAATCGCATTTTTCCAGTCTCTTTCTTTTGAGGCAGCAACCATTTTCTTTGTTTCCTGCAACTCCCTAATCATTCTCATTAATTGTGCATCCCGACCAGATTCTTTTGTTTTAATTTCTTCAAACATCTGATCTAATTTTTCATCTTTTTCTTCAATGACAAGTGCTAACCCTTGAAGTTCTTCGCTTTTTTCTTCAACTGAACTTAATATTTTTTCTAATTTTTCATCTTTTTCCAAGTTTTGTTTTATCAATGTTTGATTTTGAGTTAAGATTTGTTCATTCTGATTTGCTAGATTTGTAATTTGTGACATAAACTCTTCAAACATTATTTGATTAGAATTTGTCGGTACGAATGTAGTTATGCTTTCTTTTGAAACAAGTGGATCACGTACAACGCTTGATTCACTTAATTTAGAAAGAGCTACTTCATCAGGTAGTTTTTTATTTTCTTCGAGCACTTGTTCAACGGTCATTTCTTCAAAACGATATTCTTGGACTTCTTCATCCTCAAGGCTTTCATATTTCTGTACGGGAACAGACTCTTCAAATTGCTCTGTATCCTGTGAAAAAGAAAGGGCTTTTACTTCATCTTCAATTTTCACTTTTGGAGTATTAGACTCATTAATAGATTGTGATAGAGTATGATCCATTACTAACTCTTCAGTTTTTTCTAATTGTGATACGGCTTTTTCAGCCTGGTCTGTACTATTTGAAAAAGGATGCGCCATTGCCACTTCATCATTCATTTCTGTTACAGACTCTCGGAACTGCTCTGTATCCTGTGAAAAAGGATGCCCTATTACTACTTTATCAATCGTTTCTACTAGTGTTACAGACTCTTCAAACTGCTTTGGATCATGTGAAAAAGAATGCTCCAATACAATTTCTTCAATTTTTTCTAATTTGGATCCTTCAGCTTCAACAATCTCGTCAATTTTTGGATCAGTTAATTGAATGTCATTCTTCATGTCAAAACTTTTATGTATGTTATTATCTAGAGGAAGATTCGGGGTAATATTTGTATCGAAATTAGCATTATGTTCCGTCATTTCATTCTTGATTGAAGGTGTTTCATTTTCATGAATTGTAGAAAGACTTTGATTTAATAGGGTGTTTAAACCAAATTGAATTGATTGTGAAAGATCATCATTTTGTTGGTATTCTTTAATTATTATTTGAAATAATTCGAAATCTTTTTGATTGTAGATTCTAGTATCTTGATTCTTTGTAAAATGATATTCCTTTTTTTCTAGTTCCTTACTAATCTCTCTTACACGAGATTTACCTATTTTTAATTTCTTTGAAATGTCTTTACTTGTAAAAATTACTGACATTTGGTATCCTCCTGAAAAATATGTGTTTTTACAAAGTTCCATATAAAGGTAAACTTTTCCTACCTATTTTAGTTAAAATAATTCTACAATGTATAACAAAGTCCATATGATTCCAACAATTAAAGTTAATATTATGCGGAAAAATAGTGAAATTTAGAAAATCTTAATATAAAAATAACATATTTTCAGCTCAAAGAAAGAGAGTGAAACAATGCTTAATCACTCTCAAACAAAATCTTTAAATTTGTAATCTAATTTATCAAAAAGTAGGAATAAAGTAATCTATTGATCTGAATTTGTCTGCTTATTTGATTTTTCTAATCCTGCTTCTTGAAGCAATGTTTTTTGAGCTTGTCCTTTTTTACCTAAATAATTATGTTTAGTACCAAAGTATAAAATAAAAAGGAATGAAATGATATTAATTACAGCATCAATTTGTTCATTATTTAGGAATTTAAACCCAAAAGAATTTAGTAACAATTGAAGTGCAAATAAAAACCCAGCAACATAACGAATAATATCTTGTAAGTTATTATTACCGAACAGATTAATCACCCCCTATTAATAGAGTATGCATGTCCTATTATTAGGTGAGATAAATCTACTTAAAAATTAGTAGAGGAAGGGGAGGGAAGTGGCTACTAAAGATAGATTTTAACGATCTTTAAAAACCTTAATTTCCTACATATAATAAAAAAGAGAAGAATAAGAAACCGTATTTTAAGCGGTTTTTTATCTTCCCTTTTACTCTATATGAATTTTATTTTAGTACGAATTTTTGATTCAACTTATTTCTCTTGCTTACCTTTATTTTTACGAATTGGTTCACTCGGAAAAGTAAATGTAGAGTTACTTAGAAATGAAGAAGCCCTTAAAAATTGACTTGGGGTGTTTCTTCGGTGATTAAATCCTTTTTTTAAATCGCTTTCAGATTTAACGTTTTGAATACCTAAGAAATGATGAAGTATTTTTTTTGCATAGCTCAATGACATGGATACTTTTGGGTTTCGGTGAGTATTTTCTAATATTCCTAAATGCGGAAGAAGCTTAAAATCTTCTTTTAACGGTGGTATATGAAAGAAAAAATCTCCACAAGCAATCAACACATCAGATTGTTGTTTGCTTGACCTGGGGTTATTTGAAAAATGTAATCCGACTTTCTTGGCAATGCCTTTATCAATAAGCTTTAAGATTGCTTGTCTTTTTAGTGAATATAACTCACTTGGTTCAAGTGCTGTTTTAGCATGTTTATTTACAACAAATATTGCCTGAAAAATTTCTTCGTTTGTAAAATTTAGTTTATTCAGGCTAGGTTCTTTCGGTTTCATGCTTCTTGGTTACCTCCAAAATTATAGATATGAATATATTATATCTTTAGTTTGAATTTTTTCAAATTAAATCTGAAATAGTTTAAAATTACAAAAAGCTAATCGAAGTAATATTCATTAAAGCGACTAGCTTTTTTAAGTTATTTAATATGGGTATGGTCCGATATTACCTGGTGAATTTAATCCCACATTACTAGGTAAATAAGCACCTGGATTCATAGGAGGATAAGCACCTGTATTTACAGGAGGATAAGGTTGTTGATATCCAGGGAATCCACCACCGTACGGAGGAAATGCTGGATATGGTGGAAATGGTCCATAAGGTGGATAATAAGGTGGTCTAAATGCCAGTGCACCTAACGCGAATCCGCCTGCTAATCCCGCTAATCCTCCTATTATTGGTAAAATTGGGAAAAAAGGAACGAAGCGTTGTTCATTATGATCAAAGTAATAGGATGGTGCTTGCTCATTTCTATAATAATAATTTAAATTAGGGTGATAATGATAATTCATGTATTAACCTCCTCTCTTGTCTTCAATAATAGTGTATGGAGTACGAAAATAATTGAGCAAGTACCCATAAAATTAGGTAACCAACCTAGTATGAGTGTGAATTGATAAGACTAGAATGAATGAAAATGACTAATTTTTAAGTTGACCTTTAATTTCAATTGAAATAATTTCAGGTGGTGTTAATAATCGAATTGGAAGTTTAGTTGTTCCAATACCATTTGAAACGACTAGATGACTATTATGTTTATTTGAAAGTTTGTATACACCACGATTATATTTCTTTGCATATGGAGGCATAATGTAGGATTTGTAAAATGGTAAATAAATTTGACCGCCATGACTATGGCCAGAGAGTTGTAGGTTTATTGGATAGTTTTTTGTTAAATCAGCAATATCAGGTTCATGTGCTAGAACAATCGTATATGTATTTTTTTGAATATGTTCTAATATTTTATGATATTGTTTATTTCCTAGCATATAATCATCGAGACCGATAAAAGAAACTTTTCGTTTTTGAACGAAATAAGTTTTTTCTTCGTTTTTTAACAATGTAAAATTACATTCAACTAATAACTTTTCATATTGTTCAGTAAAATAGCCCCCATGGTCATGATTACCATAAATAGCAATCTTTCCTATTTTTGGTGTAAGCTGTTTTAAGAGCTCGATCACTTCTTGTTTATATGAAAACTTTCGAATATCACTAACTAAATCTCCAGTAAATAGTATAAAATCTGGCTTCATTTGGTTTATATTATTTACAACTTTCTTAAATCTCTCAAGATCTTGTTTACTACTAAAGTGAGTATCAGAGATTTGTATTAGTTTAATAGACGTATTTGCATTTAAATGATTGCTGGTAAATGTTAAATGCTTAGTCCGGATTGATATTGGCTCAATAAAAACGGAGTAATAGATTGTACAAATCAGAATTAAAAAAAATAAGTTTATTTTTATTTTCAATTGTCCCCCGACCTTTTTAATCGAAATAAATACTGTATATTATATTAAATAGTTTAATTGTTAAAAATATTCTCAAAATACAGAAACATTGATAAACTATAGAATACAAAGGGAGTGATACGAGTGAAGGATAAGGTTGTGATCGTTACTGGTGGCTCTAGCGGTATAGGGAAAGCAATGGCAATGCGATTTGCACAAGATGGTGCAAAAGTTGTGATTGCCGGAAGAGATATCGAAAAATTAAATAGTGCAAAGAAAGAAATTGAACAATATGATAATCAAGTACTGCCTATTGTGATGGATGTTCGAGATCCTGAATTAGTAAAAAATATGGTAAACGAAGTTGATCAAGCATTTGGTACAATAGACTTTTTAGTAAATAATGCAGCGGGTAATTTTATTTGTGCTGCAGAGGATTTGTCTGTTAACAGATGGAATACGGTTATTAATATAGTATTAAATGGAACTTTTTATTGTAGTTCTGAAGTCGGACGGTATATGATCCAACATAAAATTAAAGGCGCAATCACAAATATTATTGCTACATATGCTTGGGATGCGGGGCCAGGCGTGATTCATTCTGCATCAGCTAAAGCAGGTGTACTTGCTATGACTAGAACTTTAGCCGTTGAGTGGGGAAGGAAATATGGAATTAGAGTTAATGCAATCGCTCCAGGTCCAATTGAGCGAACAGGTGGCGCGAATAAGCTATGGCTTTCTGAAGAATTAGAAAACCGTACAATTCAAAGTGTACCATTAGGTCGCTTAGGTACTCCTGAAGAGGTAGCGGGACTTTGTGCATATTTATTTTCAAATGAGGCTGGTTATATTAATGGTTCTTGTTTTACAATGGATGGAGGACAGTCCTTACATCAATACCCATTCTAGAAGGAGGTTCATAATGGATCCTTTAGACGTAATAAGTAACTTAGATAAAGTCGTACCATATTTTCAACCAATATATGGAGCCGATACACAACATTGTGTAGGAGTAGAGGTTGTTGGTAGACTGAAACTTGAAAATTTACACAGCCTTGAATTCTTCTTTGCAAATGATTTGGTGCCAGACGACTACTTATTAGAGGTTGACAACCATATATTAATTCAAGCTCTCGATGAAGTTGTCCAATCTAATTTCGATGGTGGTATTTTTATTAATCGTCACCCTTCAGCTCTACTTACTGATGACCCAGAAAATCTGTTATCGATTTTTCAATCCTATGAAGAAAAGGGAGTACAACTAAATAAAATTGTTATTATTCTTCAACATCAACTTTTTTATGGATTTGAGAAAGAATTAAAGAATTTGATTACATATTATCAAACATATGGTATTAAATTTGCGATTAATAGTGTAAATGAGAAGTTGATTAATTTAGAAAAACTTCGATTTTTATCTCCTGATATCATTAAAATCGATTTTAAAATGGTCCAACAGCTTCATACCTCATCATTTCAAGATTTATTAAATTCAGTAATCTATGTGGCAAGAAAAGTAGGGGCATCAATGTACTACGATGGAATTATTGATTCAATCCAATTAAGAAATGCATGGAAAAATGGTGGAAGATTTTATCAAGGAGCATATTTGTTTACACCTCAACCCTCTATTAATCAGTTAAATCATGAATGTGAGCCATTAAAGAATGATATTATAAAATATATCCGAGGCGAAAAAAACAAATTAATTGCTCTTAGAGATATGACAAATTTAATACAACAAAAAGTTGAGTCAGCAATTAATAAGTTTAAATTAGGTGAGGATTTAAATTCCTTTTTAATGAATATATCAAGCGAGTTAAATCCTTTTTGTTTTAGAATGTATATATGTGATGAAGATGGTTTTCAACAATCCGCTAACTTATTTAAAGTTTATGGTGAACAGTGGGAGCTACAAGAAAAGTATAAAGGTAGAAACTGGAGCTGGAGACCCTATTTTTTAGAAACCGTTTTGAAAATGCAATCGAATGATCAAGGTCAATTATCCGATATGTATAGAGATATTGAAACCGGTGAAAAGATTCGTACGTTTTCTTATCCGATGAATAACGGAAGCTATTTATATATTGACTTAAGTTATGATTTTTTATTTAAACATAATGAGTTGCTTTTTTAAGGAATCTCTTGAATAAGATTAAATTAGTAAAATGAGGGTGTCCCAAAAGTTTAACTTTTTAGGTGCACCCTTTTTTTATGTAAATAAAACTGGTAGAACTTAAGATTAGTTAATAAAAGAACCAGTTGTACAATTAAATAAGGCTACTTGTTTATCAGTTAACCTATGTATGAGACAGCCCCGTTTTTATTTGCGGTTAAAATTGGCCTATTTAAAACAAGAAAAAACAAGTACAATCGGTATTCTTTGTCTTCTTAAAAATTCTTCCTCGCTGTTAAAATGCATACGTTTTGGAGTACCTTCATGTAATTGATCGATGCGAAATCCGGTTTTCCTTAAAAGAGAAAAATATTGTTCAATTGTGCGATGATGTTTAACAACTACTTTATTCATCCATGGTTCTTTTCTTTCCCCAGATAGAAAGTAATCATCTACAATCCAATTTTCTAAGGCGATCTCCTGACTGTTTACTTTGAAATGTTGCTGTTGATAATGGATGTTGAACACTAAATACAAATTGGCCGGTTTCATTTAAGGAGTTAAATATTTTTTGAAATAATTGTTCAATGTTTGAAACATAGTGTAGGACAAATCGTGAAGTGATGAGTTCGAATGAATTCGAGGGAAAATGATAATCTTCAATAGATGAATGATGAATGGCTCCAACTGTACCCTCTAAATTGGCCAATGCGGCTTTAATCATATGTTCTGAGCCATCAACACCCGTATAGCTTTTTGCTCCAAGAAGTAGGAGTTCTTTACCGAAACGAGCGTCGCCACAGCCTAAATCTAATATATTTTTTCGTTCAACAACCCCAATTAATTCAGAAATGATTGGGCCTTCAATCGCATTGTTCGGACTATCTACTCGATATCTGCGCTTATTATATTCTGAAAAAAAATCATCTTGATTGTAAACTGTTGAACCACGATACTCCATTTAAACACTCCCTATTCGTCCAAAATGTTTTTCTTATTGAAAAGTTGACACAAATTATCTAACTTTAACATTTAATCTAAATCGGATAAAGTGAGAAATTACCTATATAGATCCATTGATGTTGAACATAAAGATAAGATTGTTTTCTTTTTCAAAAATCGACTAATTCATTTATAAATGCTTAATTTTAAATAAAAGTAGCGTTTTTTCTCTGTCAACTAATGTAAAAAAGATAAGAACGATTCATATAGTCATTATGAATAAATAAATGATACGATAAATAAAAGTTCAGTTGAGGGAGGATTTTATTTGAGAGGACTTATTTCGAAAGTTCTTTTTGTATCGTCCGTCATGTTTTTTGTTTTTCATTTTATTGGAATAGGGTAACTGAGAAACTATTTCTGGACAAGCTCTTGAAACAATCATTTAAACAAATGAGTATAGAAAGATAAAAAACACCTAAATGGATGTGATAGTTCATTTTAGGTGTTTTTAATTTGGTTTTGAAATCGTGTTTTATTTAGGATTAACGTTTTTGTAAAGCAGCGTCGATTTGCTCCATTTGAACACCTCTAATTATTTCATCATCAATTATTAAAGTTGGTGTAGAAAATGAATCTAATTCAAACATCATTCTTTTTTTTGCCGTTTCATCTTTTGAAACGTTGTATTCAATATAAGAAGCATTCATTTCTTTTAAATAGTTTTTCAAAAATTCACAAGGGGGGCACCCATCTTGTGTGAATAATTCGATCTTCATGAACCGACATCCTTTATTTTTTATTTTTAGGCTCTGTTAATATTAATTGTTGATTTCTAGTTAAATTCGCGACTAATTGAAATGGAAGGTGCGAAGACTCCTATGGGAAATGCGGGAAACTTGAGACCCCTAAAGGCTTGCTTAAGGAGGCATAAGTCACGCCCCATGGAAAGCGAAGTACCTGGAATGGAAAATCAACATTCTTTTTTAACAGAGCCTATTTTTAAAGTAAAATTGTATAAAACTATTATGACATAGAAAAATATTGAAGTTAAAGAAATTTGTTTTTTAACTGAAACGACTATTTTTCTTGAATTTATATTGAAATACAAGTATTCTTATTAATGGACACTTACATAGATGAATTCTATCTAATTTTTTTGGATAGAAATTGTAAGAAAGTATAACCTATATTTAGGGAATGACACATGGTAGAAAGGAGTTCTAATATGTCTTTATTATTAGGAATTTTAGAACGCTTAGAAAGTTTAAAACAACAAGCTACGAACGGTGAGGTTGCTCAAAGATATTTTGAAGTAAATGGTGAAAGAAAATGTAGCGTTAAGTATTCTGAGAAAAATGAAACTTTTGAATTAGAAGTATTTCAACAAGGTGAAAAACCACAAACGTTTCCTTTCGATAACATCGATATGGTAGCGATTGAAATATACGAAATTATTTCTTAATCAAATTAAGAAAAGAAAAAACAAGCCTAGTGCTTGTTTTTTCTTTTTACGCTCTTAAAAATGTTCATGTCAATTAACATTTAATATCATTAATAGTCATCAAAAAATTAATAAGTTTAATAATTTTAACATCAATGTTCGCTTAATGTTATTTCTCTTCTGACTGTCTTATATTTCTAGACTCAAAAATAAAAAATGAGTCTAGTTTTTTTACTATTTTATTACAAAATAGTAAGGGCGTGCTAATCCCAATTTATGATGAATACATTATTATGTATTGTTATAAAAAGGAGGTCATATATGTGAATAAAGATCAGTATCGATTTTACAATGTAAGTGAAAGAAATATGAGTTTTGATCAGGTAGTGGATCGACTATATCACTTTGTAAAAAGTGATCCTAATAAGCAATATCGACTCTCCATAGGGACAGACTCACAAGTTCACAGTAATGGAACTAAGTTTATTACAGCACTTCATCTTCATAGAGTTGGAAATGGAGCTTGGGGATGTTTACATACTTGTTGGCATCACAAGAAGATCCGAAATTTAAAAGAGAAAATCTTTCTTGAAACGATGTATAGTCAGGAAATAGCATTTTTACTATCACCTTTTCATTTAGAAAAGATTTTTAGTCCCCTGCATGAGAATGCTAATTCGAATAATTTTAGTTTTGAAATTCATTTAGACATTGGTACTGTAGGTCTTACGAAAGAGTTTATTCAAGAAATGACATCTAAGGTTAGTGCGATGGGCATCATTCCAAAGATAAAACCTGATTCTTATACCGCATTTAGTTATGCAAATAAATTTACAAAATAAGTAGTTTAAACTAAATAAACATTGATTAAAATGAGAATTAGGAGGGATTGATGAATGCTAAGTGAACAAAATTTCACCGAAGATGAATTGTCTTTATTGGTTGATACAGTGATGAAACAAAATTATGCAATTGAACTCATTTCATCACAAATAACCGATATTGAAAATGGATTAATGGATGCAGGCGAAGATCAATACGAGAGATTAGTACATTTATATCAAAAGTTAAGGGATTTAGGTTTATGAAGCCAAATATAGATGAACGTTTAGATAAAAAAAATTTATCTAAACGTTTTTTTGTTTCACTCTAAGAAAGTATAAATTGGCAATGAGGAAGTTAATTCGACGTGGTGGCCAATTTTAGGAATAAAGTATAGGTGCTATGCATCTGTCTTCAACTAACAGGAACTCCTATCGGCGAGATTTCTTTATGAATGGTTATTGTTAATTAAGACATTTGTTAAGAAAAGTTAAATTGGAAAGGGATTACAAATCTGATAATATAGGAATGGGGACTTAGTCCTTAATGAATAAAATAATGTTATAGGATTTTTTTCTATACAAATGATTAGCAAAGTTATAAGTCAATTTATTTTGATGATAATTTTGGATTAGAATTTTCTGCCATTTTTAATAGACTTTTGCTTTTCTATTGGGGGACGATTTTTTTGATTAGTATTGATGGATCACAATTTTTTGAACATAAAGTTGAGGAAGTAATTATTTCAAGTGAAAAAGTAGCTCATGTACAGATTGGTAACAGTTTGGAGCACGCATTATTAGTACTTACTAAGTCAGGTTATTCATCAATTCCAGTTTTAAATCCGAAGTTTCAGTTGCTTGGTTTAATTAGCACTTCCATGATTTTAGATGGAATTTTAGGGTTAGAAAGAATTGAATTTGAACGATTAAGTAATATGAAAGTTGAAGAGGTAATGTGTACTGAAATTCCTTTATTAAAAACAACTGATACACTAGCTAAAGGGCTTGAATCTGTTGTTGATCATCCTTTTGTCTGTGTGGTAGATGCAAATAACACTTTTGAAGGTATTTTAACAAGAAGAGCGATTTTAAAACAATTGAATAAAAATGTGAGAAGATACAATAAGCATTAACAATAAAAAAGTAGGTCATCATTTAAACGGCTTACTTTTTTCATATGTAATTATGTATTCTAGGATGCTCGCTTTTTTGTGGGGAGAGACCTGAGTACCTTCGTCGCGTAGGAGCAACTACATAGTGACTTTAGGCTTCCTGCATGGCTCATAGCTACTTAATTGGGTCACTGTGATTATCTGTTTAAAGGCAAGGGGGGGGATCAGATGCAAATTGATGATATTCGATTAATAATTACATTGGCTGAAGAGAAGAATATGAGGAAGGCGGCAGAGAGATTATTTGTTTCTCAACCTGCACTTAGTCAAAGGCTTCAAAATTTAGAAAAGCAGATTGGTAGTGAATTGTTTATTCGTTCTCAAAAAGGACTGATTATTACTGCTTCTGGGGAAATCATATTAAATTACGCAAAAAAAATGGAAGAGACATATCAAACGATGTTAGAGCAATTACAAATTTTAAAATCTGATATTTCAGGTACTTTAAAGATTGCCGTTTCATCTGTCGTAGCGCAATACTGGTTACCACCTGTTTTAAAAAAATATGTTTCTAGTTACCCAGAAGTTCACGTCTCGCTTTTTACGGGTTGGAGTAGTGAAATAACAAATCGTTTATATGAAAATGAAGTTCATCTAGCAATTGTACGAGGAAACCAAAATTGGTTTGGTGAAAAGGAATTGCTTTTTTCTGATGAATTATTATTAGTCGATACAAAAAAACATAGTCTTGAGGAATATAAAAAAATACAACGACCATTTATTCAGTTTAAGAGTAATTCCAATTACTATCAGCTGATTCAATCATGGTGGTATGAGCATTTTAATTCATTGCCTAAACATGAAATAGTAGTCGATCAAATTGAAACGTGTAAGCAATTTGTATTGAATGGTCTAGGTTTTGCTATTTTACCTTCCTCAGTATTGCATGACGTAAATGATGAAAATATTATTAAAACACCTTTAATAACAAAAGAAGAATCTGGATTATATCGTGATACATACTTGCTTTACAATCGAGATGCTATGAAATTAAAACAAGTAGAAGGATTTATTGAATCTATTCGAAAAAAAAGAAAAGATTAATCGACAAAATGTTGCTAGTTAGTTACTAGATTTGATAGAGTATTCTTATTGATATACTAAAGGGGGCAAATCATTATGAAATTAATGGACGCAAATGAAATTATTGCATTTATCGCAAATAGTACTAAAAAAACACCTGTTAAGGTTTATGTAAAAGGTCAATTAGACAAGCTTACTATTACTGAATCAGTTCAATCATTTATTTCTCAAAATTCTGGAGTTTTATTTGGTGAGTGGGATGATGTAAAAGTAATCCTTGAAGATCAAAAAGAATACATAGAAGATTATGTAGTTGAATCAGATCGTCGTAATTCTGCAATTCCACTTTTAGATGCTAAAGGTATTAAAGCTCGAATCGAGCCAGGTGCGTTTATTCGCGATCAAGTTACAATTGGTGATAACTCAGTAATCATGATGGGTGCTGTAATTAATATCGGTGCTGTTATTGGAGAGGGTACTATGATCGATATGAACGCAGTACTTGGTGGACGTGCTACTACAGGTAAAAATTGTCACGTTGGTGCAGGTGCAGTTTTAGCTGGCGTAATTGAACCACCATCAGCTAACCCTGTTATCCTTGAAGATAATGTTTTAATTGGAGCTAATGCTGTAGTTTTAGAAGGTATTAGAGTAGGAGAAGGCGCAGTAGTTGCTGCAGGTGCAATCGTTACAGAAGACGTTGCTCCATATACTGTTGTTGCTGGTGTTCCTGCTAGAAAAATTAAAGACATCGATGATAAAACAATTTCAAAGACTGAAATTATTCAGGCTTTACGTCAACTAAATCAATAAAAACTATAAGTAAAAGTAAAGCGTAGAATTTTTTCTACGCTTTTTTTGGAGGAGCGATAATGGATTCGTTTATTAAAATTAGAAGGGATCTACACTTAATTCCCGAACTTGGATTTCAAGAATTTAAAACACAAGCTTATTTACTAGATTATTTATCTTCATTAGTTCAAGAAAGAATTGTAATTGAAACATGGAGAACTGGAATATTTGTTCGAGTGAAAGGGCTAAAACCTACTAGAACGATTGGCTACCGTACAGATATTGATGGATTACCAATGAAAGAAAATACAGGTTTAGAGTTTTCTTCGACCCATGAAGGCAAAATGCATGCTTGTGGACATGATGTACATATGAGTATCGCACTTGGTGTTCTGACAAATCTTGTGAATAACCCGATAAATGATGATGTCGTGTTTATTTTTCAACCTGCAGAGGAAGGGCCAGGTGGAGCGGAACCTTTACTTAAAAGTGAAGAGTTTAAACCATTTAAACCAGATGTAATTTATGGTTTACATATTGCTCCTGAATATCCGGTTGGTACAATTGCTACGAAAACTGGTATGTTATTTGCTCATACATCTGAGCTTTTTATCGATTTTCACGGTTTAAGTGGACATGCTGCTTTTCCACATTTAACGAATGATATGATCGTTGCTTCAAGTCATTTTATAACTCAAGTACAATCGGTCGTTTCTAGAAATGTTAACCCTTTAGACAGCGCAGTGATAACAATTGGAAAAATAACAGGTGGTACAGTACAAAATGTTATAGCAGATCATGTTCGTTTAGAAGGAACGATGAGAGCATTAAGTGAAGAAGCAATGGTAAAATTAAAAAATAGAATTCAAAGTCTTGTGAATGGATTTCAAGAGAGTTTTCAGTGTAAAATAGAAGTAGATTTTGGAAGTAATTACTATGGTGTAATTAATGATGAATCATTGACGAATGAATTCTTCAAATTTGCCAAACAATATGACGGTGTTGAGGCGATTGAGTGTAGTGTTGCAATGACAGGTGAAGATTTTGGTTATATGACAAAAGAAATTCCAGGGCTAATGTTTTGGATTGGGGTAAATTCCGAATTTGGACTTCATAATCAAAAATTAAATCCTGATGAAAATGTTATACCATTAATGATTCGTTTTATTTCTGACTTTTTGAAACGGAAATTATGAAAATGATTTTCAGTTAATAATAATTATAAATTAATATTGACTTTAAATAAGTAGTTTACTATAATATCACTTGTATGATATATAGTTACATAAATATTGGAGGTAATAACGATGGCAGAACGTTTAGTAGGAAAACAAGCACCACGCTTTGAAATGGAAGCAGTTTTACCAAATAAAGAATTTGGTAAAGTAAGTTTAGAAGAAAACATGAAAAATGATAAATGGACAGTATTATACTTCTATCCAATGGACTTCACTTTCGTATGTCCAACTGAAATCGTAGCAATCTCTGATCGTTATGACGAGTTTGAAGATCTTGATGCAGAAGTTGTAGGTGTTTCTACAGATACAATTCACACTCACTTAGCATGGATCAACACTGATCGCAAAGATAACGGCTTAGGTCAATTAAAATACGCATTAGCTGCAGATACAAACCACGCTATTTCACGTGACTATGGCGTTTTAATTGAAGAAGAAGGTATTGCATTACGTGGATTATTCATCATCAGTCCAGAAGGCGAATTAATGTACCAAGTAGTACACCACAACAACATCGGTCGTGAAGTTGATGAAGTTTTACGTGTACTTCAAGCTTTACAAACTGGTGGACTTTGCCCAGCTAACTGGAAACCAGGTCAAGCAACTCTATAATTCTAAACAATTAAGAATGAATGTCAAAGGTCTAACTAATAGTTAGGCCTTTTTAAACACAGTACAACACCGAAAAGTGGAAGGCGTTTGGTCAGACCCGACAAGCATAAGTCAGTGACCGAGAAAAGTTGGTTTTTACTGGTTTTTACTTTTATCGGTCACTGCCTTATGACCTCGAGGGTCTAACGCCTGGAACTAGACAATGCCGAAAAGTGGAAGGCGTTTGTTCAGACCCGACAAGCATAAGGCAGGGATCTAGAAAAGTTGGTTTTTACTTTTATAGGTCACTGACTTATGACCTCGAGGGTCTAACGCCTGGAACTAGACAATGCCGAAAAGAGAAACGAGCTCGCATAGAGCGAAAGATACAGATAGGAGGACTATAAAATGAGACTTCGTTCACCAATGCCTGAATTAAACGGTGCATCAACAGTATTAAATGGAGAAATTCAAAAAGAAAACCTAATCGGTGACAAACCAACCTTAATTCATTTTTGGTCTGTTAGCTGCCACTTATGTAAAGTAGCAATGCCAAATATTAATGCATTTAGAGATGAATATAAAGATCGTTTAAATGTAGTAAGTGTTCATATGCCAAGATCTGAAGATGATTTAGATATTGATAAAATTAAAGAGGTTGCAAAGGAACACGGAATTACACAAACAATATTAGTTGATAATCAACATACAATTACAGATGCTTTTGAAAATAAATATGTACCATCATATTACGTGTTTGATAAAACAGGTGTATTGCGTCATTTCCAAGCTGGAGAAGGCGGAATGCCAATGTTAGAAAAGCGTGTTAATCGAGTATTAGATGAAGCAGCGAAAGTAGAATAAGTTTCAAGATAAACTTAAATAGTGTATTTTGACTTAAACATTTAAGAGACTTTTTAAAAGTCTCTTTTTGTATTTCCATAATCTTCATTTAGAAACTAGTAGAATGTGTATTTTATCGGTATAATTAAAGAAAACTAATCTTTAGATTATGGAATTATTCTGTAGGAGGAAAAAAGTTTGGATATTCAAACGATTGCAATCTTTATATTATGGTTGTTTTTATATGCCTACATGATTATTGCTTCAATTGATTTTGGTGCAGGATTTTATGCATTTTATGCGATATCAACTAAGGAGGAACCAAAGTTAATTGGCTTAATAAATCGACATCTTTCATCTATTTGGGAGTTGGCTACCTTGTTCTTTATTTTCTTCTTTGTTGGTGTAGTTGGCATATTCCCAAGGGTAGCATATTATTACGGTGTGCCACTATTAGTGCCAGGTAGTGTAGCCATGATTTTTTTAGCGATTAGGGGATCATTTTATACATTTCAGCAATATGGAGGAAATAGGAGTAAGTTTTTTTTAATTTTGTATGGTGCAACAAGTTTACTAATACCAGTTACATTATCTACCGTTTTAACAATTTCTGAGGGTGGATTTATTATCGAGAATGGAACAGATATACGTTTTTATCCTTTTAAATTAATTACTAATTCTTATTCTTTATCAGTAATGCTGTTAGCGGTATGCTCAGTTCTATTTATTAGTGCAATGTTTTTAATATACTCTGCTAAACTAATAAATGATTCGGAGTCGGAAATTAAATTAAGAAAGTATGTTTTAGTCTGGTCTTTGCCAACCATTGTTTCAAGTATCATTGTTTTTGCGTCGATGAAGTTACATAATAAAGTGCATTTTGACCGGATGCATAATGTGTGGGAATTTTTTCTCATATCTTTAATTTGCTTCGGTATAGCAATCTATTTTGTTATCAAAAGAAAGAGATATGGTTTAGCGTTCATACTTGTGTTAATGCAATATTTCTTTGCATTTTTTGGATATGGAATTAGTCATTTACCATTTATCTTATATCCTTATCTGAGAATCGAAACAAGTTTTGCAAAAAGTAGTTTGGGCATTGTCTTGATTGTTCTATTTGTTGTATTTTTTATCTTATTTACTGTATATTTCATATTTTTAGTTCTTAATAAACCTTTTTTTATAAAAGTCTTTTTAAAAAATAATGATAAAAATGATTTTATGGATTAAATCACAATCTTTTTCATTATAAAGGAAGAGCTATGTGAAGTTGATTTCCACTACAGGTTGCTCGCTTTCCATGGGGCGAGATTCTTTAGCCTCCTTTAGCGAGCCTGTGGGGTCTTTAGGCTTCCCGCATTTCCCATAGGAGTCGAGCATCCTTTCGTTCCAATCAACTGCTTGTACAAAAATGCATACAAATATAGCTCTTTATTAATACCATTTACTAATTAGAGAAAGCTCATTAATTACTCAGTTTTTTGCAAATTGCGATAGATCATCGACTTATAAACTAATAATTTGAACGTATCTTTCTAACAATAAGCATCTTGAATTTTTTTATACGATGAAAAGGATTATAATATTATAAAAACAAATTATCATTTAAACCATTAATACAACATCATCAAAAAATTGTAATTTTTATTATTAAATATTTTGATTAGTTTAAGTTTAACTATTGATTGTTTTATATTTTAACAACCTCTTATTATTTTTAAAATTTAATAATCAAAAAACGGGCTGTCTCAAAAGTGTTATAACTTTTAAGACAGCCCGTTTGAATTGTGTGATTAAACTTCCATGATAATTGGAAGAATCATTGGTTTGCGTTTTGTTTTTTCATATAAGAAAGGTGATAAAGTATCTGTAATTTCATTTTTGATTTCAGACCATTGAGACGTTTTGCGTTCCATGATTTTGTTTAAATGAGTAGAAATCATTGCTTGTGCTTCGTTAATTAGATCGCCACTTTCTCTCATGTAAACAAATCCGCGCGAAATGATATCTGGACCAGCAGAGATTTTAAATTCCTTCATATCGATGCTTACGACAACGATTACAAGACCTTCTTCAGATAAAATTCTACGATCTCTTAATACGATATTTCCGATATCACCGATACCACTTCCATCAATGTAAACATTGCCAGAAGGTACTTTTCCTGCAACCATTGCTTCATCTGCACGAAGAGCTAAAACCTCACCGTTATCCATAATAAAGCAATTTTCTTCAGGTACTCCACAGTCCATAGCAAGTTTAGCGTGCATACGTTGCATTCTATATTCACCGTGAATTGGCATAAAATACTTAGGCTTCATTAGTCTAAGCATTAATTTTTGTTCTTCCTGACCACCATGACCACTAGTATGTATGTCGTTTAATGATCCGTGAATTACTTCAGCGCCAGCACGATATAATAAGTTAATCGTACGATTTACGCTCATAGTATTACCTGGAATTGGTGAAGAAGAAAATACTACAGTATCTCCAGGAATTATTTGAATTTGACGATGTGTTCCATTTGCTATACGCGATAGAGCAGCCATTGGTTCACCTTGACTACCTGTACATAAAATAACAATTTGATTAGCAGGAATACGATTAATTTGAGATGCGTCAATAAAAGTATCTTTAGGGCACTTAATATAACCTAAATCATGACCAATCTCGATATTAGCTTCCATACTTCTACCGAAAACAGCAATTTTACGTCCAGTTGCAATAGCAGCCTCAACTACCTGTTGAAGACGATGGATGTTTGAAGCAAATGTTGCAAAAATGATTCGACCGTCTACTTTACGGAAAATTTCATTAATCGTGTCTCCTACTTTTCGTTCAGACATTGTAAAATGTGATACTTCACTATTAGTACTGTCAGAAAGCAGACATAAAACGCCTTCCTTACCAATCTCAGCCATTTTTGTTAAGTTAGCTGTTTCTCCAACTGGTGTAAAGTCGAATTTGAAGTCTCCGGTATGAACTACTTGTCCTTGAGGCGTTTTTACAACAATTCCGTAACAATCTGGAATACTGTGAGTAGTACGGTAAAATGTAACACTAGTTTTTCTAAATTTAATGATGTCATCTTCTTTTATTTCAATTAATTTTGCTTTTCTTAAAAGACCATGCTCTTCTAATTTATTTCTAATTAAACCAAGAGCAAGTTTGCCACCATAAATCGGGATATTTAATTCTCTTAATAAATATGGAATACCACCAATGTGGTCTTCATGTCCGTGAGTGATAAATAAACCTTTAATTTTTTCCTCATTTCGAACTAAATAGGAATAATCAGGGATTACATAGTCTATTCCTAGTAGTTCATCTTCAGGGAATTTGATTCCGGCATCAATTAATATAATTTCATCTTGATATTGTACTGCGTATGTATTTTTTCCAATTTCCCCTAAGCCGCCTAGTGCGAATACGGCAGCTTGATCATTTTTAAGAAATTTCATAAATTACGCTAGCTCCAAAATTTTAAAGCTTTCAGATTGTTTTTCGAATTCAAGATGAGCACCGGTTAAAGCTTGAACAAGCTCAATATTATAATTGAAAGGTAATAATTTCGCACGAACTTCTCTTTCACTATCTGCTTCTACATAAACTGTTTTAGTTTTTTCTCTTACAGGTACCTCTAAAGGTAATTCCTGATAGTATACTTTAAAAATCATTTAAATCTCTCCTTGTCAAATCACTATCTTCTCAATATTATAAGTGATTTTTTATATATTTTCATTCTTTTTATTGAAGATTAACTAAAATACGCTCAATTTAAAAAAATATTTGAAATGATTGAGATATATTTCTTCTTTTTCAATAATTGTTTTAGCCGTTTTTTTAATTTATTTCTAAGTTTACGTAACATTAGTTTTACCTCCTAAACATGAAATTAAACTTATATGTAGAGAACACGGACATAGTATATTTATGTGTAGTATTGATCGAAAAAACATTTTCATACAATATATTCACAAAAGCAGTTAAAATAGAGTCTATCTTAAAGGTAAGGGGAGAAATATGTGAAGAAGTTATATGGAGCTTTATTTTTGTTAAGTATTATTTGGAGTACATCTTTTTTATTTATTAAGCTCCTTCTAAACGACATTGGCCCAGAAGCTATCGTATTTTATCGTTGTTTCTTTGGTGCCATTACTTTATTAATTATTATGTTAATAAAAAGGGTAAAGATTGATTATAAAAATTTACCGAAAATGAGCCTAATTATTATCATCTCATTATTTAATCATGCAATACCGTGGCTTTTTCTATCATTTAGTGAAACCCATCTCCATAGTAATGAAGCTGCAATGTTAAATGCGTTTACTCCAATTGCTACACTCATTATTGGCTATTTTTTCTTTTCACAAAAAATTAAAAGGAAACAATGGATTGGGCTTATTATAGGGATTATCGGATTAATGATTATGATGAACATTAACCCTTCAACAATTTTCTCTAATAATATAATTTATTCATTACTTATGTTATTTGTTACATTAAGTTATGGGCTTGGTTCACATTTAACTAAAAAGTATTTACAAAAAATTGAAGTAATGATTGTATCGTTTTTAACACTTAGTATTTCTGGTATATTCGGCTTTATATATATGATTGTTTTAGGGAAGGGTACTTTTGAACCTTTTGTTAATTTTGATGTTTTTAGTGGTGTTTTCGGCCTAGGCGTATTATGTTCGGGGTTGGCATATTTATTATTTTATTATATGGTTAAAGAAGGAAGTGCAGAGTTTGCAACAATGGTTACTTATATAGTTCCTGTGTTTGCTTCTGTTTGGGGCTTTTTCTTTTTAAACGAACCTTTATCATACAAAATGATATTGGGGTTATTAATTGTACTTCTAGGAGTATTTATTACGAATAGTAAACAAAAGTCAAAAATTGATAACTCAAAAGCAAATGCAGCATCTTAGTGAGGAGAGAAAAATATGACTAAACCAATCGTTTTTTTTGATATAGATGGAACGATTTTAAATCATGATAAAGTAATTCCGGAAAGTACAAAGAAAGCAATTTCGGAACTTCAAAATAAAGATATTCACGTAGCGATTGCAACTGGACGTGCTCCATTTATGTTTAAAGAACTTCGTGATGAGTTAAATATAAATACTTTTGTTAGTTTAAACGGGCAGTATGCTGAATTTGAAGGTGAAACAATTCATACACACGCTCTACACCCAGAACAACTGCATCAATTTGCTCAAAGAGCAAAAGAATTAGATGTTCCACTAGTATATTTAAACAATGAGACAATGAAAGCATCGATTGAAACACATCCTCATATAAAAGAAGCTATGACTTCAATTAGAATGCATCATCCTGAAGTACAGCTTGATTTTTATCACAACCGTGATATTTACCAAGTGTTATTGTTTTGTGAAGAGCATGAAGAGTCTAAATTAACGGATGGTTTTAATGACTTTAATTTCATTCGCTGGCATGAATATTCGTCGGATGTCCTACCTATCGGAGGATCTAAAGCGAATGGAATTCAACAAATGGTAAATCATCTTGGATTTGATATGAACAATGTAATCGCATTTGGTGACGGATTAAATGATTTAGAAATGATCGAAAAAGTTGGTACTGGTATCGCTATGGGAAATGCAGTACAACCACTTAAAAAACTAGCTAATCATATTACAACAAATGTTGATGAAGACGGAATTTTAAACGGCTTAAAATGGGCAGGTCTTCTTAAATAAAAAAGAGCGATTTCCAATCGCTCTTTTTTTAATTTCTCTCTAAAGGTAAAGCACCTTCTGGAGGAGAAAAAGGATTCGTTTTATTAATACGATCATAAAACATGACGCCATTTAAATGATCAATTTCATGCTGGAAGCAAATGGCTGGTAAACCCTTTAAACGGATTTTAACTTCTCCAAGTCTTGAGTCAAAGCCAGTTACAGTGATTCTTGCATATCTAGGTACAAAACCAGGAACATCTCGATCCACAGATAAGCAGCCTTCGCCACCTGATAAATAAACTTGCTCTACAGAATGACTTACAATTTTAGGATTTAATAATGCATAACTAAATAAATTACCTTGCTGATCAGTCACATGAACCCCTATTGCTCTTTTAAGTATGCCGATTTGTGGTGCGGCCAAACCAATTCCAGATCGTAAACCATATTCAGCAGCTATTTCTGGATTTTGACTATTAATAACATATTCCAATAATGAATTTACTAAATGTATATCTTCATTCGAAGGAGGTAAGCTTACTTCACTCGAGACCTCTCTTAACCTAGGGTCCCCTTCTCGAATTATATCTTTCATTGTAATCAAATGAATTTCACTCCTGTCTTATTATTTCTTTAAGTATAAGTATGAACTATTCACTAGTATTATTAATTTAGTCTATCAAATCTTTTATAAATTGTCAGTCATTCAACAATATAATGGAAAAAGGAGCGATATAATAATCGCTCCTAAAGTTTGTGGTTATACATTTAATAATAGAGGCTGTGTCAGTGTGAATTATAAAACGAAAGCTGCACCAACGATAATTAATAAAATGAATAGAACAACGATTAATGCGAAACCACCGTAACCGCATCCGCATCCGCCATAACCAGGGTATCCACCTTTTCCGTATCCGTAACCGTACATAATATAACCTCCCTTTAAACTGTTTCCGCATATAGCGGATACTACAAATTATGAAAAAGTACATAAAGTGTGTGGGTATGTGACCATATTATTTTTTGAGGACGTATAAAAAATATGAAAAGATGCAATATGAAATTAATACGACAAAAATTTGGGTGGAATTATGAATAAAAAATTCATTTCTTTATTTCTTGTAATAGGTCTTTTATTAATCTTTTGTACGGGGTGTACATCTCAAGTAAAACAAAGGAATTTAGTCATAAATCAACTAAGTAAAATTACAAAAATGGAGCAAAAATTTCAAAAAGCTGGTGTAAAAATTCAAAAATTAGAAATAAATGAATTGGAGTATTATGAAAAAATTTATTTATATAAAATTAATGAAGTAAATAAAAGACAAGAGTCGGCCAAACAAGCGATTAATTTATTAAATGAGCGGAAAGATGGAGTGAATGAGGAGTCAAAATTAATTCACGACATAGACATAAAAATTGAAGAACTTCAAACAATAAACATTGAAACAAAAGATGAACAGTTTCGCAATGAAGTAAATAACTTCATTAAAATCTGGAGAGAAAGAACTAATTTATACGATAAATTGAATTCGAAATATAAACAAGCTATAGAAACGGATCTTTCAATTTATAAGTTATTATCTCAGAAAAAAGTTGATTTAAAAAATGTAAAGGGTAAGACAAAGAATACAAATAAGATTTATAAAGATGTCATTAAATATAATGATCAATTAAATCTTTATACTCAAAAATTAAATAATCTACAAAAAGACATATATGAAAAATATGGTAAATAACTGGAATTAACTAGATTAATTCACCAAAAATCGTTGTAGTACAGTTTGGAATTTATCATAAAAAAAATCTGGTTTTAGCTATTTAAGTATAATTTAAAAGAGTTTCTGTTATTGTATAACAGATTGCTGTTTCAAAGGTAGTACAGGGCGGAAAAAATGTAACAAGTTTTCCGAAAAATCATGAATAAAATAATACAACAAAATATTTGACGAGTTTATGAACGTGTTATAAACTGTACTAGTGCTCAATGTTGTACTAATGTAATACACAATTAGAATAAGTACAGTTTTTTAATTATAAGTACAAGGTACTTATAGTTACTCTTAAGAAAATACACATGATGGATATAGTAAATAAATCCTCCATAATTAAAGAAGGGTGTGGGTTAAGTGGCAACTACTACTAAGAAAGTAGATGGAAAGGAAACAACGGAAATGAAGAATACAAAAACTGTTTCTGAATTAATGAATCATATGCTTCAATTTGGTGATTCAGTTGAAACTCTTCAAATTTTAAATGAAGAGGGAGAAGTCGTTAACGAAGCAGCAATGCCAGAATTATCTGACGAAAAATTAAAAGAATTAATGAAGCGTATGGTATGGACTCGAGTTCTTGATCAACGTTCTATTTCTTTAAACAGACAAGGTCGTTTAGGGTTCTACGCTCCGACTGCAGGACAAGAAGCATCTCAATTAGCAAGTCAATTTGCTCTTGAAAAAGAAGACTTTATCTTACCTGGTTACCGTGATGTACCTCAAATGATCTGGCACGGTCTACCATTATACAAAGCATTTTTATGGTCACGTGGACATTTAGTAGGAAGTCAAGTTCCTGAAGATGTAAATGTAATCTTCCCACAAATTATTATTGGTGCTCAAATTATTCAAGCTGCGGGTGTGGCGCTTGGTAAAAAATTAAAAGGGCAAAACTCTGTTGCCATTACATATACAGGTGACGGTGGAGCTTCTCAAGGTGACTTCTACGAAGGTTTAAACTTTGCTGGTGCTTACAATGCTCCTGCAATTTTCATTGTTCAAAATAACAGATACGCAATCTCAACTCCTGTTTCTAAGCAATCAAAAGCTAGAACAATTGCTCAAAAAGCAATTGCAGTAGGTATTGCAGGTATTCAAGTTGATGGTATGGATCCATTAGCAGTATATGCTGCTACATCAGAAGCTCGTAAACGTGCAATTAATGGTGAAGGTCCAACATTAATCGAAACATTAACATTCCGTTATGGTCCACATACAATGGCTGGGGATGACCCAACTCGTTACCGTACAAAAGATACTGAAAATGAGTGGGAAGCAAAGGATCCAATCGTTCGTTTCCGTAAGTTCTTAGAGAAAAAAGGTCTTTGGACTGAAGCAGAAGAAAATGCAATTATCGAAGAAGCAAAAGAAGCAATTAAAGATGCGATTAAACTTGCTGACCAAGAGCCAAAACAAAAAGTTACTGATTTAATGGCTAATATGTTCGAAACTAAAACAAGTAATATAGAAGAGCAATTTGCAATTTACAAAGAGAAGGAGTCGAAGTAAGTCATGGCGCAAATGACAATGATTCAAGCTATCACAGATGCATTACGCGTTGAAATGAAAAACGATCCAACTGTAGTAGTATTCGGTGAAGACGTTGGAGTAAACGGTGGTGTATTCCGTGCAACTGAAGGTTTACAAGCAGAGTTCGGTGAAGAGCGTGTATTTGATACACCACTTGCTGAATCAGGAATCGGTGGATTAGCAATCGGTCTTGGAATCCAAGGTTTCCGTCCTGTACCAGAAATTCAATTCTTCGGATTCTTATTTGAAATTATGGACTCAATCGCAGGTCAAGCTGCTCGTATGCGTTACCGTACAAGTGGTCGTTTCACTTCTCCAATTACTTTCCGTTCACCATTTGGTGGTGGGGTTCATACTCCAGAAATGCACGCGGATAGTTTAGAAGGATTAATGGCTCAAACTCCTGGTTTAAAAGTAGTCATTCCATCAACTCCTAAAGATGCGAAAGGTCTTTTAATTTCATCTATTCGTGATAACGACCCAGTTATCTACTTAGAGCACATGAAATTATATCGTTCTTTCCGTGAAGATGTACCTGAAGGTGAGTACACAATCGAATTAGGTAAAGCTGATGTTAAACGTGAAGGTAAAGACGTTTCTGTATTTGCTTACGGTGCAATGGTTCACACTGCATTAAAAGCTGCAGAAGAATTAGAAAAAGAAGGTGTATCAGTAGAAGTAGTTGACTTACGAACTGTTCACCCATTAGATACTGCTGCAATCGTTGCGTCTGTTGAGAAAACTGGCCGTGCAGTTGTTGTACAAGAAGCACAAAAACAAGCTGGTATTGCTGCAAATGTAGTTGCTGAAATTAATGACCGTTGTATTCTTTCATTAGAAGCACCAGTTGTACGTATTACTGCAGCTGACACTGTATACCCATTCTCAGAAGCAGAAACTGTTTGGTTACCAAACCATAAAGATGTAGTTGAAGGTATTCAAAAAGTTTTAAACTTCTAATTGATTATGTAACAAAAATAGAGAAAGGTATTTGATGAATTCATCAATACCTTTCTTACATTATAGATAAAAATTTAAAAATTAATTTAATTTTGTTCGGAGGTAGAAATCTGTGTCAAACTCAGTGGCAAGTCTATTTGAATTTAGATTACCAGATATCGGTGAAGGTATTCACGAAGGTGAAATTGTAAAGTGGTTTATTAAAGCAGGAGACGAAGTAAATGAAGATGATATCATTTGTGAAGTTCAAAATGATAAATCTGTAGTTGAAATCCCATCACCTGTTAAAGGTAAAGTATTAGAAGTTCTAGTTAGCGAAGGAACTGTTGCGGTTGTTGGTGACGTATTAGTACGCTTAGATGCACCTGGCTATGAAAACATTAGCTTTAAAGGTCAACATGCTGAAGAAGCGCAAGTTACTACTCCTGTACCAGAAGCTGCTGAAGCAGTTCAAGCAAAAGTACAAGAATCTTATGAGCAAGCTGAACCAAAAACAGATGCTGCACCACTTTCTCCAGTTGCTGCAATTGAGCCAAAAGCACATGTAATTGCTATGCCTTCTGTACGTAAATATGCTCGTGAGAAAAACGTAGATTTACGTATTGTTCCAGGTTCAGGTAAAAATGGCCGTGTAACGAAAAAAGACGTAGATGCATTCTTAGCAGGCGGAGTTGCACCAGTTGCAGCTGCACAAACTGAGGTTGCTGTTGAAGTTGTATCTGAAACATCAGCTGTAAAAGAAGAAGCTCCAAAAGCAATGCCAATTCCTGAAGGTGCATACCCTGAAACTCGTGAAAAAATGAGTGGAATTCGTAAAGCAATTGCAAAAGCAATGGTTAACTCTAAACATACTGCTCCTCACGTAACATTAATGGATGAAGTAGATGTAACTAAACTAGTTGCTAGCCGTAAAAAATATAAAGAAGTTGCAGCTGCACAAGGTATTAAATTAACATTCTTACCTTATGTTGTTAAGGCTTTAACTTCTGCATTACGTAAATTCCCAGCATTAAATACATCAATCGATGATGCTACTAGCGAAATCGTACACAAACATTACTATAATATTGGTATTGCTGCAGACACTGACAAAGGTTTATTAGTACCTGTTGTTAAAGATGCTGATCGTAAAGCTATTTTCTCAATTTCTGCTGAAATTAACGAATTAGCTACAAAAGCACGTGATGGCAAATTAGCTCCTGCAGAAATGAAAGGTGCAACTTGCACAATCACAAACATTGGTTCTGCAGGTGGACAATGGTTTACGCCAGTAATTAACCACCCAGAGGTTGCGATTTTAGGTATTGGTCGTATCGCTGAAAAACCAGTAGTTATTAATGGAGAAATCGTAGCAGCTCCAGTATTAGCGTTATCATTAAGCTTTGACCACCGTATTATCGATGGTGCAACAGCTCAAAACGCTTTAAACCACATTAAACGATTATTAAATGATCCAGAATTATTATTAATGGAGGCGTAAGATAGATGGTAGTAGGAGATTTCGCAATTGAACTAGATACGGTCGTTATCGGTGCTGGTCCTGGTGGTTATGTTGCAGCAATTCGTGCAGCACAACTTGGACAAAAAGTAGCCGTTGTTGAAAGAGGTAATCTAGGAGGAGTATGTTTAAACGTAGGTTGTATTCCTTCAAAAGCATTAATTACAGCAGGTCACCGTTATGAGACTGCTAAACATTCTGAAGATATCGGTATTACAGCTGAAAATGTAAAAGTTGATTTTACAAAAGTTCAAGCTTGGAAAAGCAGTGTTGTTTCTAAATTAACTGGTGGTGTAGCTGGTTTATTAAAAGGAAACAAAGTTGAAGTTATTAAAGGTGAAGCTTACTTTAATGATGCAAACACACTACGTGTTATTACTGAAGATTCAGCTCAAACATATACATTTAACAATGCGATTATCGCAACAGGTTCAACTCCGATCGAAATCCCAGGATTCAAATGGAGTAACCGTGTAATCGATTCAACAGGTGCATTAAACTTACCAGAAATTCCAAAAAAATTAGTTGTTATTGGTGGCGGCTATATCGGTATGGAATTAGGTACAGCTTATGCAAACTTTGGTACTCACGTAACAATTCTTGAAGCTGGTGACGAAATCTTAAATGGTTTTGAAAAATCTATGAGCTCAATCGTTAAACGTGGATTAAAGAAAAAAGGTAATGTTGATATCGTAACAAAAGCGTTCGGTAAAGGCGTTGAAGAAACTGCTGACGGCGTAACTGTTAAATTTGAAGCTAATGGAGAAATGAAAGAAATCGAAGCTGATTACGTATTAGTAACAGTTGGACGTTTCCCAAATTCTCGTGACATGGGCTTAGAAAATGTTGGTGTTGAAATTAACGAACGTGGTGTAATTACAACTGATCAACAAGCTCGTACAACAGTTAAAAACATTTTTGCGATTGGTGATGTAATTGCAGGACCACCATTAGCACACAAAGCTTCTTATGAAGGTAAAGTGGCTGCTGAGGCGATTAGCGGTATGCCAAGTCAAATTGAATACTTAGCAATCCCTGCAGTAGTATTCACAGATCCAGAACTAGCAACTGTTGGTTATACTAAAAAACAAGCGGATGAAGAAGGATTAGCTGTAAATGTTGCAAAATTCCCATTCGGTGGAAATGGTCGCGCATTATCACTAAATTCAACTGACGGATTCGTACAATTAATTTCTCGTAAAGAAGATGGAGTACTAGTTGGTGCTCAAGTTGCAGGTGTAAATGCTTCGGATATCATTTCTGAGCTTGGCCTTGCAATTGAAGCTTGCATGAGCGTTGAGGATATTGCTCAAACAATTCATGCTCACCCAACATTAGGTGAAATCTCAATGGAAGCTGCAGAGTTAGCGATGGGTCATCCAATCCACGTTTTAAAATAATATCTTAAAAACCTCCTATTTAATAGGAGGTTTTTTTCGTTTAAAATACTGTTTAAATTAATTTAAAACGCTTATGACAAAGCGTTAGGGATAAAGTTAACTTATGGATACTGAACACCGTATAATGCAAAATACGAAGAAAAAAATAGATTAAAACCCTCCTAAATATAGTAGGGTTTTTTGCATGATTAAGGCATGTCTAGCATAACGTTTAGAAAACAAACTTTCTAGTATTTGATGATTGAATGGTGGGAGTATCGATGAGAAAACAATTAATAGTATTAATGATTCATCAACTATTTTGGGTAGGTTTTTCATATGTAGTGTTCCTATCTAAAAGAGATCAAATTTATTCGAAGGTTATTTTGTTTTTAGTCTTCTTTTACCAGCTGTATTTAATTGCTAAATACGTTGGAAATACAAGAAAAGCAAGTATTATAATTACTTGCTTTTATGCTTCGGTATTTTTCTTTTGTCAGGCAATCGTAAAATTATTTTGAATTAACGTTTGTAAAAATACATGATTCGATTGTTAAATAATTCTAGTTTTGCTTCAATTTTTTGAGCTAAATATCGACAAAGCTCATTTGCTTTTCCTTTATCTCCATATGTTGAGTTTGGTAAAAGTGTAATTACGATATTTTTGTCATCTTGGATTGAAACAACAAAATGTTTATAACGAGAGTCATTACTCTGTAAATAAAGTGCTTCTTGGTCGTCTAATTTTTTGTTTGAAATTGTATAAGGAAAGGAAGCCCTTTCATAATTCCAGTCAACTTGTTGGCCAATTTTAGTTGAAGAATGTATGTAATCATTAATTAAATTATTTATTAAATCTAAATTTGCTTCTTGGTATTTTGATTTATCCACTAATTGAATGGTAGCTTGTTGAACCATTTTTAAACTTTCCCCCTAAGATGTTTTATGAAAAACATCACTTTTAATCTTTATTATCATAACATTATTTCAAATTTTTAGACAAGTATTCGGTATGAAATTAATCTTTTCTTCATATGTATTAACTTACAACACTAAATTGAGGAGTGGGTGAAGCAATGTTTGAAAAACTATATGATGATCATGAAAATGTAAGAGTCAGATTCGTAGGCTTCGTCGCAAATGATGTAAGATATGATATTGGCATTGTATATACGAACATGTTCTTTGGAAAGCCACTCGTCATCTGCATGCAGTCTAGACAATGTATTTTACTAGATCGACAGGACGTTTCTTTTCCAAACCAATTGAAATTTTTATGTAAGCTTAAAACAGAAGAAGAAGCAATGGAGCTCGCAGAATATTTAGCGGATTGGTTACCGTCACCAAGTATAGAGGAGAGCTATGAGTAAAAAATAAATATGTTATACTAATTGAATGGCATACACCTTAAAAAACCCCTTGAATAATCTAGTATCAGAAGATTAAAGTTATACTTATTTACACATTGCGTAAATAAGTATAACACTTTATAATGAAGATAGTTAATTGATACAACATTATGAAAGGGGTTACAACAATGGGGACGTTCGTATGTAAATGTTGTGATAAAATAGTAGGTCATTTCGAGGATGAAAAAGTAACTACTCTTTATGTGAAAGATTGTGAAGATTGTCAACCTACAGAAAATGAAGCTTGCTAATTTACTAATAAAATAAAGTGTCCAATAGCAAATCTCAAAAGACATCTAAAATAATGAAATTCCACAAGGGATCAATTTACCTTGTGGTTTTTTTGTTATTCATTACGTTGATAACTTAATTTGGATATATTAACGAGGTCAAAGAATTTTAGCAATCTATAAAATAGCCGAACAATTTTTTTACGGAGTGCACAGCTTACACATTAGTTCACAAATCATTGTTTGATTTATATGTACATAAAAAGGGAGACTAAAAAAAGTCACCCTCATTTTTCGTTTATGCTATTTGAGTTTGATCACCAATTCTTGCTGTTATTACATCAGAAGAAACTTCCCTCGTTGTTACTGGTATTAATTTTGAATCATCCTTTAAATATGGAGCCATTTCATTTGAATCGATTCTTGTATTTAAATTTGTTAAAAAGGCAGAAACCATTGCAAACGGATATCTATGCATATTTAAATGGAAAATAATCTCTTGTAGTGTACGTATTCCGATACCGTGACCATAATAATAATTACTTCCCATAGTAACAGTATTTTCACCTTGCCATTCTGGGGTCATTGGATCAACTTGGGGATTTTTTATATAAACTACGTCTCCAGGAGCTGGGCGATCGACTTCAGCTGTTAATATCGCTAATTTATGGTCATAATTCCAAGTGTATAAGTAGAAACCATTATCGAAAATTTCATCAAAAATTTCGTATCCGTATAAATCTAAAAGGGCTTTATAAAATATCATTATGATTGCAGTAGCACATTCTGTTGCATATAATTGTCCGTTTCGAAAAATATCGTATATTCCCATTGATGCTCTTATGCCTGGCCTAAGTCGAAATCCTCCCATTGGAGTCCGAATCCAAAACATAGGATTACAATATGCTCGTCGAAATACCCTAAATTGCATACCACTTGCCATTAAATCTTTAGAGGCCCGAAGTATATAAGTACGAAGTGTTAAATCAAATGATAATTCACGGTTTGATTTATAAATATGAGATTTTTTACTTGATGTTAAATCAGACAATATCTCTTTATAAAGATTATTATTTGAATCTGAGCTATTTTTTAATGAAGCATGAACAATTTTATTATTCACGACTATCAATAAGTTCACATCCTAACATAAAAACAATATTTTGTACGAATCAAATTAATTACCTTACCTATCATATGCCTATATAAGTTAGTTGTGATTTATAATACAAAAAAACTAGGATTCTTTTCCTAGTTTCTTTATGAAAGTTTAATTATTTTAATACTTTTAGCGTTAGTAATTCTTCGTCTTCGGGACCTTGAACAGGTAGTCCTGCTTCAATATTCTTTTTTATATATACTAGATTTTCAAGTGTAATTTCTTCACCTGGTAAAAAGATTGGAATCCCAGGTGGATAAACCATTACAAATTCAGCAATAATTCTTCCAACAGAATCTTCAAGCGGTACAGATTCTGTTTCAGAATAAAATGCGTCTCGTGGAGAAACTGCTAAATTTGGAATCGTAGGAATTTCAACGTTTAAATTTGTATTACGTTCTGAAATTTCAAACTCAGTTACTAACACCTCTAGTGCGTGAATTAACTGCTGAATATCTTCTTCACTATCGCCTGGTGTTAAAATACAAAGAACATTATATAAGTCGGACATTTCAACTTCGATATTAAATCGCTCTCTTAACCAAACTTCAACGTCATGGCCAGTTATACCTAATTTTTTAACACTTATTAATATTTTAGTAGGATCAAAATTAAATGTAGCCTCTTTTCCAACTAAGTCATAACCAGGGCAATATAAGCCATTAATTGAATTGATTTTATGACGAACATTGTTTGCTAGTCTAATAGTATTCGTAAGCAATTCTTCACCAACAGTGGCTAATCTCTTTCTTGCAACATCAAGTGAGGCTAGCAATAAATAAGAAGTTGAAGTAGTTGTCAGCATACTTAGTATGGATTGTACCCTGTGAACATTCACAATGCCTTCTCTTACATTTAAAATGGAACTTTGAGTCATAGAGCCACCAAGCTTATGTACGCTCGTAGCAGCCATGTCAGCCCCTGCTTGCATCGCAGAGATCGGTAATTCATCATGGAAATGTATATGTACACCATGTGCCTCATCAACTAATACTGCTAAGCCATGTGAATGAGCAAGTTCAACAATGCTTTTTAAGTCTGCTACAAAACCAAAATATGTAGGATTGATGACTAGTACTGCTTTTGCATCTGGATTATTTAAAATTGCCTCTTTTACTGCATTTGTAGTAATACCGTGTGAAATACCTAATTCACTATCAATTTCAGGATGAACAAATATTGGTGTTGCACCTGAGAAAATGATGGCAGATAATACTGATTTATGAACATTTCTTGGAACGATAATTTTATCGCCAGGTCCACAAACACTCATTACCATTGTCATGATAGCTCCACTTGTTCCTTGAACTGAAAAAAAAGTGTGGTCAGCGCCAAATGCTTTAGCTGCAAGATCTTGTGCTTGTTTTATTTTACCTTTTGGATGATGTAAATCATCTAAAGGAGCAATGTTGATTAAATCGATTGATAAAGCATTATCGCCTATAAACTCTCTAAATGTTGGATCCATTCCATTTCCTTTTTTATGTCCCGGAATATGGAACTGAATTGGGTTCTTCTTTGCATGTTCTAATAAAGAAGAAAATAACGGTGTTTCATTTTGTTTCATTTTTAACATACACCCCATTTAATGAATAATAGTGTTTTTCGGAAGTGGTATGTTTGTAAACAATTCAACTGTTTACTCTCATTAAGTTATAAACTGTCTTACCTTCATTTGAAAAACAAAAAGATTATATCATTCTATGAATTTTCTGTATAGAAAAATATTATTAAGTAATGAAATTTTATTCATCCGGATGAAAATATATCAATTTATTAAATAAGAATGGAATTTGAAAAATGTGTTAAAATGGAATTAATTAGATAATAGTAGGAGTGAAGTAAATGGATTACCAGTACCCAATTTCATATGACTGGACAACAAATGAGACGATAGAAGTAATACAATTCTACACATCGGTAGAAAGAGCATATGAAAAGGGGATCGAACGAGAAGAATTAATGGCTGCGTACAAACAGTTTAAATCAATCGTACCTAGTATTGCTCAAGAAAAAAAATTATGTAACGAATTAGAGGAGCTATCGGGCTATTCTGCCTATCGAGTAATGCAAAAAGCTAAAAATGGTGCACCTGGCGATAAAATTAAAATGTAAATAGTAAAGGTTTAGGTTAATTTAATATCCGTTAGAAAAAATTTAAAGCCCATTTCTGGCTAATAAACTAACTGAAATGGGCTTTTTATCTACTTGTTTAAGCCTAAGTATTTCAATTTCATATTTCGTCCTGTCGAAAAATGTGTAAAGAATGGGCATAGACTTTTGTTTTTGACATATGTATAATTAAACAACACTTATATTAATTCATTTTATACTTATATTGTATAAAGGAATTAAAGTATTATATGTATCTATAATACGTTGGATTAGTTCTTCCTTTGTAAGTGTAATTGCTTCATCTTTTGGAATCGTAATTCCACATAGGTATTCTGCTTTTTTTACATCATGAAATCTTTGGATACCTTTACCAAATTCATCTTTTGTCAATTTACTTTTTGGTATCACATCAGGCTTCATATGATCGTATGATACAACAAAATCTTTTGGAATCATTTTGTACAGTTTATTTTTATTCTTTTCAAAGTTAGTTGCAATCGATTGCTTATTTGGACTTTCATAAATAATTCCAAAGTAAACGAAAAGATGGGTACCCCACAGTCCAAATTGGAAATGAGGAAGCATTTTGTATCCTCGATTATTTGTAGCAAATGCAATCCAAGTATCTTTTGGAGCATTTACAGTACGACGAGCATGCTTTGCAATATGGCCAAAAAAGTTTTGATCAGTTTGTCTATTTAAAAAAGGTAAGATTTCTTCTTCGACTTCTTTGAATTTTGGTTGAATTTCATTTTGGATAGCACTCATTCTAGTTTCTAAAGTTGAGTCAGTTGTAAATATTTCAAAATCACTTTCTTTAAAAAAAGATTGAATCATTTTTGAACCCCCTAGTTACATTTCTCTGATTAGTATACCATGTTTGTCCAAAACAAATGGGTAATATGTTTCTTTATAAAATAGTTACATTATAAGCTTAAATAACATATATTAGTAGCAAGATAAAAATCAGAAAATTTTGTTAATTAACTTTTACAATTTGTTTTGCCAACTTATATTCTATGGAGGGATTATGATGAGACAAGTGATTAATGCGTTAAAAAGAACTGATGCTGAAAAGAGAATACCTGTACTTAGATTAGAGTTAGATTATGAATTAGCTACTCTATTCGATGCTATGACAGTCAACGATAACGAAGCAATGGTTGAATCTAAGAAGAAATTAGAATTATTAAGATTAGAATTAATTCGTCTAGAAGCTTAGCGAGTTTATTTACCGAACCTTTAAATAGGTTCGTTTTTCTGTGCGCTAATTCCCTAGTCCGCCCACCCAATGATTTATCGTATGCCCTCCCTCCAAAAAAGTTCCTCCTTAAGATCAATAAATTCATTTCATTAGGTTTTTTTAGGATAAAATTGGTAAACTGATATACAGGACCATAATATTATTAGTTTAAGCATGTAGAGTTTGGAGTGTTTAAAATGAATGAAGATTGGAAAAAAATTGAACAATTCGCTAGGAATTTGCTTCAAGAGGCAGCAGAAAATATTAAGAGCTCTTTATATGACTCCATAACAATCAATACAAAATCAAATGAGAATGACCTTGTAACAAATAAAGATGAAGAAATTGAAAAATTCTTTTATGAAAAAATAAAAAAGAAATTTCCAAATCATTACTTACTTGGTGAGGAAGGTAAGGGTGATGAGTTGGATCATGTAGATGGAATTGTATGGATTCTTGATCCAATCGATGGAACGATGAATTTTGTCCATCAAAAGCGTAATTTTATGATATCTTTAGGTATTTATGAAAATGGTATAGGTAAAATGGGATTTATATTAGATGTTATACATAATGAACTATATTTTGCCAAAAAGGGAGAGGGTGCCTTTTTAAATGATCTAGCATTAACTCCTTTGAAAAATGTAGTATTAGATGAGGCTGTAATAGCTGTAAATGCCATTTGGTTAACAAAAAATCATTATTTAAATCATGAAAAATTAGGAAGTTTAATTCGCAGGGTTAGAGGAAGTAGATCGTATGGATCTGCTGCAATGGAAATGGTCTATGTTGCTATGGGAAGAATAGATGCATATATCACCCCAAGATTATCACCTTGGGATTTTGCTGCGGGTAAAATTATTGTTGAAGAACTAGGTGGAGTTTGTACTACACTCAATAATGAAAGCCTTTCAATTCTTAAAAAAAGTTCAGTTCTTGTAAGTAACCCTTCGATTCATAAAGAATTGCTTACTGATTATATCGAGTTTTTACAAAAATAATAAAAAGAAGGTAAGTTTTAAACTTTACCTTCTTTTTTTAATTTAGCACGTAATGAAAAACCATAACCAACTAATAATATTGAGATAATTAGTGAAATCACAGCTCCAATAACACTTAGTTCGGCTAGCATTATACCAACCAGAATTAAGAAGATTACGGATAAAAGTGCTACACAGAAAAGTCTGAATTTAATACTAGACATAGTGAATCCCCCTATTCCTATTCTTATTTTACTCCTTGTTTAATTGGATGTAAATTTGAAAAAAATAAAACTTTACTAAATATTTATTAATAATTTATATTTTTGTTTAAACAATTTTATTGATATATTTCACTGTGCATGTGCTATAATGTTTTAGTTAATAATGAAAACAGATGTGTAGACATTTTAGGAGTGAATATATTTTGAAAAAAAGAGAAGATTTACGCAATATCGCAATTATTGCGCACGTTGACCATGGTAAAACAACGTTAGTTGATGAATTATTAAAACAATCAGGTACATTCCGTTCAAACGAAAACGTTAATGAGCGTGCAATGGACTCGAATGATATAGAACGTGAACGTGGAATTACAATTTTAGCTAAAAACACTGCAATCCAATATGAAGGCAAACGTATTAACATCATGGATACGCCAGGACACGCCGATTTTGGTGGAGAAGTAGAACGTATCATGAAAATGGTTGATGGTGTTCTTTTAGTAGTAGACGCATATGAAGGTTGTATGCCACAAACTCGTTTCGTATTGAAAAAAGCTTTAGAACAACATTTAACACCAATCGTAGTTGTAAACAAAATCGACCGTGACTTTGCACGTCCTGATGAAGTAGTAGACGAAGTAATCGATTTATTTATTGAATTAGGTGCAGACGAAGATCAATTAGAATTCCCAGTTGTATTTGCATCAGCAATCAACGGAACTTCTAGCTTAGAATCTGATCCTGCTAAACAAGAACCAAATATGAATGCTTTATTCGATACAATTATTGAGCACATTCCATCTCCAATCGATAATAGTGAAGAGCCATTACAATTCCAAGTAACATTACTAGACTATAATGACTATGTTGGACGTATCGGTATCGGACGTATTTTCCGCGGAACTATGCAAGTTGGTCAATCAGTTGCATTAATGAAACTTGATGGGTCAGTTAAGCAATTCCGTATTACAAAAATGTTTGGATTTATTGGATTAAAGCGTATTGAAATCCAAGAAGCAAAAGCTGGTGACTTAGTAGCAGTATCTGGTATGGAAGATATTAACGTTGGTGAAACAGTATGTCCTGCTGAACACCAAGAAGCACTACCAATTTTACGTATCGATGAGCCAACGCTACAAATGACATTCTTAGTTAATAACTCTCCTTTTGCTGGTCGTGAAGGTAAATTTGTAACTTCTCGTAAAATTGAAGAAAGATTATTACAAGAACTTCAAACTGACGTAAGTTTACGTGTAGAAAACACAGATTCTCCTGATGTTTGGATCGTAAGTGGACGTGGAGAGCTTCACTTATCAATCTTAATCGAAAACATGCGTCGTGAAGGATATGAGCTTCAAGTTTCAAAACCAGAAGTTATTATTCGTGTAATTGATGGTGTAAGATGTGAGCCAGTTGAGCATGTACAAATCGACGTACCAGAAGAGTATACTGGTTCAATCATGGAATCAATGGGCGCTCGTAAAGGTGAAATGAGAGACATGGTTAATAATGGTAACGGTCAAGTTCGTTTAACATTTATGGTACCAGCTCGTGGATTAATTGGCTACACTACTGAATTCTTAACATTAACTCGTGGTTATGGAATTATTAACCATTCATTCGATAGCTACCAACCAGCTATTCAAGGTCAAGTTGGTGGACGTCGTCAAGGTGTATTAGTTTCTATGGAAACTGGTAAAGCTTCAACATACGGAATTATGGGTCTAGAAGACCGCGGTATAATTTTCCTTGAGCCAGGTACTGACGTATACGATGGTATGATTGTTGGTGAGCACAACCGTGATAATGATTTATCAGTAAACGTTGTTAAAGTTAAACACGCTACTAACATTCGTTCAGCGAATAAAGACCAAACAACGACAATGAAAAAACCACGTATCATGACACTTGAAGAATCTTTAGAATACTTAAATGATGATGAGTACTGTGAAGTTACACCAACATCAATTCGTTTACGTAAAAAGCTTCTTGATAAAAACGAGCGTGAGCGTGCAGCGAAAAAGAAAAAATTCGCTGAACAAGAATAATTAAATTTTAAAATAATTATGATATAATAAAACCGACTAGATAATAGTCGGTTTTATTTTTGTTTTATTATTTAATAGGGGGATATGGATTTGGAAAAAGCTCCAAAGGGATTTGAATTTGTCATAACACAACTAATTAATATAACTCATGATGTAGGACTTTCAATGTGGATTTTATATGCATTAATTGTAGTACTAAGTATCGTGGTATATCATTTAGGATTCGCTAAAAAATTGAGCATCCTTAAAATGTTAATTACTTATGTTTTACTTATGATAGGCTGTAGTTTCCTTACTTTCTTAGCGTTAAGGATTCCAATTGTAGAAGCATTGCTTGCAAGTGTTTTCGTATTAGGTGTATATAAGGTTCGCCTACATCAATCAAAAAAGAATAAGGCTACTACATAACGTAACACATTATAGAAAGTTGGTATAAAATGAAATCTGTACAAGACGCTTTATATAATTGGTTAACGATTAAAGTGATATATGAAAGTAGACCTTCTGATGAAGCCGCAAAAGAGACGTACGAGATGTTTGATTCGATTTTAAAAGAGGATCATCAAGTATCAAACGTGAAAATAGAAAAAATGGAAGATTTTTATCTAATCACATTTACTCATGATGAAAAAGAGCGCACAACTCGTTTTCCAATTGAAATGATTGATTGTTTCTTAGATCAAGTTAAATTTAATCCGGAAAAGTATTAAAAACCTAGAAATGAATCTAGGTTTTTTGTTTTTAAATTTATATGATAATTTGTGGCTTAATATATAAGAAAAAAAGAACGTTGATTTCCACTAATTGAGCTAGCTTTCCATGGTGCGTGAGCTGAACTTCCTAAATCGCGTTCGCTTCTGTTTGGTCTTTGCATCTTTCGTTCCAACTAACTTCCCAAATAATCTTCTCAAATGAGAATAGGAAATCCTTTTAAGAGAAATTAAAAGATTTTACTCTCTTTTTTTAGATTTTCAGCTCCTGCATTTTTCTCTTCCATAAAAAAATAGAAACCTTATTGGCTTCTATTTTTCTGCTTAACTTACCACTCGTCATTATCCTTTACAGGTTTTAAGAAACGGAATTTTCCTGTTGCAATTCTTTGTTCTGTTTTTGTTTTAATTCGATCGTAGCATTCGGAGCATGTATATGTATGAATAGGTCGATTTCTTAATTTTTTTGCAATAGGTGATTCATCGCTAATGGATTCACTTTTATCACAAATCATGCATTTAACTCTCATGTGGAATTTCTCTCCTTATTAATGGAACTTAAGTTAACATAATTATAACAGGTTTTAGAATATATTTTTAGAAAACAATGGTTTTAGCAGGAAGTTTTAAAAAAACTTTGAATTATATTAGTATACTCTTTATTTGAAGGAGATGAAATAGTGATGGCAAACAGTATTGAGAAAACATTGTCACCAAGCTTATTTAAAGATTGTAATAAAGAAAAGATTGTTTTTTTAAGTACTTTTAACTCTGAAAAGGATGTTCCGGTAATGAATGCTATTTCTTGGATTGCAGCTTTAGACGAAAAAACAATTCGCTTTGCTGTAGATCAAAGGTCAGGAATTATATCAAATATTGAAGCAGTAAAAGGGGTATCATTAAGCTTATTCTCAAATGAAACAGTATATAATATTTCAGGTAATGCTAAGGTGTTAACAAAGCAAATGCCTGGAATTCCATTAAAATTAGCTTGTATAGAAGTAGAAATTAATGAAGTGAAAAATATATTATTTTACGGTTCAAAAATAACAGCCGAACCTGAATATGCTAAAACATACGATGAGAGGGCAGCAAAGAAATTAGATGTAGCAGTATTAAATGGAATAAGATCCTTCGAGCTATAAACATGAAAAGATATTCTAAAGTAGAGAGAATTTCATATAATATATAAACGGTTCGTCCATTCTTCGACTAGTAACCAAATGTAAGATCAATCAATTTAGAATTATTACTAATTATTATATTCTGAGTTATTTGAGTCAGGAGGTTAAGGATTGAGTAAAATATATGTTCTCGACACCAATGTACTACTGCAAGACCCACTAGCAATCTTTTCATTTGAAGATAACGATGTAGTTGTACCAGCTGTTGTATTAGAGGAAGTAGACTCAAAGAAGAGATATATGGATGAGGTTGGTCGTAATGCTAGGTATGTATCCAAACTTATTGACAGCTTTCGAGAACTAGGGAAATTACATGAAAGTATTCCTCTTGAAAATGGTGGTTCGTTTAGAATTGAATTAAATCATCGCTCGTTTCATCAATTACAAGAAATTTTTGTTGAAAAAACGAACGATAATCGCATTTTAGCAGTTGCAAAAAATTTATCTCTCGAAGAAGAAGCAAAAGAAAATGGAAAAACAGTTATTTTAGTTAGTAAAGATACTTTAGTCCGTGTAAAAGCGGATGCTCTAAATTTATTAGCTGAAGATTATTTAAGCGATCGAGTAGTTGAAGTTGATCATATTTATACTGGTTATTTAGAGTATTACATAAATACAGATTTATTAAATAGGTTTTATGAGAAAACTGAACTTCCAGTTTCAGATATAGCCAACCATCCTTTTTATCCTAATCAATTTATCGTATTAAAGGATGCTCTTGGAGGTAAAAGCTCTGCACTTGGAGTTGTTGATAAAACCGGAACAAAAATTAAAAAGTTCGTTTTTTCAAATGAACATATTTGGGGAATAAGGCCAAGGAATGCACAACAATCAATGGCATTAGAATTACTACTCCGTGACGACATCCCTTTAGTCACTTTAATCGGTAAAGCAGGGACAGGAAAAACTTTATTAGCTTTAGCAGCAGGGTTAATGCAAAGTGAGGACCTACAAAGCTATAAAAAATTGCTAGTAGCTAGACCAATTGTTCCAGTAGGAAAAGATCTTGGGTATTTACCAGGTGAAAAGGATGAAAAGCTTCGCCCTTGGATGCAACCAATATACGATAATCTTGAATACTTATTTAACACAAAAAAACCTGGAGAACTTGATGCGATCTTAGCTGGAATGGGATCAATTGAAGTAGAAGCCTTAACCTATATAAGAGGTAGAAGTATCCCAGAGCAATTTATTATTATTGACGAAGCTCAAAATCTAACTCGACATGAAGTGAAAACAATATTAACTCGTGTTGGTGATAAAAGTAAAATTGTTTTAATGGGAGATCCAGAACAAATTGATCATCCGTATTTAGATGAATACAATAATGGATTAACTTATGTGGTTGAAAAATTTAAAGATCAAAAAATAAGTGGGCATGTAAAATTAGTAAAAGGTGAGCGTTCATCAATTGCACAACTTGCAGCGGATATTTTGTAAAAATTAAATTGCTTAAACGAAAACATCTTACCAATTTTAATTGGTAAGATGTTTTGTTGTGTAAATCTACAAAATAATTTTCTTAATTGAAGTAATGGGTGTTTCTTTATTTGAGCCATCGACAAAATATAAATGAACTGGCCCGTTTTCAATGATTCTTTTTCCGTTATATGAAAATGCTAAATAACTTTCATAGATCGTTTCAAATGGTAATTTTATTTCTTCATCTTTTGTTTCAATCGTAACTTCTGTATCACGATTTTTAGGTTTACTATTGTCTATAAAATAAGAAAATGGCATTGCATATGATTCTTTGAGCCATTCTTTCTTTTGAGTAGCGTATAAAGGACTATTATCAACCTTCGCACCTTCAACAATTTCACGATCCCAATGTTTTGAAACACTTTTCGTATATTGTTCAAGCTCATCAACCTTTTTTAATTCACCAGCTAATAAACTCACTAACTTAACTTTTCTCTCATCAAAAATCCAAACACTCGGATCAATCGTCAACGGAAATTCCACATTACCAGTTAATTGAAAAACATCACTCATACTAAAACCCCTTCTATGTACTAAGTCTATTTATAGTGTACGACTATTCGGTGAAAAAAGACAATTAAATGAGCAAAATAGGTTGAAATATCATTTGAGTTTTTAAGCTTGTTAAACATGTACCCTTAGTGAAAAAATAAAAACTGGTGTATTAGCATAAGTAATTAAAAATAGATTTGAAAGGGCGACTTTTAGACTTAAAGAACCTAAATAATCTGTTGAAAAAATAAAATTTTCTAAAATACATATTTGTAAATCTAATGAATTAAGTTGATTTTTCCTCAAAAGAACTATAATATTAAATAGATAGCTTGTACGGAAGCGGAGGGAGAAAATTGAGGTCTGATGCTGTAACAGATTACAAAGATAAAGCATTTGAATTATTAAAAAAAGATGCTGAAAAGATTTTAAAATTAATAAATGTGCAACTTGATCATTTAACAATGCCACAATGCCCTCTATACGAAGAGGTTTTAGATACTCAAATGTTTGGATTGTCTAGAGAAATAGACTTTGCATCTCGATTAGGTTTAATTGAAGCGGAACAAGGTAAAGAACTTCTTTCTGAACTTGAGCGTCAACTATCTGCTTTGCATGAAGCGTTTACAGATCAAAAGAATAAATAATTTAAGCTTAACAAAAGCTCAAACTAAATGTTTGAGCTTTTTTTTGTGAATTTTTTTAAGTGTTATAAGCATTAAATCTATTAATCTATGTTACAATGTTTTTATTTATAAAGGGAATTTAGCAAAATAGTTGAATACATAAAGTATAATTAATCAAAGCAGGGATGATTAAGTAATGTTAAAAAAATATCTAAAAAATATTGATTATATGATTTTTGTTCCATTATTAGTCTTATGTTTATTTGGATTAATTATGGTGTACAGTGCAAGTTCACCATTACCATCCATTCGTTATCAAAGTGAACATTGGCCTAGTGACTATTTCTTTCATAAGCAATTAATTGCATTTGAAGTTGGGATGTTTGCTTTTATTTTCTTAATGTTTTTACCTGCAACATTCTTTAGAAAAAGAATTGTCATGATCTTAAATGTTGCAGTAAGTTTTGGATTACTAATCGCAGTTCTACTCTTTGGTGAAGTTAGAAATAATGCGAAAAGCTGGGTGTTTGGAATTCAACCAGCCGAGCTAATAAAATTAGGTTCAATTGTCCTTTTAGCTGGATGGTATTCTAAAAGACAAAAAAAAATTACAAAGAACTGGAAAATGCTTTTTGCTCCTTGGATTATTGTAGCGGCTTATATTGTCCTATTGAGATTACAACCGGATACAGGGACAGCTTTATTAATAATTGGTGCCTGTTCAGTCGTATCGTTTTGTAGTGGTTTTATTGTTAAGAGACTAATTCTCTTATTTATAGGTGGTATTGGATTACTTTATCCATTAATAAGTATATGTATCAGTTTAGGGATCGGATTAACTGATGTACAAGTTAATCGATTTTTAGCATTCCGAAATCCTTTTGATTATGCACAAGGAATCGGTTTTCAAATCGTTAATTCGCTTATTGCATTTGCAAATGGGGGCTTAACGGGAGTTGGATTAGGAAAAAGTATTCAAAAACTTGGCTACTTACCTGAACCTCATACTGATTTTATTTTAGCAATTATCGGTGAAGAGACAGGTTTAATAGGCGTTAGTGTTGTTATTTTATGTATATTCTTAATTGTTTGGCGTGGATTGCTTATAGCCCATCAATCAAAGGATTCATTTGATTCATTATTAGCTACTGGGATCAGTGCAATCATCGTCATTCAATCTTTTGTAAATATAGGAGGAGTTACTTCGTTAATTCCACTTACAGGTGTTCCTTTACCTTTTGTAAGCTATGGAGGAACTTCGTTAATCGTGATGCTCTCTATGGTTGGTATTTTAATGAATATTTCAATACGTAATAAGTTGAATAAAGAACCTTTATAAAAAATCTTCAAATATGCATTTTTAAAAAGTTTTATTCTTAATTTATTGATAATAATCTTTCATAAATACAGGAGGCTTTAAAATGACTTACACGAAACAGATTAAAAAAGTTCTAGTTGCTAACAGAGGTGAAATTGCAATTCGAGTATTTCGAGCTTGCACTGAGTTAGGTATTAGAACTGTTGGTATTTATTCTAAAGAGGATGAAGGGTCATATCACCGTTATAAAGCTGACGAAGCATATATAGTTGGAAAAGGTAAAAAGCCAATAGATGCTTATCTAGATATTGAAGGAATTATTGAAATAGCAAAGAAAAACAACGTAGATGCAATACATCCAGGATATGGTTTCTTATCAGAAAATATTAATTTTGCAAAGAGATGCGAAGAAGAAGGAATTATTTTTATCGGACCATACTCAAGACATTTAGATATTTTCGGAGATAAAATCAAAGCAAAACAACAAGCTCTTCAAGCTAAATTACCAATCATTCCTGGTAGTAGTGGTCCAGTGCAATCATTGGATGATGTAAGGGAGTTTGGTGAAACTTTTGGTTTCCCGATTATTATTAAAGCTGCCCTTGGTGGTGGCGGTCGCGGTATGAGGATTGTACGTACGATTGCAGGTTTAAAAGATGCATACGAGCGTGCAAAGTCTGAAGCAAAAGCGGCTTTTGGGAACGATGAGGTTTATGTTGAGAAATTTATCGAAAATCCAAAACATATCGAAGTTCAAATATTAGGGGACCATCAAGGAAATGTTATTCATTTGTTTGAACGTGACTGTTCAATTCAAAGAAGACATCAAAAATTAGTTGAAGTTGCACCATGTACTTCTATAAGTGATGAGCTTAGAAATAGAATTTGTGAAGCAGCTGTTAAATTGATGAAAGAAGTAGAGTATGTAAATGCTGGTACTGTAGAATTTTTAGTTTCAGGTAATGAATTTTATTTTATAGAGGTTAACCCTCGCGTTCAAGTTGAACATACGATCACTGAAATGATTACAGGAATTGATATTGTTCAAACTCAGATTTTAATTGCACAAGGAAATGGTTTACATAGTGATAAAGTAGGAATTCCATTGCAGGATGAGATTCCAAAAATTGGTTTTGCTATACAAGCTCGTGTTACTACAGAGGATCCACTGAATAACTTTATGCCTGATACAGGAAAAATTATGGCATATCGTTCAGGTGGAGGATTTGGTGTAAGGCTAGATACTGGCAATAGTTTCCAAGGTGCTGTTATTACACCTTACTATGATTCATTATTAGTAAAAGTAACTACTCACGCATTAACATTTGAAGGCGCGATTGCAAAATTAAATCGAAATTTAAAAGAATTCCGTATTCGTGGTATTAAAACAAATATTCCATTTTTAGAAAATGTTACGACACATCCTGATTTCTTGTCAGGTGAGTATGATACTTCTTTTGTTGATTCATCACCGGAATTATTTGTTTTTGCAAAAAGAAGAGACCGTGGTACAAAACTTTTAAATTATATTGGAAATGTAACAGTTAATGGATTTCCAGGAATATCAGTAAAAGAAAAACCAGCTTATGATGATATTATCATTCCAAATGTAAATCATATAAAAGTTGCTGAAAGTGGTACTAAGCAATTATTAGATAAATTAGGCGCAGATGAATTTTCGAAATGGTTAAAAAATCAGCCGAATGTTTTATTTACTGACACAACATTTAGGGATGCTCATCAATCGCTTCTTGCAACGAGAATTCGTTCGAAGGATCTAGTTACAGTTGCAGAACAAACATCAAAATTATTACCTAACCTATTCTCTATGGAAATGTGGGGCGGTGCGACTTTTGATGTAGCATACCGATTCTTAAATGAAGATCCATGGGAAAGATTATTAAACTTAAGAGATCAAGTACCTAATGTTTTATTCCAGATGCTTCTCCGTGGATCAAATGCAGTAGGATATAAAAATTATCCAGATAATCTTGTCAAAAAATTCATTGAAGCATCAGCTCAAGCTGGCATTGATGTATTCAGAATATTTGATAGTTTAAATTGGATTAAAGGGATGGAAGTTGCAATTGATGCTGTAAGAGAGAACGGAAAGCTTGCTGAAGCATCGATTTGTTACACTGGAGATATATTAGACCCAACAAGAACTAAATACAATCTAGCTTATTATAAAGAGCTTGCAAAGGATTTAGAATCAGCTGGTGCACATATTCTTGCGATTAAGGATATGGCTGGCTTATTAAAGCCTCAGGCGGCTTATACGTTAATTAGTGAGTTAAAGGATACAGTAGATTTACCAATCCACTTACATACTCATGATACAAGTGGAAATGGATTATACACTTACGTTAAAGCAATTGAAGCTGGCGTTGACGTTGTAGACGTCGCAATAGGTAGCATGTCTGGATTAACATCACAACCAAGTGCAAATAGTTTATACTATGCTCTTCAAGGTTCGAATCACGAAACGAACTTAAATATTAAAGGCTTAGAACAATTATCAACATATTGGGAAGGTGTTCGTAAGTATTATAGTAGTTTCGAAAGTGGAATGGTTTCACCGCATACTGAAGTATATCAACATGAAATGCCAGGCGGTCAATATTCTAACCTCAAACAACAAGCTAAAGGTGTTGGCTTAGGTGACAGATTTGAAGAAGTTAAGGATATGTATGGCAGAGTAAACCAATTATTTGGCGATGTTGTTAAAGTAACACCATCTTCAAAAGTAGTTGGGGATATGGCATTGTTTATGGTTCAAAATAACCTTGATGAAGATTCAGTTTACGAAAAAGGGGAAACTATTGATTTCCCAGATTCAGTTATTGAGTTTTTTGAAGGACAATTAGGACAACCACATGGTGGATTTCCAAAGAGTTTACAACGCATCATTCTAAAAGGAAGAAAGCCTTTAACTGAAAGAGCTGGAGAGACTTTAAAACCAATTGATTTTAAAGATGTAGAGGAGTATTTATTCCGTTCGTTAAATAGACAGGTTACGAATTTTGATATTCTAGCTTATTGTCTGTATCCAAAAGTATTTATGGATTATCAAAAGAACGTTGAAAGCTATGGTGACTTATCTGTACTTGATACACCTTCATTCTTCCATGGTATGAAACTAGATGAAGAGATTAAAGTAGATATCGAACGTGGTAAAACACTAATTGTTAAACTAGTTTCAATTGGTCAAGCTCAGCCAGATGGAACTAGAGTTATCTACTTTGAATTAAATGGTCAGCCTCGAGAAATAGTGGTTAAAGATTATTCAATCAAATCCACTGTTGTTCAAAAAAGAAAAGGTGACACAAGTAATCCGAATCATATTAACGCAACAATGCCAGGTACTGTTTTAAATGTACTGATTAAAAAAGGCGATATCGTTGAAAAAGGTCAAACTTTAGCAATCACTGAAGCGATGAAAATGGAAACAACGGTTCAATCTCCATTTACTGGTGTAATTAGAGATATTTTAATTACAGCAGGAGAAAGTATTTCAACAGGTGATCTATTAATTGAGCTTGAACAAAGATAAATAAAGAAGATAGAGGGGAGTATGCAATTTGACTGCAACTTCTCTTTATTTCAAATTTAAGCATAATAAAAAAGGTATTTCTTCTACAGTTAAGTGGAAGAAATACCTTTTTTATGAGATGTTTTTATTTTGAAGAATCGCAGAACTTGAGTTTTTACTTCGTGTACACAATAAGCTTTGGAAACTAAATATAGCAAACAAACAAGAAATCAAGATAGCATGTGTTAATGCAACATAAATATTTAAATTTGTCATAACGATGAAAGCTCCGCAAATCACTTGAAGCGAAACTAAAATTAAAGATACAGACCAACCTAAATAAATGCCACGTTCATTTCGATAGTTTTTATAAGCATGTACAAATGCGATAATTACCCATACAAATAATAGAAATGCAGCAAAACGGTGTCCCATTTGAATCCATTCTTGGACTTGAGTAGGAATACCATTGTTTACTTTACTACATAGCGGCCAGCTAGGACATGCTAAGCTAGCATTTTCATGACGTACTAGGGCTCCTGTATAAACTACTAAGTATGAATAAATCCATAAACCGTAGGTATGAAATTTCATTTTCTTTCCGACATAAAAAGTATCTTTTTGGTAATTGCGATCACGTTCGAAGATTAATAAAGTTAACATGACTACTGCTGCAAAACAAATTAAAGAAATACCAAAATGAATAGCTTTAACAGCAGGGACTTGACCCCAAACTACAGCAGCTGCTCCAATTAATGCTTGAGCTACTAAAAAAATACAAGATATGATTGCTAAAAACTTTGTTTCTCTTTTATGAGGAATGATAATCCAAGCAAGCACTGCTAATAATAAAACAAACACCCCGGCAAGGCCTGATGCTGCTCGATGAGATAACTCAATTACAGTTTGAATAGTTAAATTATCAGGAATAATTTGACCTTTACATAATGGCCATGATCTTCCACAACCGAGTCCAGAATTAGTCTTTGTTACGAGTGCCCCACCCAATAAAACAATTAAAAGAATGAATGAGGTTATTAACGATACCCCTTTTAAAACACGTAGCAAAGTATATCCACCCACTTTTATAAAATAATAATAATTTTAAAATTTATTTATTAAAAAAATTATTCTGCAAATAATACTTCTATATCATATAAGATTACGACAAAAAATTCAAAGGTAACCTTCATATTTAGACATAATATTTGTTTTTTCTTTACTTTGAATGTATTCATTTTTAAAATATAGAAATAATTAATTTTATAATTAAATAGTATTTAGTATTGAAAAGATAGACTGTATACGTTAAAATTTTTTTGAAACGTACACAATTTGTTCACATATTTATCACAAAAATTTCATTCAATTTAGTTTAATAGAAGTATGTCTAAATTAAAAGTTCATTATTAACCATTAACAATTGGGTATGAAAAATGAAGTTTTGTAAAAAAAGAGGAGGATTGACTTGGAACAATTAGCAAATAATGTTTCTAATAATGGAGAAACTAATCATCCTTCTAGTTCGCTAAAGAAAGATTTACTTTCTTTAATGAAAATAGGGATCGTAAACTCTAATATACTGACAACGTTTACAGGTATCTGGTTAGCAATCCAACTAAATGGATTAGATATATTAGACTCTTTACCAACGGCAATAATTACAGTAATTGGTTCATCGCTGATTATTGCAGGATCATGTGTAATTAATAACTATATTGATCGCGATATTGATCCATTTATGGAAAGAACAAAAGATAGACCAACCGTAACAGGTAATATTAAACCAAGTGTTACAATTTCGATTGGTATTCTATTATTGATTGTGGGCTTTACATTTATGGCTTTCACAACTCTTATGGCTGTTGTATATGCATTTATCGGTGCATTTACATATATCGTACTATACACTCTTTGGACGAAGCGTAATTACACGTTAAACACAGTAGTAGGTAGTATATCTGGTGCAGCACCCCCATTAATTGGATGGGCAGCAATTGATGCGAACTTGCATCCGATTGCTTGGATGCTGTTTTTAATCATGTTTATATGGCAACCACCTCATTTTTTAGCACTTGCGATGCGTCGTTCTGAAGAATATAGAAGAGCGGGAATCCCAATGCTACCAGTGGTTTACGGATTTGAAATGACGAAGCGTCAGGTTATGATCTGGGTATTATGTTTATTACCATTGCCATTTTACATGCAAGCTCTAGGTTTACCATTTATTATTTTTGCAACAATATTGAATATTGGTTGGGTTATTTTAGGAATCTATGGTTATAAACTAAAGGACGATCAAAAGTTCTCAAAACTTATGTTTATATACTCGATTAACTATTTAACTCTCCTGTTTATGTCAATGATTGTGTTTACAATTTCGTTTTAATTAGGGGTATTACGGGGGATTTTTTAATTGTTTGTTTAATCTTATTTTAAAAATAAGAATGAAACACTTTAAATTGAAAGAGGGGGAAGTATACTTATGAAACATTGGCGATTAGTCTCGCTAATTTCCTTGATAGCAGTTATTTTGAGTGCATGTGGAAATGCAAATCAATCTACACTGAATCCTCAAGGTGAAGTAGCAAAAATGCAATACGATCTTATGGTGCTAAGTACGTTGATCATGGTATTCGTTGTTGCTGTTGTAACAGTTCTCTTCCTATACGTAATCGTGAAATTCCGTTATCGTAAAGGTCAAGAGAATATAATTCCTAAGCAAGTAGAAGGTAGTCATACTTTAGAACTTCTTTGGACTATTATTCCTGTTATCTTACTTATCGTATTAGCAGTTCCAACAGTATCACAAACGTTTAAGCTCTCAGATGAGAAACAGATGGCGAAAGATGAGAAGAAAAAGGATGCAATTGTAATTAATGTAAATGCTCATCTTTTCTGGTGGGAATTTGAGTATCCGAATCAAAAAGTTGTAACTTCACAAGACATGATTATCCCAGTAGGTAAAAAAGTTATCTTAAACCTAAAAGGTCAAGATATTAAACACTCATTCTGGGTACCAGCATTAGCAGGTAAAATCGATACAAACGTTGAAGGTGAAAACAAGATGTGGCTTTCAGCGGATAAAGAAGGTACATATAATGGATTCTGTGCAGAGTTTTGTGGTCCTTCACATTCATTAATGCAATTTAAAGTTAAAGCAGTAAGTGAAGCTGACTATGATACGTGGTTAGCTGATATGAAAAATCAGAAGGGTCAAGCCGTTACAGCTGAAGCCCAAGAAGGTGAAAAAATCTTCAAACAAAGCTGTATTGGTTGTCATGCTGCAGATGCAAATGATACTAGACCACCAGCTGCAAGACTTGCTCCTAACTTAGCTAACTTTGGTGATCGTGATATGGTTGCTGGTATTGCTGAAAATAATGAAGCAAATCTTAAAAAATGGTTAAAAGATCCAGAAGCAATGAAACCAGGTAACCTTATGACAGGTAAATATGGTGATTTATCTTCAGATGAAATTGATGCGTTAACTGCATACTTAACTAGCTTGAAAATTGCAAAATAATTTAATGGATATGAAGCAAAGGGGGTAATACTGTGAGTTCTGTAGCGAAAAAGAAACCACTAGTGTGGGACTACTTAACGACAGTCGACCATAAGAAAATTGCCATTCTGTATTTAATTGCAGGCGGACTCTTTTTCTTAGTTGGTGGAATGGAAGCGTTATTCATTCGTATACAATTAATCAAGCCAGACAACACCTTTTTAGTTGGTGATGCTTATAACCAGGTATTAACTATGCATGGTACAACAATGATTTTCTTAGCGGCAATGCCGTTAATCTTTGCATTTTTTAACGCGGTAGTACCTTTACAAATTGGTGCTCGTGACGTTGCATTCCCGTTCTTAAATGCTTTAGGTTTTTGGTTATTTTTCTTTGGAGGAATTTTCTTAAACTTAAGTTGGTTTTTAGGTGGAGCTCCTGACGCAGGTTGGACTTCTTATGCAACACTAGCTCTACAAAGTAAATCTCATGGTGTAGATTTTTACTTATTAGGTTTACAGGTTTCCGGTATAGGGACATTAGCAGGTGGTATTAACTTCTTAGCAACGATTATTAACATGCGTGCTCCTGGGTTAACTTACATGCGTATGCCACTATTTACTTGGACAGTATTTGTAACATCAGCACTTATCTTATTTGCATTCCCAGCATTAACAATTGGGTTAGCATTATTAATGTTTGACCGCCTATTTGGAACTGCATTCTTTGATGCATCTTTAGGTGGAAATTCTATGATCTTTGAACATTTATTCTGGATTTTCGGTCATCCAGAGGTATATATTCTTGTTTTACCAGCGTTTGGTATCTTCTCTGATATCATTCCAGCATTCTCTAAGAAACGATTATTCGGATATTCTTCGATGGTATTCGCTACAGTATTAATCGGTTTCTTAGGATTCATGGTTTGGGCTCACCACATGTTCACAGATGGACTTGGTGCGGTAGCAAATGCAATTTTCGCAGTTGCAACTATGGCAATTGCAGTTCCTACAGGGGTTAAGATCTTTAACTGGTTATTAACTATGTGGGGTGGACAAATTCGTTTTACAACGCCAATGCTTTGGTCAGTGGCATTCATTCCATCATTCGTACTTGGTGGAGTTACTGGTATCATGAATGCAGCAGCTCCTGCTGACTATCAATTCCATGATAGTTATTTCGTAGTAGCTCACTTCCATTACGTTATCGTAGGTGGGGTAGTATTTGGTATCTTTGCTGGTGCTCACTACTGGTGGCCAAAAATGTTTGGTAAAATTTTAAATGAAACATTAGGTAAAATTACATTCGTATTATTCTTTATTGGTTTCCATTTAACTTTCTTTATCCAACATTTCTTAGGATTAATGGGTATGCCTCGTCGTTACTTTACATATTTACCAGGACAAGGCTTAGATACAGGAAACTTAATCAGTACATGTGGAGCAATGTTCATGGGACTTGCTACAATCGTATTATTAATCAATGTTATTTATACAGCAGTTAAAGGTGAAAAAGCCGAAGCAGATGCATGGGGTGTAGGTCGTACACTTGAGTGGTCAATCTCTTCTCCAGCACCAGAATATAACTTTGCGCAAATTCCATATGTGCGTGGATTAGATGCATTATGGGTAGAAAAAATTGAAGGTGATGGCAAAATGACACCTGCGGAACCATTAGGTGATATTCATATGCCAAATTCATCTATTTTACCGTTTGTCATGTCTCTTGGTTTATTTATTGCTTCATTTGGTGCGTTGTATAATGACGAACTTAAAAACCATACAGCTGTTAGTGTATTAGTATTAGGTTTATTTATTACATTCGGTTCTATGTTCTTACGTTCTTGGATTGATGATCATGGTTACCATATCCATAAAGAAGACTTAGCTGACGAGGGGGTTAAGGCATAATGGAAATGAATCAAAAGTTTACAGCTGAAACGTTTCCTCATAATCCTGAAAAAGCTACAGAAGAAGGTAAAAATAAGTTCTTAGCATTCTGGCTATTTCTTGGTGGAGAAACAGTATTATTCGCTTCACTATTTGGTACGTTTTTAGCATTAAGAAACTCTACTGCAGGTGGAGCAACTGCTGCAGAAATGTTCGAACCAAAATTAGTATTCATTGCTACAATGTTACTTTTAACATCTTCACTTACTAGTGTTTATGCAATGTATCATATGAAAAACTTTGAACACAAAAAGATGATGTTATGGTTAGGAATTACTGTATTATTAGGTCTAGGATTTTTATTATTAGAAATTTACGAATTTAAACACTATATGCACGAATATAAGTTTACAATTAAAAGTAGTGCATTTGGTTCTTCATTCTATACTTTAGTAGGAACTCATGGTGCTCACGTATTTGTTGGTTTACTTTGGATTACTACTTTAATGCTTCGAAATGCTGGAAGAGGATTAAATTTACACAACGCTCCGAAGTTTTATGTTGCTAGTTTATACTGGCACTTTATCGACGTTGTATGGATTTTTATCTTTACAGTAGTATACTTAATGGGAATGGTGGGATAAGGAAATGGGTGCAAATACAAACTCTCATCAAAGAAATCAAGTTGAACTAAAGTATCACCGTCGTAAACATGCTGAAGAAATGAAACATCAATTAATTTCATTCGCATTAATGATTATATTAACTCTTGCAGCATTTGCAGCAGTTATTTACCGTGAACATATGGATCCATATTTCACAGTACCATTTATTTTAGTATTAGCTGTAGTACAATTAGTGTTCCAACTTTATTATTTCATGCATATGAAAAATAAAGGACATAGTATACCTGCATTCTTCTTATATTCAGGAGTAACAGTTGCAGTAATTACACTATTAACATTCTTAACACTAATCTGGTTATGATGGAAAAAGGAAGTGAATTTTATTCACTTCCTTTTTTGTTTGTGCGCCCAGCATGTGC
>NZ_NULG01000023.1 GCF_002577195.1 Bacillus sp. AFS041924
TTTGGCTGATGTTTTTTTGTCGTTATATAGTTAAAAAATGATGAACTAAATAAGGAATTTTTTGCTCGGTAGTTGTTAAAAATTGATGAATTAAAGGATAATCATCAGTAGAATACGTTTGTAAAAGCTCACACCACCAATCGGTTTCATATCGACAAATCATACTTAAATTATAAAGAAGAAGATAATGGTATAAAATTTCAGGTAGTAATAAAAGTGCTTCCTTTTGGGATTTTAAAAAATAACTTTGGTTTGATAAATTAAAATAAAATGGTGCTTTATTTAAAATTTTATCAGGTAAATTTGACTTAATCTTAATTTGCTTTTGATTCTGTTCTACAATTACAATATCTAATGAAGCTTGTTTAGATTGAAGAAATGAAATAAAACGTTCTGAAGTAAAATGATATGAAGATAAAATTTGTTCTGGAACAGTGATCACGTCATTTTCAACTATAATTGGTAGGAATAGATTACCTTTTTTAGTTATTTTAAGAATTTTATTTAATTCAGGTACTGATTGTAAAAGCTGAAGCATTGTAAATTTTTCGCCTTCTAAATTATTGATATTAAATAATACTTTAGAAGCATGAGTAAATAATCCGTTTTTTTGTATCTTGACTTCGTCTTCAATAAACGAGTATCCTACTTTTTTAATTTTTCTTGATGTAACACCATGAGCTAAGATTGCAGTAGTACTCGGATAATCTGGATCTACTGTAAGGATACATGCCTTCAGCAATTGTACTAGTCCGTAAAATAGTAAAGTAGGTTTTACATTGATTTGAGAATTTTGAGCCGCATGAAAATAACTTTTCCCATGCTCAATATAATACAAAAACGGATAAGCATTATGAAAGGCTTTCTTTTTTTGTTCTTTGGAATTAGAACGTTCATATTTTGTTTGAAGATAGTTTTTAGAATATTGTGCAGAGCTAAAATAACATAGCTCATCCCATACATTATTATACGAATATAACATAAGAGAGGGACTCCTTATTAACTGAATATTTAAACATAATTTGACTTCCTTGACAGTGTTTTATCCTATTGTTAATCTACTAATAATATTTATACGTGTAATAGGGGGGCTTTTTTATGTGGGAATCTAAATTCGTAAAAGAAGGACTTACTTTTGATGATGTATTACTAGTTCCAGCGAAATCTGAGGTACTTCCAAATCAAGTTGATGTAAGTGTAAGATTAACTGAAAAGATTCAATTAAATATCCCATTAATCAGTGCAGGGATGGATACAGTTACAGAAGCAGATATGGCTATTGCAATGGCTAGACAAGGTGGTCTTGGTATCATCCACAAAAACATGTCAATTGAAGAGCAAGCCGAACAGGTAGATAAAGTTAAGCGTTCTGAAAGTGGTGTAATTGATGATCCATTCTTTTTAACACCATCTCATAAAGTAGCAGACGCTGAATATTTAATGGGCAAATATCGTATTTCAGGTGTACCAATCGTAAATGATACAGAAAATAGAAAATTAGTAGGTATTTTAACAAATCGTGATTTACGCTTTATTCAAGATTATTCAATTGTTATTTCAGATGTTATGACAAAAGAAAATCTAGTAACTGCTCCTGTTGGAACTACACTTGCAGAAGCAGAAAAAATTCTTCAAAAACATAAAATTGAAAAGCTACCCCTAGTTGATGAAGATGGTACTTTAAAAGGCTTAATTACGATTAAGGACATTGAAAAAGTAATTGAGTTCCCAAACTCAGCGAAAGACCAACAAGGTCGTTTACTTGTAGGTGCAGCAGTAGGAGTAACGAAAGATGCACTACAAAGAGTCGAGTTTTTAGTTAAAGCGAATGTTGACGTAATCGTAATTGATACAGCACACGGTCACTCTAAAGGTGTTATTGATAAAGTAAAAGAAATTAGAAGTAAGTTCCCAGAACTAGCGATAATTGCTGGTAATGTTGCAACAGGTCAAGCAACTAAGGAACTTATTGAAGCTGGCGCGGATATCGTAAAAGTTGGTATTGGCCCTGGTTCTATCTGTACTACTCGAGTTGTTGCTGGAGTAGGCGTTCCTCAACTAACAGCAGTTTATGATTGCGCATCTGTTGCTAGAGAATACGGGGTACCTATAATCGCCGATGGTGGTATTAAGTATTCTGGAGATATCGTAAAAGCTCTTGCAGCTGGTGGACATGTAGTTATGCTAGGAAGTATGTTCGCTGGCGTTCAAGAAAGTCCTGGTGAAACAGAAATCTTCCAAGGTAGACAATTTAAAGTTTACCGTGGTATGGGTTCTGTTGGAGCAATGGAAAGAGGAAGTAAAGATCGTTACTTCCAAGAAGGTAATAAAAAACTAGTTCCTGAAGGTATCGAAGGACGTGTTCCATATAAAGGCCCACTAGCCGATACAGTTCACCAATTAATCGGTGGAATTAGAGCTGGTATGGGTTACTGTGGTACTGCTACACTTAATGAATTAAGAGATAACGCACAGTTTATTCGTATGTCAGGTGCAGGATTACGTGAAAGTCATCCACACGATGTGCATATTACAAAAGAAGCACCAAATTACTCACTATAATAATTTAAGCAATGTAACTAGGGCAATTACAAGAAATTGTAGTTGCCTATTTTTTGGGAAATAATTGTGTTAAAATGAACAAGTGAGAAAAAAGGTTGGAGGTAAGAAAGTGATTGGAAAGAAACTACTAACAAAATTAATAGTAATAGCTTTAGCGATAACGATCATTATCCCAATGAATTTGCGACCAGCTGCAGCAGAGGATGTTTTAGACATTAAAGCTAAAGCTGCGATTTTAGTTGATGCAAATTCAGGGAAAATATTATATGAAAAAAATTCGAAAGCCCCATTACCGATTGCAAGTATGACGAAAATGATGACAGAATATCTTGTTAATGAAGCGATAAAAACTGGCAAAATTTCTTGGGACGAGAAAGTAACAGTCTCTGAATATGCTCATAAAATCTCTCAAAACACAGGATTATCAAATGTACCACTTGAATTAGGTGGACAATATACAGTAAAAGAACTATATGAAGCAGCTGCTATTTATTCAGCAAATGGTGCTACAATCGCACTTGCAGAAAAAATTGGTGGTTCTGAGAAAAATTTCGTCCAATTAATGAACGAAAAAGCAAAGCAACTAGATCTAGGTGACGTTAAATTTGTTAATGCTACTGGTTTAGTAAATAAAGACTTACAAGGTATGCAACCAGAGGGAACTTCCCTTACTGATGAAAATATTTTGTCAGCAAATGGTGTTGCGAAATTAGCTTATTATTTAATTAAGTCATATCCTGAAGTACTTCAAACTTCTTCAATTCCAAAGAAAATATTCCAAGAAGGTGGAAAATATCCAGTGAAAATGGATAATTGGAATTGGATGTTACCAGGTTTAGTATTTCAGTACAAAGGTATGGATGGATTAAAAACAGGTTCTACAGATTCAGCTGGTTTTTGTTTCGCAGGAACTGCTAATAGAGATGGTCAGCGTTACATTACAGTTGTAATGGGGGCAAATTCTTATAACTCAAGATTTACTGAAACAGCTAAATTAATGGATTATGGATTCGGTAACTTCGAAAGTGTTACACTAGTATCAAAAGGTCAAGCAGTAAAAGGTAATAAAACAGTTGAAGTAATTAAGGGTAAAGATAAAGAAGTAAAAGTGGTTGCAAAAGACGATGTTACTTTTGCTATTAAACGTGGCGAGGCTAAAAATTATAAAGCATCGATCCAATTATCAGGTAAGTCAATTGATAAAGATGGTAATATTTTAGCTCCAATTAAAAAAGGAACAAAAGTTGGACAGATTGTAGTTAAATCTTCCAAGAATGATGATTTAGGATTTATCAATACTAATAAACAGTCATTTGATTTAGTGGCTGATAAAAGCGTTGATAAAGCAAATTGGTTAGTTTTATCTTTTAGAGGAATTGGAGCTTTTTTCGGTAACTTATGGGATAGTATCGTAAGTGGAATCGGTGGTTTATTTAAATAATTTTTATATTAATATATCAGTAATTGTTAAGTTGTCATTTTTTCAGTAAAATAAAAGTAAGGTAACTTTAACTAGGGGAAGAGAAATACTAAAAATGTTACCAAGTAAGCTTTAATAATGGAGGGGCATAACAATGAATTTAACAGGAACAGAACGTGTAAAACGCGGCATGGCAGAAATGCAAAAAGGCGGCGTAATTATGGACGTAGTAAATGCTGAACAAGCTAAAATAGCTGAAGCTGCTGGTGCAGTAGCAGTAATGGCATTAGAAAAGGTACCATCTGATATCCGTGCAGCTGGTGGAGTAGCTCGTATGGCTGATACAAGTATTACTGAGGAAATTCTTAATGCTGTTAGTATTCCTGTAATGGCTAAAGCGCGTATTGGACATATCGTTGAAGCTCGTGTTTTAGAAGCAATGGGAGTAGATTACATCGATGAGAGTGAAGTATTATCTCCTGCAGATGATATTTTCCACATTAACAAATCAGATTACACTGTTCCATTCGTTTGTGGTTGCCGTAACTTAGGTGAAGCACTTCGTCGTATTGGAGAAGGTGCATCTATGTTACGTACTAAAGGTGAGCCTGGTACTGGAAACATTGTAGAAGCAGTACGTCACTTACGCCAAATTAATGGTGAAATCCGTAAAGTTGTTGGATTATCTCGTGATGAATTAATGGTTGAAGCTAAAAACCTTGGCGCTCCATTCGAATTATTACTTCAAATTAAAGAACTTGGTCGTTTACCTGTTGTTAACTTTGCAGCTGGTGGAGTAGCAACTCCTGCAGACGCAGCTTTAATGATGGAATTAGGAGCTGACGGAGTATTCGTAGGTTCTGGTATCTTTAAATCAGAAAACCCTGAGAAATTTGCTCGTGCAATTGTACAAGCTACTACTCACTATCAAGATTATGAATTAATCGCTAACCTTTCTAAAAACTTAGGACCTGCTATGAAAGGTATCGACATGAGACAACTTGCTGCTGCTGATCGTATGCAAGACCGTAGCATTTAAGTTGGTGAAATGATGAAAATAGGTGTATTAGCGTTACAAGGTGCAGTTCAAGAACATATAAATGCAATTAAAGCATGTGGTGCTGAAGCTGTTATCGTAAAACGTGTAGAACATATAGATGGACTTGATGGTATTGTATTACCTGGTGGAGAAAGTACTGCGATGCGTAGATTGCTTGATCATATCGGGTTATTACAACCTTTAAAAGAGAAAATCGAAAATGGTTTACCAGCATTCGGTACATGTGCGGGCATGATCTTACTTTCGAAAGAGATTGCAAATGATAACACGGTACATCTAGGTGTTATGGATATGGTAGCTGAACGTAATGCTTTTGGTAGACAAGTGGATAGCTTTGAAGTAAACATCCCAATTAAAGGCGTATGTGAAGATTACCCAGCTGTATTTATCAGAGCACCTTTTATTCGTTCAGTATCAGGGGATGCAGAGGTTATTGCAGAGCATGATGGTAATATTGTGGCAGTTAGACAAAACCACATGTTAGCAGCATCTTTCCATCCAGAATTAACGACCGATTACCGTTTTATGAGTTACTTTGTTGAGATGGTTAAGGAAAAAAATGCAAATTTAAGTATGTAACTATTGAAAAAAGTAAAAGCTTATAGTAAATTATTATATAATTTAAATTGTCTAAAGCGATGAAAGAAAATAGTAGCAAGTTCTAAATTTTTAGAGAGTCGGTGGTTGGTGTAAACCGATAATGAAGACTTGTGAATCCATTCTTGAGCGAGTTACGGAATGCTTTAATAGCTAGTAAGTAACTCCGGTACTATAGTCCGTTAACTATACTAAGGTGGAAGGATTATTTATTAATTCTTCAATTAGGGTGGCAACGCGGGTAGCTCTCGTCCCTTTTATGGGATGAGGGCTTTTTTGTATTTATTTTTATCCTTTAGACAAAAAGAATAGGAGGAATGAAATATGTTAGATATTAAATTGTTACGTAGCAATTTTGAAGAGGTTAAAGCAAAGCTTCAGTTACGTGGTGGAGACATAAGTTATATCGAGAAAATTGAAGATTTAGATTTAAACCGTAGAGAATTACTTGTTCAGGTTGAAGGATTAAAAAGCCGACGTAATGAAGTTAGCCAAGAAATTAGTGTACTAAAACGTGAGAAAAAAGACGCTGAGGCACTAATTGTCGAAATGAGAGAAGTAGGGGACAAAATTAAAGCTCTTGATGAAGAGATTAGAACATTAGAAGAGCAATTAGATGCAATTCTATTTACGATTCCAAACTTAGTTAGTGATTCAGTGCCTGTTGGATTAACAGAGGACGATAATGTTGAAATTCGTAGAATAGGTGAAGTTCGTAAATTTGATTTCGAGCCAAAGGCGCACTGGGATTTAGGTGTTGATTTAGATATTTTAGATTTCGAACGTGGAGCTAAAGTTACTGGTAGCCGTTTTACTTTTTATAAAGGCTTAGGAGCTAGACTTGAACGTGCTCTTATCAGTTTCATGTTAGATCTTCATACTGAAGAGCATGGTTATACAGAAGTATTACCTCCAAACCTTGTAAATCGTGCTAGTATGATCGGTACAGGACAATTACCAAAATTTGAAGAAGACGCATTCCGTATTGAAAAAGAGGATTTCTTCTTAGTACCAACAGCAGAGGTTCCTGTTACGAACTATCACCGTGATGAGATTCTTGATGGTACTCAATTACCGATTGCTTATACTGCATATAGTGCTTGTTTCCGCTCTGAAGCAGGTTCTGCTGGTCGTGATACAAGAGGTCTAATTCGTCAGCACCAATTTAATAAAGTCGAACTAGTACGTTTTGTAAAGCCTGAAGATTCTTATATTGAATTAGAAAAATTAACAGCTCAAGCTGAAAAAGTTCTTCAATTATTAGAATTACCATATCGTGTAATTACATTATGTGCTGGAGATATCGGATTTTCTTCTGCAAAAACATATGATATTGAAGTTTGGTTACCAAGCTATGATGCATACAAAGAAATTTCTTCTTGCAGTAATTTTGAGGCATTCCAAGCAAGACGAGCTAATATTCGCTTCCGACGTGATCCAAAAGGAAAACCAGAATTTGTTCATACATTAAATGGTTCTGGTCTTGCAATTGGACGTACAGTTTCTGCAATTTTAGAAAACTACCAACAAGCAGATGGATCAGTTATTATTCCTGAAGTTCTTCGTCCATATATGGGTGGAAAAGAAGTAATTAAATAATTAAAAAAGCAGATGGTGCAAGAACTAGTTTTCAGGCACATCTGCTTTTTATTTAAACGGCTTTTGTATTAATTTCATAATCAGGAGTGTTCCACAATTCCATCCATTTTTTAATAGCAGAAATTAAAATTATGACACCTAAGATAAGCATAATAATCGATAAAACTCCATTTAGTACACTATAACCAGCTGCGTCATGATTTAGATAAACATTTTTAATCATCCAGTACCCTGCGTAATTTACAGTGATAAATAGATAAGCTAGAGGAATCAAACACGTAAGCATATACCACCGTTTATCAGCGATTTTTAAGAGTACGGTTGCGCCAATAATTAATCCTATTGAAGCCATTAATTGATTAGATACCCCAAATAAGGCCCAAATTGATCCGATATCTCCTGAAAATAAAAGGTATCCCCACATAAAGCATGCTAACGCACTAGCAAAAATTGAACCCGGTATCCAATCCGTTTTCTTCAATGGTTTATAATATTCTCCAAAGAAATCTTGAATCAAATATCGTGCCACTCGAGTTCCAGCATCAATTGCGGTTAATATAAATACAGCCTCAAACATAATAACGAACTGAAAGAAATAAGAAGCTAGATGGCTAAACCAAGGGATTGATGTGAATATGTATGTCATACCAACTGCTAATGTTACAGCCCCACCAGTCCGTCCTTCTAAATTCAACCCGATTTCCTTACTAAGTTCAGGTAAATGAACAACATTCATTCCTAAAGTTTTAAAGACTTCCGGAGTAGAGTTAATCGCAAAATAATCTGCTGGTTGAAGTGCAGTAGCAGCGATTAAAGCCATAATGCCTACTAAACATTCGACTAACATTGCACCAAAGCCTACCACCTTTATATCGCTCCATCGATTTAGCATTTTTGGTGTTGTACCAGACCCCACAAATGCATGGAATCCTGAAATAGCTCCGCATGCGATTGTAATCGAAATAAAAGGCCAAACTGGACCAGCTAAAATTGGTCCACCACCGTTAACAAATTTAGTTACAGTTGGGAAATGAATAGAGGGATTAATAATGAATACACCTATAATTAGTGCGATAAATACACCAATTTTCATAAAACTACTTAAGTAATCACGTGGTGCTAATAAAAGCCAAACTGGTAGAGCAGCGGCAAAAAACGCATAAATTGGTAGAATAATAGCTAATGTTCTCGTATCAAATGTTAAAAAATCACCTATAGCAGTTTCTTGAATCGTTGGTCCCATAAAGACCCCAATCATTAATAAAATAAAGCCAATGGTTGAAGCTAATTTTAAATTACCAGTTTTTTTATAAAATAGTCCTACACCCATAGCGATTGGTATTGTGATGCCTACCGCAAAAGTTCCCCATGGGTTGTTTTCAAGTGCATGTAGAACAACCATTGAAAGTCCAGCCATTGTAATCGTAATAATGAAAAGCATAGCCAATCCTGTACAGAAGCCTGCAACTGGCCCAAGTTCTTCTTTTGCTACTTCCGATAGAGTCTTTCCTTTCTTTCTCATTGAAGCATATAAAACCACTGCATCATGTACAGCTCCTCCAATTACAGCACCTATTAATAGCCATAATAATCCTGGAAGGTAGCCAAATTGAGCGGCTAAAATTGGACCAACTAAAGGACCAGCCGCTGCGATTGCAGCAAAATGGTGACCAAATGATACCCATTTATTAGTAGGAACATAATCCTTACCATCATTTAACTCATGTGCTGGAGTTGGTTTGGAATCATCTAATTTAAGTACCTTCACAGCCATAAATGTACCGTATAAACGATACGCAATCATTAAAATACACATAGAAGCAATAACAATTGTAACCGCATTCATTTTATTTATTAGCCTCCCCATTTTCTTTTTTTAATTAATTTTACTTTATGAAAATCAAAACTTCTGATTTTCATTATAAGTTGCAATAAAAGGAGGTTGAAAAGCATGAATGGGTAAATGAAATACAAGCTTATAAATCAAATAGTTGTTTAAGTTCCTTTATATATGTGCGACTAACTGGTACTTTTTCACCATCACTCATAATTAAATTGTATGTAGAGTTAAACCAGGGCTGAATTTCAATGATCTTATCCAAATTTACAATATAACTCCGGTGGATGCGGATAAATGATGTGTTTTTTAGCTTTCGTTCTAAGTTTATTAAAGGTTCGTTTAACCGATAAGTCATTTTATCAGTAACAACACTTGTTTTACCGTCCTGTGTAAAAATATAAATAACTTCTTCGAATGTAATTAAAAGAATTCTCTCATCAACTGATATAGCTAATTTGTCTTGCTTTAATAGTGGGGAATTCTTTTTCACTTCAGGTTTAATGGTTTTCAAACTAAGTTTTGTTAACTTTTCAACTGTCTTTTGAATTCTTATTTCATCAAATGGCTTTAAAATGTAATCAATCGCGTACAATTCGAAGGCGTTTAAAGCGTACTCGTCAAAAGCTGTTGCAAACACGATAGCAGGTTGATGGCTAAAATCCTGTAGTTTTTGTGCTAATTCTAGTCCACTTTCATCCGCTAACTGAATATCTAAAAATACTACGTCAACTTCTTTCGTTTGAATGAATTCCAACGTACTATTAATTGAATCCGCCTCACCAATAATTTGAACTGCCTTGCTTCTTTTTAGTAAATAAGCTAGTTCATCTCGCGCTAGTGGTTCATCATCTACAATTAGTGCCTTTAACATTCTTTACCCCTCCATTCTTTCTTGATTTAATGGGATTCGTATAGATACTTTCGTTCCTATATTAAGTTCTGATTGTATTTGAAAATATTCTTTATCCCCATAAATTTCTTCAATTCGTTTTTTTATATTCCATAATGCGGTTCCAGTTCCTTCTTTAGATTGTATAGTTTCGTTTCCAATTGTACTTATTAGATGTGTCGGTATCCCCTTGCCGTTATCTTCAGTGATGAGAATCATATCATTGTTGAATTCGTATGCTTGTACAATTACACTTAATTTATTTTCCTTCGAAAATGCATGTCGAATAGAATTTTCAATAAGTGGTTGAAGTGTGAATGGAGGAATTTGAACCATTTTTAAATGAGGTTCTATTTGAAACTCTACAGAAAATTTATTAGGAAACCTAGTTTGCTCAAGGGTTAAATATGCTTCTACATGCTCTAGCTCTTTTTCTAAAGTAACTAGGGTTTGCCTGGATCCTTGCAAGTTATTTCGAAAAAAGGTACTTAAATGAATTAGTAATTTTCTAGCTTGATTGGCATCCGTTCTAATTAGGCTGGAAATTGTGTTTAAAGAGTTAAACAAGAAGTGGGGATGCACTTGAGCTTGTAATGCTTTTATTTCAGCATCCTTTACTAATTTTCGCTGAAGTTCTGCTTCAGCTAATTCTAGTTGAGTAGAAAAAAGTTTAGATAATCCGTTAGCTAGTTCTTTTTCAACTTTCCCTAACTTACTAGCATCCGTGTAATATAACTTTAATGATCCAACCGTTTTATTTAAGGCCTTTAATGGCAGAACGATAGCTGCATTTAAAGGACAATCACGATGACAGCACTGAATCTCATCTTTTGAAGTAGCAGTAATTATATTTCCCTCTTCTAATGCCTTTTTAGTTAGTTTCGTTGCTAAGCTATTCATTGGTTCATGATGATCTGCTCCCGCACCGACATGAGCAAGTACTCTTTGATGATCGGTAATCGAAATGGCATCAGCTTCAGTTAACTTAAAAATAATTCTAGCTGCTTCACTACTAGAATGTGGAGTTAGCCCTTGTCTAAAAAATGGTAGTGTTTGTTGTGCAATATAAAGAGCTTTATTTGTTTGTAGAGCCCTCGTTTTTTCTTCTTCTTGTAAAATATTCTGGATTATTAATATAAAGATAAGTGTACCTAATCCATTTATTAGAATCATTGGCAATGCAATTACTTCGACAAGATGAAGAGCTGCACTGAATGGTTTTGCAATTAATAGAATGATTCCCATTTGAGCACATTCCATAAAAATTCCGATTGAAACGATACTCCAAAGGGATGTGTTCTTTTGGATCCCGAACCGTTTTCTAAGTAATCCTGTGACAATTCCTGCAACGATTGTAGAAACGGCACAGGCATAAGCAGTAAAACCTCCTAATGTTAGGCGATGTAAACCTGCAATTAAGCCGACACCGAGTCCAACGATTGGACCTCCAATTAGTCCACCAATCGCTACCCCCATAATTCTTGTATTTGCAATTGCGTTATTATTAGCAACGTTAAAGTGCCACGATGGAGACATAATTGACTCATGATAAATATGAACACCCGTGTAGTTACTAATTATGCCAAAGGCTCCAAATATAAAAGTTAAGATCATTTTTGCACTAAAGGAATGCTCATTTTGAATGATTTGTCGAAATGATTTCATTCTTGAAAGTAAGAAGGCCAATATAACAAGAATACCAACACGTTCCAACATTAGTGGTATAAGTTCAAACATTTCTCTCTCCTTAAAAGTTTCTAATGAATATAAATAGTAGTACCATTATAAATACAAATGAATTTTCTGTATATTTTTTCTACTTAATTAAAGTGCATATTTTAGCAATGGTATGACCATAATATCGATTGTAAAAAGGTTACTTTTACTTTTTTTAAAAAAATAATTTTTTTTAGAAGAATACTTGACCATCTATTTTTCATATGTTATTATAAATCTTGTCAATAACGGAGTAATACCCAAGTCTGGCTGAAGGGATCGGTCTTGAAAACCGACAGGGGTGTAACAGCCCGCGGGGGTTCGAATCCCTCTTACTCCTCCATTTTTATAATTAAAAGAGTGCATATATATTAAAACTCGTTACATTTATGTAACGAGTTTTTTGTTTGTTTAGCTAAATGAAATTAATTGAATGTCTATTTAAAAAAGCTACGAACCTTTAAAGTTCGTAGCTTTTTGTTTATCGCTGTATTATCTAGATTTCATATATTTTTGTGAATGGTTTAGTACGTTTCCAATCTTTTTAACGATTTCTTCTACTGAAGATTCGTTTTTTATTAAATCGTACTCACTAATACTTAAACGAAGTACAGGGCAAGCATTAAAGTTATTAATCCAGTTTTCATAACGTGAATTCATTTCTTTCCAATATTCGACTGGAGTTTGTTGCTCCATTGGACGACCACGCTCTTTAATTCGCTCAACGACTTCATCGAAAGTACCTTCTAAGTAAATTAATAAATCAGGAGCTGGGAAATAAGGAGACATAACCATAGCATCAAAAAGACTAGTATATGTTTCATAGTCTACTTCACTCATTGTGCCTTTTTCGTAATGCATTTTCGCAAAGATTCCAGTATCTTCATAGATTGAACGGTCTTGAATAAATCCACCGCCATATTCAAACATTCTCTTTTGTTCTTTGAATCGCTCTGCTAAGAAGTATATTTGTAAATGAAAGCTCCAACGAGCAAAATCTTGATAAAATTTATCTAGGTATGGGTTTGTATCTACTTTTTCAAATGATGTACGAAAGTTTAATGCATCTGCTAGTGCATTGGTCATAGTAGATTTTCCTACACCTACTGTCCCGGCAATTGTAATCACCGCATCATTTCGTATTCCATATTTTTCGCGTAAATTCATATACTTCTTAGCTCCTTTTGTAAGGTGTTTTCTAACGAATCAAGTATCATCGTTAAATCTCTAGGATTATTAACAAAGTCTATTTGATCCCCATCAAATTTTAATACTGGAATTTCAGGGTGGTTAGCTTGAAATTCTTTTATGTGTGTCTCATAATCTTCAATTAATTGAAGTAAGTACTGATCCTCGATCAATTGTTCGAATTCTCTACCACGTAATTGGATACGCTTTTGTAGAGTCTCAAGACTTGCCGTTAAGTAGATAACCACATTAGGCTTTGGCATATCTTCTGTTAAAATTTGATATATTTTTAAATATTTGTGATGCTGCTTGTCTTTTAATGTTCTGCTAGCAAATATTAGATTTTTAAGGATGTGGTAGTCTGCAACTACTGGAATCGATTTTTTAAGAAACATTCGATCTATATCTTCTAATTGTTTAAATCGATTACATAGGAAAAACATTTCGGTTTGGAAACTCCATTCTTCAATGTCCGTATAAAACTTACCCAAAAAAGGATTTTCATCAACAATTTCTTTTAATAGTTCATAATGAAAATGTTCAGAGATCGCTTTGGATAGAGATGTTTTTCCGACACCTATTGGTCCTTCTACTGTTATAAAAGGTACATGTATCATCTCTTGTCCTCCTTACTAGTCAAATTCCGTATCATAATCAAAAACATACAGAAACTATTTTAACATACTGTAGTCAGAGGGAATACAATTTTAAAAAATTTCCAATTACCTACAATTGTCGTTAAGTAAACGATCGATTATTTTCTCAATCTCATGAGTGTGAATAACTATAGCATTTAAAATGTCCTTCATCATATAAACTGCAACCTTCTCGTCGTAATCAGTAACCGAGGAAATTGCATCCTGAGGTATAATTAAGTTATAATCCCGCATAAACGCATCATTCGCAGTGAAAAGTACACAACGATTTCCAGCAACACCAACAATGACTAAATGGGTAATTTTTAATTTTTTAAGCAAGTCATCAAGATTCGTTAAATAAAAGCCGGAGTAGTTAGGTTTAAAAATAAAGTAATCTTCATCGCAAGGTTGTATTTGTTTTATTAACTCGTAGCTTAATGGATTAAGACAATGATTAATCAGTTTTTCGGGAGTAGGATTTTCTATTTTGTAATGATCATTAACATATATAGTAGGAAGTTTTTTATTTTTAAAAAGATCTCTTAAGTAATTTATTTTAGAAATCATATGGATCGATTTTTCTGCAAGTACTTTTCCGTGCTTAAAAGTAAATGAGTTGATTAAATCGACAATTAATAATGCGGGCAACTGCTTATTTTGTTGATTTGAAGAATTCAATCGACTTCACTCCAATCTATGTTTAGTTTATCTACTCATAAAAAGAATATTTGTTTGTTAAAGAAATAAAGAGGTGTAAAAGTTGAATAAAGATGAGTTTTATATGAAATTGGCAATAGAAGAAGCATTAAAAGCGGAGCAAATAGGAGAAGTACCTATTGGTGCAGTATTAGTTCACAATGATCAAGTTATTGCACGAGGTTATAATTTGCGTGAAACAAAACAAATGGCTTTAGGTCATGCGGAAATAAGTGTAATAGAAGAAGCCTGTAAAGTAATTGGATCTTGGCGATTAGAGGAAACAACCCTATATGTAACACTGGAGCCATGTCCGATGTGCGCAGGTGCAATCATTCAATCAAGAATACCAAGAGTAATATATGGTGCAAAAGATTTTAAGGCAGGTTGCGGTGGTTCCATCTACAACCTATTACAAGAAGAGCGGTTTAACCATCGATGCGAAGTTATTCCAGGTATATTGGAAGAAGAATGTGGTAATTTGTTAACGAATTTCTTTAGAGAATTACGTTTAAGAAAGAAAAATTTACCTTCATGAGGACAAGGATTGATTTTTTATTTAGGTTCGTATATACTTTAACTACCGCTTCAATCAGCGGTTAAAATTAGGTTTTAACTTTGCCGTGCTAGGTGGGGAGGTAGCGGTGCCCTGTACTCGCAATCCGCTCTAGCGAGACTGAATTCCACTCCGAGGTGTATCTATTTCAGGGTCTGCCTTAAATAAGTGGTGTTGACGTCTGGGTCCTACGCAACGAGAACTCACGAACCTTGTCAGGTCCGGAAGGAAGCAGCAATAAGTGAGCCATCTCGTGTGCCGTAGGGGTGCCTGGGCCGAGCTAACTGTTTAAGTAACGCCTGGGGTAGTGCATCGAAGAGTGGTGCACGGCAGTAACTTTATAAAAACTCACTCAATTATGAGTGAGTTTTTTTGTTTTCTTTAAAATATTTTCCAAGAAATCATTCCATGGGGTATAATAATGATGACTTTGTAAGAAGGAGGAAACCAATTGACTTATCAAGCATTATATCGTTTGTGGAGGCCACAGCAATTTAAAGATGTTGTGGGTCAAGATCATATTATACGAACGTTACAAAATTCCCTTCTTCAGCAAAAAGTATCGCATGCTTATTTGTTTACAGGTCCGCGTGGAACAGGTAAAACAAGTACAGCAAAAATCTTTGCAAAAGCTTTAAATTGTGAGCACGCACCTACTAATGAACCTTGTAATGAATGTGCCATATGTAAAGGAATTACGGATGGATCAATTTCAGATGTAATTGAGATCGATGCTGCATCGAATAATGGTGTAGATGAAATACGTGATATTCGAGAAAAAGTAAAATATGCTCCTTCTGTAGGTAAATTTAAAGTGTACATAATAGATGAGGTCCATATGTTATCGATAGGGGCTTTCAACGCATTATTAAAAACGTTAGAGGAGCCTCCAAGTCACGTTATCTTTATATTGGCTACAACTGAACCACATAAAATACCTTTAACAATTCTATCAAGATGTCAACGTTTTGATTTTCATAAGATAAGTGCTCAAACTATTTCAGATCGATTAACTGTAGTACTGAATCATCAGGAAACATCGATTGAAACGGAAGCTTTGATGATGTTATCTCGTGCAGCTGAAGGTGGAATGAGGGATGCGTTAAGCATTCTTGATCAAGCCATTTCATATAGTGATGACTCGATTTCATTAGATGACGTTTTAGCCGTAACTGGTACGGTAGCGCAAGAACGTTTAATATCCGTTGTTTCAGCAATAATAGAAGGTAATGTATCAGTTTGTTTGACCAATATCGAAGAATTATTAAACCAAGGTAAAGATCCAGTCCGATTTATAGAAGATTTAACAGTTTATTATCGAGATATTCTATTATATAGGCACTCACCAAGTACCGTTGAATTGCTTGAGAGAGCAACAGTTAGTGAACAATTTAAAGAACTATGTGATGCATACAATGATGAGTTAGTTTATCAGATTATCGCTTCGCTTAGTAAAAGTCAGCAAGAAATGAAATGGACTAATCATCCGAGAGTTTTACTTGAGGTTGCGATTGTTCAGCTATGTCAAAAATCTTCTGTGAGTAATGTAGGAAAAAAACAAGACGAGCTGACACCATTAATTAATAAAATTAATGCACTTGAAAAAGAGGTCAAATACTTAAAGGAAAATGGAGTGACAGTTAGTGGGACAAATGAGTCCACTTTTAGTACTAAACCAAAATCCACTTCATCTCGTTCAAAAATACCAAGCAGTGTCATACAAGGTGTTCTAAGAGCGGCTTCTAAACCGGAAAAAAATAAGGTTTTAGCAGTTTGGACATCACTTCAAGATCAATTAAGACAACAAAATAAAGTTTCTACTGCCACATTAGTATCGTATGGTGAAGTTGTGGCTGCTTCAGCTGAACAGTGTATTGTTGCTTTTAAATCAGAGACAATTTGTGATTTAATCAATAATAATGGAGAGCAAGAGCATTTAACGACTATCAATCAAACTTTATCAAATTTATTAGGTGTAGAAATGAGCATGTTAGCAATTCCCGAAGAAGATTGGAGATCGACTAGGGATTCATTTTTAAATACAACAAAACAAAAAGAGACTTCAGAAGCTGAGGTTGCACCAATTGTACAAGAGGCAATTAATCTTGTTGGTGAAGATTTAGTCATTATCAAAGAATAACTATATTGGAGGAAATGAAAATGATGCGTGGCGGAATGGGCAATATGAATAATATGATGAAACAAATGCAAAAAATGCAAAAACAAATGGAGCAAGCTCAAAATGAATTAAACGAGCGTACATTTGTTGGTACAGCTGGCGGTGGAATGGTAACTGTAACAGCTAATGGATTAAAACAAATCGTAGAAGTTAATATTAAGGAAGAGGTTGTAGATCCAGAAGATATCGAGATGCTACAAGATTTAGTTTTAACTGCAACTAACGATGCAATCAAGCAAATTGAAGATGAAACAGCGAAAACAATGGGGCAATTTACTAAAGGAATGAATATTCCAGGATTATTTTAGGGGATAAGACAGATGCATTACCCTGAACCGATATCCAAACTAATAGATAGTTTCATGAAGTTGCCAGGGATTGGTCCCAAGACAGCCGTACGACTGGCATTTTTTATGCTAGACATGAAGCAAGATGACGTATTAGATTTCGCGAAATCTATGATTGATGCAAAAAGAAAATTACTTTACTGTTCTGAATGTGGTCATATAACTGACCATGACCCTTGTTACATATGCGGTGATCAGCATAGAGATCGCTCTACAATTTGTGTAGTTCAAGATACAAAAGATGTTATTGCCATGGAAAAGATGAGAGAATATCAAGGTTTATACCATGTACTTCATGGAGCAATTTCTCCTATGGAGGGAGTAGGACCAGAAGATATTAAGATTATGGAATTACTAAGCAGATTAAAAGATGATGTAGTTCAAGAAATTATTTTAGCTACTAACCCGAATATTGAGGGGGAAGCAACTGCTATGTATATTTCTAGGCTATTAAAATCTACGGGTATAAAAATTACTCGAATTGCACATGGTCTACCTGTAGGTGGAGATTTGGAATATGCAGATGAAGTTACACTCTCAAAGGCTCTTGAAGGTAGAAGAGAACTTTAGAAATTGATTAATGGAGCGAGACCATGGGGTTTTTTCGAAAAAAAGGAAAGCTTCGTAAAGAATTTGATGAGAAATTAGTTGATAAACTACATGACTATAAAGATATATACTTAAGTCAGGTAGAATTAATGGAAAGAAGTGTGGATCCCCCAGAGGATTTGCGAATTCATGTTAAGCTTTATCAAGCTAAATATTTCTTCTTATTAAAAGAAGCTAAGGCTAGAAATGTATTGATAACAAGAATGAAGTAGTTAAAAGAGTTTATTGTTTAGACAATAGACTCTTTTTTTACGGATGTTTTTAGTCATTGAATAGATACTCGTCTCATACAATTATATTAAAAGGTGTACAAGTTATATGAGGGGAGATTTTTTGTGATGAATAGTATTATTACGATTTCAGTTGTATTGTTTGTGATCTTATTTTTAATGTTAGTGGGATTACCAGTTAAAGCTATAAAAAGGATTAGCAAGTATGTACTAAGAGGAATTGTCTGTGTCATGATCGTGTTTATCTTAAACTACGCTTTAGCTTCTAATAGTTTTCATATTCCTATTAATGCTGTTACTTGCGCGTTTTTAAGTATAGTGGGTGTTCCTGGTATTGTGGCGTTAAGTGTGATTGGCATTTACTTAGTATAAAAAAATAAAAAAAATTAAAAAAGCTATTGACCATTTTTCAAGGGGATGTTATATTTATATACGTCGCTGATGGCGATAACGAAACAATAAAAAACAGATAAAAAATTATTGACAGATTTTGTCGATAATGATAAACTGATTAAGTTGTTAAAAAAATAAGATGATCTTTGAAAACTAA
>NZ_NULG01000024.1 GCF_002577195.1 Bacillus sp. AFS041924
TTAGTTTTCAAAGTTCACTTCATCGCTCGTAAGCGACTTTTTAATATTACCATTTTGAAATATTACTTGTCAACATTTTTTAAAACTTATTTTTTAAGTTAGTTGAACAAGTTTTTGTTGTCGTTGAAGACAAGTAATAATATAACATGCATCTAAATATAACGTCAACATAAATTATGATTTTTTTCAAATCTTTTTCAAGTTCTATGTAAATACCTAAAACCGTATACAATAATACGCCTTATTATGATGCAAGAACTAAAAAACATGTTCTTTAATTACACCTTTGTTTAAAGCAAGATCCTTATATCGGTAGTCTATTATACACTTCAAATAAAATTTTCTTCTTATGAACCATCTCTTTTTTTACTTTCTCATTTAAATTATTCAATGATATTTCTTTATCTATTTCGTATAACGACCGTATTATTAGCGATTCAATCTCTAATACGTGCTCTTTATTAAGAAGAATCCCAAACAAATAATCACCTCAAAGTACCTCTATCCTTTGTCCAATTTTTAGTTCATCTAATTCTTTTATTGTTCTAATACTTAAAACATTTAATCATTTTGTTTTATAGCATACAAGCATGCCAATTCTCATATCCTTAGTATAAGAACTTGGACAAGAAAGAAGGCGATTTTATGCTTTTTTACTTTTATATCACTTCAAAAAGGAAATTAAAGCAATTATCTTTCATTACTATTATTGCATTTTTCACAGCTTGCTTAGTTTATATACAAGCACCTAAAACATTTTCAACTTTTTCAACAAATAAAGGTCCAATGGCAATTTATAAAGGTGATGCCTCACAAAAAAATGTAGCACTTACTTTTGATATTAGCTGGGGCGATGAAAACGTACTTAAAGTGCTGGATGTATTACGAAATCAAAGAATTACAAATGCAACCTTTTTCTTATCTGCAGCATGGGCAGAGAGACATCCAGAAATAGTAGAAACAATTGTTAAACAAGGTCATGAGATTGGGACACTCGGCTATCGTTATAAAAGCTATACTCAGTTAACTCCGGTTGAAATGCAAAGAGACTTAAATAATTCAGCAGAAGTATTTAATCGACTAGGTATAAAGGATATAAAATTATTTAGACCACCAAATGGCGAATACAATAAAGAAGTAATTAAACTTGCGGCTCGAAATAATCTTTCTGTCATTCATTGGAGTATTAATACTGAGGATTGGAGAAATCCTGGAACAAATAACATTGTTAAGAGCATAAAAAATAATACTGATCCAGGGGATATTATTTTGCTTCACGCAAGTGATTCAGCACTACAAACACCTAAAGCCCTGCCATTAATCTGGTCCTATTTAAAAGATGAAAGATATAACAATGTCACTGTTTCTCAAATGATTTCTAATACTAAAACGAATATTAAAATTGTAAAATAAAGAAAAATCACCGATTGGATTGGAAAGCCTTTAAGCGAAGACAGATGCTTAAGTTATACTTATCCCAAACAACTATATCCACTCCTTTACCAGTTATGATTACTTAATATGTAAAAAAGCTAAGAGAATTTCTCTTAGCTTTTGGTTTGTAAAACAATATGATATCAGGACTAAATGAAATCAAGCATTTGCTAACAGTCCAAAATTAGCTTTTTACTATTTTGTGTAAAGTTAATAACTGGTACGCATTACAAATAAATAAAGGTACAAGCATTAAAATTAACCAAGAAAGATCATTTTGTCTTAATGCAGGAACCCATTCAACGATTGTAACGACGACCATAAAAAATAATGCTGGAATAAAAGCTCCTTTGTTTGTTTCGCTCTTTTTTATATAAGCAACAATCAAACCAACTATTAAAAGTACAATTGGAAATACTAAATATCCAGTAATAGTCTCACCGTGTGCATACTCCTTAAATCGAAAATATGCTAAATCAAATAAAGCTAATACAATTAATACAATCTGAACTATATTCCAAAATGACTTAAATAAGCCTAGACCAAATCTATGTATGGTTAAATATGCAAAGAATCCCATCTGACTTACAGCACTGAATACTAATCCTAAAATAAACAAAAATGATATTTCTACTAATAACTTTATAATTCTAGCATCTTGAACATAGCTTAAATATTCTTTATACCCATAAAGAATACCCGTTAAGATTGTTGCGATGCCCCCAACTAATAAAGTTGTTAAAAATAATCGAACCAATTTCCGACTCGTCATTCTTTTCTCGATCCCCCGTTTTCACAAAGCAATTTAAGCTTTTCTTCTAAAATTTAGATGATTCCTATAAAACTTTATTAACTATTTAATCAATATAAATACCCTAATAATTTATTTCATGTCTAAATATTAGAGATGGATACATTACATAACCATTTCTAACAAAAAACAAGCATACAAATTAAAAGGGTATTGTTTATCATTTATTTAATACGATTTTTTCGACTACTTGCTTAGCAATCGTCGTATAGATTTTACCGGTTGGGTGATCTTTATCATATATAGAAGGTGCAAAGTCTTCTTCTTCCCAATCAGGCTGTTGTAAAGGTAATTGTCCTAATAGAGTCGTTTGAAGCTCATTTGCAAGCCTTTCTCCTCCACCTTTACCAAAAACATACTCTTTTTCGCCAGTTTTTTTACTTTCAAAATAGCTCATATTTTCTACAACACCAATAATTTCATGGTTTGTTTTTAATGCCATAACTCCCGCTCTAGCTGCAACAATTGAAGCAGTAGGATGTGGTGTCGTAACGATAATTTCCTTACAAGATGGTAACATACTATGAACGTCTAGCGCTACGTCTCCAGTTCCCGGTGGTAAGTCTAGTAGTAGATAATCTAAGTCTCCCCATTCAACTTCTGTAAAAAACTGCTGTAGCATTTTACCAAGCATTGGGCCTCTCCAAATAATTGGTGAATTATCTTCTACGAAGAATCCCATTGAAATAACCTTTACACCAAAACGATCTACTGGAATGATACGTTCTCCCCTGATCACAGGTCTTGTCGTAATCCCCATCATGTCAGGTACACTAAAACCATAAATATCAGCATCAATAATACCTACTTTTTTGCCTAATCTTGCTAAAGCAACAGCCAAGTTTACGGACACTGTTGATTTTCCTACTCCACCTTTTCCACTTGCAATAGCTAAAAACTGTACTTTTTTATTATCTAATAGTGAAAGACTTGATTGTTCTTGGTTCTTTTCAACAAACTGACTTTTTTCTTCTTCTGTAAATTCAGTAAAACGAATTCCAACTGTATCAGCACCATTTTGCTTCAGTAACTGAACGATTTGTGTTTGAATTTGCATTTGTTCCGCAGTACCTGTTTTTAATAATGCAATTTTAACGCTTACATGTTTCTTTTCTTCTTTTATCGAAATTTCTTTAACAGCATCCAATTCTACTAATGATTTATTTAAAAATGGCTCATTAATTGTACCTAAAAGTGATAATACTTGTTCATTGGTAAGCATATTTACACCTCGTTATCTTAATATACTAAATAGTATAACACATGAAACATAGTAAGTCCTAAGTAACATTCATTCGTTAAAAAAAATGAAAACCACCGATTGACTCGGCGGTCTTATAGTAGAAGAAGTCCAGAAAATATGAATTTCGAAGTGATTGAAAGCGCTTGTCTTTCAAAAAGTATAATTAGGTGTCCAATGATGCTACACTATGTGGTAATACAACAGAATGAAATACCGATTAATTAGGCGGCTCATTTTTGTCTGTATAGTATCTAATAACCCCTCTATATATAGCGGCTGCCAGTTTATCTTGATATTCTTCATCTTTTAGCTGCTGACTTTCTTCATAATTTGATAAAAATCCTACTTCCACAAGCGCACCTGGTACTTTCGAGTATTTCATTAAGTAAACATGATTAATAATTTTCGCTAGTCGATGAGTATTGTTTAAACTTTCTCTTAACTCAGCTTGGACGTATTTTGCAAATCGCTCATTTTCAATAAATGAACCATAATAGAATGTTTGAGCACCTTTAGATGATGTTCTTGGTAAGGAGTTCAAATGAATTGATATGTATAAGTCTGCGTGAGATCCATTAATAATTTCTACTCTTTTTCTTAAATCAACACTCTTTCTTCTACTATACCCTTTCATTCCATCCTCTGCTAAATCATAATCACCATCCCTTGTCATAATAACCGTTGCGCCTTGACCTTGTAAATAATCCCTCAGTTTATTTGTTATTGATAATGCAACAACTTTTTCAATAACCTCTCCACCTGAAGCACCTCCATCTGGTCCACCATGTCCAGCATCCAAAACAATCACTTTTCCATCTAGAGGTAGTCCTCTAAAATTCCAGGTCTTTGAAGTCTTTTGTAATAAAGGTATACATAAAATCAAAAAAACAAAGGTTACAATGATAACGATAAAGTGCCATCTTTTCATTTTTTCTCCCCCTGATTGTCCTATAAAAAATATATGGGACAACTAGGAAGAATATGACTTACTTTGATAAACGAAGTCTGTGTCTTCTTTCTCCTTTTACATAGCCATCTAACCACCAATTATTTAAAAAGGATTTACATCTGTCAAACGGCTCTGTTTGGATATCATCCTTACGGCCAAATACCGAAGAATAAAATAAATAGGCTAACCATTCAGATTCTTTAGCTGATCTTCTTTTAACATTTTCAATTGGTTCTCCAAAAAAGCCAAATCGGCTATATCTTGCACCAAGTAAGTATGTCTCTACAACTAGCTCTAAACAGTAATCCTCTCGTGCTTTTCTTTGGTGACTATCTGCATCTATAAAGTAGGAAAAAGAATCCTTCAATTGAGCTTTTAACTGCATAATTTTTAATTCTTTTAATAAGCTTTTTTCAAATTTAATTTGTTTTTCTCTTCTTTTTTCTCGAAAATTCGTTATAAGATTCATGATGAAACCTCCCCGTAATCATATTCTAAGACGAAAAGGGGTCCTTCATTCATAAACTACATACTTAATTTCTTCCATAAGAAAATAATAATTTTCATAAAAAACACTGATTTTACAAAATAGAAAGATTGTGAATTAATAAACCATTTTTTAGGCCCCTAAACTTTCTTTCAAAAATAAAAAAGAGGGACTCAATTTACCCTCTTTTAGGATTAATTATTATATGACTTCATTCTTTGTAAGAGTAACCCTTCACTTTTTTCATTTTCTCCATATACAAATTGTGGCATATGGTATTTAAGGTATTGTCCATATTTACTATTTGTATTTAATATTAATTCGTCTACAAAATAAGCTCCATCTTCTACACTATCCAAAAATAAACTTGCAACTCCTGCATAAACTCCACATGCAACTTGAAGATAAGTTGCATTTGTACCATAGTTAGCGAATGAATCTTTATTGTTTATAACGTTATAGATATAGCGCTCTTTATCTTCATATACAAGTAAAACTCCAACTAGGTCCTCTCCTACTAATGGAGCTGTTGAAGGATCTAGAAGCTTTTTATCAAAACCCATTATTTCATCAGTATTTTTTAAATTATTTCTAATTAGATTTGTTGTATGCTCATTTACACGATAAACAAAACCACTTTCTAAGTTGAATAATTTGCCGATAATAAAAACTTCTTCATGCGGCATTAGGCAACCATAGAAAACTTTTTCTCCTAATGTTACTTTAAATTCAACAGAGTACACATCATCATACAAGAAGATTGGAATATTTTCTTTAACGAACATAGGAAAGCTTGTGACAGCTTCTTCTAGGAAGCAATCAGGGGACCAAGTGGTATAAATTGTTTCTTTTTGAGCTATAGAAGGGTTTTCATAAAAAGAATTATCATGCTCAACAATATAACATGCAAGAGGCTTTTCAGAAGGGAATTGTTTCATTAAATCGATTGCCATCCATTGGACAATACCTGGATTCATACCTGAACCAATAATTGCGGTAGTCTGTTTAAACTTTCTTTTATTTTCTTCAAAAATACGTAAACGTTCCTTAAGCGGGAAACCGGAACGAATACTTTCATCTTCATCTACAATTTCACTTTCTAAAGCCGTGTTGACATATTTAACACCAAACTCATTACAGCAACGTAACATCTCAACGGAATCGGCTCTAGAAACATCAACCACAAGAACTGTTTTGCTTTCTATAAGATGTTTCTTCATTAAATCAATATTATTAACATTTACTTCATGAAATGTAACTTTTCCAATTAAATTAGGAATAATCCTTTCAAAGTAAGTCAAATCTTTCTGCTTTAAGTCAATAAAATGAAACCTGGCATTTTTCATTATCTGGTGAATAGGATCATTTATATCCTCCACCGCTTTATTGAATATAGAAAGTACTGCCTTTGCTACTCCGCCAGAACTACCTAATAGGGTAATAATCGCATCCTTTTCAAACATATAAACAACTCCATAAATTGGTTTAATATTAGCTTTTACTTTACTATATGAGCCAATGGAAAAAGTGTTCGGACAAGTATCCTGTCTGCCCAATCTATCAATCAACTGGAAAAAAAAAAGCCTAACTAATTATTAGTTAATAGCTCTATTTTTCATTTTTTTTATCATCGGTTTCTGGTTTTTCTAAAAGTTTTTTCTGTTGCTCCATACAAAACTCTCTAAATTGTTTGCATTCTTCTCTACATTCTTCCCTACATTTTTCTATTTCTTCTTCGCGTTTCTTTTCTCTTTCAACACGTAGTTCAAATTCTCTATCCCTTTCTTTTTGGTCAATTGGAGAGGTATCATTTTTTAGAAGTGGTACTTCCCCTCTTTGAATCGGTCCAATCCCCATTAGAGAACGCCATTCATTAGGCGTTAAAGATGCTCGCTCTACCATAATTGAAAAGGCTAATTTAGTTGCAATTGAGGCAAATTCTAAGTTAGAAGCTTCAAAAACAATACGATTACCATTTTTACGTTCTGCTGGGGTGAAGAATTTACGCGTAAATTCGTTGTTTAACTGGATGACCAAAGGATTAATGACAGCTTCATTATAAGTATTCCATTCATTCTCATTAAATGTACTTTGAACTATTTTCTCGTTCGTATTAAAAAAACTATAGATTCGTCTGATCGCATCATTTGTTCTCTGTGCCTCTGGAGCATAATTACTTATGGGTACTTGTTGTAAAGTATACAAAGGCTCTGAAAAACCTGCTCTTACACCATCACCTGTAAATTTCATATAATTGTTTACAAATTCATTCGTATTATTAACCATATCTTCTTGATCGAGTACTTCTTTAAAGTTCAATAACCAATTTATAAAACGATTGTTACTTACATTTCGAACGATACTATCATCGACAGAATCAATCACTTCTAATAATGGGAGTAAAGGATCATATGGAGGCGTTCCAAATAAATCATTACTGTTAAAATCCTGTCTTAAATGAATGATATCGCTATAAGGTAAAATTAGTACATTTTTGGTTTTGAATGTAAATTTTAAAAAGATTAACCCTTGATTATTTTCTAGCACTTCTACCGTAGTACAAGGAATGGGAAAAAGAGCTGTCGGATAGCCAAAGTCATTTCGTTTAATAAATGCAAAAGCATTACTATTCAAGTCAAGCTGGGTTACCATTTTCTCTAAAAGTAGTTGTAAAGACATGAATGGATTTGGTTCTCGAAGTACATTAAAAACCCACGGATCTGGGTTAATCTTGCACTCTTTATTATTCTCTCTGACATGAGTTACTTTTAGTTTTCCAATTGCATTAGCTTTCGGTCTAATACATGACCGAATCACATCATTCTTAAATAATGTATTTCCTAAAGTTAATTGACCTTCCCCATCGTCATTTAATAACTCAAAAGTACTAGTACTCGATTGAAAATTCATTTTTCCAATTATCCAGTCGATTAAACCCAGTGTACATCACCCCTAACATGGACGAAACTAAGTATATTTTATTAAGGTATATTATTTTATTCTTTTAAAACTCTTCTATGCTATAAATTGGGAAGTAATTATTAGAATATTATAATATTTCTTCGTTTTAGATTATGAATATCCTATTTAGTTTATTCCATCAAGTAAGAACATAGGAAAAAGACCCTCAGGAAAAGGAACTGAGGGCCTAGAAACATTTATTTTTAATATCTTTCAACTAAGAGTTGTTTTGACTCGAAGTATAAAACCTGAATAAATTTCTTCGCATTAATCCGCGTATGTGTCGATGAAGTAATTGATACTTGTTTCAGTTCACTCATTCTTTGACGTACTGTTTCAAAATCAAAAAACTTTGAAGCGTAATTTTCAAATTTAGGATTAGAGAAGTCTGTAAGCCCTATTGATGCCATATGGTTTAATGACTGGTAAATTGCCCTACGAACCCTTTGTTCTGACGATTTCCTTTCGCGATCAACATCTTCTTGTGAATTGACGAATCCTAGTTTTTTTAAACTGATACGTGTGTATATATCCTTTAAGGTAGGAAACCCTGCCTCTAAACCAAATTTCGTTTCATATTCATATACGTAATTGATCATATCAAGCAAATCCTTGCTTCCATTTTCTCCTGCTATTCCGAGTTCTGATAATAGAACCTGTCCCCAATCCGAAATTGTCTTTTTATCAGCAATTGGCCTTGGATGATTAATCGAATTTACATCAAAAACATTGCTTAATGACCTTTGAATATCACGAATAGATTGCTCCAACCGAATACGTTCTAAAACCTTCCGAATGACCGAAATCACTTCGATTTTGTTCAATGGCTTAGTAATGTAATATTCGATACCTAAGGAATACGCTTCTCCAATTAATTCTTTAGACTCTACTTGAGAAATCATTATTATTTTCCCTTTGAATGAAGGTGCTAATCTCCGAACCGTTTCTATACCATCCTGTATTGGCATTAGCAAATCAATAAATAAAATATCAACATGGTTTATTTCAAGCGTATTTGTCTCTATAAAGGAACCATCTTCTGCCTCACCGACCACGTCACCTAACTCTTCATCTTCTATGATTTGGGCCAACATAGATCGAAATACTTCATCATCGTCTGTGATATAAAAATTCATACATTCACCCTTTCTCTACGAGACCATCTATCGGTAGCCGAATCGTGAAAATACATTCACTCTCTGTTTGACTGAGAAGAACTTGTCCTCCCAATTCTTCTGCCATTTCTTTGATATATGATAAACCGATTCCTGTAGACGGTGTTCCATCATCACTATATTTTGAAGTGTACCCTGGTTTAAAAATAAGCTCCTTATTTTTTAACGCAATTCCTGGGCCATTATCAATCACTCTAGACTCAATCCAATCATCATTTTTTTCTATTGATAATAGAATTGTCCCTTCATGCTCTATTGCTTCTACAGCGTTCGCAACTAAATTATTAATAAAAGATAGCATGAGATAGATGTGATAATGTGGATGTTGCCCCTTTATCTGTGAAACAAACTCTATTTTCTTTCCTAACATGCCTGCATATTTTTGGTTTATTCGGATGATCATTGTCGCTAAATCATTTACGCTCATGTATTCGGGTAAGCTTTCGCTTGTAATTAGTTTAGAAAGTCCTGCAAAAATTCTTTGATTATCCTTTTTTATTTCATGTACCTCTCCTGCTATTCGCAAAGCTTTGCTCCCCCACTCTTCAATAGGAACGTCTAAATCCTCTTTATACTTATTCATATTTCGATATAAGTTATAGGATTCTTTCGTTATTGTTTCAGCATTTTGGAGCGTCTTTTTCAAATAAACAGACTCTACATACAAATTAGATAAATGCATTAGCATATTCTCATTCTCTTTACGAGTTTGTGACTCTTTCAATCTTAGCTCGTAAAGCTTCATCATATTAATAAATGCTAATACAAAAAAGCTTCTAAATATTGCAATGATAATAATTTTGTTTAACTCTTCTATAGTAAGCGTGGCTCCTATTCCATATAGTTGTAGGATCAACTCAATTAAACTTGAAGCTATTTCAAATGTAATACCGAAAATACCGATCAGAACAGGATGCTGAAACCGATTCACCCTCATTAAATAGAATAAAACAGAGTATGAGAAATAATATAAAAAAGTAGGAAACCTCACAGAAAAGGATGAGGAAAAGTTAAAATCTGTCATGATGATCCAATCGAGTCCAACACGGAATACAAAAACGGATACGCCTATTAAGAAGCCCATTACAACTGAAGGAAAATTCCTAAAGTACAATAAAGAAAAAAAGAAAATAGGTGTTCCGAAACTAACGCGAAAAATATTATCAAATGGATGAAAATTCAATTCGCCCGCTATTGGAACGATTACCATAAGTGCAATAACTATCCAGAAATCTCTACTTTGAAGTCCCTTAGATTTCAAATCCGCCACTTCCTGATTTTTGCTACTAGTATATCGCCTTGTTGTCATTAACACAATGATCCCCCGTACTGCATATTAATGTCATAAGAAAATACAGCTTGATCATCAAGCTGTATTTTTGTTTTTTATATTGTAACTAATTCTTTCGCAGCTTTAATAGGGCGATATGCAGGCTCCCACATTGCGTTTCGTACAGCTTGTTCAATATCATCATGTGCTACTCGTGCAACTCCATCAGCAACTGCTGCTTTTGCCACTTCAATCGCAACTACTTCTGAAATTGTACGTAGGTTCTCGATTTGTGGTAGTAAAGGTGCACCTAATTTACTTACATCTATCATTTCTGCTACAGCTTCTGCTGCCGCTGCAAACATGCCATCAGTAATAATGCTTGCGCGTGACACATTTGTTCCAAGTCCTAAACCTGGGAAAATAAGCGCATTATTTGATTGACCAATTACGTAAACAGTTTTGTTATATGTTACTGGAGCAAAAGGACTACCTGTCGCAACTAACGCTCTTCCTTCAGTCCATTTGATTAGATCAGAAGGTTTTGCTTCCGCAAGAGGTGTAGGGTTTGACATTGGTAAAATGACAGGTCTTTCAACATGTGCAGCCATATCTTTTACAATTTCTTCTGTAAAAGCACCAGCAACAGTTGACGTACCAATTAATATTGTAGGGTGAACTTGACTTACAACTTCTGCTAAGCTTGCACCCGAATTATTTTCTTCAACCGGTCGTGCGTATGGTTGTTGGAAGTCAAACAACCCGTCCATATCATTTGCAAGCAATCCATTTCGGTCAATACACCAAAATCTACGGTTCGCTAATTCTAATGAAAGACCTTCACGCACCATTGCGTCACGTACTTGGTCAGCGATTCCAATACCTGCTGCTCCTGCTCCAAATACGACTACTCGGTGTTCGCTTAATGGGATACCAGATGCGTTTACTGCTGCTAGTACAGCGGCAAGAGAAACTGCTCCAGTACCTTGAATATCATCATTAAAAGTACACACTCGATGACGATACTTATCTAATATATTTCTTGCATTTTTAGAGCTAAAATCTTCCCAATGTAATAATGCATTTGGATATTTTTCCACAGCCGCATTTACAAACTGCTCGATGAATTCATCATAGCGACTATCGCGAATACGAGGATGACGATTTCCAACATAAAATGGGTTGTTTAGTAGCTCTTCACGGTCTGTACCAACATCTAAAATAACTGGCATTACACGTGCAGGATCGATACCTGCTGCAGCTGTATAAACCGCTAATTTACCAATTGCGATATTAATACCTCCAACTCCCCAGTCACCAATTCCTAATATACCTTCACCGTCAGTAATAACGATTAAATCAATTTCGTCCGCATTTGCTCCATAATTTTCAAAAACTTGTTCAATACTATCTGCTTCATTAATCGATAGATACAATCCACGAGGTCTTCTATATTCATGACTATAACGCTGAATTGCTAGACCAACTGTCGGTGTATAGACAATCGGAAGCATTTCAGGTAAGTGATCAGTTAGAATTCGATAAAATAATGTCTCATTACGGTCATGCAAAGCTGATAATGTTACATTCTTATGCAAATCAGTAGGCTGTGACGAAAATTGCGCGTAAGCTCGTTTAGCTTGCTCTTCCAGTGTTAGTACTGCTGGCGGCAATAATCCTGTTAAACCTAACTCTTTTCGTTCCTCTTGAGTAAATGCAACTCCTTTATTAAGCATTGGCACACCTAATAATTCGGCACCACGCAAGGTAGTCTCTACCTCACCATTCGAACCTACCTTGAATTTATGCATACAATCCCATCCCTTATCTTTTTCTTTTTATATTTATCTATTTAAGTTAAGCAAAAAAGGGCTTTTCGCCCTTCACCATTTAAACATTGTCAGACTGTATGAAAAACACCTGTCTTTCAATAAGCTAAGCCTGAAGAAGCGCATAGTTACCGAAGAATGGTAACAAGCGCCGCAAACAGGCTAAGCAACAAAGAATACTGTCCGACTGATTATTGACGCTCTAAAAGAACTGCACCAGCAATACCTGGGTGAGTCATTTCAAATGGGTCTAAAATTAAATCAAGCTCTTCTTCTGATAATACATCATATTTTAAGCAAAGTTCACGAATTGGCTTTCCTGTTAGAATTGCTTCTCTCGCAATTCTTGCAGCAACTTCATAGCCGATATGTGGATTTACAGCTGTGATTAGCCCAACGCTCTTCTCTACATATTCTTTCATTCTGTCTTCATTTGCTTCAATTCCTTTTAAACAATTATCAGTAAATGCACGGAATACATTATTCATAATGTTAATAGATTGAAGTAAATTGAATACTAGTACAGGTTCCATAACGTTTAATTCTAATTGTCCTGCTTCTGATGCTAAACAAATTGTATGATCATTACCGATCACTTGGAATGCAACTTGGTTAACTACTTCAGCCATTACAGGATTTACTTTACCTGGCATAATAGATGAACCTGGTTGACGTGCTGGTAATGAAATTTCACCAAGCCCTGCACGTGGACCAGAAGCCATTAAGCGTAAATCATTCGCAATTTTAGACATATTCATCATACATACTTTAAGAGCAGCTGATACTTCTGTGTAAGAGTCAGTGTTTTGAGTAGCATCAACAAGATGCTCAGCTCCTACAAGTGATAAGCCACTAATTTCAGCAAGTTGCTTAACAACAAGTTCAATATAGCGAGGATCAGCATTTAAGCCTGTTCCTACCGCTGTAGCTCCCATATTTACCTCATATAAATGTTGACGCGATTGTTCGATACGTTTTATATCACGAGCAAGAACTCGAGAATAAGCTTCGAACTCTTGTCCTAAACGAATCGGTACTGCATCCTGTAAGTGAGTACGCCCCATTTTAATAACATGATCAAATTCTTTTGCCTTTAACTCAAATACATCATGCATATAGTTCATCGTATTTAATAGTTTATCTAACATATTTAAAGTCGCAATGTGAATTGCAGTTGGAAATGCATCATTTGTAGACTGCGACATATTTACATGGGTGTTTGGACTAATACAGAAATAGTCACCTTTTTCTTTACCTAAAATTTCAAGCGCACGATTTGCAATAACTTCATTTGCATTCATATTCATTGACGTACCTGCGCCACCTTGAATAGGATCTACAATGAAATGATCATGCCATTTGCCATCAATAATTTCTTGAGCAGCTTCTGCAATTGCATTACCATTTCCTTCATACAGACGTTTTGTTTCCACATTAGCAAGTGCAGCTGCTTTCTTTACAATTGCTAAAGCCTTAATAAGCTCTTCGTGAATTTTATATCCAGTAATCGGAAAATTTTCAACTGCACGTAATGTTTGGACACCATAGTAGGCATCTGCTGGAATTTCTTTTTCTCCTAAGAAATCTTTTTCAATACGTATGTTTGGTTTAATTTCAGTAGCCGCCATTTTGTTTTTCTCCCATCTTTACGCAACTTTTGATTCCTTATATGAATCAATAAATGCTTGCGCTTTATCTTTATCGTATTCGCCTTCCCATTTAGCCATTGTAATTGCAGCTAATGAGTTTCCTAATACATTTACTGCAGAACGGACCATGTCTAAAATACGGTCAATACCTGCAATTAATGCGATTCCTTCTAAAGGTAATCCCATTGAACCTAGTGTTGCTAGTACAACTACGAACGATGCACCAGGGACACCGGCCATCCCTTTCGATGTAAGCATCAATACAAATAATAATGTAACCTGCTCCATAAATGTCATGTGAATATTATACATCTGAGCGACAAATAACGCAGCAAGAGCTTGATAGATTGCCGAGCCTGTTAGATTAAACGAATATCCAGTCGGAATAACGAAAGATACGATTGCCTTTGGACAACCCATTTCCTCCATTTTTTTCATAATGTTCGGAAGAACTGCTTCCGAACTTGCTGTTGTAAAGGAAAGTATTAGCTCGTCCTTTAAAACCTTAATAAGCGTAAAAATATTCGTCCCTGTCATTTTAGCATTAATACCTAAAATAACAATAGCAAAAAATGCCACAGTTACATAAACAGCTAATACAAGTTTACCAAGTGGTAATAATGTACTAACACCGAACTTTGCCACTGTAACTGCAATTAACGCGAAAACTCCGATTGGAGCAGTTTTCATAATTTGATTTGTTACCCAGAACATTGCTTCTAATACGCCTTCAAAAAATCCAAGAACTGGCTTTCCTTTATCTCCAATCGCCGCTACTCCTAAACCGAAAAGAACAGAGAAGAAAATAATCGGTAAAAGATCGCCTTGTGCCATCGATTCAAACACATTTTTTGGGAAGATATGAACGATTGTTTCGGCAAAGCCACTTTTTTGTGTTGCAGATGCTGTTTGTTCATATGCTGAAATATCACCTTTTTGCAGATGGCTCATATCTATACCTGCACCTGGATGGAATATATTTGCTGCAAGTAATCCAATTCCAAGCGCAATTGTCGTAATGATTTCAAAGTAAAGAAGTGTTTTCCCTCCAAGTTTTCCAAGCTTCTTTATATCCCCTACACCTGCTACAGCAACTACAAGTGCTGAAATTACGATTGGCATAACAATCATTTTAATTAAATGAATAAAAATATCACCAATCGGTTGAATATAAGAGACTGCCTTCTCGTTACCATATACTAAAGCTCCTACAACAATACCTAATATAAGAGCAATAAAAATTTGCGTAGCTAATCCAAATTTTTTCATATAAATCCCCCTTGTTAACGCTTTCAAACATTTAAATGAAATACATAACTCATTCTATATGCAAACCTACAAAACAATACAGAAACCTACAAACAGTTTTAAAATTATTTCAAATAAAAAAAAGCACGAACATTCAGTTAGTCTAAGATAGAGCTGTTTTAGGAGTGTCAAAATCAAAATTAACTCGAAAAAATTTTTAAAAAAAAGAACCATCAAGTGGCTCGAATTATTATGTATTTTAGAAGTTTATTCTATTTATTGGGTACATTATTACTTAAATAATCTTTTACCCATTTATGTTTCCCACAATAATCATCAAATCTCTCAATATGCCTTCCAAATGGAGGAAGCGTCAATCCACACCTATCCACTACTTGATTATAATAATCTTCCCCTACTTCCCAACTTATGAGGTCATTTTTAATTGCTAAGATTAGTAAGTCCCAAAAAGTTATAACAACTTTTTCCCCTTCCGAATCCACGGAGATAATTTCCTTAGCTTGTTTATCATTAGAAATAATTGCATCAATCTCCATGCCTACAGAGTAGGCATAGCAATCAAGTTCTCCAGGATCAAGTTTTGGTCTCATTCTACTTTTGGTTTGATTTACTGTTTTCTTCTGTTCAATAGATAAATCATTCCAAGTATCCTTTGTTCTTCTCAAGAATTGCCCTTTATTTATTTCATTTAGTAATTGATAATAAATATGACTGTGGCTAGCCTTCAATTCATCCTCAACTTTAGGAGTAATGTAAATTAAATCTAAAATATAAGGAACAATTTTAAAAAATATACCACCTTTAACCATGTGTACCAAAATATCTGTATCTGACAACACTACAGCTTTAAGGTTATTTTCATTAGTCTTTACCTACTTCTATTATCTTTTCCAAACTAGGCATATGTAATAAATTTGCAAGATACAATACTTTTTTACGTGATATTCTACCATTTTTAATATTATCAAGAATACTTTGGTTAAACCTCTCTGGTATACGACTTTCTGATAACGGTGAAATTAAATCAATATCAAATCCTAATTCAACTGTTTTTTCTTTAAGCAATATTGGATTTTCTTTAGTACTTAACTTATTAAACTCATCTCTTTGAAAGTCTGTTAAAACACCATATTTATTTAACATACGTGTAGTTTGTCTAAAACTAAGTTGAAAATGGTGTTGTATATTCATAATTTCTTTAATAGTAATCTTAGAAAAATTGCTTACCCCTACCTTAGAAAGGTAATTAAATATTAAAGGCTCAGACATAAGAAAATAATCGGCAAACTTGAAAGCGAAATACTCCATTTTATCTAATTCATATTGTTTCTGCTCTTCAGATAAGTTATCTATTTTCTTAATTTGACTTAAATCCTTCAAAATATGGCAAAATTCATGAATGGCAGTATATATTTGTCTTCCAAGTGGTTCTGAAGCATTTAAAAATATTGCTTTTTCTTTACCTAAAATCCGTATAAACCCTGAAGTTCCTAAGTTTAAAATTTGAAAAACTAAATAACCCTGTTCTTCTAAAAATTTTATTACATTAATTCTTTCATCTGCATTTACATTTAATTTTTCTCTTATTTCATTTGCAAAAATCTTTGCTTCATAATTGATTTTTTTCTTATCAATATCACTTATAACTACCTTATCTGTACGAGAGAACATTTTATTCACCCTCTTGTTTAAATAAAAATTCTTGAGCAATTAATTCATTTATAATATTTTCTGACCAATCAATTAGCCTTTCATTGGATATACCTTCACCCTGTCTAAAGAGTATTAGTGCTTCCAATTCATTCTCATCAGTATTAAGTATTTCATTAATATCTAACCCCAAATAGTCACATATATCTTTTGCGTCTTTTGCGGATAACACAGTTCTACCTGTCTCAATATTTCCAATTTGGGATCTTGAAAGATTAACACCTTCCCCCAGCTCTTCTTGAGAAAATCCACATTCTAGACGAGCTTGGCGTATTCTTTTACCTATTACTTCGTCCTTAAGTTTACTCATTTCAGTCATCCTTTCCACCCACATTTACTATATAATATAATAATTACACAATAAAATGAAGTTTATGCTTATATATTACACAAACTAATCTTTGCACACTAATTATCATATAAATGATTTAAGGAAAATGGTACATTACTTTATTCCTCATATAAACACCATTTACAGTAATAAATAAAAAATGAACTGCCTGAATAAACTGTGATATTTAATCACATAGTTAAAAAAACAAAAAAGACTCCCAACCAAAAATGGTTGAGAGTCCTTGTACTGTTGAAAATTAACGTTTTGAGAACTGAGGAGCTCTACGTGCACCTTTAAGACCGTATTTTTTACGCTCTTTCATACGTGCATCACGAGTTAATAATCCAGCGCGTTTTAAAGTTCCGCGGTATTCAGGATCAACTTGTAATAATGCTCTTGCGATACCGTGACGAATTGCACCAGCTTGACCAGTGTATCCACCACCGTTAACGTTTACTAAAATATCATAGCTACCTAAAGTTTCAGTTGCAACAAGTGGTTGTTTAACAACTTCTCTTAATGCAGCGAATGGGATGTAATCTTCAAAATCACGACCGTTAATAATAACGCGTCCTTCGCCAGGAACTAAACGTACACGAGCTACTGAGCTTTTACGACGTCCTGTGCCATAGTATTGTACTTGTGCCATGTGAATGCCCTCCTTTTATAATTATCCGCGAAGTTCGTAAACTTCTGGTTTTTGTGCTTGGTGTGGATGCTCGTTACCAGCATACACGTGTAATTTTTTGATTTGAGCACGTCCAAGACGTCCTTTTGGAAGCATACCTTTAACAGCTAACTCAAGCATTTTAACTGGGTAGTTAGTACGCATTTCTAAAGCTGTACGCTCTTTTAAACCACCAGCATACATTGTGTGACGGTAGTAAATTTTATCGTTTAATTTGTTTCCTGTTAATTCAACTTTCTCAGCGTTGATGATGATTACGTTATCACCTGTATCAACGTGTGGTGTGAAAGTTGGTTTGTGCTTACCGCGAAGTAAAGTAGCTACTTCAGTTGCAAGACGACCTAAAGTTTTTCCTTCAGCGTCTACAACAAACCACTTACGTTCAACTTCGCTAGCTTTTGCCATATAAGTTGTGCGCATTCTATTTTCCTCCTAATACAATATACATAAAGTAAAATTGTTTTTATTGTTTATCTATAACACGACTGGTTCCGGGGCTAATCGTGGTTCTTAAAACAATACCGTATTTAATATTAAACTTTATACCTTCTAATGTCAAGCAAATGTTACACCAGGATTAGTTGTTATAATCAACTTTCCATAAAAATAATCCATTAGGCGGCGAAGTCTTGCCAGCACTAGCTCGATCGCGTGCTGATAATGCATTTCTAACACTTTTAATATCACGCTTTCCTTGACCTACTTCAATTAATGTTCCAACAATTATTCTTACCATATTATAAAGAAAACCATTTCCTTCTAAAGCGATAACAATTCCTTGTTCCGTTTTATTAATAGTCCCTTTATAAATTGTACGTACTTTGTCCTTTATATCCGTATTCGATGCACAAAAAGAACTAAAATCATGTGTACCTAGTAAGTAATTGAGCGCCTCTTGCATTTTATCAGTATCTAAATCAAAAGGGAAAAAATAATGATGGTTTCTCGAAAAAACATTTTCATCTTTTTCATTCCAAATAAAATATCGATATTCTTTTCGAACGACATCAAATCTTGAATGAAAACCTTCATCTACGATTTCTACTGATCTTATATTAATATCTTTAGGCAGTTGCGCATTTAAGGCTCTCTTCCATTGCTCAGGTTTCAGATCGTATTCACTATCAAAATGAATTACTTGTCCTACAGCGTGTACGCCAGTATCAGTTCTACCGGATGCATGGATTCGAATTGGGTTTCCTTTATGCATTTTTGTTAGAACCGTTTCAAAATCCGATTGAACTGTTCTCTGATTGGGTTGAACTTGGTACCCATTAAATAGTGTGCCATCATATGAGATTATACATTTAATTCGATTCATAGCTTATCTCCATCACTTACGTAAAAGCAATAATAGTAAAAATAAAATCAGTAATACAACTAAGCATGCTGTATCACGAAAATGCCACTTCATTACACGAAACTTTGATCGTCCTTCTCCACCTTGGTAACCTCTAGCTTCCATCGCTACTGCTAAATCTTCAGCTCGTTTAAATGAGTGAATAAATAGCGGAACGAGTAAAGAAACTAGCGCTTTTAATCTGTCTTTAATTGGCCCTGAAGAGAAGTCCACTCCTCTGGACGATTGTGCCTTCATAATCTTTTCAGTCTCTTCCATAAGAGTTGGAATAAATCTCAATGAAATTGACATCATTAAAGCCATCTCATGGACCGGTAAACCAAACCGTTTAAACGGGTTAAATAATGATTCAAGCCCATCTGTAATTTCGATTGGATTTGTAGTCAATGTCAGTAAGGTTGTGATTGAAACTAAAAGAAAAAATCTCGCTGATATAAAGATCCCTTGGATAATGCCCTCTTTATGGATTTCAATCCAACCGAAATGATAAATTAATGGCCCTTCTTTATTCGTAAATAAATGCAATAAAAACGTAAACACTGCTAACAACCATATTGCTCTTAATCCTTTTAAATAATAATTAAGAGGTACTCTTGATAGCATTACTGTTACGATCGAGAAAATTAGTAAAACACCATATGTTATAAAGTTATTTGCAAAGAAAACGATACAAATAAAAATGAACATTGTTAGAAGTTTTGCTCGAGCATCTAGACGATGAATAAGTGAGTCGATTGGAATATATTTTCCGATAATTAGACTATTCATTTTTTTTCCCCATTATAAAGTTTCGCAATATAATTAGCGAGTTGTTCTATTGTTAAACTTGTAGCAATTTCATTGATGCCTAACTTTTGATTTAATTCTTGATGGAACTTTAAAGAAAGCGGAATTTGTAATCCAATTTCCTCTAATTCCTTTTCATATGAAAATACTTCTAAAGGGCTTCCCTTTAGATACGTAGTACCTTTTTGAAGTACATGAATAGTATCAGCGTATCTTGCTGCATCATCCATGTTGTGGGTCACTAAAATGATCGTAAGACCCTTTTCTTTGTGTAATTGATAAAACATATCCATTAACGCTTTTTGACCACTAGGATCAAGTCCAGCAGTAGGTTCATCCAATACTAAAACATCCGGTTCCATTGCTAACACCCCAGCAATAGCAACCCTTCTCATTTGACCACCACTTAATTCAAACGGTGACTTCATTAAATACTCTTCATTTAAACCTACTTTTTCAATTAAATCTTTGGCTCTTTTTTTTGCTATTTCTTCAGAAACACCGAAATTCATCGGACCAAAGCAAATATCTTTTTCAACAGTTTCTTCAAACAATTGCTGTTCAGGAAACTGAAAAACCAATCCTACTTTTTTTCGTAATGCTTTTAAATTTTTGTTTTTTTTATTCGATATAAGGGTAACATCGTCTATTTTGGCGATTCCCTCTGTTGGTTGTAAGAGGCCATTTAGATGTTGCAGAAAGGTAGACTTACCTGAGCCTGTGTGACCAATTACAGCATAGTAGGACCCATCAGGTATCGTTACATCAATATCGTAAAGTGCACGATGTTCAAAAGGTGTATTTGGCTGATAAGTATATCCTACTTTTTCAAAAGTAATTCGCATAGTTCGCTCACCAAGCTTTCTTGCTCTAGATGGTCTTGTCTCAAAGGTAAACCTTTTTCGATTAGTAAATTAGAAAGGTTATTTGTAAAAGGAGATGCTAATCCAAGCGACTCTAAAGAAAACTCAGTCTTTAAAAGCTCTTCTGGAGATACGCTTTGAACTAAATGACCATCATGCATAATTAAAATACGGTCTGCATGTATTGCTTCTTCTATATCATGTGTAATTGAAATAACAGTCATATTAATTTCTTTATGTAAATTACGAATTGTTTCTATAACTTCTTTTCTACCGAAAGGATCTAGCATTGATGTCGCTTCATCTAAGATTAATATACTTGGTTGAATTGCCAATGCTCCAGCTATTGCTACTCTTTGTTTTTGGCCACCTGATAGGGAATGTGGTTCATGAAGTTTAAAATCACTCATATTGACAATATTTAAAACCTCTTCAATTCGACGGTCCATTTCTTCTTTATTAATTCCATGGTTTTCTAAACCAAATGCTATATCATCTATTATAGTCGTCCCTACAAATTGATTATCAGGATTTTGAAATACCATCGCTATTTTCTTTCGAACGTCCCATATAGTTTGTTCAGATAAGGTAATTTCCTCATCAATTACGATATGACCTTCTTCAGGTAAAATTAAGCCATTTAAAAGTTTAGCGAGCGTTGATTTTCCTGATCCGTTTCGACCAACTATTGCGATCCATTCATTTTCTTTTATATTAAACGACACTGAATGTACCGCATTTGATTGAGCCTGTGGATATTTAAAAGATATGTTATCTACTTTAATACTATCTTTTCTCATTAGTTCACCTATAATTTCTCATTGTATATAGATATATAATAGTCTAAAAGTAAACAGAAAAAAAGGGCAACGACATGTTTACAAGAAACGTCGAGCCCTTTTGTATTCGAATATTAAACTAATTCGATAACAACCATTGGTGCTGCGTCTCCACGACGAGGACCAATTTTTGCGATACGAGTGTATCCACCTTGACGCTCAGTGTAACGAGGAGCGATGTCAGCAAATAATTTTTGTAAAGCGTCTTGACCGTTTTCAGCGTTAGCAACTTCATTACGGATGTAAGCAGCAGCTAGACGACGAGCGTGTAAGTCTCCACGTTTACCTAAAGTAATCATTTTTTCAACAACTGAGCGTAACTCCTTCGCACGAGTTTCAGTTGTTTGAATACGTTCGTTAATGATTAAATCAGTAGCTAAGTCACGTAACATAGCTTTACGTTGTGAGCTAGTACGTCCTAATTTTCTGTATCCCATTTCTAGTTCCCTCCTTTGTTAGTAGTATCAAAATTGGGTCATATAGACATGAAGAGAACGCCTCTCCCTTTATCGAAGCTACAATCAGTCTTCTTTACGTAGGCCAAGACCTAACTCTTCTAACTTATGCTTTACTTCTTCTAAAGACTTACGACCTAAGTTACGTACTTTCATCATGTCTTCTTCTGTCTTATTAGCAAGCTCTTGTACTGTATTAATACCTGCTCGCTTTAAGCAGTTATATGAACGAACAGAAAGATCAAGTTCTTCAATCGTCATTTCAAGGACTTTATCTTTTTGATCTTCTTCTTTTTCGACCATGATTTCTGCATTTTTAGCTTCGTCAGTTAAACCTACAAAAATGTTTAAGTGTTCAGTTAGAATTTTTGAACCAAGTGCGATTGCATCTTTTGGTCCAATGCTTCCGTCAGTCCAAACATCAAGTGTTAACTTATCGAAATTTGAAACCTGTCCCACACGTGTATTTTCTACTTGGTATGTGACACGAGACACTGGAGTGTAAATCGAGTCGATAGGAATAACACCTATTGCTTGATCCTCTCTTTTGTTACCATCTGCAGGGATGTATCCACGACCACGTCTAGCAGTTAGACGCATACGTAAATGAGCATCTTTCGCAAGAGTTGCAATATGAAGATCTGGATTTAGAACTTCAACATCACTATCATGCGTAATATCGGCCGCAGTAATTGGTCCTTCTCCGCGTACATCAATTTCTAATGTTTTTTCTTCATCTGAATAAATTTTCAGAGCAAGTTTTTTTACATTAAGAATAATTGTTGTAACGTCTTCTACAACACCTTCAACTGTAGAGAACTCATGTAACACGCCATCAATTTGAATAGCAGTTACAGCGGCACCAGGAAGTGAGGATAAAAGGATACGACGTAAGGAGTTACCTAGCGTTGTACCATATCCACGCTCAAGTGGTTCAATAACGAATTTACCATATTTGGAATCGTCACTGATCTCAACCGTTTCGATTTTCGGCTTTTCGATTTCAATCATTTTTTAAACCCTCCTTCAAAACGTCGAAACCCTCGGTTAGACTTATGCTAACCGAAAGTCCCCATTAGGCAGTTCCTAATTGTGCACAACAAGAGATGTCTGTTAATATTTGCCAAACATATATCATAATCCATTATAGACAATTATTGAAAATTTATACAGACAAATTATACACGACGACGTTTTGGTGGACGGCATCCGTTATGTGGAACTGGAGTAACGTCTCTAATAGCAGTTACTTCAAGACCAGCAGCTTGAAGAGCACGGATAGCAGCCTCACGACCAGCACCCGGACCTTTAACTGTTACGTCAAGAGTTTTTAAACCGTGTTCCATAGAAGCTTTAGCAGCAGTTTCAGCAGCCATTTGTGCAGCGAATGGAGTAGATTTACGAGAACCTCTGAAACCTAATGCTCCAGCACTTGACCAAGAAATTGCGTTACCATGAACATCAGTGATTGTTACGATTGTGTTATTGAAAGTTGAACGAATATGAGCTGTACCAGCTTCAATATTCTTTTTCACACGACGTTTACGTACATTTGTTTTACGTGCCATGTTGAATACCCTCCTTTACTTAAAAAATATTATTTCTTCTTGTTCGCTACTGTACGGCGTGGGCCTTTACGAGTACGAGCATTGTTTTTAGTGTTTTGACCACGAACAGGTAAGCTACGACGGTGGCGAATACCACGATATGAACCGATTTCGATTAAACGTTTAATGTTTAAAGAAACTTCACGACGAAGATCCCCTTCAACTTTTAACTTGTCGATTAATTCACGAATTTTACCTAATTCTTCTTCTGTTAAATCACGTACACGTGTGTCTTCTGAAATACCAGCTTCAGCTAAGATTTTTTCAGAAGTTGCACGACCGATTCCGTATACATAAGTTAAAGAAACAACCACGCGTTTGTCGCGAGGAATATCTACACCAGCAATACGAGCCATTCTAGTGCACCTCCTTCTATATTAACCTTGTTTTTGTTTATGTTTTGGATTTTCACAAATTACCATTACTTTACCACGTCTGCGGATAACTTTACATTTTTCACAGATTGGTTTTACTGATGGTCTCACTTTCATGATTTAAACCTCCTTGTAGATTACGGAGTGCATATTTATTATTTAAAACGGTACGTAATACGGCCACGAGTTAAATCATACGGAGATAGTTCAACAGTTACCTTGTCACCTGGAAGAATACGAATGAAGTTCATACGAATTTTACCAGAAACGTGTGCAAGAACAATATGACCATTTTCTAATTCAACTTTGAACATCGCATTCGGAAGTGTTTCCGTAACGGTACCTTCAATTTCAATTACATCATCTTTCGCCATTAGGGCATTCTCCTTTCTTCAAATCAGTAGCTTGCTTGTAGGCAAACATACGCTTAGGAACATTAAGCCAAAGTGCTCTGATATGTTGGAGATTTTTGGCCTATTAAAGACCTATATTATATCAATCGTTCCAAGCAAAGCTATGTTTAAGCTTTTATAACAGTATCAGTTTTGACGAAGCGACAAAACGTCATACACATGGAACGACGATCTTATCGTTCGATTATTAAACTAACTCTTTTAAAAGATTATCAATGTCGGAAAAAACTTTGTTAATCTCTTGTTCACCTTCAATTGTTTTTACATAACCTAAGTTATTGTAGAAATCAAGTAAAGGTTGAGTTTGTTTGATATTTACTTCAAGGCGATTCGCAACTGTTTCTTCATTATCATCCGCACGTTGATAAAGTTCTCCGCCACATTTTGGGCAAACACCCTCTTCAACAGGAGGATTGAAAATTAAATGATAAGTTGCTCCACACTCTTTGCAAATACGACGACCTGTTAAACGTTCAATTAAAAGTTGTTGGTCTACATGAATGTTTAACACGAAGTCAATTTTACGATTCATTACTTTTAGAGTCTCTTCTAGTGCTTCAGCCTGCGCAACTGTTCTAGGAAAGCCATCCAATAAAAAACCGTTTTGGCAATCATCTTTCGCTAATCGTTCACGTACAATACCAATTGTTACCTCATCAGGAACAAGATGACCTTGATCCATAAACGATTTTGCTTTAAGACCTAGTTCTGTGCCGTCTTTAATCGCTGCGCGGAACATATCGCCAGTAGATATATGAGGAATGCCGTATTTTTCGACAATTTTCTCAGCTTGTGTGCCTTTGCCTGCACCAGGAAGCCCCATAAGAATTAAATTCATGGTTAATCCTCCTCAAAATTAGGTGAGCAATAGGGAATTAAGGAGTTCCCTACGCTCGATCTTTAATAAAGCCTTTGTAGTTTCTCTTAACAAGCTGACTTTCTAATTGTTTCATCGTTTCAAGTGCAACTCCGACTACGATTAGTAAACTTGTTCCTCCAATTTGAGCTGAAGGTGGTAAGTTCGCAACTTTACCAAATACAATTGGTAGTAAAGCGATGACAGCTAAGAAAATTGCTCCTACGAAAGTTAAACGATATAAGACTTTAATGATATATTCTTGAGTGCTCTTACCTGGGCGAATGCCTGGGATGTAGCCACCTTGCTTCTGTAAGTTTTCAGCCATTTGCTCTGGATTAGCCTGAACAAAAGTGTAAAAATACGTGAATGCAATAATCAAGACTAAATAAAATGCCATTCCCCATGGATTTTCATACGTAAAATGCGTTTTAATCCATTCAGTTACATCGTTACTTGGTAAGAACGATGCAATTGTTGAAGGAGTGATTAAAAATGAAACAGCGAAGATTACCGGAATAACCCCAGCGCCATTTACTTTTAATGGCAAGTGAGTAGATTGTCCTCCGACATAGCTATTATTACCATTGTTTCGTTTAGCATATTGAATTGGGATTTTACGAGTAGCTTGTTGGATGTAAATTACAGCAACGATCACTAGTAGTAAAACTAATAACACTAGGCCAACTTTTACGATGTTTAAGAATAGCGCGTCACCAGCATCTTTAAATTGTTGCTGATAAACTTGACTTAATGTAGTAGGTATAGCAGCAACTATACCACCAAAGATGAGGACTGATATACCGTTCCCTACACCTTTAGCAGTAATCTGCTCACCTAACCACAATAAGAATGATGTTCCAGCTGTTAGTACAAGTGCTATATAAAGATAGGTTGACCAACCTGGATTTTCAATTAACATTCCGCCAGTAACATTATTCATACTGATTGATAATCCAATTGCTTCTACAAAACCAAGAATAATTGTGATGTATTTAGTCAGTTGAGTAAGTTTACGTCGACCAATCTCACCTTGCTTCGACCATTCAGTTAACTTTGGAACAACGTCCATTTGAAGTAACTGAATAATGATCGATGCAGTAATGTAAGGCATTATACCCATTGCAAAAATCGAGAACTGTTTAAGAGCTCCTCCACCGAATGTATTTAACACACCAAAGACGCTCAATGAGCTATCTTGAGATGCTAAAACATCAGCGTTGACGTTTGGAACAGGTATAAACGTCCCAATACGAAATACAATTAACATTAATAACGTAAAGAATATTTTTTTTCTAATATCTGCAATGCGCATAAAGTTGGAGATTGTCCGGAACATTTTAGATCACCTCAGCATTTCCACCAGCTGCTTCGATTGCCTCTACCGCAGAAGATGAGAACTTGTGAGCTTTTACAGTAAGTTTAACTTCTAACTTACCTTTACCTAAAATCTTAATACCAGCTAATTCTTTACGAACAATACCAGTTTCAATTAGTAACTCAGGAGTTACTTCAGTTCCGTTTTCGAAGCGGTTTAACGTTTCAACATTAACGATTGCGTAATCTTTACGGTTGATGTTAGTGAAACCACGTTTTGGTAAACGACGGAATAAAGGAGTTTGACCACCTTCAAATCCAAGACGAACACCGCCACCTGAACGAGCGTTTTGTCCTTTATGACCTTTACCAGCAGTTTTACCAGTACCTGAACCAATACCACGACCGATACGTTTAGATACTTTACGAGAACCTTCTGTAGGTTTTAATTCATGAAGTTTCATTAGGGCACCTCCTTACTTATTCATGTTCAATTAAATTTCTTTTACAGATACAAGGTGAGAAACTTTGTTAATCATCCCACGCATTGCAGCGTTATCTTCTTTAACAACAGTTTGGTTTGTTTTAGTAATTCCTAAAGCACGAACTGTTGCGATTTGATCTTGTTTACGACCAATAACACTACGAGTAAGGGTAATTTCTAACTGTTTAGCCATCGTTATCCCTCCTTATTAACCTAGTAATTCTTCTACAGATTTACCACGTAATTTAGCAACTTCATCCGCACGTTTCAAGTTACTTAAACCTTCGATAGTAGCACGTACAATGTTTACCGGTGTGTTTGAACCAAGAGACTTAGATAAAATATCATGTACTCCAGCAAGTTCTAATACCGCACGAACAGGACCTCCTGCGATAACTCCAGTACCTTCAGAAGCAGGTTTTAAGAATACTTCACCAGCTCCAAAACGACCAGTAATTACGTGAGGAATAGTAGTTCCAACGATTGGTACATTAATTAGATTTTTCTTAGCATCTTCAACAGCTTTACGGATTGCATCAGGTACTTCTTGCGCTTTACCAGTACCAAAACCTACATGACCGTTTTTGTCACCAACAACTACTAATGCTGCAAAGCGGAAACGACGACCACCTTTTACAACTTTAGCAACACGGTTGATCGTAACTAAGCGTTCTTCAAGCTCTAATTTATTAGGATCAATGCGACGCATGTATGTCCCTCCTTCTTTTATTAAAATTGTAAACCAGCTTCACGAGCAGCTTCAGCTAAAGCTTTTACGCGACCATGATATAAGTAACCACCGCGGTCGAATACAACTTCAGTAACACCTTTTTCAGTAGCGCGTTTTGCAACTAAACCACCAACTAAAGATGCTGCATCGATATTACCAGTACCATTTAAAGTTAATTCTTTATCTAAAGTTGATGCACTTGCTAATGTAACACCATTAACATCATCAATGATTTGAGCATAGATATGGTTGTTTGAACGATAAACGTTTAAACGTGGACGTTCTTGAGTACCAGATAATTTAGTACGAACACGAGCATGTCTTTTTTTACGTACTGCATTTTTATCAGCCTTAAAGATCATCTTGGTCACTCCTTTCTCTTATCTAGTTATAGATTACTTCGCAGTTTTACCTTCTTTACGACGAACCATTTCGCCTTCGTAACGGATACCTTTACCTTTATATGGCTCTGGCGGACGTACTTGACGGATGTAAGCAGCAAGAGCGCCTACACGTTCTTTGTCGATACCTTTAATACTGATTTTAGTATTTGAAGGTACTTCTATTTCAACACCATTCTCAGGAGTGATCTCAACTGGGTGAGAATAACCAACAGCTAAAACAAGTTTGTCACCTGTTTTAGTAGCACGGTAACCTACCCCAACTAGTTCAAGGTTACGAGTATAACCATTAGTTACACCTTCAACCATGTTTCCTAAGATAGCACGAGTTGTACCATGAAGAGCACGGTGCTCTTTATTATCAGTTGGACGTGCAACTGTTAATACATTCTCGTTAACTTCGATTGTCATATCAGGGCTAAAAGTACGAGTTAACTCACCTTTAGGTCCTTTTACTGTAATAGTATTGTTGTTATTAGTAATTGCAACTCCAGCAGGAATTACAAGTTCTTTTTTACCAACACGAGACATTCACTACACCTCCATTCTCTCTGTGTTTTATTACCAAACGTATGCTAAGATTTCGCCACCAGTTTTAGCTTGACGAGCTTCTTTATCTGTCATTACACCTTTAGATGTTGAAATAATTGCAACACCTAAACCGTTAAGTACGCGAGGTACTTCGTCAGCTTTCGCGTATACACGTAAGCCAGGCTTAGAGATTCTTTTTAATCCAGTGATAACACGTTCGTTGTTCACACCATATTTTAAGAAAATACGGATGATACCTTGTTTATCATCTTCAATGTACTCAACGTCACGGATGAAACCTTCACGTTTTAGAATTTCAGCAACTTCTTTCTTTAGGTTAGAACCTGGGAATTCTAATTTCTCGTGACGTACCATGTTCGCATTACGAATGCGAGTAAGCATATCTGCAATAGGATCTGTCATGACCATGTTCAGATAACCTCCTTCCTAATATCTATAGAATTACCAACTAGCTTTTTTAACGCCAGGGATTTGTCCTTTATATGCAAGTTCACGGAAACAAATACGGCAAAGTTTAAATTTACGTAATACTGAGTGTGGACGTCCGCAACGTTCGCAACGTGTATACTCTTGTACTTTAAATTTCTGAGCACGTTTTTGTTTCGCAATCATTGATTTTTTAGCCACGTTTTCGCCTCCTCTTCTTTAGCGCTGGCTTTCATTATTTTTGAAAAGGCATTCCGAATAATGTTAGCATTTCACGAGCTTCTTCATCAGTATTTGCAGTAGTTACAATAACGATGTCCATACCACGTACTTTGTTTACTTTATCATAATCAATCTCTGGGAAGATTAATTGCTCTTTAACACCTAATGTGTAGTTCCCACGGCCATCGAATGACTTTTTAGAGATCCCACGGAAGTCACGTACACGAGGTAAAGTTACAGCAACTAATTTTTCAAAGAATTCGTACATACGCTCACCGCGTAATGTAACTTTAGCACCGATAGGCATTCCTTCACGAAGACGGAATTGTGCGATTGATTTTTTAGCTCTAGTTACAACAGGTTTTTGACCAGCGATTAAAGTTAATTCCTCAACAGCAGTATCTAATGCTTTTGAATTTGAAACAGCCTCACCAACACCCATGTTGATGACGATCTTTTCAATTTTTGGCACTTGCATAACTGATTTATAGTTAAACTTGCTCACTAGAGCAGGAGTGATTTCATTTTGATATTTCTCGACTAGGCGGTTCATTCAGTTGACCTCCTTTCATAAATTTCTATTATTTATCAAGTAATTCGCCTGATTTTTTTGCAATACGTACTTTTTTACCATCCACTAATTGGTAACCTACACGTGTAGGTACTCCAGTTTTTGGATCTAATGCCATTACATTAGAAACATGGATTGGTGCTTCTTTCTCGATGATGCCACCTTGTGGGTTAGCTTGAGTAGGTTTCGAGTGTTTTTTAATGATGTTTACACCCTCAACAAGTACGCGGTTTTTCTTTGGAAAAGCAGCAAGGATAACACCTTGTTTTCCTTTGTCTTTACCAGAGATAACTTGAACTTTATCACCTTTTTTTACATGCATCTTCTTCGTGCACCTCCTTAATAAGGCTTTCTGAAGTATTTATTAAAGTACATTAATTAAAGTACTTCTGGAGCTAATGATACGATTTTCATAAAGTTGCTATCACGTAATTCACGTGCAACTGGTCCGAAAATACGAGTACCACGTGGGCTCTTATCATCTTTAATGATAACAGCTGCGTTTTCATCAAAACGGATGTAAGTACCATCTGGACGACGAACGCCACGTTTCGTACGAACGATAACGGCTTTAACTACATCACCTTTTTTAACAACGCCACCTGGTGTTGCTTGTTTTACTGTACATACGATGATATCACCGATGTTTGCAGTTTTACGGCCTGAACCACCTAATACTTTAATAGTAAGTAATTCACGAGCACCTGAATTGTCAGCAACTTTTAAACGAGTTTCTTGTTGGATCATGTCAAATTGACCTCCTTTCGGATTAGGAATGATATCCGATCATCTATTAGATAATAACAGCTTCTTCTACGATTTCAACTAAACGGAAACGTTTTGTAGCTGATAATGGACGAGTCTCCATGATTTTTACGATATCGCCAACTTTAGCAGTGTTTAGCTCATCGTGCGCTTTATATTTCTTAGAATATTTAACGCGTTTTCCGTATAGTTTGTGTGTTTTATAAGTTTCAACTACAACAGTAATTGTCTTATCCATCTTATCAGAAACTACACGTCCTGTGTAAACTTTACGTTGGTTACGTTCGCTCACTGTGCAAACCTCCCCTCATGATTAATTATTAGAGTTAATTTCTCTTTCACGTACTACAGTTTTCATACGAGCAATTGCTTTACGAACCTCGCGGATGCGAGCAGTGTTCTCTAATTGTCCTGTAGCTAATTGGAAACGAAGGTTAAATAACTCTTCTTTAAGAGATTTCACTTTTAATTCAATTTCAGCAGTGGTAAGATCGCGAATCTCATTAGTTTTCATTAGAATCACCACCATTGTCTTCACGTTTTACAAACTTACATTTAACTGGTAATTTGTGAGCTGCTAAGCGTAGTGCTTCACGAGCTATTTCTTCAGATACACCAGCGATTTCGAACATAATTTTTCCTGGTTTAACGACTGCTACCCAACCTTCTGGAGCACCTTTACCGCTACCCATACGTACCTCAAGAGGTTTAGCTGTGTAAGGTTTAGAAGGGAAGATTTTAATCCATACTTTACCGCCACGTTTCATGTAACGAGTCATTGCACGACGCGCTGCTTCAATTTGACGGTTAGTAATCCAAGAAGCTTCAGTTGATTGTAAACCGAATTCACCGAATGCAATTTCAGTACCACCTTTGGCACGTCCACGCATTTTTCCACGATGTTCTCTTCTATATTTAACACGTTTAGGCATTAACATAATTAATTTCCTCCTTCCTCAGAAGCTTTCTTTTTTGTAGGAAGAACTTCACCTTTGTAGATCCATACTTTTACGCCTAGTTTACCGTATGTTGTATCTGCTTCTGCAGTTGCATAATCGATATCCGCACGTAATGTATGAAGTGGCACTGTACCTTCACTATATGACTCTGAACGAGCAATATCTGCTCCGCCAAGACGACCAGAAACTTGTGTTTTAATACCTAATGCACCAGCACGCATAGCACGTTGAAGTACTTGCTTTTGAGCACGACGGAATGAAACACGATTTTCTAATTGACGAGCAATGTTTTCAGCTACTAATTTAGCATCAAGATCTGCTCTTTTAATTTCGATGATGTTAATATGAACACGTTTGCTAGTAAGGTTGTTTAAAGCTTTACGAAGAGCTTCAACTTCTGAACCACCTTTACCGATTACCATACCTGGTTTAGCAGTGTGAACAGTGATGTTTACACGGTTTGCAGCTCTCTCGATTTCTACTTTAGATACAGCAGAATCTTTTAAACGAGTGCTGATGTACTCACGAATTTTGATATCTTCATGTAAAAGATCAGCGTAATCTTTTTCAGCGTACCATTTAGATTCCCAATCTTTAATAATACCAACACGAAGTCCGACTGGATTTACCTTTTGTCCCATCGATTATCCCTCCTTCTTCTCTGATACCACGATTGTAATGTGGCTTGTGCGTTTGTTGATTGCGCTAGCACGTCCTTGTGCACGAGGGCGGAAACGTTTTAAAGTAGCACCTTCATCAACGAATACTTTTTCGATGTATAAGTTATTAACATCCATATCATAGTTATGCTCTGCGTTAGCAATAGCAGATTTTAATAATTTTTCTACAACAGGAGAAGCAGTTTTCGGTGTGTGTCGAAGGATTGCGATCGCTTCGCCAACTTGTTTACCTCGGATTAAATCGACTACTAGACGAACTTTACGAGGAGCGATACGAACTGTTCTCAGTACAGCTTTAGCTTGCATTGGAGTGCCTCCTCTCATTATCTTCTAGTTTTCTTGTCATCCGCATCGTGACCTTTGTAAGTACGAGTTGGAGCAAATTCACCAAGTTTGTGACCTACCATATCTTCCGATACATATACAGGTACGTGTTTACGACCATCGTATACTGCAATAGTATGTCCGATAAATTGTGGGAAAATAGTCGAACGACGTGACCAAGTTTTTACAACTTGCTTAGAGTCAGTTTCGTTTAATTTCTCAACTTTAGCTAATAAGTGATCATCAATAAATGGACCTTTTTTCAGGCTGCGTCCCATTGTGGTACCTCCCTTCGTGATTGACCTACGGTTCTAGTGAACCGTAGCACAACCGCGTTATTTTTTACGACGACGAACGATAAATTTGTCTGACGCTTTGTTTTTCTTACGAGTTTTGTAACCAAGAGTTGGTTTACCCCATGGAGACATTGGTGATTTACGTCCGATTGGAGAGCGTCCTTCACCACCACCGTGTGGGTGATCAACTGGGTTCATTACAGATCCACGTACAGTTGGGCGTTTACCCATCCAACGAGAACGACCTGCTTTACCGATGTTAACAAGTTCGTGATGTTCATTACCTACTTGACCTACTGTCGCGCGGCAAGTAGCTAAGATCATACGTACTTCACCAGAGTTTAAACGAACAAGTACATAACGGTCTTCTTTACCTAATACTTGTGCAGAAGTACCAGCTGAACGTACTAATTGTCCTCCACGACCTGGTTTTAACTCGATGTTGTGGATTGTAGTACCTACTGGAATGTTTACAAGTGGTAAAGCGTTACCTACTTTAATATCAGCTTCTGGACCTGAAACGATTTCCATTCCTACTACTAAGCTTTTAGGAGCTAGGATGTAACGTTTTTCTCCATCAGCGTAGTTAATTAACGCAATGTTTGCAGAACGGTTTGGATCGTACTCGATTGTAGCAACGCGTCCTGGTATACCATCTTTATCTCGTTTGAAATCGATGATACGGTATTGACGTTTGTGTCCACCACCTTGGTGACGAACAGTAATTTTACCTTGGTTGTTACGGCCAGCTTTTTTGCTAAGTGGTGCTAGTAATGATTTTTCTGGTTTATCAGTTGTGATCTCAGCAAAATCATTAGTAGTCATACCACGGCGACCGTTAGTGGTTGGTTTATACTTTTTGATTCCCATCGTAATTTCCCTCCTTTACTAGTAATTAGTATTAAACGCCTTCGAATAATGTGATTTCTTGGCTATCTGTAGTTAATTTAACGATTGCTTTTCTACGACGGTTAGTGTATCCAGCATGTTTACCCATACGTTTAAACTTACCTTTGTAGTTCATTACGTTAACTTTTTCTACTTTAACACCGAAGATTGCTTCAACAGCATCTTTAACTTCAGTTTTATTAGCTCTTACATCAACTTCAAAAGTGTATTTTTTTTCAGCGATTGCTTCCATAGAAGCTTCAGTTATAACTGGGCGTTTGATAATATCGCGAGGATCCTTCATTACGCAAGCACCTCCTCTACTTTTTGCACCGCAGCTTTAGTCATGATTAAAGTATCATGATGTAAAACGTCGATTACGTTTACTTCATTAGACGCAATAACTGTAATTCCAGGGATATTGCGAGCAGATAAAGCTACGTTTTCATTTAGGTCTGCTGTTACGATTAAGACTTTCTTTTGAACTGATAAGCCTTGTAAAACAGTAACCATATCTTTTGTTTTCGGTGCGTTTAACGCTAAATCTTCAAGCACTAACATGCTTTGCTCTAATACTTTAGTAGATAAAGCAGATTTAATCGCTAAGCGACGTACCTTTTTAGGTAATTTATATGAATATGATCTTGGAGCTGGACCGAATACGATACCACCACCACGCCATTGTGGAGAACGGATTGAACCTTGACGAGCACGGCCAGTTCCTTTTTGTCTCCATGGTTTACGACCACCACCACGTACTTCAGAACGTGTTTTTACTTTGTGAGTACCTTGACGTAAAGACGCACGTTGCATCATTACAGCATCAAATAAAACGTGTTCGTTTGGAGCAATTCCGAAAACAGCATCTGCTAATTCGATTTCTCCTACTTGAGCACCTGTTTGATTAAACATAGTAACTTTAGGCATTTCATTTCCTCCTTTCTTCTAAATTAATTATTTAGATTTAACCGCAGTACGGATTGTTACGTAAGATTTTTTAGAACCTGGTACATTACCTTTTACTAAAAGTAGGTTACGTTCAACGTCAACTTTAACGATTTGTAGGTTTTGTACAGTTACTTTTTCTCCACCCATTTGACCAGGTAAAGCTTTGTTTTTGAATACACGGTTCGGAGCAACAGGACCCATTGAACCTGGACGACGGTGGTAACGAGAACCGTGAGACATTGGTCCACGAGATTGTCCGTGGCGCTTAATGCTACCTTGGAATCCTTTACCTTTTGAAGTTCCAGTTACATCAACGATGTCACCATTTGCAAAAATATCTACTTTGACTTCTTGACCAACTTCATAAGCTGTTACGTCAGCATTGCGAAGTTCACGAACGAAGCGCTTAGGTGCAGTGTTTGCTTTAGCAGAGTGCCCTTTTTCTGGTTTGTTAGCTAATTTATCACGTTTGTCAGCAAATCCGATTTGGATTGCTTCATAACCGTCAGTTTCAGTAGTTTTCTTTTGTAAAACCACGTTTGGAGTAGCTTCGATTACAGTTACTGGAATTAACTCGCCGTTTTCAGCAAATACTTGTGTCATACCGATCTTTTTCCCTAAGATTCCTTTAGTCATAAGTCACACCTCCTGAATTTTATATATATTGTTATTAAAGTTTGATTTCAATATCAACGCCAGATGGTAAATCTAGTCTCATTAATGAATCAACTGTTTGTGGAGTTGGATTCACGATATCGATTAAACGTTTGTGAGTGCGCATTTCGAATTGCTCACGAGAATCTTTGTATTTATGAACCGCACGAAGGATCGTGTAAATTGATTTCTCAGTTGGTAATGGAATCGGACCAGATACTGACGCTCCAGAACGTTTCGCAGTTTCAACGATTTTCTCTGCAGATTGATCTAAAATACGGTGATCATAAGCTTTTAAACGAATACGAATTTTTTCTTTTGCCATAATTTTCCCTCCTTTTTTCGCCTATTTAAATAATAGACATACTCCATGGAAATTTCCTTACACTCGCCATGGCAAAGCGGCCGGGTGTATCAGCAACCTTCCATTTCTACGCAGTAAAAGACCAACATCATCTATTATACATAAAAAATAATACATTTGCAAGTATTTGTTGTAAGTTAATTAAATAATGTTCTTGTCGTCTTCAGTACTTTGTTATTATATTATCTTCATTTATTAAAATCAAGCATGAATCGGTTTTCTAGCATATTAAAAATATTTCCAATTTACTTATAAAAAAAGCTTAGAAGAATTAATCTTCTAAGCTTTTTGTGTTTAATTATTCAACGATTGTAGCAACTACGCCAGCGCCTACAGTACGTCCACCCTCACGGATAGAGAACTTAGTTCCTTCTTCAACAGCGATTGCGTTGATTAACTCAACAGTCATTTCGATGTTGTCGCCAGGCATAACCATTTCAACGCCTTCTGGTAATTGGATGATTCCAGTTACGTCAGTTGTACGGAAATAGAATTGTGGACGGTAGTTAGCGAAGAATGGAGTGTGACGTCCACCTTCTTCTTTAGATAAAACGTAAACTTCAGCTTTGAACTTAGTGTGTTGTTTAACTGAACCTGGTTTAGCTAAAACTTGACCACGTTGGATATCGTCACGAGCAACCCCACGAAGAAGTGCACCGATGTTATCTCCAGCTTCTGCTTGGTCAAGAAGTTTACGGAACATTTCAACACCTGTTACAGTAGTTGATTTTGGTTCTTCAACAAGACCGATGATTTCTACTACGTCACCAACTTTAACGATACCACGCTCAACACGACCAGTAGCAACTGTTCCACGACCAGTGATTGAGAATACGTCCTCAACTGGCATTAAGAAAGGCTTGTCAGTTTCACGAGCTGGTGTTGGGATGTAAGTATCAACTTCAGACATTAGTTCATGAATTTTAGCTTCCCACTCAGCATCTCCTTCAAGAGCTTTAAGAGCAGAACCTTTGATTACTGGAATGTCATCGCCAGGGAAATCGTATTCTGATAAAAGATCACGGATTTCCATTTCAACTAATTCAAGTAATTCTTCGTCGTCAACCATGTCACATTTGTTCATGAATACTACAATGTAAGGTACACCTACTTGACGAGATAAAAGAATGTGCTCACGAGTTTGAGGCATTGGACCATCAGCAGCAGAAACTACTAAGATACCGCCGTCCATTTGAGCAGCACCAGTGATCATGTTTTTAACATAGTCAGCGTGACCTGGGCAGTCAACGTGTGCATAGTGACGAGTTTCTGTTTCGTACTCAACGTGTGCAGTAGAGATTGTGATACCACGTTCTCTTTCTTCTGGAGCACCATCGATTTGATCGTAAGCGCGAGCTTCAGCTCCACCTACTTTAGCTAATACAGTTGTAATAGCAGCAGTTAATGTAGTTTTACCATGGTCAACGTGTCCGATTGTACCAATGTTAACGTGTGGTTTTACACGTTCGAATTTAGCTTTACCCATTGTAAAAATCCTCCTTATAATTAAGAAAATTAATTTTTAGTTTTATTATTATGCCACAAAGGATGAAACACCCTTTGTAGCTAACATAATAGTTATACATGATGAGAACTAATTAATCAATTACTCACCTTTATATTTTTTGATAATTTCTTCTGAGATTGATTTTGGTACATCTTCGTAATGGTCAAATACCATTGAGAACGTTCCACGACCTTGAGTGTTAGAACGTAATGAAGTTGCATAACCAAACATTTCAGAAAGAGGTACCATTGCACGTACAACTTGTGCGTTACCACGTGCTTCCATACCTTCAACGCGTCCACGACGAGAAGTAATATCACCCATGATATCTCCTAAGTATTCCTCAGGGATAACAACTTCTACTTTCATTAATGGTTCAAGTAGAACTGGGTTACATTTCTTAACAGCATTTTTAAGAGCTAATGAAGCAGCTACTTTAAATGCCATTTCGTTTGAGTCAACATCATGGTATGATCCATCGAATAATTTCGCTTTAATGTCGATTAGTGGGAAACCAGCTAATACACCATTTTTAAGTGAATCTTCAAGACCTGCAGCTACAGCTGGGATGTATTCACGAGGAACAACACCACCAACGATTGCGTTTTCAAATTCAAAGCCTTTTCCTTCTTCGTTTGGTGAGAATTCAATCCAAACGTGTCCAAATTGTCCACGTCCACCTGATTGACGAACGAATTTACCTTCTACTTGTGCAGAAGAACGGAAAGTTTCACGGTATGCTACTTGAGGAGCACCAACGTTAGCTTCTACTTTGAATTCACGACGCATACGGTCAACGATGATATCAAGGTGAAGCTCACCCATACCAGCGATGATAACTTGACCAGTTTCTTGGTCAGTATGTGCACGGAATGTTGGATCTTCTTCAGTTAATTTTACTAATGCTTGACCCATTTTATCTTGGTCAGCTTTAGATTTTGGCTCAATCGCAATTGAGATAACTGGATCAGGGAATTCCATAGACTCAAGAATTACTAGATTCTTTTCATCACATAAAGTATCACCAGTTGTAGTATCTTTAAGACCTACAGCTGCTGCGATATCTCCAGCATATACTTTCGAAATCTCTTGACGAGAGTTAGCATGCATTTGAAGGATACGACCTACACGCTCACGCTTACCTTTTGTAGAGTTTTGAACGTATGAACCAGATTCTAACGTACCTGAGTATACTCGGAAGAACGTTAATTTACCAACATAAGGATCAGTCATGATTTTGAATGCTAATGCTGCGAAAGGCTCTTCATCACTTGATGGAACTACTTTCTCTTCATCAGTATCAGGTAATGTTCCTTTGATAGCTGGTACATCTAATGGAGATGGTAAGTAATCAATTACTGCATCAAGCATTAATTGAACACCTTTGTTCTTGAATGCAGAACCACATACTACTGGGTAGAATTGTACTGAACATGTAGCTGTACGAATAGCAGCCTTTAATTCAGGAATTGTGATTTCTTCACCTTCAAGATATTTCATCATTAATTCTTCATCTAGCTCAGCTACTGCTTCGATTAAACGACCGCGGTACTCTTCAGCTAGTTCTTGATATTCTTCTGGAATTTCGATTGTTTCAATGTCAGTTCCTAAGTCATTATTGTACTTAATAGCTTTCATTTCAACTAGGTCAACAATACCCCAGAAGTTATCTTCAGCACCCATCGCTAATTGGATTGGGTGAGCATTAGCTTGTAAACGATCATGTAACGTACCTACAGAGTATAAGAAATCCGCGCCGATTTTATCCATTTTGTTAACGAATACTACACGTGGAACTCCGTAAGTAGTTGCTTGACGCCAAACTGTTTCAGTTTGAGGCTCAACGCCTGATTGTGCATCAAGTACTGCTACTGCGCCATCAAGTACACGTAGTGAACGTTCAACTTCTACAGTGAAGTCTACGTGACCTGGAGTGTCAATGATATTTACACGGTGGTTATCCCACTGAGCTGTTGTAGCAGCAGATGTGATAGTGATACCACGCTCTTGCTCTTGCTCCATCCAGTCCATTTGTGAAGCTCCTTCATGAGTTTCACCAATTTTGTGAATACGACCTGTGTAATAAAGGATACGCTCAGTTGTTGTTGTTTTACCAGCATCAATGTGAGCCATAATCCCGATATTACGAGTGTTATTTAAGGAGAACTCTCTTGTCATCAGGGTTCTTTCTCCCTTCCAGTGTTAGTTAGGATTTTTTAGTACAAGAAAAAGTTATTCCTATACACACCTCATGTTATTAAGTTAAGCAAGCACTACAATCAAAGAACAATTATGATCCTAAGTTATGTAATCCGACGTTCACCTATTTAATCTAGCAAGCTAAATAATAAATAGGTGAACGACTTAACCAACATTCATTATGTGCAGAAATAACTAAATTGCTTTTAATCTTACCAACGGTAGTGAGCAAACGCTTTGTTCGCTTCTGCCATTTTGTGTGTATCTTCACGTTTCTTAACTGCAGAACCTGAGTTGTTAGCTGCGTCAAGAATTTCGTTAGCTAAACGCTCTTCCATCGTTTTTTCTCCACGAAGACGAGCATAGTTTACTAACCAACGTAGACCTAGAGTAGTACGACGCTCTGGACGTACCTCAACTGGTACTTGGTAGTTTGAACCACCAACACGACGAGCTCTTACTTCTAGAACTGGCATGATATTTTTAAGAGCTGCTTCGAATACTTCCATTGGTTCTTTACCAGAACGTTCTTGGATTAATTCGAATGCTCCGTATAAGATAGCTTGAGATTTTCCTCTTTTTCCGTCAATCATCATTTTGTTGATTAAACGAGAAACTAATTTTGAATTATAAAGTGGATCTGGTAATACATCTCTTTTTGCAACAGGACCTTTACGTGGCATGTTATTTCCTCCTTTCGGCTAGTTGTAATTTATTACTTCTTAGCTGCTTTTGGTCTCTTAGTTCCGTATTTAGAACGACCTTGCATACGTTTGTCAACACCTGCAGTATCTAATGCACCACGAACGATATGGTAACGTACCCCCGGTAAATCTTTTACTCGTCCACCACGGATAAGAACAACACTGTGCTCTTGTAAGTTGTGTCCGATACCTGGGATATAAGCAGTTACCTCGATTTGGTTTGTTAAACGTACACGAGCATATTTACGTAATGCTGAGTTCGGTTTCTTTGGAGTCATAGTACCAACACGAGTACAAACACCACGTTTTTGTGGAGCTGATAAATCAGTTGATTTTTTCTTTAATGAGTTGAAACCTTTATTTAATGCTGGTGATTTTGATTTCCATACTTTAGAAGTACGTCCATTACGCACTAACTGGTTAATAGTAGGCATGAGTTTTCCTCCCTTCAAATATTTATAAGACCACACATCCAGGTGGTTCATAATAAGTTGAAAACAAAGTTTTTGCAAGAAGGAAGAAACCCTCCTTCTCACAAAAACAGTTTTAACTGTATATTCCTAAATTAGCCCCGGATCTAACCTGCTTAGATTAGCAGTGCTATTTTCTAGGAGCAACCTTGAATATCTTATCATTTTTTATCAATTGATGTCAACTCAAGTTTTAAAATATTTTAAGTTTATTTTTCAACTAAAACTTCTTCGTTCATTTCAACTGATTCGTTTAAATCTTTAACAAGATCTACTTTACGGTATCTGTTCATACCAGTACCAGCTGGAACCAACTTACCTATAATAACATTCTCTTTTAATCCTAGCAACTCATCACGTTTTCCTTTAATCGCAGCGTCAGTTAATACACGCGTTGTTTCTTGGAATGATGCAGCAGATAGGAATGAGTCTGTTTCTAATGATGCTTTTGTAATACCTAATAATAATGGGCGCGCAGTAGCTGGTTGCTTACCTGCAAATAAAGTTTTCTTATTTGCTTCAGTAAACTGATGTAGTTCTAATAATGTACCTGGTAATAAATCAGTCTCACCTGCATCCATTACACGAACTTTCTTCAGCATTTGACGTACCATTACCTCTACGTGTTTATCACCAATTTCTACCCCTTGCATACGGTATACTTTTTGTACTTCACGTAGTAAGTATTCTTGAACTGCATTTGTACCTTTTACTTTTAGAAGTTCTTTCGGATCAATTGAACCTTCAGTCATTACCTGACCGCGCTCAATTGCTTCACCTTCTACAACTTTTAGTCTAGCGCCATAAGGAACTGGGTAGTTTCTAGATTCAACTGTACCTTGAACAATAATTTCTTGTTTATCTTTAGCGTCAGTAGAAATAGAAATAATACCATCAATTTCAGAAATAACTGCTTGACCTTTAGGATTACGTGCTTCAAATAGCTCTTGAATACGAGGTAAACCTTGAGTAATATCGTCTCCTGCTACCCCACCTGTATGGAATGTACGCATCGTTAACTGTGTACCTGGTTCACCGATTGATTGAGCAGCGATAATACCAACTGCCTCACCAACTTCAACCTCAGCACCAGTAGCTAAGTTACGGCCATAACATTTTTTACATACTCCGTGGTTTGTATTACATGTAAATGCAGAACGGATATTAACTTCTTCAATACCAGCATCAATAATTTCACGAGCTAAGTCTTCTGTAATTAAATCGTTCTCTTGAGCAAGTAATACACCAGTTTCTGGGTGGCGTATAGTTGCACGCAAATGACGACCTACTAAACGATCGTATAATCCTTCAATAATTTCGTTACCTTCTTTAATTGCTTTTACATGTAAACCACGGTCAGTTCCACAATCATCTTGACGAACGATTACATCTTGTGCAACGTCTACAAGACGACGAGTTAAGTAACCTGAATCGGCTGTTTTTAGTGCTGTATCGGCAAGACCTTTACGTGCACCATGTGTAGAGATGAAGTATTCGAGTACTGTTAGACCTTCACGGAATGAAGATTTGATTGGTAACTCGATAATACGACCAGCCGGGTTGGCCATCAGACCACGCATACCTGCAAGCTGAGTAAAGTTTGATGCATTACCACGGGCACCAGAGTCACTCATCATAAAGATTGGGTTACGTTTATTTAGGGAAGCCATCAGTTTTCCTTGAATTACATCTTTCGCATCACTCCAAATTGCGATTACACGATCGTAACGCTCATCTTCTGTGATTAAACCACGACGGAATTGTTTTAGAACCTTATCTACTTTCTCTTGAGCTTCAGCAATAATTAATTGCTTCTCAGGTAATACGATGATATCGGATACACCAACTGTAATACCAGCTTTAGTAGAGTGTCTAAATCCAAGATCCTTCATGCGGTCTAGCATTTTAGATGTTTCAGTAATTTTGAAACGTTTAAATACTTCAGCGATGATATTTCCAAGTATTTTCTTTTTGAAAGGAGCAATTTCTTCTCTACTTTCAATAATCTCTTTAATATTCGCACCTTTAGCCACAAAGTACATTTGAGGAGTTTCCTTCTCAAGGTTACTCTGAGTAGGTTCATTAATATATGGGAACGAAGTAGGCAAGATTTCATTGAAAATCAGCTTACCAACCGTTGTAATTAATAATGAATTATTTTGTTCTTCAGTAAATGTTTCGTTATTTAACGAATTTGCTGCAACAGCAACTCGAGAATGTAAATGTACATAACCATTTTGGTATGCAATTAGCGCCTCATTAATATCTTTAAATACCATACCTTCACCGACAGCGCCTGCACGCTCAAGAGTTAAGTAATAGTTACCTAATACCATATCTTGAGATGGTGTAACTACAGGTTTACCATCTTTCGGGTTCAGGATGTTTTGTGCTGCAAGCATTAGAATACGAGCTTCTGCTTGTGCTTCACTTGATAACGGTACGTGAACAGCCATTTGGTCACCATCAAAATCGGCGTTGTATGCAGTACATACAAGAGGATGTAGACGGATTGCACGACCTTCTACTAATGTAGGTTCAAACGCTTGGATACCAAGTCTGTGTAGAGTTGGGGCACGGTTTAGTAACACTGGGTGCTCACGAATAACTGATTCTAATACATCCCAAATCTCTGGGTGTAAGCGCTCAATTTTACGTTTCGCTGACTTAATGTTATGTGCTAATCCACGCTCTACTAATTCTTTCATCACGAATGGCTTGAATAATTCAATCGCCATTTCTTTTGGTAATCCACATTGGTACATCTGTAAGTTTGGTCCTACAACAATAACCGAACGACCAGAGTAGTCAACACGTTTACCAAGTAAGTTTTGACGGAAACGTCCTTGCTTACCTTTAAGCATGTGAGAAAGAGATTTCAACGGACGGTTACCTGGTCCAGTAACTGGACGGCCACGACGACCATTGTCAATTAACGCATCAACAGCTTCTTGAAGCATACGTTTTTCGTTTTGTACGATGATGCTTGGAGCACCAAGGTCTAATAAACGTTTTAAACGGTTGTTACGGTTAATTACACGACGATATAAATCGTTTAGATCTGAAGTTGCAAAACGCCCACCATCTAATTGAACCATTGGTCGTAATTCAGGTGGGATTACTGGAAGCACATCTAAAATCATCCAAGAAGGCTCATTACCAGAGTTACGGAATGCTTCTAACACTTCTAAACGCTTAATAGCTCTTGTACGACGTTGCCCTTGAGCAGTTTTTAACTCTTCTTTTAAAGAATCAACATCTTTTTCAAGGTTAATGTCGCTTAATAATTTTTTAATTGCTTCAGCACCCATAGATGCTTGGAAAGTTTGACCGTAACGCTCACGATAAGCACGGAACTCTTTCTCAGATAGCAATTGTTTCTTTTCTAAAGGAGTATCTCCTGCTTCAGTTACTACATAAGAAGCGAAGTAGATTACTTCTTCCAGAGCACGAGGGGACATGTCTAAAACAAGTCCCATTCGGCTTGGAATACCTTTGAAATACCAAATATGTGATACTGGTGCAGCTAATTCAATGTGACCCATACGTTCACGACGTACTTTTGCACGAGTTACTTCAACTCCACAACGATCACAAACTACACCCTTATAGCGTACACGTTTATATTTTCCACAATGACATTCCCAATCTTTTGTAGGACCGAAAATGCGTTCACAGAAAAGACCATCTTTTTCAGGTTTAAGTGTACGGTAGTTAATTGTTTCAGGTTTTTTAATTTCCCCGTATGACCACGAGCGAATTTTGTCAGGCGATGCAAGTCCGATCTTCATATACTCGAAATTATTTACATCTATCAAGGGGCCTACCTCCCTTTCTGTCCTAAGGTTTTACCCTATATAATACTTATTCTTTTACGTATTCCATATCCATCGCTAAATGTTCTGAAGCTTGATCATCATCATCTTCAGTATCGCGCATTTCGATTTCTTGATCTGTAGCAGACATCATTTTAACGTCCATACCTAGAGATTGTAATTCCTTAATCAATACTTTGAATGATTCAGGAACACCTGGTTCTGGCACATTTTCACCTTTAACGATTGCTTCATATGTTTTCACACGTCCAACAACGTCATCAGATTTAACAGTTAAGATTTCTTGTAATGTATATGCAGCACCGTATGCTTCAAGTGCCCATACCTCCATCTCACCAAAACGCTGCCCACCAAATTGTGCTTTACCACCAAGTGGTTGTTGCGTAACAAGTGAGTAAGGTCCAGTTGAACGAGCATGTAACTTATCGTCAACCATGTGCGCAAGTTTGATCATATACATGACACCTACAGATACACGGTTATCAAATGGCTCACCTGTACGTCCATCATAAAGTACAGTTTTCGCGTCACGTGCCATACCAGCTTCTTCAATTGTTCCCCAAACATCTTCCTCACGCGCTCCGTCAAATACTGGAGAAGCAACATGAATGCCAAGGTATCTTGCAGCCATACCTAAGTGTAGCTCTAATACTTGACCGATGTTCATACGAGAAGGTACCCCTAATGGGTTTAACATGATATCAACTGGCGTTCCATCAGGTAAGAATGGCATATCTTCCTCTGGTAAAATACGAGAGATAACCCCTTTATTACCATGTCGTCCAGCCATTTTATCCCCTTCAGAGATTTTACGCTTCTGAACGATATAAACACGAACAAGTTGGTTTACTCCTGGTGGTAATTCATCACCGTTTTCACGCGTGAATACTTTCACATCAAGAATAATTCCGCCTCCACCGTGTGGAACACGTAAAGATGTATCACGAACTTCACGAGCTTTTTCACCGAAGATTGCGTGTAGAAGACGTTCTTCAGCAGTTAACTCAGTAACCCCTTTAGGTGTTACTTTACCAACTAGTAAATCGCCATCTTTTACTTCAGCACCAATTCGGATAATTCCACGCTCATCAAGATTTTTAAGTGCATCTTCACCAACGTTTGGAATATCACGAGTGATTTCTTCTGGTCCTAATTTTGTATCACGAGCTTCTGATTCATATTCTTCAATATGAACTGAAGTGTAAACATCTTCTTTTACTAGACGACGACTCATAATGATCGCATCCTCGTAGTTGTAACCGTCCCATGTCATGAATGCAACCAATACGTTACGTCCTAGCGCTAATTCACCTTTTTCCATTGAAGGTCCATCTGCAAGAATTTCGCCTCTTACTACTTCATCACCAACACTTACAATTGGTCGTTGGTTATAACAAGTACCTTGGTTAGAACGTACGAATTTTAACATACGATATTTATCAAGGTCACCTTTAACTTTTTGTCCATCTACATCTGAGTAGCGACGTACCCAAACTTCTTTCGCTTCAACACGTTCAACGATACCTGGGTGTTTACAAATTACTGCAGCACCTGAGTCTTTTGCTGATACGTATTCCATACCTGTACCTACGATTGGAGATTCAGGGTTTAATAAAGGAACTGCTTGACGTTGCATGTTCGCTCCCATTAGGGCACGGTTCGAGTCATCGTTCTCTAAGAAAGGAATACATGCTGTCGCAGCTGAAACTACTTGTTTAGGAGATACATCCATGTAGTCAATACGTTCACGTTTAACAACTGTGTTGTCTCCACGGAAACGAGCTACTACATCTTCATCTAAGAAGCTACCGTCATCACCTAAACGAGCATTCGCTTGGGCTACAACGTATAAATCTTCTTCATCGGCAGTTAAGTAATCAATTTTATCAGTTAGTCGACCTGTTTCAGGAGACACACGACGATATGGAGTTTCAATGAAACCAAATTGATTTACCTTTGCATAAGAAGAAAGTGAGTTAATTAACCCAATATTCGGTCCCTCAGGCGTTTCAATCGGACACATACGACCATAGTGAGAGTAATGAACGTCACGTACTTCAAAGCCTGCACGCTCACGCGTTAAACCACCTGGTCCTAAAGCTGATAGTCTTCGTTTATGAGTTAATTCTGCAAGAGGGTTTGTTTGGTCCATGAATTGTGATAACTGTGAGCTACCAAAGAATTCCTTTATTGAAGCAATTACAGGGCGAATATTAATTAACGCCTGTGGAGTAACTGCATTTGTATCTTGAATTGACATACGTTCACGAACTACACGCTCCATACGAGATAAACCGATACGGAATTGGTTTTGAAGTAATTCTCCAACTGAACGTAAACGACGATTTCCTAAATGGTCAATATCGTCAGTGTCACCTACGTTATGTAGCAGGTTAAAGAAGTAAGAAATAGAAGCGATAATGTCTGCAGGTGAAATATTTTTCACACTTTTACTTACATTCGCATTTCCGATAACTTGAATAACTTGCTCGCCATCACCTTCAACAGGAGCGTAAATTTTAATAGATTGTAGAGTAATCTCATCTTCCAATACGCCAGCTGCAGGGTGAGCAATCTTTTCACCAATATTCTTCTCTAAGAACGGAATAATGCGATCTAAAGTACGGCGATCAAGAGTTGTCCCTTTTTCCACAATAATTTCACCAGTTTCTGGATCCACTAATGTTTCTGCAATACGTTGGTTAAATAGTCTATTTTTAATGTGTAATTTTTTATTTATTTTGTAGCGTCCAACGCTAGCTAAATCATAACGCTTTGGATCAAAGAAGCGAGTGATTAATAGGTTTTTAGCATTTTCTACTGTAGGTGGTTCACCTGGACGTAATCTTTCATAGATTTCAAGAAGCGCTTTTTCAGTGCTATCTGTGTTATCTTTTTCAAGTGTATTACGCAGGTATTCGTTTTCGCCTAATAAGTCTAGAATCTCTTGGTCTGTACCAAACCCAAGCGAACGTAGTAGTACCGTTACAGGTAATTTTCTCGTACGGTCAATACGTACATAAACTACATCCTTCGCGTCCGTTTCGTACTCTAACCAAGCACCACGGTTTGGAATAACTGTAGCCGTAAAACCTTTTTTACCATTTTTGTCGATCTTTCCACTATAGTACACACTTGGAGAACGTACTAATTGTGAAACGATTACACGTTCAGCACCATTAATAATGAATGTGCCTGTGTCCGTCATCAATGGGAAATCACCCATGAAAACGTCTTGCTCTTTAACTTCGCCAGTTTCCTTATTTAATAGGCGAACTTTTACTCGAAGTGGAGCAGCGTAGTTTACGTCACGCTCTTTTGATTCTTCTACAACATACTTCGGCTCACCTAAACTGTAATCAATGAATTCTAATGATAGATTACCTGTGAAATCCTCAATTGGAGAAATATCTTGGAACATTTCTCTCAAACCTTCATCTAAAAACCATTGGTAAGATGCTGTTTGAATTTCAATTAAGTTAGGTAACTCTAAAACCTCACTGATACGAGCATAGCTTCTGCGTTGGCGGTGTCGTCCATATTGAACTAGTTGACCTGTCAACATATTCACCCCTTAAATCAAGAGTATTTATAACAAAAAAATAGTAACAAATAAGCAGAAAAATTCCCTTACTTGTTAAACAAAAAATAAAATGGTTTCAAAATGAAAACCATTTATTAAACTCAACGACAGTCATTTTACTATCATTTCCAAAGAATATAGAAATATACCCACTTTCAAAAAAATCATTTTTGAAAATAAATATATATTGGCATTTAATAATACTATCACAAGCAAAAATTAGAGTCAATCTTTTTTACTTTTTATGATATAATATCCTTTATCTTTTTTTACTACCTCTACTTCATCGAAAATTCCTTTTAGTAGTTCAAGAGCAGAGGGTGCTCCTTGCTTCTTTTGTATTACTACCCAAAGCTCTCCACCAGGAAGTAATCGATCATGTGACTCTTTTAGAATTTCATGAACAACACTTTTTCCAGCACGAATCGGAGGATTCGTTAGAATCGCCGCGTATTCACCAGTCACATTTTCATAAATGCTACTTTCATAGATTTTCACATTCTCTATTTTATTTACGATCGCATTTTCTTTCGCTAATTCAATCGCTCTTAAATTCACATCAACCATTTCTACTGTACGGTTCGAATCATCTTTTGCGATCGATAATCCAATTGGACCGTATCCACAACCAACATCTAAAATATTCCCTTCTATTTCCGGAAAGGTAAATTCATTTATTAAAACTCGCGACCCAAAGTCTACTTCATTTCTAGAAAAAACACCTGAATCAGATTGGAATTTCAAATCATTACCTCTCAAAGTAAATGAAAATACCTTTTTATCGGTTTTACTATTCGGTTGATTTGTAAAATAATGATCTGCCATATCAATTCCTTCTTTCATATTTTCTTATCAATAGCCTTCCCAAAAGCAATCCCGTATGTACAAAAAAAGCTCGCATAAATGCGAGCTTTCCTAAAAACTTTTCAGAAATTACTTAACTTCTACGTTAGCGCCAACTTCTTCAAGTTTAGCTTTCATTTCTTCAGCTTCTTCTTTGCTGATTCCTTCTTTAATTGCTTTAGGAGTGTTGTCAACTAATTCTTTAGCTTCTTTTAATCCTAAACCAGTTAATTCACGAACTACTTTGATTACTTTGATTTTTTGGTCGCCAGGGCTAGCTAATACTAAATCAAATTCAGTTTGCTCAGCAGCAGCTTCAGCACCTGGAGCCATCATAGCCATAGGAGCAGCAGCAGTTACGCCAAACTCTTCTTCGATTGCTTTTACTAAGTCATTTAATTCTAATACAGTCATATTTTTAACTGCTTCAATGATTTGTTCTTTAGTCATTGTTAATTTCCTCCTTGTTTATACCTTTAAATTATATATTTTAAGCGATCTTGGCATTAAGCGCCTTGTTCTTCTTTTTGTTCTGCAACTGCTTTAGTTGCAAGAGCGAAGTTGCGGATTGGTGCTTGTAGCACGCTAAGCAACATAGAAAGTAAACCTTCGCGAGATGGAAGTTCAGCAAGAGCTTTCACTTCTTCAACAGTAGCAACATTTCCTTCGATTACACCAGCTTTAATTTCTAAAGCTTCATGTTTCTTAGCGAAATCGTTGATTACTTTAGCAGGAGCAATTACATCCTCCGTACTAAACGCGATTGCGTTTGGACCAGTTAATGATTCGTTTAAATCAGCTAATCCAGCTTCTTCAGCAGCACGACGAGTTAAAGTGTTTTTGTAAACTTTGAACTCAACGCCAGCTTCACGTAATTGCTTACGCAATTCAGTCACTTCAGCAACATTTAAACCACGGTAGTCAACAACAATTGTTGATTTGCTTTCACGTAATTTTGCAGCTACTTCAGATACAACTTGTTTTTTTGCTTCTAATACTGCGCTCATTTATTACACCTCCTGTGGATTTTAGTGTGTATACCGCAAAAGTGTAACCATAGCAAAACCTCCACGAATTTTTCAAAAAAGACATGGAGGTTGTATATGCACGAATTTATCAGTTATACACCTCGGTAGGATATTAAGCGTTAGCACCTACTGTCTACGGTAGTCTATTTAATTAGCAAGACAATCTCCATTATAGAGAGTTCTTGTCGAATTGTCAACTTTGTTTTATATCTTAGAAACTAGCTGGATCTACTTTGATACCAGGGCCCATAGTTGAAGTGATTGCTACGTTCTTCATGTATGTTCCTTTAGCAGCAGCAGGTTTAACTTTTACCATAGTTTCAAAGATTGTTGTAAAGTTTTCTACTAACTTTTCGTTTTCGAAAGATACCTTACCGATTGGTACGTGAATGTTACCAGCTTTATCAACACGGTATTCAACTTTACCAGCTTTGATTTCGTTAACAGCTTTTGTTACGTCAAATGTAACTGTACCTGTTTTAGGGTTTGGCATTAAACCTTTAGGTCCTAATACACGTCCTAATTTTCCAACTTCAGCCATCATGTCTGGAGTTGCTACTACTACATCAAAATCGAACCAACCTTGTTGGATTTTGTTAATCATGTCAGCATCGCCTACGAAATCAGCACCAGCAGCTTCAGCTTCTTTAGCTTTTTCACCCTTAGCGAATACTAATACACGTTGTACTTTACCAGTACCGTGTGGAAGAACTACTGCACCACGAATTTGTTGGTCAGCTTTCTTTGGATCTACTCCTAAACGGAATGCTACTTCAACTGTTGCATCAAAGTTAACAGTAGTAGTCTTTTTAACAAGTTCTACAGCTTCGTTTACTGCGTAAACCGCTGTACGATCTACTAATTTAATAGCTTCTTGGTATTTTTTACCTTTGTTAGCCATGTTTTATTCCTCCTAATGTGGTTTTAACGGATTTTCCTCCCACGAATAAAGGTTGCGATAAAACACATCAAAAGATGTTCGCAACCTCCTCAATCACACCTTATTGAAGATGGGATTAGTCTTCAATAACGATACCCATACTACGTGCAGTACCTTCTACCATACGCATAGCAGCTTCAACAGAAGCAGCATTTAAGTCAGGCATTTTTTGTTCAGCAATCTCACGCACTTTGTCGCGTTTTACTGTTGCTACTTTTTTACGATTTGGTTCACCTGAACCAGACTCTATACCAGCCGCTACTTTAAGAAGTACAGCAGCAGGAGGAGTTTTCGTAATAAATGTAAACGAACGATCTTCGAATACAGTGATTTCAACAGGAATGATTAGACCAGCTTGGTCAGCTGTACGAGCGTTGAACTCTTTACAGAATCCCATGATGTTAACACCTGCTTGTCCTAGTGCAGGACCAACTGGTGGTGCTGGGTTTGCTTTACCTGCAGGAATTTGCAATTTTACCATTTTAATTACTTTTTTAGCCACGAGACACACCTCCTTAAGTCCGTGATGTGGTAACGGGTTTTTACACCCTCCCACTCATATCGTTTTGCATTTTCATGCATATTCTTATACAGAAGTTAATATCATCTTTTCGATGCATATTGACCTTTAAAAGTCTAACATTTTCAAATTAAAAATGCAAGGTCTTGTATTATAATTTTTCAACAAGATGTAAATCCAGTTCTACCGGCGTTTCTTTATTAAAGAATTCCACTAATACAGTTACTTTTTTCTTTTCGAAATCAATTTCTTTAATTGATCCAGTATAATTAGCAAATGGACCTTCTTTTAAACGAACGACTTCATTTACATCTAAATCAAAATCAATTACTTGTTCGTCTAGACCCATGTGTTTTAGAATATGTGTAATTTCTTCTTCTAAAAGTGGTGTTGGTTTTGAACCAGAACCCGCTGAACCAACGAAACCAGTTACTCCTGGTGTATTACGAACTACATACCAAGAATCATCCGTCATTACTAGTTCAACTAATACGTAACCTGGAAATACTTTTCGCTTCGTTACTTTCTCTTTACCGTTCTTCATTTCTACTTCTGATTCTTCTGGTACTATTACACGGAAAATTTTATCCTGCATTCCCATTGTTTCTACACGTTTTTCTAAATTCGCTTTTACTTTATTCTCATATCCTGAGTAAGTATGAACTACATACCATCTTTTTTCCATGTTAGAGGACTACTTGTCCTTCCCTCCCCGGTCAACTTTCTTTGCAAATTAAAAAACCCGTCACCGGGCTTTTTTTTTAAACATTATCACTCATTATAGCACAATTAGTTTTAACTTATTCAAGAATAAGTCGAATTAAATTAGAAAGTCCTGTATCAACTACAGCGAAGAATACTACAAAGAATAAAACTGTAGCTAACACTGTAACTGTTGAATTAACTAATTCTTTACGTTTAGGCCATGAAACTTTTTTCATTTCACTTTTTACTTCGCGAAAAAACTTACCGATACGACCCACAGATGCAACCCCCATATATACTAGTTTAGAGATGTACGAAACGTCCAACTTGTCCAAAAAATAAAGGATGATCTTTAGTTTCTATACTGATTAAGGACATTCGCATTTTTGATTTATCTAACTTCAATTATTTTGTTTCTTTATGTGTAGTATGTTCGTTGCACGTTTTACAAAATTTTTTCATCTCCAAACGTTCTGCAGAAGAGGAATTCTTCATCGTGGAGTAATTTCTATTATTGCAAGTAGCGCAAGACAGGACAACTTTTTTTCTCATGGTGACACCAGCCTAGTTCATCTATAATTATCCATTACGAATGTAACACGCGAGCTTTAAACTGTCAAACTGATTTCTAAACCCTTGTTTTCCTATATAAAAGTAGGAATTTCAAAAGAATTTCTTTAATCGATTAAACAGACAGCTCTCTTATTTCCATATATCTTTCAAGTTTTCTTTTTACACGTTGTAATGCATTATCTATTGATTTGACATGTCTATTTAACTCTTCGGATATTTCTTGGTAAGAGCGACCGTCTAAATAGAGTGATAATACTTTCCTTTCTAAATCGCTTAATAATTCAGACATTTTTAGCTCTATGTCCACATTCTCTTCTTGATTGATTACAAGTTCTTCTGGATCCATGTTCTTTGTTTCTGTTAACACATCCAATAATGTACGATCAGACTCCTCATCATAAATAGGCTTGTCCAATGAAACATAAGAATTAAGTGGGATATGCTTTTGTCTAGTTGCTGTTTTAATAGCTGTAATAATTTGTCTTGTTATGCATAATTCTGCAAACGCCTTAAAGGACGAAAGTTTGTCTTCTTTGTAGTCACGAATTGCTTTGTATAATCCAATCATACCTTCTTGAATGATATCTTCTCGGTCCGCACCTATTAGGAAATAAGACCTAGATTTTGCCTTAACGAAATTTCGGTACTTTTGAATTAAAAATGTTAGTGCTTCTTGATCACCTTCTCGAACATACTCGAGAATTACCTCATCTTCTAAAGGGCCATACTCAATAATTAGCTTTAATTCCTGTTCAACGTTCAAAATTAGCACCTCCGACCAAACAATTTAATTAAATTATACAGCACAAAGAAGAAGGAAACAATAAGTCATCGTTCCCCTCTTCGCCATTTTTCTAAAATTTCTGTTTGTTTCGAATTTAATGTTTTGCTTATTGTCAGTCTTTGATCTGGTATTTCGCTAATTCGACTACTTATCATTTTTTTATTTTGTGTAACCGATCGATATAGTTCCATTGCAGGAATTCGAAGTGCACCTTGCCCAAATATTTGCCATTGCTCTGTAAAGTCTGATGTCGCGACATAAATTTGATGGTTAACATGACGAAGCTCAATTGCAAGTTTTTCAATTTTTTCATCAGCTGTTTGATTTTTTCGAGTAAAGATTACTTCAACTTTCGAATGCTTGTCGATCTTTTCAATACCATTTACAAAATGAGCATCAAATACAACAATTATATACATTCCTGTGTACGCCTTATATTCAGCAAGCTGAGTAATTAAAAAATCACGCGATTTATCAAAATCAATTTCTCGAAGCTTTCTAAGATTTGGCCAAGCTCCAATCATGTTATATCCATCTACAATAAGAATTTCTTTCTTTTTATGATCCAAGCGGATGTCTCTTACGGTGTATTTCATACATTAATAGACTTGCCGCAACAGACGCATTTAACGATGTAACTTTACCTACCATTGGTAGCTTAATTAAGAAATCACATTTTTCTTTTAAGATTCTGCTCATCCCTTTACCTTCGCTACCAATTATTAAACCAAGAGAGATCTGGCCATCCATGTTTCGATAGTCATCAGCACCTTTTGCATCTGTACCAAAAATCCAAACTCCTCTTTCTTTTAATTCATCTACAGTTCTAGCTAAGTTCGTTACTCGAGCAACTGGAATGTACTCTATAGCACCAGTAGATGCTTTAGCAACCGCTGAAGTTAAACCTACCGCTCTTCTCTTTGGAATGATGATCCCATGAGCACCAACGGCATCAGCAGTTCGCATGATTGATCCTAAATTATGTGGATCTTCAATTTCATCAAGAATTAAGAAGAATGGTTGCTCATTTCGACTGTTCGCTACTTCAAATAAATCATCAATTTCCACATATTCATAGGCAGCTACTTGTGCAACTACACCTTGATGGTTTCCTTTAACCATTCCGTCTAGCTTCTTGTTTGGCGCTGTTTGAACAATTACTTTATTTTGATTTGCTAATTCTAAAAGCTTATGGATTTGACCTTTATTTGCTCCTTCACTAACCCATATTTTATTAATATCACGACCTGAACGTATTGCTTCCATAACCGGATTACGTCCAATAATAAATTCCTCAGACATGTTATACTCCTTTATCATTCTCAATAAATTGAATTGCAAATTGTACAATTGTATTGAGTCTATCTTCATTTTTTAATAAATAATGGTAGCCAATCAACGCTTCCATTGCGGTTGCGTATCGATAGGTTTGCACATCAGTATTTTTAGGTACAGTTCCTGACTTTGCATTACGCCCTCTTTTTACAACTGCAATTTCTTCTTCTGACAACATTTCAGCAGTAAGTATTTCTCTTATTACTTTAGCTTGTCCTTTTGCAGAAACAAATCTCGTAGCTGCTCGGTGAAGTTGATTAGGTCTAACTGTTCCTTTTTCAAGGAGGTGATGACGTACATGAATTTCATATACAGCATCACCAATATAAGCAAGCGCTAAACTGTTTAGTTGTTTAGCGTCAATATTTTGGTTACTTTCAATCATGAAGTTATCCTCTTTTCCAGCGAATACCTTGAGGAGTATCTTCAATCATTATATTCATCTCTTTTAATTGATCGCGAATTTGATCCGCTAGTGCAAAGTCACGATTTTTTCGTGCTTCTGTACGTTTTTGAATTAACGCTTCGATTTCATCATCTAATATTGCTTCTTCATTTACTAATGTGATACCAAGTACATTTGATAACTCGTCAAATGTTGATAGTAGCTGATTTAATACATTCGTAGAAGTATGTGTCTCTAATAAATATTGATTCGCTAATTTAGCTAATTGATATAAAACTGAAATTGCATTAGCTGTATTAAAATCATCATCCATTACTTTTTGGAAAGTCGTTTTTTCATCTTCTATTTCTTTTAGCCATCTATGGTCATCTTCTGTTAAATTAGTACTGCTTTCTAGACGATGCTTAATATTTTGGTAAGCTGTTTTAATCCGTTCAAAACCGTTTTTAGCTTCTTGTAAAAGCTCTTCGCTATAGTTAATTGGATGACGATAATGTACTGATAACATAAAGAAACGTAATAGCATAGGATCTACAATTTTAATAATGTCATGTACTAATACAAAGTTGCCTAATGACTTAGACATCTTTTCGTTATCAATATTGATATAGCCATTATGCATCCAGTAGTTTGAAAAAGTTTTTCCACTTAAAGCTTCAGACTGAGCAATCTCGTTTTCGTGATGTGGGAATGATAAGTCTTGACCACCTGCATGAATATCAATTGTTTCCCCTAGATATTTCTTAGCCATTGCTGAGCACTCAATATGCCAACCTGGTCTTCCTTTCCCCCACGGGCTTTCCCAGAATATTTCACCTGGTTTAGCTGCTTTCCATAGAGCGAAATCTAAAGGATCGTCTTTCTTTTCACCAACTTCAATTCTTTCACCAATTCGAAGATCCTCAATTGATTGGTGTGAAAGTTTACCGTAACCATCAAATTCCTTTGTTTTGAAATAAACATCACCCTCGGACTCATATGCATAACCTTTTTTTACAAGTTCATCAACAAAGTCGATAATAATATCCATATTCTCCATTACGCGAGGATGGTTTGTTGCAGTTTTGCAGCCTAACGCATGAACGTCTTCAAAATAAGCATTAATAAATCGATCTGCTATAGTTGGTACATCCGAGCCCAATTGATTTGCAGCTTTAATTAACTTATCATCAACATCAGTAAAATTTGAAACATAATTTACTTCATATCCACGATATTCAAAATAACGTCTTACTGTATCAAAAACGATTGCAGGTCTCGCGTTACCAATGTGTATATAGTTATATACGGTAGGACCACATACATACATCTTGACCTTACCATCTTCTATAGGTTTAAAGTCTTCCTTATTCCTTGTTAATGTATTATAAATTTGAATTGCCATAGTTTTACTTCCTTTCAGATATACTCATTAAACTTCTTAGCTCTTCTAATTCCGCTTCTAGTTGGAGTAATCGATCTGCCACTGGGTCAGGTAAATCACAGTGATCGAATTGATTATTTACTCTAATTCCATCTTGAACAACTATCTTACCAGGTATACCAACAACTGTAGTATTATTTGGAACATCCTTTAGTACAACTGAATTTGCACCAATTTTTGCATTTTCTCCGATTGTGATTGATCCTAGAACCTTTGCTCCCGTGGCTACTAGTACCCCACTCAATAAGGTTGGGTGCCGCTTACCCTTTTCCTTCCCAGTTCCACCTAATGTCACCCCTTGATAAATCGTAACATCATCGCCTATCTCACATGTTTCTCCAATAACAACTCCTGCCCCATGATCGATAAAAAATCGTCTACCAATTTTAGCCCCAGGGTGAATCTCAATTCCAGTTAAAAAACGAGCAAATTGTGAAGTACTTCTTGCAATAAAGTACCATTTTTTCCGATAGAAATAATGCGCAAATCGATAAAGCCATAATGCATGTAAGCCAGCATATGTGAGAATTACTTCTAAATAGCTAGTAGCGGCTGGATCTCGTTCAAATATCGTCGCCACATCTTCCTTCATGTACTTTAGCATCTTCATTTCCCCTTAAAGAATTTATTAAAAATTGATTTTTATTATCTCTAGTAAAAATAAAAAGCGTCTCTGTGTAATTAAATACACAGAGACGCTTTAATGCGCGGTTCCACTCTGTTTAGATAAACATAATTTATCTCAACTCATGTAATGTAACGGTTTCCACCGCCCTAGCCTACTAAAAAGAATTTTTCGACTAAGGACTCAAGGGGGCACTTCCATGACTACCGTTAAAATCACTTTCACCAATGTGATTCTCTCTGGGTAACGAGTAGCCATTTACTTTTCCCTATCAACATTTTACCTATATGAATAATACTTATATATATTACAAATTAATCAAAATGTTAACCAATTATTTGTTGTAAACGAGCAATAACTTTTTCTTTTCCTAATAAAGTCATCGCTGCTGGTAATTCTGGACCGTGACATTGGCCAGTTGTAGCAACTCGAATTGGCATAAATAATTTTTTGCCTTTTTGTCCAGTTGACTTTTGAACTGATTTCATTGCAGCTTTAATCGAATCAACTGTAAATTCTTCAGAAGCATTAAGTTCTTCAACTAATGCTGAAAGTACTTCTTTTACTTGTTCTTCAGAAATAACAGCTTGCTCTTCTTCACCGAATGTTAATTGTTCTTTAAAGAACAAGCTTGATAATTCTACGATTTCAGCACCAAAACTCATTTGGTCTTGATATAAAGCAACTAGGTTTGTAACCCACAGATTTTCATCTGCAGTGCGTTCTTCTTTTACATAACCTGCTTTAATTAGATGTGGTAATGAAATTTCTACAACTTTCTCTAATGGTTGCTCTTTAATATATCGATTGTTAATCCATGTTAATTTCTGCTTATCAAACATAGCTGGAGCAGAACTTAAACGGCTAGGATCGAAAATTTTAATAAATTCTTCTTTGCTGAAAATTTCTTCTTCACCAACTGGCGACCAACCAAGAAGTGCAATAAAGTTAAATAACGCTTCTGGTAAGTAACCAAGATTTTGATATTGTTCAATAAATTGTAATACAGATTCATCACGTTTAGAAAGCTTTTTACGATTTTCGTTTACGATTACTGCCATATGACCGAAATCTGGAGCATCCCAGTTTAGTGCACGATATACCATTAATTGTTTAGGCGTATTAGAAATATGTTCTTCTCCGCGAAGTACATGACTAATCTTCATTAATGCATCATCAACTACAACCGCATAGTTATAAGTAGCGATTCCATTCTTTTTAACAAGAACCCAGTCACCGATATCTTTTGATTCAAACTTAATGTTACCACGAACGATATCTTCCCACTCATACGTATCATTTGCTGGTACTGCAAAACGAATAGTGTGCTCTGCACCTGCTGACTCTTTTTTTGCTCGTTCTTCATCTGTTAAATGACGGCATTTTCCGCTATAACGCGTAGTTGGAAGTCCGGAAGCTAATTGCTCTTCACGTTCCGCTGCAAGCTCTTCCTCTGTACAATAACATTTATACGCATGTCCATTTTGAATTAACTCATTAGCATATTGTTTGTAAAGGTCTAGTCTTTCTAGTTGGCGATAAGGGCCGTACTCGCCACCTTTATCTGGACCTTCATTCCAATCAATACCTAACCAATGTAAATATTTAGCTTGGCTTTCTTCGCCGCCTTCAACATTACGCTCTATATCAGTATCTTCAATACGTAATACCATATCGCCGTTAAAATGCTTAGCAAATAAATATACATATAACGCAGTACGTGCATTTCCAATATGTAAATGACCTGTTGGACTAGGTGCATAACGAACTCTTACTCTATTTGACATTTATAGACACTCTCCACTGAATAATTAATATACTTTATTAGTTTAAGCCTTCTTTTGTAACAATACAACTGCTTGGGAAGCAATTCCTTCTTTTCTTCCGGTAAAACCTAATTTTTCAGTTGTTGTTGCTTTTACATTAATACAATCAGATGTTGTTTCAAGCAATCCCGCAATACGCTCTCTCATTCGTTGAATGTATGGTGCCATTTTAGGTGCTTGAGCTATAATCGTGCAATCCACGTTTACTAGCTCATAGCCTTTTTCCTTTACGATCTGAAACACATGCTCAAGTAGCTTTGCAGAGTCAGCATCTTTAAAAGCTGGATCCGTATCAGGGAAATGTCGACCTATATCTCCTTCTCCTATAGCTCCGAGTAATGCATCAGCTATAGTATGTAGAAGCACATCAGCATCAGAATGACCTAATAAACCTAATTCATAAGGGATTTCAATTCCACCAATAATTAATGGACGATTTTCCGCAAAAGCGTGAACATCAAATCCTTGTCCTATTCTAAACATGTAAACACCTTCTAACTTCTATATTGTTCATAAATTGTTTTTGCAAAAAACAAATCTTCTTTAGTTGTCACTTTTATATTGTTATAATCTCCATTTACGACAAAAACTTTACTTCCGTTCCATTCTACTAAGCTTGCATCATCAGTTCCTAAAAAACCATTTTCGATTGCTTTTTGATGCGCTTCTATTAAACACTTGTATGTAAAAGCTTGGGGAGTCTGAACTCCCCATAATGTAGAACGATCAATCGTTTCAATCACTTCATGATTAACAACTTTCTTTATAGTATCCTTCATTGGAACAGCACAGATGACTGCATCGTGCTCGTTCACTTTTTCAAGAATCCGCTCTATTACTGCGTTTGTTACAAAAGGTCTCGCTCCATCGTGTACTAAAATGTAACTTTCAGTATCTTTAATTGAAGCTAGCCCATTATAAACACTTTCTTGTCTCTCTGATCCACCTTTTACAAAGGTAATTTTTTTCTGAATAAAGCTTGGCAAATTTAAAGTTTCAAAGAACTGTTTTTCAGATTCTTTTATCGGTAAAATAATCTCATTACAACGGGGATCTTCGCCAAAAATTTTTAAAGTTAATTCAATAATTGGCAAATTAATTATTTTAAGAAATAATTTATTATATCCCGCACCCATTCGTGAGCCAGAACCCGCTGCTGGAATGATGACCTTATATTGCATTTTACGTTTACCCCTCTAACTTACTTTACTTTTGCAAAAATCATACGACCTGCAGAAGTTTGTAGTACACTCGTAACTACTGTCTCGACTCGTTTTCCAATTGATTCTTTACCATCTTCTACAACGATCATTGTACCATCATCTAAATAAGCAACACCTTGTAGTTTTTCTTTCCCCTCTTTAACTACAAAAGCAGTTAATACTTCTCCAGGTAACACTACTGGTTTAATCGCATTCGCTAGATCATTAATATTCCAAACCTTAATCTGTTGAAGTTCACTTACTTTATTTAAATTAAAGTCATTCGTCACTAAAATACCATTTTTTAATTTAGCAAGCTTTACTAATTTTGCATCTACTTCAGGAACATCTTCAAAATCACCTTCGTAGATCTCTACTTTCATAGCTAGCTCTTTTTGAATTCTATTCAAAATATCTAGTCCTCTTCGTCCCCTATTTCTTTTTAATGTATCGGACGAATCAGCAATGTATTGTAATTCTGCTAAAACAAATTGTGGTATTACAATTGTCCCTTCGATGAACCCAGTCTGACAAATATCAGCAATACGACCATCGATAATAACGCTAGTATCTAAAATTTTAGCTGGTATATCTAATGATGTGTCCTGTTCTTCAGCTGTTTTTTTCTTTGCTGCTCTTGAAGACAAGGTAAATAAACTCAATAACTCTTCTCGTTTTTTAATTCCAACCTGAAACCCTAAATAACCTAATAAAATCGTAACAACTATTTGAATAATTGAAGAAACGTACTGTAATCTAATTGAGTCAATTGGCAATGAAATAAGAAATGCCAGAATAAGTCCAAAAACAAGTCCTAAACTACCAAACAAAATCATTGAAATAGGAGCTTTTAATAATTTCTCCTCAATATACTTGATAAACGTTACTGTTGGATCAACTAACCAAAGCGATAAAATAAAAAAGATCACTGCTCCACTTAAAGCCTGCACATATGAATTATGCAAAATATTAGGCATCTCTGTTTTTAACAGTTTATCTAATAGTGGAAAAAGTACTAAACCTAAAGTACTTCCGACAAAGATATAAATAACTTGAACGATCCTCTTTATCACTTCGCCACCTCCTTTAAATAAATCATGATAAATTATAGTTTATATAAAATACTAATTAACTCTATCTTAGACGAAATAACTTAGTTATGTCTATTGATATACAGTTGCTCCTGAATTCGTTTTAGTCCTTCTTTGATTTTTTTCGCACGAATTTCACCAATTCCATCGACATCATCTAGTTCATCAAGAGTAGCTTTGTAGATCCCTTTAAGGTGCTTAAATCGCTGTGTTAAGTTTTCAATGACTAATGGCGGTAATCTAGAAATTTTCATCAACATTCGATAACCTCTAGGCTCTACCATTTCCTCGAGATTTGTGTTATTTGGATAACCAAGCAATTTAATAATGGCATGATCCTCTAATAATTCTTCATTTGCTAGATCTTGAAGTTTTTGCAAAATACTTTTAGGATCTTGTTCCTTATTATAATGATAATCCTTTATTAAAAGTAATGCCTCCTCCTCAAGGTCCGAAATGATCTCAATTAACTGCAATTCAATCAGTCTTCCTTCATCGCCAAGTTCAATTACATAGTTATTAATTTCATTTTTGATTCGAAGTACCATTTCTACACTATGTAAAACATTTACAACTTCAAATAATGTAACTAACTCTTCAAATTCTAAAATGCTAAGTGAAGTAATCCCTTGATTCCATACAATCTTATATTTTTCAAGAGTTTGAATTGCTTGATTTGCTTTTGTTAAAATTACGCCAATATCTCGCAATGTATACCGTAAGTTACCTTTATATAGAGTAATAACATTACGTCTTTGTGAAATAGCAATGACTAAATTTCCAGTCTGTCTTGATACCCGCTCTGCAGTTCGATGGCGCATACCAGTTTCTTTTGTAAAGATTGATTGATCTGGAATCAATTGTGCATTAGCCAGTAGTATTTTCGACCCAGTTTCATTTAGTATGAGTGCTCCATCCATTTTCGCTAACTCATATAAGCTAGCTGGAGAGAAAGGGTCATTAATATGAAAACCGCCATCGACCATTTCTTTTGTTTCATCATTAAAGCCAAGTACAATTAATCCACCGGTCTGTGCTCTAAGTACATTATCAATGCCATCACGCAATGGTGTACCTGGAGCAATCATCTCTAAAACCGGTAACATTGATTTAGCTTTTTGTTTTTGATCCTCCATCTCTACCCTCCTAACACGTATTTTAATGCTTCGTGCACTGTGTTAATACCTATTATTTCCATTCCTTCAGGAAAACTCCATCCTCCAATATTTTTTGATGGAATAATCGCTCGTTTAAATCCGAGTTTCGCTGCTTCTTGCACTCTTTGTTCGATTCTAGATACTCTTCTGACTTCTCCTGTTAAACCAATTTCACCAATAACAACATCTGTTGGATTAGTAGGTTTATCTTGAAAACTTGAAGCTATACTTACCGCAACAGCTAAGTCTACTGCTGGCTCATCTAACTTCAGTCCTCCAGCAACCTTTAAATAAGCATCTTGATTTTGTAATAATAGTCCCATTCTCTTTTCTAAAACAGCCATTATTAATGATACTCTATTATGATCTATACCCGTTGCCATTCGACGTGCATTACCAAAGCTTGTAGGTGAGACGAGTGCTTGTAATTCAACAAGGACAGGTCTAGTACCTTCCATAGAAGCTACAACAGTAGAACCAGCTACTCCAAAAGGTCGTTCTTCTAAGAATATTTCTGACGGATTTAGGACTTCTACTAATCCTAACTCTTTCATCTCAAAAATACCTGTTTCATTTGTAGATCCAAAACGGTTTTTAACTGCCCTTAATATACGATATGTATGATGTCTTTCACCTTCAAAATATAACACTGCATCTACCATATGTTCTAATAATCGAGGACCAGCAATTGCTCCCTCTTTTGTTACGTGGCCTACTATAAAGATCGGAATACCTCTTGTCTTTGCAATTTTCATTAATTCTGATGTACATTCTCGAACTTGTGACACACTACCTGGTGCAGATGTTACTTCTTGTAAATAGATTGTTTGAATCGAATCGATTACAACAAAATCTGGTGACATCTCATCCATATATCTAGCAATATAAGACAAATCTGTCTCGGATAGTACATATAAATTTTGTGTTGCGACACCTAGTCGCTCTGCTCTTAATTTTATTTGTTTCTGAGATTCTTCACCTGAAACATATAAAACTTTATGATCCTTTTTTGCTAATTGTGAAGAAACCTGTAACAGCATCGTCGACTTTCCAATCCCTGGGTCACCACCGATTAATACTAATGAACCTAATACGATCCCTCCACCTAACACTCGGTTAAATTCTGCGAAAGAAGTTTCGATTCGAGTTTCAGTGCCGATTTCCACTTCCATAATCGAAATTGGTTTTGTCCCTTCTACTGTTGCATTTGTATTAAATGTAAGTCTTCTTGAACTAGCTGGCTGATCATTAAACTCAACCATTGTATTCCATTCGTTACAAGCAGGACATTTCCCGACCCACTTAACTGATTCATATCCACATGATTGACAAACAAATTTAGTTTTCTTTTTAGCCATATGTATAGTACCGTTGCCAAAAACTTATAAAAACCAATTATATTTATAGATTTTGTTTACTTCCCTGTTCTACGTGTTCGATTTTGCCGAAGCTACTCACGTTTGATATAACACTCCAAGGGCGTAAATTCGGATACAACAAATCCTACATATCAGTAATGACGTCTAAGTGTCAGATTACTATTTTATATCGTGACAAGTTGATCGCAGCGTTAAAATCTCGATCTATTTCTTGACCGCAAATTCTCACAACTTGAACACGTTTTAGAAGATGGGAACCACCTATCAGCTTCAACAAATTCAATACCATATTTTTCACATTTGTATTGAACTTGGCGTTTGAATTTACATAAACACTGCTTCGCAATTGCTTTTGAAAGATGCTTATTCTTCATCATTCCCTTGATATTTAATGTTTCCATTACGATGCGATAAGGTTTGTTTTTCACAATTTCGCTCGTTGATTGATGAAGATGATTTAGTCTGATATTTGTCAACCTTCTATGGAGGTGTTGTATCTTCTTTTCGATTTTTAGTATGTTGCTTGTTTTGACGAAACGGTTTCCCTCCTTATTCTTTTCATATTTACGAGAAACTTGACGTTGCAACCTACTTAGGCGTTTCTCTGCCCTTCTAACAGTGCCTGTTTTGTTAATATTTTTCTTCCTAGTGTTATCTGAACAAACGGCTAGCTCTTTAATTCCTACATCAATTCCAAGTGAGACATTCATCAGTTCAACAATTGATTTTGATTCTTCTATTCCGACAGAAAGATACCAGTATTTTCTGTCGTGACTTATTCTTGGATTATAGTATTTTTCAACAGGTATACATTCAGAAACTGCAACCCAACCGACCTTCTCAATCAATACTTTATTTCCAACTACTTTCAATTTCACATTATCGTTATAAAAAGATGGTTTTGATTTTCTTCTACTTTTGAATCGTGGTTTATCTGCTAATCCTTTAAAGAACTTTTTATACACTTCACAAAGATCTTTTATCGCTTGTTTTGTAATATTATTCGATACTTCATACAACCAAGAAAATTTATCAGTTTGTTTTAATGCAGTTAATTCCTTTCTTAATATTCCATCAGAAATAAATTTCCCACCAGTTTTATAACGTTCTTCCTGCTTAGCCAATGCCCAGTTATATGCCCAACGAGCTGTACCAACTGATTTCCATAATTGTATTTCTTGTTCATTAGTTGGTCTTAATCTGATTCTCTTCGCAAAGATCATTGTTTTGTACCAACTTTTAATCGTTTGATTAGTTCCACTTTTCGAATCAAATTTCAACATACTCACCTCATGTACATTTAAACACAATATGGATTTCTAATTAGAACAAATTGTGATACTTTTATAAATTTTAATAGATTAAATTCAACTGTTGTATACCTCTTTTGTTACTATGATTTTCTATATTAATAGAGTATGTATTCTAAGTCTATCCTAACGCTTTTTTGATATAAGAAAAAGGGCTTCACGCCCTTTTTCACAAATTAGATAACTTTACAATTAATTGTTCAATTATTCTTCACAAAAAGGTATGAACTTTGTAATTGCTTATTGATTTACAGTTTCTGCCGCTGATCTAATAATATATTCATTATCCTCTACATCAAGAATAACTTTTCGGCCTTTTTCAACATTACCTTTTAATAATTCTTCAGATAAACGATCCTCTACTTGTTTTTGAATTGCTCTTCTTAACGGACGAGCTCCATATTCGGCATCGAATCCTTCATCAGAAATTTTATCGATTGCTGCATCTGATAATTCTAGCTCAATTTCTTGTTCTTTTAAACGCTTCGTTAAGCTATTAACCATTAAGTGAACAATTTCTTTAATATGTTTCTTCTCTAATGAGTGGAATACAATTGTTTCATCGATACGGTTTAAGAATTCAGGACGGAACGCTTTTTTCAGTTCCTCTAATACTTTTCCTTTCATATCTTTATAATCTTTTTCACCATCATTAATATTGAATCCAACATATTTATTTGTTTTTAAAGCACTTGCTCCAACGTTTGACGTCATGATGACAAGTGTATTTCTAAAGTCAACTGTACGTCCTTTTGAATCAGTTAATCGGCCATCCTCTAATACTTGAAGTAAGATATTAAATACATCTGGATGAGCTTTCTCAATTTCATCTAGTAGAATTACTGAGTAAGGCTTACGTCTAACTTTTTCAGTCAGTTGACCACCTTCATCATATCCAACATATCCTGGAGGCGCACCTACTAAACGAGAAGTTGCGTGTTTTTCCATATACTCTGACATATCAATACGAATCATCGCATCTTCATCACCGAAAATTGTTTCTGCTAGCGCACGTGCTAATTCAGTTTTACCTACCCCTGTTGGTCCTAAGAAAATAAATGAGCCAATTGGGCGTTTTGGATCTTTTAATCCTGCTCTAGCACGTCGTACAGCTTTTGAAACAGCTACTACTGCTTCTTCTTGACCAATCACTCGTTTATGAAGAACACTTTCCATATTTAACAGTTTATCTGCCTCTGTTTGAGCAAGTTTTGTAACTGGGATATTCGTCCATGATGACACTACATTTGCTATGTCTTCTACAGTTACCTCAGAGTTTTCTTTGCCTTGTTTTTCTTTCCATTGGCGTTTCGTATCTTCTAGTTGCTCACGTAATCTTTGTTCTGAGTCTCTTAATGATGCCGCTTTTTCAAATTCTTGACTTTGAACAGCTGCATCTTTTTCTTTACGGACTTCTTCTAATTTCAATTCTAGTTCTTTTAAATTTGGCGGAGTTGTAAAGCTACGTAGACGTACTTTCGATCCTGCCTCATCAATAACATCGATTGCTTTATCTGGTAAGAATCGGTCTGTAATATATCGATCAGATAATTTTACAGCCTCGATAATTGCTTGATCTGAAATTGATACTCTATGATGTGCCTCGTAACGGTCACGTAAACCTTGTAGGATAAGAATAGACTCTTCTACACTCGGTTGATCAACTTGAATAGGTTGGAAACGACGCTCTAGTGCAGCATCCTTTTCGATATATTTACGATATTCATCAATTGTTGTTGCACCGATACATTGTAGTTCTCCACGTGCTAATGATGGCTTCAAGATGTTTGATGCATCAATTGCACCTTCTGCTCCACCTGCACCGATTAATGTATGAAGTTCGTCGATGAAAAGAATAATATTGCCAGCTTGGCGAATTTCATCCATTACTTTTTTCAGACGATCTTCAAATTCACCACGGTACTTAGTTCCAGCTACTACAGTACCCATATCCAGTGTCATTACTCGTTTATCTCTTAGAATTTCCGGCACTTCATTATTAACAATTTGTTGAGCTAAGCCTTCAGCAATAGCTGTTTTACCTACACCAGGTTCACCAATTAAAACTGGATTATTTTTAGTACGACGACTTAACACTTCAATAACTCGTTGAATTTCTTTACTACGACCGATTACTGGGTCTAATCGTCCTTCTCTAGCCGATACTGTTAAATCACGAGCTAAACTGTCTAATGTTGGTGTATTTGCTTGGTTAGCAGATCCATTTTGATGATTAGACGAACTTTCATTACTACCTAGCAATTGAAGGACTTGTTGACGAGCTTTATTTAAGCTAACACCAAGATTATTTAATACTCTTGCTGCTACACCTTCTCCTTCTCGAATTAATCCTAATAGGATATGTTCTGTTCCTACATATGAATGCCCTAATTTACGAGCCTCATCCATCGATAATTCAATCACTTTTTTAGCTCTAGGAGTGTAATGTACTGTTTGAGCAACTCCTTGGCCGCGCCCTATTAATGTTTCTACTTCTTGCTGTACTTTTTCTGGACTTAGTCCAAGTGCAAGTAATGCTTTAGCTGCAATACCTTCTCCTTCTCGAACAAGTCCTAGTAAAATATGTTCTGTACCTATATTTGAGTGTCCAATTCGAATTGCCTCTTCTTGAGAAAGAGCTAATACTTTTTGAGCACGTTCTGTAAATCGACCAAACATCATAATTGGTTCCTCCCATATAATTAGTTATTTTTATTAGATAGTCTTTCGCGTATTAGTGATGCTCTTTTAATATCCCTTTCCTCGGGAGTAAGTTGATCACCTACGTACTGTTGTAAAATACCTGGCTGAGTTAATATCATTAATTCATTTAAAAAGTTTTTAGATAAACCATCAATCAAACCTAGGTCAATCCCTAACTGTACATCTGATAAACACTTAGCACTTTCTTTTGTTTCTATTATTCTGCCGTATTTCAATGTACCAAGTGAACGAAAGATTCGATCTTCTAAATGAATTAAAGAAGTTTTTGCGAGTGCGTCTCTAGCTGATTTTTCATGTTTGATCAATTGCTGTACAATTGTCGTTAAGTCTTCTATTATTTCTTCTTCCGATTTCCCTAATGTAATTTGATTTGAAATCTGAAAGATATTACCTAATGCTTCGCTACCTTCACCGTAAATTCCTCTTACAACTAAACCAAGTTGATTGATAGTAGGAATTAATCGATTAAATTGTTTCGTTATGACTAATGCCGGAAGATGCATCATCACTGAGGCCCTTAATCCGGTACCAACATTTGTGGGGCAGCTTGTTAAATAACCTATTGTTTCATCAAAAGCATATTCAAGCTGACTCTCTATATAATTATCAATATGATTCGCTTGAGTAAGTGCTTTTCTAAGTTGTAAACCAGGATATAGAGCTTGAATTCTTAAATGGTCCTCTTCATTGATCATAATGCTAATTTGTTCGTCCAAAGAAAGTATACAAGCACCATGCACTGACTCTTGAACTAAATTAGGACTTATTAAGTGTTTTTCAATTAATACTCTTTTCTCTACTGGTTCTAACTTATTAATTTCAATATATTCAAAAGGTCCGTTTGGTAAAGCTGTACTACCTTCAAAATAATGTTTAACTAAATGACAAATTTCTTTAGCCTTGTCTTGACTAAGTAATATTGGATACAAATACGCACTAAAGTTTCTTGCTAGCCTAATGCGGCTACTTAAAACGATATCGTCATCTGGACCCTCTTGCTTCATCCATGGACTGATGGCTTCATTAATAATTCGCTTAATAGACATTTAATTTACTCCACCTCCTTTTGAAGGGCTTGTAAATCTTTTTCAATATCACGTATTTCATCCCGTATCTTAATTGCCTGCTCAAAATCTTCAGTATCAATAAAATGTTTCATTTGAGATTTCAAGTCTTGTAGCTTCCTTTTCATAGAAATAGCCCCATTAATCTTTTGAGGTATTTTCCCTGTATGCGATACATTACCGCTATGAATCCTTTTAACAACTGGCTTCATCTGATCCATGAAGGTTTCATAGCAAGTAGAACAACCTAGACGTCCAATTTTAGTAAACTTTTGAAAAGTCATCTTACATCTAGGACATTCCATTTGTGAATCATGATGAAATTTATTTTTCTTCATTTCATAAATACCAGTATTACCTTTAAACAATCCAGCTAACAAATCATTTACAGAATAACCACCTATTTCAGAAAAAATATATTTATTGTTAGATTCATTTGAGCATTTCTCACATAAGTGTATATCTGTTTTTTCACCATTTATAATTTTAGAATAGTGTAATGTTGCCGGACGCTCTTGACATTCTTGACAAATCATTATTGGCAACCTCCATATTCTATTTATATTTTAAACTTCTTAGCATTGCATTGAACATTCTTGCTCTCAACTCATCTCGATAAGGTAAATTAACCATTATTACTGAACGATCTAATACACTTAACATCATTTTTGCTTCACGCTGAGTAATGACATTTTTTTCAAGTAGTAGACGAATATAGTCCTCCGAACTAGACTGTGCAATATTATTCGTAAAGCTATTTAATATTTGATCAATTACACTCGCTTTATCATGAAATTGCACTTTAATAATTCGAATATAACCTCCACCACCACGTTTACTTTCTACTACATATCCTCTTTCTAGTGTAAATCTAGTATTAATTACATAATTTATTTGAGAAGGTACGCAGTCGAATTTATTCGCTATTTCACTTCTTTTTATCTCGACATAATCTTTTTCGGATATGTCAAAGTAGTGCATTAGATATTGTTCAATGATATCTGAAATGTTTTTCATCTATTTACCACCTTTACTGACTTTGACTATCTTTGACTATTATTATATTCCTTTCATGAAAAATTTCAACTATTATCTCTTTATCATTTTTTCCAAACCGTACAGCTCTTAATCTTTTTTCGCACATTAAGAAATGGATAAATTGGTAACGGAGAGGAAAAATTAATCTAGTTTCCAATATTAGCTATTAAGTATAAGCGCATCTACTGCTTTGTTTAAAACCCGCTAATCAGCGAATTTTCTTTATCAGTAATCAGTATATATATATATATGTTAAACAATTCTTTTAAGAAGCTTTTTTTCCTCTATACTTTTATTAAAAAACCACTAACTTGGTCACTTTTCTTTTAGATAACAAAAAAACATCAGCCAAATAGCTGATGTTTTTTTACCAGGCGACGTTCTAC
>NZ_NULG01000025.1 GCF_002577195.1 Bacillus sp. AFS041924
TTTCAACAGCATGAAGACAAGTAGCATTATTATGCAACTTGTCTTTTTTTCTCTTTAACTAAGTTTGAATTTATATAAGTATTCGTACTAAAACAATAGATTAAGACTCCCAATACCGTTCCAAGTGTATTTAATAATAAATCATCAATATCGCAGGACCTATAATTGTAACCAATGTATAATCCAGCAATCCCTTGTGTTAATTCAATTACTAAACTCACTGAAAAACCAATTAGGATCATTTTGTGTTTCATAATCTTCGGGAAAAGAATCGGCAATGCTAATCCAAAAGGAATAAATAATACAATATTTCCTCCAAGTTGTTTTAGAGCAATCGTAAATGAGCCATTTCTTATGAACTCTACTATTCCCTTAAAGGGAACAAAATTATTCAAATAACCCAAGTTGTCCTCAATCATGATTTGTATTAAATATTTTTGATAAGGAAATGGGAACAAAGTAATATCAACGAGGCATGTAATGTAGATTCCAAAAATAAACCAATATAAATATTTTTGTAAAGTAATATAACTCCTTAGGAACCTATAACCAAAGAATAATACGAAAAATGTCATAATAAAAATACTAGGATATAAGTAATTTAACATTGTGGCCCCCCTTTCACTTTCCATTATTACTCTTAAAAACAATGCTCTTTACCATTTTTATCCATTTTTATTTTATATTAAAATCATTATTTTTTATATAAAAAAATGTAATCGTTTTTGATGTTTTCACAATAAGATCAGTGAAAAAATTTTATGAATATTAAAAAGTAAATAAAACCAAAATAATATTTGTACATTTTGAAATAATCTCAAAGGGGACAACTAAATGAAGAAACGTTTACTAAAATTGACTACTCTTTTCTTATGCTTTGCCCTAATTTTATCTCCAATTAAATCAGGTGCAGAGGAAATTGATACTCGGGTTCACGGACAATGTGTAAGCAAATCCGCATGTAAATTCCAAGGTGACATGAGAAAGCTTTGGATGGATCATACAATTTGGACTAGTAAATATATTGTAAGTGCCGTTGCTGGATTACCAGATAAGGACAAGGTACTTGCTCGACTTTTAAGAAATCAGCAGGATACTGGCAATGCAGTTAAACCTTATTATGGTGCTGCCGCTGGGGATCAGCTCGCGAAATTATTAACCGACCATATCGTAATTGCAGGTAAAATAATTGACGCTGCCAAAGCTAATGATATGGCAACCTTAAAAACATTAAACGATGAATGGTTTAAAAATGCAGACGATATTGTTGCATTCCTAAGCAAAGCAAATCCAAATTGGACTAACCAAGCTTTAAAGGATTTATTGCATGTACATTTAAAAATGGTCACAAATGAAGTTGTTACTAGATTAAAAATGGATTGGGACGGAAATGTAAAAGCATTTGACGAAGGTCTTGACCATATTATCGTTCTAGCAGATGCACTTTCTTCAGGTATTATGAAGCAATTCCCAAATAAATTTAAAAATTAAACAAACGTTTGATTTATGAATTTATTAAAAAAGATGAATTTAGCTTTAAACTAAATTCATCTTTTTTTGCTTATTCTAACTCATGTAATCTTTCCATGATCCGTCTCTTTTTATAGAGCATTCTTCCAACTTCGCCTACATCTTCAATTGCTTGTTTATTTACATATGCACCAAATATTAAACCAGCGATTGGAACCATTTGGAACAGTTTCTTCCATCCCATATTGTCTCGATAGGTGTAGAAAACTTCCCTCCACCCCTCAATTTGGGAAAATGCTTTTTTTCCTTCAATATTTGTTAGCTCCTCTAAGATTGCCTTTTTCCCAACTATATCAGCCGATGTAAACTGTAAGCATTTAATAATAAACACTCTCTCCATTTTATCATTCGGATCATAACCATAAGAAATTGCTATCTCTTGAAGTGTCTTTAATGTAAGACCTAATAAAATTGGGATATCGATCGCAATTGTAAACATCCCACCGATCCCTGTCGTAGCTCCTTGGACCTTTGCAAATTGTTTACGACTAACAACAAAGCTATTCGAAACTTGATCCATTTGTTCAAGACTAAGTTGATTTACCAGTTCAATTTCATTTAATTCTTGAATAGAAAGCTCTTTACTCATCCTAGAAAGGGTTGCTGGAACACTAACTAAATACTGACCACCAGCATTAACATATTTAGATAGTTCATCTAAAATAACTCCAATTTTATCGTGAATAAACTTCGGTGTAATTTTATCCAAAAGCATAAATGGAATTCTACCGATTTTCTCCCAAAAAAATACGCTTTTTTGATCTTTTTCCCATTTTTCAATTTCATTAAGCTGCGTAATCAAGTACTCTTTCGTTTCCATATACACTCCTAAAATTTTTACTATGAACTTAGTGACTACTAAAACTATACTGCTTTTTGTTGCTAATTACTAACCCAAGAACCAATTATTGGTTAGTTAATTTCATATTTCTGATCTTTTCCTTACTCATACCCCCTCATGAGTAAATTAATCTCAGATTTCCGCTCTTTTCCTTACTCATAAACCTCTCATGAGTTACTAAATCCTCAAATTTCCGTTCTTTTCCTTACTCATGAACCCCTCATGAGTTACTAATTCTCTTATTTCAGCTCTTTTCCTTACTCATGAACCCCTCATGAGTTACCAAATCCACTATTTTCGCTCTTTTCCTTACTCATGAACCCTCATGAGTTACTAAATCTCTTATTTCAGCTCTTTTCCTTACTCATGGACCCCTCATGAGTTACTAAATCCTCAAATCTCCGCTCTTTTCCTTACCCATGAACCCCTTATTTTTTCCTCCTCTCCCCAAAAAAACAAGGGTTCCCATAAAATAGGTTCACCCTCTGCTAACATTCAAAATCTATTCCATTTTCAATCTAAAAATCTAATTTTATCTGGATTTCTAACCATATAAATACTTCGATAACGGTCTCCCTCTAATTCAAAACAAATTATTGTCGGCTCCTCGCCTTCGCTTTTAACGATTAATCCAATTTGATTATTGATCAAAGCACATTGCATTTCGGATGGCACTTTTAGTTTGTTTCTAATTCCAATAAGGAATGCAATAACATTTTTCTGTAGATTGATCGGACGCAGGGCTGCCTTCGTTTTACCACCGGCGTCAGTAATTAGTACGATATCTTCTGTTAAAAGTGAAATTAGCATATCTAAATTACCTGTCTCAGCAGCTTCAATAAATCGTTTAGCAATAACTAGTTCATGATTAAGATCTCGTTTTTCTTCAACATCCTTTTTTTGAATTTTGCGCTGAAGTCTACTGAAAATTTTACGGCAATTTAATTCGGTTTTATTTAAAATTTGTGCTATTGTACGGAAGTCAAATTCAAAGGCTTCGCGTAAAACAAATACAGCTCTTTCAGTAGGATTTAACTGTTCAAGTAAAACTAAAAATGCATAAGTTATCGTTTCATCTAAAATCATCTTCTCCATTGGATCATCATGTAAATCTTCAGATAGATTTTGGATGATGGGTTCGGGGAGCCATGGGCCTATATAGACTTCCCGTTTATTTTTTGATGATTTTAATAAATCTAAGCAACGATTTGTCATAATTTTACACAGAAATGCTTTTATATTATTCGGCTCTTCTTTTTCGGAGGATTGATTCATTTTTTGAACTGCTAGAAAAGTATCCTGCACCAAATCCTCTGAATCCTCGATTGAGCCTAGCATACTATATCCTATTGAAAAAAGAAGTGGTTTATATTGAGAATATAGATAATCTACTTCCATTAAAACTCTTCTCCCTTATTTTAAATTAATTGAAGTGTTAGCTTCTCATTAATTAGTTTAGTAGCAATTTTAGCGCTAGTTAGTGAAGCATTCAATAACAGTTCTTTTTCCCCTACCCAATCTCCTGCAACATAAATGCCCTCTACGCCTATTTCATTATTAGTTAAATTGTTTTCTACCTTTTTATATGGCTTTTTTATGTCGTTAGAAACAACAAGCTTTGGAAGATAGCGACGTGAAATTACATAGTCTCTCCAACCCGGTTGAAGTAAATCAAGTAAGCTTTCTAGCTCTTCCTCGTCTTTTGATGGATCTGATTCTTCCGCTGAGTTTAAATATTTCATTAGATGGACTACATTTTCCCCCTCTTTATTTGATAATTTAGCGACTGCAGAATGATTTGAAAAATACCATGGTTTTTGAATACCTAAAGCAAAGTTGAGTTTCGGATTTGGTACACCCTTCATCACAAGGTCCAAACATGCTGCCTTTACTGGAATCATTTGATCGCATTTTTTAAAAAACGAATCTGAGATTGGCACATCTATTAGCTGAATTAAATCAATTGGATTAATTGTTGATAATAAGCAGCTGGTGGTGATTCTGGATCCATTTTTTACGTCGAGATTTATAGTTGGATATGAACCAGTGATTCTAGATAATACCGTACTATTTTGAATCATAACACCAAGCTGTTTGGCCCTTTTAACTAAGTCATTAACAATAGTCTGCCAACCTTCGTTTATATACATTACTTTTGCATTGCGTAGCTGACCAATCGCCACTCCGGCACTGATCATTTCAGAATTACTTGTAAAGGTTGCTAGACGAATAAAGGCCAATACTAAATTCTTCACACGATCACTTGTTATTTTTTTATATAGATAGTTTTCTAAAGTTATTGAATTAATTTCATCTACATCCATTTTACGGATATGTCGGTAAAAACGAATAAATTCCATTTTCTCTTTCCATTTTAAATGATTACCTAAAAATAAATTAAATGCGTCGATTACTTTCATTTGATTAGAATGTTCTCCGAGAATAAATGAACCGCCCAGTTTTGGAAGATTACCTGAAACATTGACACCTACTTCATTTAAAATCTCAATACAGTTCGTATATAATGCGTGTGCACCTAGATTTAACTTGGCATCTCCAATTGTATTAGAACTACCTCTCCCACCTATTTTAGATCCTTTTTCCAATAGTAGTACTTTTTTTCCTGTTTGACCTAAATAGATTGATGCAGTTAACCCTGCAATGCCACCGCCTAATACAACAACATCCCATTTTTGACTTGTATCTATTTTATCTAAATTCATATTTTATCGCTTCCTTTCCTCTCTTCTCTAATTAAGACGAATGAAAAACAAAAAACGTGACATATAGTAGAGCAAGACTAAGAAAAATAATTGAGAAGATGAAAAAGCGAATCAACTTCACTTTCATTGCGGACGAGCTTGGTGTAAATCTCACGAATAGTAGGTAAAGCATATTTAAGTGAATTAGTAAAAGAATGGCAGGAAATAAAAGAAATATTTAATTTATTCATGGAGGAAATACGATGAAGAAAATTAGAAATCATATTGAAGATCTATTCAGGGATGTCCCTAAGACAGAACAAGCAGAAATAGTTAAGCAGGAGATCATTCAAAACTTAGAAGAAAAAGTAATGTATTTAATGGACAATGGCAAGGAAGAAGAAGATGCGATAAACAAAGCAATCGTAGAATTTGGAGACATCGAGGAATTAAAAAAAGAACTTGGCGTAAAAAAACTAGATAGCAAAAAAGCAAATCTTGCAAAGTTAAATTTAACTTATTCAATTTGGGGTAGTGGACTTTTAATCGCTTTCACCCTATTTATTAACTTTTACTATACTCCACAGACAATTTGGTTTGTATATCCAATGTTCGGATTAATTTGGTGGCCACTTTCAATGTATTTCTACTGGCAACGTAAAAAGTGAGGTGAATAAACGATGTAAAATTATATCGGTTTTGCAACTGCAGGCTACATTGTGACGATGATTTTTTTTATGATCGTAAACTTTATTACATCTCATGGCACGATTTGGTTCATTTATCCATGTTTTTTTATTCTTCGCACCTTCCATTTCANNACAATTAATATTAACAGAGCAATTTTATAAAAAAAGCGATTCTCTTTAAGTAAGAATCGCTTTTACTATTTTATTCTGCTTCAGAAACTAAAGTAAATCGCTCATTTATATGTTGAGCATTTTCAATTTCATCTAGTAATGCAATAGCATAGTCAGCATAACTTACGTAGCTATTGCCTTTTTTGTTTACAATAAAATTATCTTTTCCTTTTTGATAAGCTCCAGTTCGTTTACCATTTGGATCAAAAAATGCCGCTGGACTAATAAACGTCCATTTGATACTAGTTGATTTTTGTAAGTCATGAAGACCTTTTGTCATATTCGATGCAGTAGCAAAATATTCTTTTGGGAATTCAGGCGTGTCAACTAATTGCGTTGTTTTTTCTTCATCAATATAAAGACTTCCCGCTCCACCAACTACGATTAATCTAGTATTTTCAGCATCTTTTAAAGTATTTATTAAGACATTGCCAGCTTCAATATACAGATGCTCCTGGCCATCAGCTGCTTTAAATGCATTTACGACAGCATCAAATTGCTTTAAGTCATTTGAATTTAAATCAAATAAATCCTTTTCCAATACTGATACTTCTTTATTTAATAATTTTTCAGCATTTCTAACAATTGCTGTTACCTCATGCCCTCTTTCAACTGCTTCTGTTAAAATAAGACTTCCTGCTTTTCCAGTTGCTCCAATAATTCCAATTTTCATCTTTTCTTCCTCCTAAAATTTTTAAGTTTGTTGCACTTAGTCGTAACCAAATTAGTTACAACCAGGTTAAAAAAATATAAATAACATACAGATGTAACAATGATGGTTACATCTTTAATAAAAAAAATTGAATGATATTATCCAATTTTTTTACTTAATACTGTAACCAATTCTTCCATAGTAACTTCATCTAGTATTTTTTCCATTGCTTCTTGTGCTCGATTTAAGATCAGTTCTAGCACTGCTTGAATATTTGCACCGACTGGACAATTAGGATTCGGTTTCTCGTGGAATTGAAAAAGTTCTCCTTCTTCTACTACTTCGACAGCTCTGTAAACATCTAATAGAGTAATTTCATTTAAAGACTTTTGAAGTGTAGCTCCACCTGTACCTCGGCGGACTTGAATTAATCCAGCATTCTTAAGCTTTCCCATTACTCTTCTAATTACGACCGGATTTGTATTTACACTTTCTGCAATCCATTCTGAAGTACAAAGTGCACTATTCTCGATTGTAACCAAAGATAAAATATGAACAGCAACGGTAAAACGACTACTGATTTTCATAAAATTCAACCTCCGATGTAACCATTATAGTTACAACAATAATTATTTGTCAACAATATTTATTTTAAAACTTTAACAACAGTTTACTCTAAAAATTTTTTATCTAGGAACACTTATAGCGAAAACTCCCTCACGTTAATCCATATAAAGCTACGCCACCAAAAATAATAATAATAATACCTGATAAACGGTTAATTACCGTTAAAGATTTATCATTAATTCGATGTCTAAACAGCCCCACACTACTGCTTAAAATCACCCACCATAAGGTTGAACCACAAAAAACTCCAAATACTAAAATGACAGAAGATACAATATTACTATTTGAATTTGAAATACCTAATCCTGCAAAAATGGCAATGAATGATAAAATTGTCATTGGGTTTGTTAGCGTTAAAAATAAAACCGATAAAAACGCATTAATAATGTTTTTCTTCTGCGTATCCGATTGAGTATAGCTCGATTTAGATATAAGTGTTTTTACACCTAAATAACATAGGAAAAAGCCACCGATTAACTGAATCCAAAAATGCTGACCAATTAAAAAATTCATAATGACAGTTAATCCAAATCCTGCAATTAGACCATAAATACCATCTGCTGTTGCAGCCCCAAGTCCAGAAACTAAACCAACCATTCTTCCGTGTGCTAAAGTTCTACGAATACACAGCACTCCAATTGGACCAACAGGTGCAGCTATTGATAATCCAATTAATAAACCTTTAAAATAAAGCTCCAGATTCATATTGCCCTCCTACTCCATAGAAAATTTATGTTTTTGCAATGGTAGTCGAAAAGTTTCTTTCGTCGTATCCATAACAATTGTTGTTTTTGTTCTCGTTACACCTTTTAATCCTTTTATTTCATAACTAATTACTCGATCCAGATCCTTTGTATTTCTACTTCTTATTTTTAGTAAATAATCATCTTCACCAGCAATATGGTGACATTCCTGTACTTCCTCTAATTGATTAACAAGCTCTAAAAATGGTGCTCTGTTTTCAGGTCTCTCAAGTGAAACAGCTACAAACGCTGTTAATTCGCTCCCAACTTTTTCAGAATCAATTAAAACACCAAACCCTTTAATGACCCCTTGTTCATTTAACCGATTTACACGTTCAGCAGTAGCCGGTGCTGACAACCCAACCTCACTAGCTAAATCCGCCCATTTTATTCTAGAATTATCCATTAAACGATTGATAATTTTCAAATCGTAAGTATCCAATGTAAAATACCTTCTTTTCATAAGTTTTATTTTATTTTACTTTTTTAACGAAGAAGAATCAATGTACCTCAGTAAAAACACCTTCTTATTTTCCACTGGAAAGAATCATATTTATTTACTAGTACTAATAAGATGGAGAATGAAGACAATCTTGATCGAGGGAGAGAGCCGTTGAATGAAAAGAGACCCGTTTGAATATCGGAAAAGAATAAGAGAAAGAGAGTCTAAAGAAGAAGCTGAAAAAGTGTCAAACGAAGAGGCAGAAGTAAAACAGACAGAAGAAAAGCCTCAAACACATGTACATGAATTTGTAGCTAGCACTAAATTAGCAGAAGAAAATGACGATCGACATAACCATCGCTTCGCCGGAGTTACAAGTGAAGTCATTCCAAAAGGTAGACATAGTCATGTACACCGAATTGTAGTAAATACAGATTTTCTAGATCATCATCACGAGGTAATTATTGAAACTGGCCCCCCTATTCCTGTAGGCAATGGAAAGCATGTTCATTTCGTAAAAGGAATGACAACAATTAATGACGATCATGAACATGATCTTGAATTCGCGACTTTAATAGATCGACCATTAGTTTAGTAAGAATGTAAATTTCAATTTATGTATATTTCATGTATATAATAAATTAAGGGCCTTCCATTTAGAAGGTCCTTTCATTGTGTTTCTTATTTACAACAATCGTAATTCTAAGAATTCCTCAGCCCTTCAGTATTCATTAACTCTATTCTCCAGCCATCAGGATCTTCAAATGTAATGCTTTTTCCAAGCCAATATGGGTTTTCAGGCTCAACCTCGAAATACCCCAAAGTATTTAATCGTATTTTAACTATATCAATTTCAGCTTTATTAGGTATATAAAATACTAAAAGATTATCTTTTGTTGGAGCAGGACAAGGGCTTCCATCAATATGTTGTGTAAATTCTAAATGGTATTCAACGTCGGGCAAGCCGTACATAACTCCATCGTACCCATCGTGATTTTGAAAACTACCTACACATTTTAATCCAAGCCCTTCTCCATAGAACTTTCTTATTTCAGCTAGTTGATTTGTAGGTCTTGCAATTCTAAACTGAACCCAGTTTTTCACTGTAATCACCTTTTTCCTTTAATAGTTTGATGCTGTCCATTCTTCGTTTAGCTGTTTTGATATTTCTGTGTAGAGTTTCAATTCTTGTATTAAGCCATCTACTAAATAAGATGTGTTTTCTACTAACCCAGTACCTTCTGAAATAAAGTCTGAAGGATCGATTACAACTTGCTTTGATAAAACATTTGCATACAATGCTCTTAAAACAATTCTCATATTGTTAAGCGCATTAATTCCACCCTTTCCTCCACCAGACACAGCTAATAGTGCAACTGGCTTATCTTTAAAATGCTTGCTCCCTAAAAAGTCAAAGGCATTTTTTAATGCTCCACTCATTCCACCATGATATTCCGGTGTTGCAACGATAATAGCATCAGCATTTTCCAAATGTGACCTAAGTTTTTGGATGTTCACTATTTCATTTTGCTCTTCTTGTCCGTTATAAATCGGTAATATTAGTTCACTTAAATCAACTGTTTTTACATTGTATTTTTTCGAGATGATTGAAGTTAATTTACCGGTACGACCTTCTGTTCTTGGACTTCCATTAATCATAATAATTTTCATGTTTTCCACTCCTTTGATTTGTACTTTTAGTATAGTCAATTAAATAAGTGCAAACTTCAGTCGTTTGATAGAACTTTTCTACACGTTTAGGAGTATATAAAAATAAAAAAAATCTACAACTAAAGTTGTAGATTTCAGACTGAGAGACGCTCACTTTTTTCATTACGATGATCTTGCTGCATTTTTTGATAAACTTTTATATTTTGATAAACTAATTTAAGTAATTTAGCAGTTATAGCTTTTTTCTCTGCAAGTTCTAGTAAATAACCTTGCAAATGATCCCCTTCTACTAATGACCCCTTTTCCATATCCCTCTGTAAAGAAGACTTCATTTTATACCCAAGTGCATCGATTGATTTCATATGCTCATCAACGATATTCTCCGAAATTGGTGCACCATAGGCTCTCATAATATTAGCGCATTCTTCAAATAATTCGCGGATAATAGCACTGCCCCCATCACTTTCTCTAATTGGACCTATTGGGACACGTATAAGAGACGTAACGCCAGACATCACCGTAATAAATAAATATTTATGCCACATATCACGTTCAATCTGGTTACTATGGACAAAGTCAGCTTTTGACCCATTAAAGGCATTAGCAATTCTTTTAATACGTTCGGTTTCCTTACTATGAAATTCACCAAATACAAGTCTTGCTGCTTTACTCGTTTGAACAACTTCCCCGTTTTCATTCAATGTAGTTTCAATAAAACATAACCCACCTATTACCTGTTCTTCACCAAACGCCTGCTTTAACGGGTTTAGATGGGCAATCCCATTTAAAAGAGGTATGATAACAGTTTGATCACCTACAAATGGTTTTACATCATTAATAGCATTATTTAAGTGGTATGACTTAGTCGAGAAAAGAACGATGTCAAAAACCTCAGCAGAACTCTCAGCAGTAATTAAATTTGGTTGAAATGAATAATCACCATGAACACTATGAATGACCAAGCCATTTTCCTCTAGCTGTTTTTTTCGATTAGCTCGTACTAGAAAAGTAACATCCTCACCTTTTTCTACTAGACGTCCTCCAAAATAGCCGCCAACTCCTCCAGCTCCTAATACAAGAATTCGCATCAATCTCTTCCTTTCTAAATTAAATTTAAATACAAAAGCATGTTAAAGTCTGATAAAAGAACTGTCCGTCTACTTGGAAATTCCGTTTCGGATTGCATAAAGCGCTAATTGGGTACGATCTTGAAGCTGAGTTTTAGCCAATATATTCGAAACATGGGTTTTTACTGTTTTTTCAGTAATGAAAAGCGACGCAGCTATTTCTTTATTACTCTTTCCTCTTGTAATTTCCTTCAAGACATCCAATTCCCGTTTCGTCAATTTATCTTGAAATGACTGTTCTTGTTTCATTTCGCTCTTACCAGTAAGTGCAGAAACTAGTTGAGTTGTTACTTTTGAGTGGAATTGCTTTTCTCCATCATGTATTTTTCGTATAGCAGTAACAAGTTCATCTGGATCGCTATCTTTTAAATAATAACCCGACGCCCCCGCTTCAATAGCAGGTAAAATATGATCTTGATCATAAAAGCTTGTTAAAATCATTACTTTAACAGGTAATCCCTCACTTTTAATTCTCGCAGTTGCTTCAATACCATCCAGAACAGGCATCGCTAAATCCATGATGACAATATCAGGGTTTAATTCCTTCATTAAACTTAATGCTTCTTCACCGTTCGATGCTTCTCCAATGACCTCGATATCATCTTGTGTATTTAAGAAGAAAATAAGCCCTCTCCTAACTACATGATGATCATCAGCAATTAATATTTTTATAGACATAAAATTCTCCTTCTCAAAAAGGAATACTCGTCGTAACTTTTGTTCCTTTATTTAAATCACTTTCAACTAAAAAAGACCCTTTGATCGATTCGACTCTTTCCCTCATACTCTTCAAACCTAATGATGGAATTTGTACATCTTTTGGGCATATAAATCCTACCCCTTGGTCCTGAATCGTCATTTTTACTTTCTTTGTACTGATTGATAACTGTAAATCCACCATATTCTGCCCTGAATGTTTTCTACAATTATTAAACGCTTCCTGACCTACGCGCCATAAAGTTTCTTCTATTTTAGCTGGTAATACTGTTGTACCTTTTACATGACTATTTACTTTTAAACCTAGCATTTCACCATAATTAATTAATGCACTGACTATGCCTTTTTCGATGCCCTGTGGTCTAAGCTGCCAAATTAAAGCTTTCATTTCTGCCTGTGCTTCTTGGGCAATTTGTTGAATGTGGTTAAACGTATCTTTTAACTTCGGACGATCAGTCAAATTTGCTCCGGCTTTAGCAGTTATATTGATCGAAAACAATAATTGACTGACCGAGTCATGTAGATCTTTTGCCAGACGATTTCTTTCTTGAACTAACTCAAATTCTTTTACCTTTTCAGTTAGTTGAATTCTTTTAATTGCTGTTCCAATTTGTAAGGCAACTGCACCTAGTAAATTTAATTCTTCTTGGTTAAATTTCAATTTATTAGAGGCTGCTACATTTAATAGACCAAATGATTCTTCACCAGCTTGAAGTGGTACGGTTGCATGATGCGTGACGCCATTTGTTTCTCCCCAATTATGAATAATCGATTCTTCTAATCTCTTACATTCCATTATGTTGGAAGCCTTATTGAGCCTGCCAGTATTATATTTACTTACACACCAACAATCTCCATTACACATTGGCTTAACTTCTTCATTCATAAGAGCCGGTGGTAACTCATGCGAAGCGACCAATTCAAAATCTCCATTTTTATCAATTAAAAAGATCCATCCAGTATCAAGACCCGTTACTTGTACTAATTTAGCTAATGCACAATTGAGGGTACTATTTAAATCAGTACCCTCATTCAATATTTCAGCTATTTCCTTTAATACTCGTAGCTCTAAAAGAAATGATTCCTTTTTCATGCTTACGCTAGTTCCTTCATTCGTCGATCAAGTTGTTCAAGGACCATCGGCCAAGCTTGCTCGTGTTGATCTCTTGATAATTCGTCTGGAAATCCTGCGTGTGTTAATGTAATGATAGCTGCTCCAGTATCATTTTTAGAAAATTCAACAGTGACAACAGTCTCCGTTTTCGAACCTGAAGTAAACCAAGTAATCTCAACAAGTTGATTGTGCTCAAGCTTTAAAAAGCGTCCGTAATGAGGATGACGTTTATCTTCAAAATGTGTCTCAAAGAAAAATACAGAGTTAACCTCTGCCTTCATAATGACTGAACCTGGTGCAGCAAACCAATCTCCAAATCGATTAGTCCACGCATCATACAATACCTCTAATGAAGTTTCCATCACGCGCTCTACTGTTAAACTAATAGGTCTGCTCGATAAATCTGGGTAACTTATAATATCCATCTTAATACCTCCAATTTTATTAAAATCATTCATTTTCATTAATAATTGCAAGTACTTGGTGATCTTCCCATTTCCCATTAATTCGTACGTTTTTCTTGGCAATCCCTTCTTTGTGGAAGCCTGACTTTTCCAAAACTCTAATTGATCCAATGTTATGCGGCATAACTCCCGCTTCGATGCGATGTAATTTCAAATCATTAAAGGCATATTCTACGACTAGCTTTACAGCTTCCGTCGTAAAGCCTTTTCCATTTTGGTGCTCATCTAAAGAATAGCCAATAAAGCAACCTTGTAAATCGCCTCTTAAAATCTCAGAAAGCATCGTAAAACCTATAAAAGCATTCGTTTCTTTTAAAAAGATCCCAAATCCATAATACATATCATTGACACTTTTTTCTTTATTTGACTTAATACGATTCTGTTGTGCCTCTAAAGTATAAAAACTTTCATCCTTTATATATGTAAATGGTTTAAAAAACTCTCTATTTCTAACCTCATACTCCAATACTTCCGCAGCATCAGAAACTTCTAGCTGTCTTAAATAGATATTATCTCCAACTAATCTCATATTTTTACTGCACTCCCTGCTTTTCCTATTTTTTCTGCAATATTAAATCCCTGTTGCCCATAATATTCTTGGGTCGATTTTGCGTGTTAATCGATATGCTATTGGTTTGAACCCATTTTTTGACCAAAATCTTGAAGATTCTAAATTGGTTATTCTCCAATCCGTTTCACAAAATTTATAGCCTTCTTCTTTTGCAAATTTGAGTCCATGATGTAATAAGGCAGTACTAACGCCCTTACCACGAGATGTTTTAATTGTTGCTCCTACTACTAAACTAATGCAAGATTCAGGCGTTAGTAAATTCTCATCTGATGTTAGTGCTCGATCAAATACTTGAAAACCGACAATCTCATCTTGAACGATTGCTAACCACAAAGTAGCCGTTTCATCATCGATTAATTCTGCATACCCCTCTTGATAGTCTTCTCTTTCTTCAATAAAACCAGGTGCAAATACAGGTGATTTTGCTTGATGCTCCATGATGACAGTTGCTAGTTGACGAATTTTCTTATCATCCTCTTTATTTGCTATTCGAATTTGAACATCTTCATTAACTTTATCTACTGAAATAGACAGATCACGTATACCATGAACCTGCTCGTAGGCAAATCCTAAATGTAGCCAAGCGTCTAAAGCAAATTTATTTCCACTTGGTACCATCACATAATGATTAAACGAACCATGCTCTACCATTTTCTTAGCAAACTCAGCATATAATTCACGATATAATTCTACACTTGCGTTTTTTGCTATCGCCGTCCCTGCATACTTAATCCAAGTATGGCGTTCTCGATTTTTATCTGTATGAATTGACCCGATCATATAACCAATTAACTTGGAATTACTCATTGCTGCGATGCCAAAGTTATTTTTATCATTAAAAAGCACCTCAATGGCCTTTTTGGCATATTCAACAGCTTCAAATTTTGAAGGCAGTTCAGGGTGGTTACTATTTCGTTCATACATATGACGGATAGCCAAAAGACTAGCCGCTTCATCTATATGTGTATTTTCAAACGCGATAAATTTCATAACAAACCTCCTAAAGCATTACATAGACTTTAACAATAACTGAAACTTTTTAAATATTGCTTTTGTCTTCATTACTAGTTTCAATAAAAAGAGCATTACTTCCTGCTTAAAGGAGGATAATGCTCTTTCGTCTAATATTCAGCAAAAACTCTAAGTACATAGGTCAATGTTTATTAATGAAATTCTAAAAACTCGACTCTATTTCCGAATGGATCATTAACAAAAAATCGAGTTCTCCCTTCAATTGGCGGTTCCTCTTTGATTTCGAAGTTAAGATGAAGTAATTGCTCTCTTAAAGCCTCAATATTAGTAACAATTAATCCAGGATGAGCTTTTTTCGGGGCTACAAAGTCTTCTTGAATACTAATATGAATTTCTTGATTACCACAAATAAACCAGCATCCACCTCTGCCTTTTAAGTTTTCCGGCTTTGGCAATTCCTTCATACCTAAAATTCCACTATAAAATTTTCTAGCTTCTTCCTCTCCACCCTTTGGGCAAACCAATTGGATATGATCAATTCCTTTTATTTCAAATGTCATCGAAAACACCTCTCTCATTCTGAATAAATTCCTATTTATATGTTTAGATTACCAGAACTAAAAAATAAAAAAAGCATTACTTCTTTATGAAGTAACACTTTTCCAGCTATTCAAATTTATCAAACTAGATTTATGCCATTTGTAATAAGATTCTTAAAAGACTCCTCTTTTCTTAATACTTCCAATTCAGCTTTAAGTGGTTCAATCATTTGTTCTAATTTAGGATTAACTGTTGCAATTTCAAGTAATTCTAAACGTAATAACCAATCATTTTGGTGTTCATTATTAAGCTTGTTATGCACAGCAATTAATTTCGAAATACAATCGTCACAGAATGTATTCTTTTCTCTAATTACTCTAACTTCTTTATATAATTTTTCTAATTCAGTTAATGGAGCAGGTGTCTCCATTACGAACTCTATGTCTTTAATTGAATCACTAAAGTAAGATGTAGGGTCAGCTGCTCCAGGGTACGCTGATTCAACTCGTGAACCAACTGCCATATCAAAAGTTCCCCACTCTTTTTTGAACAATTCTTTTCCTTCGTACGTAACAGTGCAGTCTTCAAATGAGATTAATGCAATCTTATCGTCATTTTTAATGATATTCACAATTCTACCGGAAGCGCTTACATTGCTAGAGAATTCTAAATCAACAAAGTTGCCTACGACAATACCTAAATTTTCAAGTGCAGCATCGTCACATTCTGCTAATTCAATATCACCTTTAAGTAACCCGATTGGTGTACCAAATCCTTTTGCATGGTAGTCTTTTCCGTGACCATCTAACTGTTTATTGTTTATAGAAAGTGCTGTTTCACCAGTTGTATTAACGTAAATCGCTTCACCGTTTTCATCTTTTAAGATTGCATGAACAATACCTGTTACACTTAATCCAGAATTTAATTCAAATGTAGCAACACTTTTCGATTTAAGAGCTTTATCTAAGCTTTCAGTACCACCAACACGGAATGCCATCGTGCTTGCTAATTCTTCTGCACCTTGCATTAGCTCATCAAAATCTTTGCATACAAATAGTTGTGCTTGCATTTCAGTTATATTTTTCGGATGTTCTGTAGCACCTTCAATAGAGAAAGGAAGTTTTTCTACTGCATCTGTAAAGCAATGTGTACTTTCACCTACTGATGATAATAAACCGGCACCATAAATTTTTGGATTATTTACTTCACCAATTAAACCATATTCAACTGTTCTCCAGAATACGCGTGAAATTTTTTCAGCTTCTGAGATTCCAACAATCGCTTTTTGTCTTTCTTCAACTAATTTTTGTGCAGCAGCTTTTTCTTCTGGAGTCGACTTTGGATCTTCCATTACAATCGTTAAATTTCGAACTGCTTCAAATAATTCTTGTTTTTCTTTCGTAGCAAATGCCTTTGCACCAATTGAACCTATTTTTTGAACGTATTCTCTAAATACAGGATCAAAAAGAATAGGCGCGTGTCCTGCAGCCTCATGAATAATATCTGGAGCAGGTGTATATTCTATATTCGTTATTTGTCTAATTTCAGTTGCGATTGGTAAAATACCATTTGCTAAAAGTTCAAAAAATGCAGCGCCTGGAATTAATCCATTAACGATCCCTGCACCCCAACCAATTTTTGAAAGGCACTCGTTCATTTCAGCTACATTTGGAATTTTTTCCGTTTCAATTCCTGACATTTTTAATCCATCAACAAATGCCTCATGTGCTTTATCTTTTAATGCGTGATGATTTTGTCTCATAACATAACGCCATACAGCATGATCAATTGGCGTGTATAGATCATAATTTTGTTCCGATAAGTATTGCTTCAAATGAGGTGGTATTATTTTTGTTTCAAAAGCTGCTTCTTTCATGTCATCAAATCCCCTTTTTTAAAATTAATTCATTAAAAATCTATTACTTTACTTTCTTAAAAATACCCGTTCTATCTATTCTTGCTAAAAGCTTGTTTGAGCATTTCTAAGCCAGTTTCCATCATTTATCCATTTCTACTTTTTCCAAGTTACTCCTTCTTTCTACAAAATCTTTTTTTATTCGGTATATATAGTCATAATCAACCAAACACATCACTCCTTTCAAACCCGAAATGTGGAAGGCGTTTGCTCAGCCCCGACAAGCATAGGACAAAGGCTAATAAAGGTCGGTATTTACCTTTATTGGTCTTTGGCCTATGACCTCGAGGGGCTAACGCCTGGAACTAGACACCATAAAATGCAGGGTTTTCAATGATTTCATTGTTTCCCCACACTTATAGCTTATTCCGCTACATAAATACATGTATCATAGATTTTTGAACATAAAAAAATCCCTACTGTTTGCACAGTAGGGACGAACTTTACATTCGCGGTACCACCCTAGTTATTAGCTGTTTTACTAAAACTTACTAATATCTTCATTTCATAACGGCTCTTCGCCGTCTTCCCCTCACTATTCGTTTCGAAGAAGATGCTCGTGGATTGTAATTCATGTCGTTTTATGTACTGATTTTCACCAACCATCAGCTCTCTATTACAGTGAAAACTTCACTACTAAGTTCCATTCATTGCTTATCATTATTTAATTAAATTGTTTTCTTAAAATAAAAAAGCCCCTACTGTTCACACAGTAGGGACGAAATAGTCTATTCGCGGTACCACCCTAAATTATTAGTATTAAAAGCTATACTAATATCTTCATTTCATAACGGCTCTTCACCGTCTTCCCCTCACTATTCGTTTCGAAGAAGATGCTCTAGGATCGTAATTCATGTGTTCTATGTACTGGTTTGCAGCAACCACCAGCTCTCTGTTACAGGGAAAACTCCACTACTAAAATTCCTATCATTGCTTTTCGTGATTTAATTAATACATACTTTATTCCTATTCTTCGTATATGTCAACACTTTTCTATTTTTATTTTTATAGTTTTTTTACTATCTTAATATAGTTTCAGTGATTATCTTTAGTAAAATATGACTAAAGTCTATTTATTTAGTCCACAAACTAAATGAAAAAAATGGTATTTCAATTAAAATAAAAACAACTAATTTTTTTATTCAACCTAATGCATTTTATCCCCTTTAAATTTAACCATATTGACATTCTTCTTATATAAAATATAATTAATTTATAATATGTTAACTAACAAAATAAATAAGTTAACATAAAGAAAGGGAGATTATTTAATGCAACAAGAACGATTAAAAATGCTTATTAATTCAGCTTTATTTGCAGCAATTATTGGTATTCTATCTCAAGTTTCTATTCCTTTGCCTTTTTCTCCTGTTCCAATCACGGGGCAAACATTAGCAATTGGTTTGGCAGCAACGATTTTAGGTAAAAAATACGGCACAATTTCACTACTTCTTTATTTAGCACTTGGTGCGATCGGAATTCCCGTTTTCGCAGGTGGTGCTGCGGGATTTGGTGTTTTAGTTGGTACTACTGGTGGATATTTAATCGGATTTATTCCAACTATGTTTATAATTGCTTACTATATTGAAAAAACTAAGTTCACAGTCTTAAATGCGATGATTGCAAACACAATCGGAATGTTTGTTACGCTAATTTTTGGTACTGTGTGGTTAAAAATTGCAGCTTCTCTAAGCTGGCAAGATGCAATGGCTTTCGGTTTTTATCCTTTCATTATTCTTGGATTAGTTAAAGCATATATTGCCTCAGCTTTAGGAGTTATTGTAGGTAACCGTTTAGTAAAAGCAAAATTATTAAAACGAGATGAAATATCAGCATAATATTAAAAGAAGCTCATTCATACGAATGAGCTTCTTTCCATTTAATTATTTGAAATATCAACGTCTTTCACAACTGATCGCTCTCCCTTTTGTTGGACAGTAACGATATACTCAGTGCCACCTTGATTGTATTCGTCCATCCGACTTTCAGGAATATAAAAGCGACTTAAATTATGCTTGAGAACAAACTCTTCTTCCTCCTCAAAATATGAGTATTGGATAGTTGCTGTAATGTATTTTGAGTGTTTTGGACGTTGATCTGTTACATAATCGAATAAGTAAATATCGCTACTTCCTTTTTGAAAGACAACATATACTTTTTCTCCTTCTTTTGGTTTAGACCCACCCTTCCAATCCTTCATCGTTATTGTGTCAAACTCATAAGAAAGAGCTGCATAATGACCTAATAAGGGTTCTACTGGATCCACGCTTTTTGATTCTATACTAAAAGTATCAGCCGACTGCTTAAAGTACATGATGTTTCCAAGTAAAGCTATTAATAGAACAAATTGGATGATTGATAGCAAAAGTAACTTCTTTTTATTTTGCATGTATATCACCCCTTGCTTTTTTCGACTGTAGAAATACTAAATATAAAACGACTGCAAGGACGATAAACACGATTGACTTACTTATAAATGAAATACCAACCCCTGTATAGATGCCAATAACAAGTGAAGTAAATGCAATGAAACCTATAATAATGCTTCCTTTTTCCTGACCTGAGACTCCTTTAAACAAACGGATACAAGAATAAGCAAATAAAATTAATACGCCTACGATTATATTGGCTAATTCATATTGAACACCTATTATTGGTAATAAAAATAGAAATAAGAAAATCCAGAGATAATTTTTTATTGGTTCTTTATCCTTCCACTTCTTGTAAGCAGTATAGATAGCTAACAAAAGGATTAATAGAATAATAGTATTAAAAAATGGCACTGCTATCGGTTTTAAAAAACCATATGAAAACTCCTCCTGTAGCTCAACAACTACATTATATGCTTCTCCAGAAATTGAAATAAAAAATGTGCTTATCCATACAAACATGGTAAATACAGGTAGTAGAACATAGTCGATTACACCCCGTTCATTTAAGTACCAAAGGATAAACACAACTAGAATAATTGGTGTGAAATATTGACGATCTGACATTGTTTCGAAAAACATAATGATTATATATCCTAGAAATGTATAATTAAAGCTAGCATTCCATCGATTCTTCATGATTTTCAAGAAATAAATTGAGCAAAGTAACAAAGGAATTTGAAGTAGATAAACATGTGCAGTTCCTATTCCAGCACTATAGCTCAGACTAAAAAATCCAATCCCTAAGAAAAGATAATAAAACATATTATGCTTTAACACATAATAATAAAGAAACGCTAATATCGTCCAAGTGATAAGAAATACTGGACTGTCACTAGAAAATTGATACATTTGAACAATTAAAACGAATGCACATGCGTAACCGATTACGTTAATAAAGTTTAAACAATTCCCAAATAATTCTTTGCCTTTTTGATAACTTATAAATGCAACTGCATGGAAAATAAATAGTGTTACAAAAATGATAACTAATCTTATGGTTTGGCTATACTCGTTCCAATTACTACCGACTAGTGCTAAAATCGAAAATGCCACAAGTAATGCAATTAAAAACGGCACAATATTCCCTAAAAACGATTGCCTCTCAGCTTTATTTCGATGACTTTCATACTCTAGTATTCGATTTACTGTAGACTCATCAAGTAAGTTCTGCTTATGCCATTCTTTCAGCTTTTGAGCATATTTACTCATTTTGTTTGCCCCCCTTTTATAAAAGCTTTCAAATCTTTTCTCTATTATTATAATTTCTTAATAAAACATAAATTACCTTTAAATCTAAAATATTATTAAAAACACCTTTTAATCTCAATAAATCAAACGTTTGTTTAATTCATAAACCAATTGTCCAGCTCAAAATAGTTTTGGACGATCGTATATTAACCATTTACCAACTGAGATCATAAAAAAACAGCCCTTCTGTAGGGCTGCTTCAGACTGCCCGCCAAACGCTCGCTTTCTTCNNTTTTTGAGACTTTGTCTACAAACTGAAACAGCCCTTCTGTAGGGCTGCTTCATTAAAAATTATACCGGATAAACTCCATGTTTTTTTGTAGTTGGCGTTTCATATGATTCTGAGTAATATGCAAAGCGTTTAACCAACTCTGCACGTAGTTCTTCTGGTTGGATGACTACATCTACTACTAGCTCAGATGCTAAGCGGTAAATATCGATATCCTCAGCGTACTCTTTACGTTTTTCTTGGATAAAGGTAGCTTGTTCTTCTTTTGGTAAACTTGCTATTTTTTTCGCGTATACAGCATTTACTGCTGCTTCAGGACCCATTACAGCGATTTGAGCAGTTGGGAATGCAATTACACAATCCGTTTCAAATGCAGGGCCTGCCATTGCGTAAAGTCCAGCACCGTATGCTTTACGAGCAATTACAGAAATTTTTGGAACCGATGCATTACTCATACTATAAAGCATTTTTGCACCGTGACGGATAATTCCTGCACGCTCTACTTTTGTTCCAATCATGAATCCAGGTACATCCATTAAGAATAGTAAAGGAATATGGAATGCATCACATAAATTAATAAATTTAGCTGCCTTGTCAGCTGAATCGTGGAATAATACGCCACCTTTAACTCTTGGTTGGTTAGCGACAATTCCTACGCTACGTCCATCTAATCTAGCAAAACCAGTTACTAGTTCAGGAGCAAATAGCTTTTTAATTTCGAAGAATGAATCTTCATCAACTACTCGGTCAATAAATTCATAAATTGAAAATGGTACGTTTTGGTTGCTTGGAATAATTTCTGATAAAGATTTCTCCTTTTGTACAGGATTTTTAGCCTCAACAACAGGAGCTCCTTGTTTGAAATTAGTTGGTAAGTAAGATAAATAATCTTTTAACTTAGTAATTGCTTCTTCTTCTGACTCACATAAAACATCTCCACAGCCTGAAACTGAACAGTGCATTCTAGCTCCACCCATTTCTTCGAGTGTAACTTTTTCACCAATTACCATTTCAGCCATACGAGGTGAACCTAAGTACATTGAAGAGTTACCTTCAACCATAAATACAACATCACAAAATGCAGGAATATATGCTCCACCTGCAGCAGATGGTCCAAATAATAAGCAAATTTGAGGTACTTGGCCTGATAGCTTAATTTGATTGTTGAATATTCGTCCAGCACCACGTCTACCTGGGAACATGAATACTTGATCAGTAATACGAGCTCCAGCAGAGTCTACTAAGTAAACTAGAGGTACTAGCATTTTTAAACAAGTTTCTTGGATACGGATAATTTTCTCAACTGTTTTTTCGCCCCATGAACCTGCTTTTACAGTTGAATCATTTGCCATTACACAAACAGTGCGGCCATTAATTTTACCGATCCCTGTTACAATGCCATCCGCTGGAAATTCTTCATTCATACAGTTTGCAAAGAAACCATCCTCTACAAAACTGTCTTCATCTAAAAGTTGATTTATTCTTTCTCTTGCAAAGAGCTTTCCAATTTTGGCATTGCTCTCATGATATTTTTCTTTCCCACCAGAAAGTATTTGTTCTTTTCGAGCTTGATATGTTGCTTCGTTTGACATGCAATTACTCTCCTTTATATTGCGGTTTACGCTTTTCTTGAAATGCTACTAAACCTTCCATACGGTCGTTTGTATGCAATAAAGTTTCGTATTCATATGTTTCTAATCTTAATCCTAAGTCTAAAGGTAGATCGAAACCACGTTGAATAGCCTTTTTAGCTGCACGAATTGCAAGAGGTCCTTTACTTGCAATTGTTTCACACATTTCTAGCGCCTTATTTTGTAATTCATCTATTTCAACAACATGTTCTAAAATGCCATATCCCTCTGCCTCAACTGCACTTAAGCGTTTGCCAGTAAAGATTAGTTCCTTCGCTCTTCCAAGACCAATTAAACGTGGAAGTCTTTGAGTACCACCAGCACCTGGAATAATTGCTAAAGATGTTTCTGGTAAACCAACGATTGCTTCTTTATGTGCAATTCTTATATCACAGGCTAAAGCAAGCTCTAGTCCTCCACCTAAGGCAACACCGTTGATTGCAGCAATTGTTGGCATTGGTAATCTTTCAACCTTTTCAAAAAGTGTACCGATCTTTTCAACAGTCTCTCTGGCCTCGCTCTCAGTCATGCCTCTTCTTTCTTTTAAATCAGCACCACTGCAGAAATACGATGAACCACTACCCGTAAATACAACAGCTCGTATAGATGATTTCTTTAGCTCTTCCATTTGATTATGAAGAGCATCTAATAACTCACGTGATAATGAATTAGCTGCACTTGTACGATTTAAAGTTAGAATTCTAATATGACCGATATCGCTCACTAATAAACTTGATTCCATTTAAATACTCTCCTTTGAACCATTCCATACGGAAAATAGTTTACTAACTGGTTTTAAGTTCATTTGTTCAGAGATATATGAAGTAGCTTGATGAAGTTTCTTTTCGTCCACATTCGTTGTAATACCTAAACTGTGAAGTAATGAAACAACATCTTCAGTAGCTACATTTCCACTAGCTCCTGGTGCATATGGACAACCACCTAGTCCACCATTTGAAGAATCAAATTTTTCAATACCAAATTGTAAAGAAGTATATACGTTTGCAATTGCGCGACCATATGTATCATGGAAATGCATTGCAATTCGATTAGCTGGTACTTCTTTCACTAAATTTTCTAAAAAGCTATTCACTTGAAGTGGGTTTGCAATTCCGATCGTGTCTCCTAAAGAGATTTCATCTACGCCACATTCAAGTAATTGGTTTGCAAGATTGATAACCTTCATCTGGTCAACTGCGCCCTCATATGGACAACCAAATACAGTTGAAATATAGGCTCTAGTAGTCTTTTTATTATTTTTACACTCTGTAATCATTGAGCGAATATCATTCATTGAATGTTCGATACTCGCGTTTTTGTTTTTTAAATTATGTGTTTCGCTAGCAGATACAAAGAAATTAACTTCATCTGCATCTACTTCAAATGCGCTCATTAAACCTCTTTTATTAGGAACTAGAGCTGCATAAGTAACCCCATCTTTTTTCTTAAGCTTTGTAAACAGATCTACAGAGTCACTTAATTGAGGAATCCAGTCAGGTCTCACAAATGAAGAAACTTCAATATAAGACAAACCACTATCGACTAATAAATTTATCCATTCAAGCTTCTGGTTGGTTGAAACAAACTGTTTTTCATTTTGTAAACCATCACGTGGTCCTACTTCTCTTATTAGAGCCGATTGAGGTAGCTTCATCATTTTTTACTCCTATCCTAATTTTTCAACTTGGATTAAAGAGTCGCCTTCATTTACAAAATCGCCTTCGTTTACGAATACATTTACGACTTTACACTTATAAGGAGCAGTATGTGGGATTTCCATTTTCATAGATTCTAAGATTACATAATCTTGATCACTACTAATTTCATCTCCTACAGAAACAAGACATTTCCATACGCTTCCAGCCATCATTGCAGTTAAGTTTTCCATATCTAATTACCTCATTTCACTTTTTGATATTCACTAATAAAGCTTGTTGTATAGTCGCCTTCTTGGAATGCAATCGTTGAAAGAATATCAATCAAAAATGGCACATTTGTTTTAATGCCTTCAATTTCTACTTTTTTAAGATAATCGTGCAGTTGAATTACTGCTTCTTTTCTTGTATTTGCTGTTACAATTATTTTCGCTAATAACGGATCATAAAATGGTGATACTACCCATCCATCATATAGATGTGTATCAATACGTACACCAATCTCTTCTGGGAAGTTACAATGTTGAACTGTTCCTGGAGATGGGAAGAATGTTTTAGGATCTTCAGCATAAACCCTCACTTCAATCGAGTGACCATTCATTTCTACATGAGTAGGACGCATTGGAAGTGTTTCACCAAATGTAATGCGGAATTGCCATTCAACTAAATCAATTCCTGTAATACCTTCCGTTACACCGTGCTCAACTTGTAATCTAGTATTCATTTCTAAGAAATAAATATTTTCTTTTTCATCAACTAAAAATTCGATTGTTCCTACGTTTACATACTTAATTTGATTAGTAATTGTAAGAGCATATTCCTCAAGCTTTTTTCTACCTTGCGCTGAAAGGAATGGTGATGGTGCTTCCTCAACAACTTTTTGGTTTCTTCTTTGAATTGAGCAATCTCTTTCAAATAAGAAAACAGCATTACCATGAGTATCAGCAGCAATTTGTGCTTCAATATGTCTCGGTTTAATAATTGCTTTTTCAATGAATACATCATCATTTGCAAAAAATTGAAGAGCTCTCGTTTGTGTTGTTAAAAATTCTTTTTCTAGCTGTGCTTCGTTTTCAATTAGCTTCATGCCAATTCCGCCGCCGCCACTAGAAGCTTTTAACATAACAGGATAACCAATTTGTTCTGCAATTTCTATTGCCTCTTCAACAGATTGAATTGGGTGAGAATTCCCTTTAATTACTGGAATATTTAATTGCTCCATTATTTGTCTAGCTCTAATTTTTTCACCCATCATCTCTAAATGCTCTGGCTTTGGACCCACAAATAAGATGCCTGCTTCTTTACATTTTCTAGCAAAATCACTATTTTCTGATAAGAAACCATATCCTGGGTGAATTGCTGTTACATTATTTTCTTTTGCAATTTTTATAATTAAATCTGCGTTTAAATACGTATCTTTTGTATGATTTCCTTTTAAAGAAAAAGCTTCATCACTTAACTTAACGTGCAAACTTTCTTTATCAGCATCTGAATAAACTGCCACAGTTTGATAGCGAAGCTTTTTACATGTTTCAATAATTCTACATGCGATTTCCCCACGGTTTGCAATAAGTATTTTGATCATATTCTCGCTCCTTATCGGCATCCTAATTGACGTGCGATTACTATACGTTGAATTTCTGAAGTACCTTCACCAATTTCAAGTAACTTAGCATCACGAACTAAACGCTCAATACCATATTCCTTCATGTAGCCATATCCACCATGAATTTGTAATGATTCATTCGCAATTTTGGAAGCGATTTCAGATGCGTATAACTTAGCGAACGCCGCTTCTTTCGTAAACGGTTTTCCATTGTCTTTTAACCATGCAGCTTTATGCACCATGTTTCGTGCTAATTCAACTCCCATAGCCATATCAGCTAACTTAAACTGAATAGCTTGGAAACTAGATAAAGGTTGTTTAAATTGTTTACGTTCTTTAGCATATGCTAATGCTTTATCAAGAGCTTTTTGTGCAATACCTACAGCAAGTGCTGCGATTGAAATTCTTCCACCATCTAAAGTATATAAGAATTGGCCAAAACCTTTGTCAGGATTACCAAGAATGTTTTCTTTTGGAATTCGTACACCGTCTAATACAATTTGAGTCGTATTCGAAGCACGAACACCCATCTTGTCATAAGGATCTGTAATTGTTAATCCTTCTGAGTCAGTTGGTACGATAAACGCACAAATATTTTTCTTTCCTTTTTCATCAATTGAAGTATAAGCAGTTACGATTAATGTGTTAGAATACTGAGCATTTGTAATCCAGCATTTTTCACCAGTAATAACGTACTCGTCGCCTTCTAAAACTGCTTTTGTTTGTGTTCCACCAGCATCAGAACCTGCGTTTGGCTCTGTTAAACCGAAAGCACCAAGTGTTTTTCCTTGCGCCATAGGGACTAAATATTTTTGCTTTTGTTCTTCTGTACCAAAATAGTAAATTGGAGAAGCACCTAATGAACATGTTGCCGCAAAGCTTAAGCCTGTTCCACCACATGCACGCCCAATTTCTTCTACAGCTAACGCATAACTAATTGTATCCCCACCGCTACCGCCGTATTCTTCAGGGAACGGAATACCTAATAAACCTAATTCACCCATTTTTTTGAACGTTTCAATCGGGAATCTACTATCACGATCAAGCTCTTCTGCAAAAGGCTCAATTTCCTTCGCTGCGAAATCTCGTACCATTTCTTGAATCATTTGCTGTTCTTTAGATAATAAAAAATCCATGTGTTAGTCACTCTCCTTTTAATATTTAGGTACGTTTTAAAAAACGTAAGAATGTCTCCAACTGCGGCAAATAGCAGTGGAGTCCTCATATTCCAAGTATAAAGAAACAAATATTTTAGTCTTACAATTGATAATATTCGATATTTTCTACCATTTTCCTTTAATCTATGTTCGACAAATTGAGACAAAAGAGGCAAGGATAGGAAAGCATAGGATAGATGATAGGTAAAAGATGAGGGTATGTCTGAGAATCGTAATTAATTTCAGGGTATCGCAATTAAATTCCAGCTATCGCAATTAATTTATGGGTATCGCAATTAATTTCCAGCTATCGCAATTAATTTCTGGGNNTTCCAAGTATCGCAATTAAAGTCAATAAACGCACATACCCCTAATGGTATTTCCCGCTTAAAATAGAGAATAATTGATACTTTCAAATGGAAAGTTAGCAAATTTGCACTTAACCCACCAATAAATTGGTGCAAATCCCGTAAATATCTATAATAGCAACCATGATTTCAGCTAAAAATGAAAATTTGCCTTCAAGATACCCCACTATACAAAAAAGGCATACCCCCATTTTCAGAGATACCCCCTTCTCGTTCAATTATTTATGTTTAATAAAATCTTACCGGTGCTTTGTCTACTCTCTATTAATCTATGAGCACTAACAACATCTTCTAACGGGAAACTGTGCCCTATTTTTATGTTTAGTAGTCCTTCATCAATATATCTAAATACTTGTTTTGCTGTTTCCTTCAATGACTCGGGTCTTTCTTTTCTTGTTGTACCTAAACTAAAACCAAGGACAGATCGACAGCTTGAGTGTAATTCGCTTGTTTTAAAATGGCCAACTTCACCACTTGAATTTCCAAAATGAACTAGGCGCCCGTATTTAGCCAAGCAATTTATGCTTTGTTCTGTGATTCTACCAGCAACTGAATCTAGAATAATATTAGCTCCGATACCGTCCGTTAACTTATTTACCTTTTCTGAGAAGTTTTCTTTTTCATAGCAAATTACATGATCTGCACCAGCGTCTAATGCATACGCTATTTTCTGTTCACTTCCTACTGTTCCAATAACCTTGCCGGCACCTAAAATCTTTGCCATTTGAATGGCAGTTGTACCAACGCCACCAGCAGCTGAATGAATTAATACCGTTTCCCCTTTTTCAATTCTAGCTAAATCAGCTAAGAGTTTATATGAAAGAAATGATACAGTTGGGCAAACTGCAGCCACATCAAATTTTACTGAATCAGGAATATCGAATGTTAAATTATCATTTGCTACAACGTATTCAGCATATGAACCACCTAAAGGAAAAGCAACAACTCGTTGTCCAACTTGAAACTGTTGCACATCAGCGCCTACTGCTTCAATTGTTCCAGCCACATCTAGACCAGGGATAAACGGGAACTTTCCTTTACCCTTTTTTCCGTATCTTGCCTTTACATCTGCAAAGTTTACACTGGCTTTTTCCACTTTAATTAATACCTGTTTAGAATTAATTGTTGGTACTTCCATATTAACTACCTTTAAAACTTCTGGTTTTCCAAACTCGGTCACAACAACTGCCTTCACAAACTCCACCTCACATAACGCGTCATTACTATTATTTTACCTGTAAGAGTAAAGTAATGAAAAATATCAATTTATTATGAGTTCCAATAAGAGAGACTTATTAGTTAAAATGATTGGCAACTATAAAGTAAGAACATAACTTGAAATAAATAAAAGGCATCTATCCATCAAATAACGATGAAATAGACACCCCTAGAATTTATTATTTATTAACCAACATACTTAATTTCTCAGCAGCTGATTTAATATCTTCTTTCCCTAATATCGCAGAAACAATCGCAACACCATCAATATTTGTTTCCATTAATTCTGAAACATTTTCTTCATTTATACCACCGATTCCTACGATTGGAATTTTTACCTCTTCACGTATTCTTTGTAATTCGTCTAGCGTTAAATATTTCGCATCTAATTTTGTACTTGTTTGGTATACCGAGCCAATTCCAACATAATCCGCACCTTGTTCCTGCGCAAGCATTGCTTCTTCTAATGTCCTTGCAGAAACACCAATGATCATATTTTCTCCAACAATCTTTCTTGCTACTGTTAAAGGTAAGTCTTCTTGTCCGATGTGTAAGCCATCCGCTTTAATTGCCAAAGCGATATCTAAACGATCATTAATAATTAATGGTACATTATATTTTGAAGTAACTTCTTTTACTTGCATAGCAATTTTGTAAAAATCTAGACTACTACAGTTCTTTTCTCTTATTTGAACGATTGTTGTTCCGCCTTGTATTGCCTCCTCAACAGATTGAACTAAATCTCTAGAACCTAATACATCACGATCAGTTACTAAATAAAGCTTATAATCAATTTTGTTTTTTGTTATAGCCATTCAACTTTACCTCCTGTTAGAAGTGTATTAACTGAAACTTTAGATACTTCATCAAATAAATTCACTCTAAATGTCCCGATACCTTGTTCTTCAGTTAGGCGAGATTTAGCGAGCTCTCCACATATCCCCATAGTAGTAATACCTGAAACAGCTGCAAGGAAATAATCATTTGTTGCACCAGCATAAGTCCCAATTAATGATGTTGTCATACATCCCGTTCCGGTAACATCAGCTAGCATTTTATCTCCATTTGAAATTGTGCATACTCGGTCTTGTTCTGCGACAATATCGATTGCACCTGTAATGGCTACTACAGCTCCTAATTTAGCTGAAAGTGATTTTGCAATTTCTACTCCATCTTCTTCATCAGCTACAGAATCAACACCTTTTATTTGAACATTTAAGCCGGCAATCATTTTAATTTCTGACATATTTCCACGTACAACAGCAAAACGTACTTCTTTCAATAATTTAGCAGTTGTTTCTGTACGTAAAGTTGTAGCCCCGACTCCTACAGGATCTAATATTACAGGTACACCTAATTGATTAGCCTTTTTACCCGCTTGAATCATTGATTGAATTGTTCTTTCATTTAATGTTCCAATATTAATAACAAGAGCTGAAGCAAATGATACCATTTCTTCTACTTCGGCTAAATCATCTGCCATAACTGGCGATCCACCTAGAGCTAACACCATATTTGCACAGTCGTTTACCGTTACATAATTCGTAATGTGATGAACTAAAGGCTTTTTCTCTTTTACGCTTGCTAGTATTTGACTCATTTCATTCATAGTTAACATTTTTTTCTCCTCCTATTTCCTTTGGAACAAACTTATTTAAAATAAATTGAACAACAATATAAATAATACAAATTAAAATCATACTTGGAACAGTTGCGCCAAGGAATAAATCTAGTTGTACAAACTTACGGTAGATGTAAACTCCTAAAATCCATGTAATAAATGCAATCAAGTCAATTTTTAACGTATTTCTTCTATCTGTTCTTTTTAGAATAAAGTAGTCTGTTAATAGCACTGCGTACAACGGTGCAAAAAATGATCCAATTGTATATAAGAATCCTTCATATTTCTCGATTGGGAAAATAACAGCCAATAGTGTTCCAATAGCTGTAACGATTAGTGCTATATGTTTTCCATTTAGCTTTGGAAAAATGGTTGTAACCGATATTCCAGCAGAGTAAGCATCCATGAAGGTTGTTGTTACAGTAGCCAAAACGACAATACCTACTGCAAATAAACCTAGATTTGCACTCATTAAAACAGCTACCGGATCTACTTCGTTAAATGCTAGCGCTGCCCCTAGGCCAATAATATACATCCATGAGCTTCCAAACATATACCCTATGAAACTACCAATTGCTCCATCTTTTGTAGTCTTTGCAAATCGTGTATAGTCGCTTATTAATGGGATCCATGATAGTGGCATAATAACTGACAATTCAACGGCTTCACCAAAAGATAATCCTGGAGTACTTGGCTGAGTAAGGATTTTATCACTCTTAAAGATTACAAAACACAAAACTATCGTTAAAACAAATAGTAAACAAACGGCTATACTATTAAGCTTTTTTGAAGCATTTTGTCCAAAGTACAACCAAATTGCTATTAGCACTCCGATTACTAAACACCAAACCCAAAGGTGATTAAAATGAAAATCATTTTTTGTGACAATATTAATTGAACGAGCCCCCGTTAAGATCATAATTGCCGTCCAACCAAGCAACTGAAGTACATTTAAAATTGAAAACAAGTAACTACCATAGCTACCAAATGAAATTTTCGTTGATTCCATTGCAGATAATCTTTGCTGAGAACCAATTACACCACCTAAAACAAGCAAAATTGTTCCTATTAAATGTCCTACTAAAATAGCCGTTAAACCTTTAGTAAAACCTAATGGAGCTACCAATGCCCCCGTCATGATTTCTGCTACTGATACCGCAGCACCAAACCAAAGTGTTGTAAAATTCCACTTTGTCATTTTTGCATTTTGATTAGACATGTTGAACTCCTGCCTTTTCATACAATGAGTAGAAATGATGGACAGGACCTACCCCTTTTCCAATTGAGAAGGAATGTTTAATCGCTAATGTTATATAATTTTTTGCTTCTCTAATTGCTTCATTTAAATCAAGTTCATTGGCTAAATTAGATGTAATGGCTGAAGATAAAGTACATCCAGTACCGTGGGTATTAATTGTATTGATTCTAACGCTAGTAAAGCTAGTAAACTCCTCACCATTAAAGCAAATATCCGTTGCTTCCCCTTCAAGATGTCCACCTTTTACAAGGACTTTCTTTGCACCTAATGAATGAATTTGAATAGCAGCTTCTTTCATTTCTTCAATCGTCGTAATTTTTCTTCCAGTAATAACTTCTGCTTCAGGAAGATTCGGTGTGATAACGGTTGCTAACGGAATTAATTCCTGGATTAAAGCTTCCTTTGCATCCGGACTTAGTAAGTCGAACCCGCTCTTAGAAACCATAACTGGGTCAACTACAATATGCTTTGGTCTATATTCCTTTAGTTTTTCAGCTATCACTTTAATTGTATCGATTTGTGATACCATTCCAATTTTTACAGCATCTACTTCAATATCCGTAAATATTGCATCTAACTGACTGGCAATAATCTCTGGTGACATATCTTGAACGGCAAATACTCCTTGCGTGTTTTGAGCTGTTACTGCTGTTATTACGCTCATTCCAAAAACACCATGAGCTGAAAATGTCTTTAAATCTGCTTGAATTCCTGCACCACCACTTGAATCAGAGCCTGCTATCGTTAATACTTTCTTCAATTTTCTTCCCCCTATTTCATGAATAGAACTCTTTGATCTTACAGATAGAAGATGAGACTTGATTTTAAATACAAAAAAGCACAAATCCCATAAGGACCTGTGCTCGAACAAATCAATGTTATGAATACAAAAAAATATGTATTCTACCGTTCACTTTCCTACGCTGGCATTATCCAGATCAGGTTAAAGGGTCAAAGACTATAGTGTCTTAATCTCAGCCGAACATTTACGGCACCCCTAGTACTATTCAATTAGTTAGTTTTCATTACTATTTTATCTTAATGAATACATATAGTTTATTCAAGTAATTATACTCATTTCCTCTAAACAGTTTTTTGTATCTACGTGCTTAATTCCTTAAGCCATGTATGCTCAGTCATACAACAGTTGAACAACAAAGTGTCCTGCCCTATCGGTTTTCTTGAAAAAATTATTGATTAACCCATTCATACAACACTACCTCATCGTAAACTGGATCAAAAATAGGGTCTGACTTAAATTCTCTTATTACTTTTATTTTCCCAGAAAGATCGTTACCTTGTTCCTTGAATCCTTCTACTACTTTATTAGTCAGTAGAATCTTTTTATTCTTATAATATGATTGATCATGTAAAAAGAAGTCATACGTTTCAATTTGCTTATGAGGAACTTGAACATTTTCATAATCAAAGACTCTTGTTTCTTCCCATGTATAAACGATTGAAGATTGCTCATTTTTCTTTAAATAATTAGCTAATTGAATAGTAGCTGGCACTTCACTTATTTGGCGTTTTAGAAGTTTAAAAGAACTATAAGATTGTGCGATTAATAGAATGATACACAGTAAATAAGTAAGAATATTGCGAGATTCCTTTAACAAGTTATAGAATAAAATAAATATTAACAATAGAATAACCGGGAGAATATGTCTTGGTTTGTCACTATTTTGGGCAAATAAAGCCCATATAAAATATGCCCCACCCATTAAAATAGCAAATTGCATCGTATGATCCGTTATAAAATGAAATCTCTTTAATCTGAAAATAAACAAACCAAATAGAAGTATATATATCACTGCAATGACTACTGTTTGAGCTGTCAAACCTGTCCACAATAGATTATCAAAAGCTACGATCTTTATCCTTTCAAAAATGGATTGATTATCTGCAACCACTGTATTTCCCCAATTATTAAAATGTCCTGAAGTAAAGGCTAATGATAATTTTATAAATCCCTTTAAATTACCTTCAGAAATAACAAGCGCAAAGACCCATATAAATTGGAAAATGCCAGCGATTAGTAGTGAATAGATAACTTTTTTACTACTGAATTGTCTACTTTTTCGCTTCTTATAAAGTAAAATAAGCAAGCCAACTGTAAAAGGAAGATAAGATAGTCTAATTCCAAGCAATACACTTAATAGAAATAGTGGTAGTATTGTTGAAAGTAAATCATTTTTCTTAAGACTATTTACTAGGGACCAAAAATACCATGAAAAAGCAGCTAGTGCAGCCCCCTCCGACATTGGTTGGTTAACAGATATAACAAGATAAGTCGATGAGTAACAGATCGCAGTTAGTAAGATTCCGTGTGTCTTTGATAGATAATCCCTAACTAGTAGATACATTGGAATACAGGCACTGAAGTAAAATAAAATATTAAATAAAGTTAATGAACTTACTTGGTCATTTACGAAAAGGTGAACAATTAACCCACCTAAAATAAAATATGGATAACCAGGAAAATGAGGTTGCATTGCCATTAAATCAAATCGATCTAAAGCTAGTGCAAAGTCTACTTGATCATATGATGCAGCATAAGAATTTAGATGGGTCAATTGTGACCATAAGATGAACATAATCGATAAAACACTAAAGGTAACGATCATTCGTTTCACTAGAATTGATTCATCTATATTGATATCTTTCACTAAGTCACCTTCCTCTTTAATACTAAATGAGAAAAAGTACAAGGAAATACCTTGTACTTTATAATAAGAATTCCTTATTTCGCTTGTGACTTCGGCATTGTATCACTCTCATGCTTATTTTTAACTGTATGTGATCTGTTTGATGTCAATAAATAGATTGCAACAAAATAACCAATATAGGCGATAACCTCTTCTAAAGAAGGCATTGAAGAGTATCCAAATAAAGCCTTTAAGAAAATACCAATATCACCAGATAATAAAGGAGCTACTCCTGTATCACGTAAATAATGGTCATAATCAATTGGATGTTCAGGTAAAAACCAAGTTAAGTCGTATAAATGTGGTGCCACACTACCAATAACATTTATATCTTGAAGTATTGAAATTGCTTGAACTAATAAACCAGCTGCAATTAATATAATAAATACTCCTGTTGCCTTGAAAAATGTACTAAGAGAGACTCTCATCGTTCCTTTGAAGAACAAGTATGCTACTATAGCCGCGATGATTACACCTGTAATCGCGCCCCATCCTTTCATGGCAGCTCCAATGTCTCCACCAGTAATTGCCGCAAAGAAAAATACTGTTTCTACCCCTTCACGCAGTACAACTAAAAATGAGTGAATAACCATACCTACTACATTTCCAGTTGTGATATATTTATCCATTTTCCCTTGCATATTTCCTTTAATATCTTTACTATGTTGAGCCATCCAAAAAACCATTTGTGTCAACAAAATGGTAGATACAACCATAATGCCTACTTTTAAGTATATTTCACTACCCATCGCAGCAAAGCCAGTAAATACAACTTGAAATAACATCGCAATACCAACACTAGCTGCTACTGCAAGCCCAGCACCAAACCAAACATATTTTGTATAATGGCTATGATCCATTCGCTTTAAATATGTCGTAATAATTCCAACAATCAATAATGCTTCTAGGACTTCACGAAAGGTAATTAGCAAAGCTTGAATCTCCACAGATGATGTCTCCTCTCTCCATGTTGTAGATCATCAAAATACAATCTTATTTCTTTCTATTTTTACGAATAGCAAACATAACGACTAAGGTCATTACCCCAACAATTAAAACGATTGGAATCCAGTTACGTAAATTCGAAATATCCGTCCATTCTTTTTTCTTAACAGTAGATTCAGTTACACTTTCAGAAAAATGTCCAACTTCTAAACTCTTTAATTTAAATTCCTTTTGTAGAGTAGAAAGAATTTTATCTTTACTCTTACTAAAAGCCTTTTGATCCGGCTCTTTCTTACCTACTCCAAATAGTCCAGGATTACCTAAAGCTTTTAATGCATTATCAAATTCAGCTTTTAACTCATTGTGAGTTGTTGGATTTTTAGCTTCTACGATTGGTGATAACGCATCATATGTAGCATAACCTTTTGCAAGTAGTTTCTTGCTTGTTTCATAATCTTTAAAGTTTTTTTCAATATTTTCAAGACGTCTAGCAATATTTAATACTAAAAGCTTATTCATGTTATCAATTGTTGCTTCTTTGTCTTTATTATCAAGATTTCCGATAATAGTTTTCGTAGAATCGGGCCCCATATGCATTTCGATTTCTTTTTGTAATGTTCCAAAAAGCTTTTTCGCAGATGTATAATCTGGTGGATTTTTATCTAACTTAACTAGCATATCTTTGTATACTTCGGCTAATTGTTCTTCATTAGGATTCCCATACGAATAAGCACTAGCAGGGGAAGCAATTAGATTACTTACTGCAAAAAGAAATAAAAAACTAACAATAATGTATTTTTTCATATAAATTATACCTCCACCTAAAATGATAATGATTATCAATAACGATGTCAATTTTTATTTTGCAAATAATATATCATTTTCATTATGACTATAGCTCGCTCCATATGCTTCCATATTGTGCAAAACATGAGCATCAACTTGAACATTCACTGTTTTTATAGGTTTTTTTATTTCCTTCCAAATCGCTGGAAACACTGATGTAAGGTAGCCTTTAAAGGTTATAAAGGAATCACCAGTTGAACGGACTCTATAGTTAATAGGTATTTCTTTTACCCTAAACCCTTTTCGAACAAGGTTTAAAGTGATAACTTGGGCATAGTTATAGTCATGGACAATTTCTGCATACTCTAGAGACTGTCTAGAAAAAGCCCTCATCCCTGACTGACCATCATAGATCCATTTTTTTAACAAAATTGATTGTAAGAAGGTAAAAAAGTAATTACCTAAACGGCGATGAAGCTTCATTCCATTAATTGTGCCTAAAAATCTCGAACCCATCGTATAATCGGCTTCACCTAAAAAAATCGGTTTGATTAAATCTGGGATTTCACAAGCAGGATATTCACCATCTGCATCGATCATTACTGCAATATCTGCTCCCCTTTTATAGCTTTCCTCTAATCCAGCACGAACTGCTGCCCCTAATCCCTTATTTTTTTCAAAGCTAACAATATAATCAGCTCCTGCTTTCTTTGCCACTTTAACTGTATTGTCCGTAGACCCATCATCAATAACCAAGACTTTCACATCAACTAGATAATGAAAATTTCTTGGGATTTCCTTTATTACTTCTCCTATAGATGCTTCTTCATTAAATGCAGGTAGGAACACGATGACTTGTTGCTTCATTTTACGAATCCTCTCTCTTTATTGCGTCTAACAGAATTTTTCCACGACTATGACTAGGGAAAGGTGCTCCTAATAAGTAAGCTAAGGTAGGTGCTAACGACACAAGGCTATGTTTTTCCTCGACCTTTTTCCCTTTTTCAATATTTGGTCCGTGAACAATAAAAGGCACGAATCTTTCACCTTCATCTAAATGTCCATGTCCGCCAATTCCATCTGCTTGCCCGTGATCCGCACAGATGACTAAAGTTGTATTTTTCATCTTACCTTCTGCTTCTAACCATTTAACAAAATCTTCAATCAATAAATCAGCCTCATGAATTTTTTGTAAATATTCATCGTATAAAACACCACGACTATGTCCAGTTTGGTCAGTTGCGATCATTTGAACAATAAATAAATCAGGATCTTGTTCTTTCATAATTTTCTTAGCTCGTTGCATAATGTTAGGATCAGCTTTGTCATTATGCATGACTGCTGTTACTGTTTCTACATCACTACCCATCGAATCAACTAAATGAGCAATTCCAAGTAGTCTTCCTTTTTTTCCGACTTTTCTCAGTGAATCAAAAATACTTTCTACTTTTATTCCTAATTTCCATACCATATTAGATGTTATTCCATGCTCAAATGGATATGTACCAGTAAACATTGACGTAAAACATACTACCGTTCTAGCAGGATACACCGTTTCCATATTTGTATATTCTGTTCCATTTTTTTTCAAAGAATCCATAAAAGGTGTATCTGCCTCAGAAAAGCGCTCTTTCCTCATTCCGTCTACAACAATAACAACAACTTTTTCAGAAATAGCTTCCTTTGGTTCTTCAAAATCATTTTTCGTATAATGAGTATACATATTTGGCTTCCAGTCAAATAAGTTTCGATGAAGAATGACTGCAAAAATAATGATAAATACATAAAACCATATTAGATTAAGAAGTTCAAAACTTACTCCAGCACGATTTGATTCAAAAACCATTTCCCAAATTGATAAAATCAACAGAAATTTTGGTAGTTGTTCTTGAGCGTTTCCACTTGTAGAGTCGCTATTTTTTAATACAAGCTTCCAAAATCTAGTGAAATTTAACCATGAAGTACCTATTCTTAAGTGATAATAAAAAGTTCCCCAAAAAAATACAGTAAAGAAGAAGAATAAACCTATTGAAAACAATAGAAGAGCAATATCAACTTCTTTAAAGACGATTAAGTAGACAATAAAAGGTATCCATAAATAATTTCTTAAGAATAATGGAAAATCAAATTTAAAATAGATTACTAATAAAGGAATAATGTAGATAAAAGCCTTAAATAGATCTATTATTCCAGAAATCGTACCTAAACTAGTAAAATGAAAAATTAACATCGTACCAAATATAAATATAGGGGTAAATGGTTTTCCTTCATTTAATAAATTCCAACAACGTGCAGCAACTTTTTCAAATTTAGATGCACTTTTCATTAACTTTTCACTCCTCTAACCCTAATCCAATCTTTAAATGTCTGTACTGAGATTGGATAGCTTACTAAAATGACAACACCCACTATATAAGAAAATAAAAATTTAATAAAATGTGTTACAATTGCAATCGTATAACCTTCCTTAATCGTAAATCCAACTACACCTAATGCAAATGCTAGAAAACTTTCGTAATTCCCTAATCCCCCAGGTGTAATTTGAAAAATCTGCCCAGCAATTGTTACACTGTTAGCAAATATAGATTCTAATATCGTAAGATCACCTGAAAGGGACTTTACAGTAAAATAAATCACACCTGCTTCTAACACCCAACTCATAAAAGTAAATAAAACAATCGCTAGGCCATTTCTATTTAAAAGAGCATTTTTAAATATTGAAATATGCTCATTCAAAAATATTGGAGCATATTTTTTAAGCATAAAAATAATTAGAAGGCAAACCACTGCACTAAAAAGTACCGTCCAAACCGGGAAGATAAATTTAACTCTCAAACTGATCAATCCAATCAATGCCATAAAAATTAATGACATCATGTCCAATACTCTTAAAAGAAATACGGATTGAAATACCTCACCAGTTGTAATCTGTTTATCCCTTGTGATCATGATCTTAATACGTAGCAAATCACCAATCTTAATCGGCAGTAAATGATTAACAAACAAGCTATAGAAGATACCAATCAGACATGTCGATAGCCGTGCTCTTCCTCGTAAATAAAGCTTCCAAGCAAATGCTTTACAATAAAACGACAGAAAATAGATAAAAAAAATTGATAGTAATAAAATTGGATGATGAAAAATTCTCACTATACTATTCCATATTCTTTCAGAATCAAAATAGTTAAGAGTTAAAAAGATAAAGTTTAAGATGACTACTATTCCAATTGTTAACTTAATACTTTTTTTAAAGTAATTTTTCATTTGCTATTGCCCATTTTATTGTCTCAGATAGACCTTGTTTAATATGAATCTTTGGTTCATACCCTAGTAGAGTTTTCGCTTTTTCAATGTTTGCCCAAGTTTCTCCTACATCTCCAACACGTGAATCTTCTTTTTTGATTCTCATAGTCGGAAAATAATTCTTAAATTCATTTAATAACTCACTCATTGAAACCGGATTACCATTTCCAATATTAATAATTTCACTTTTTTCCAATTTTACTAGTGACAAGTATATTCCATTAATAATGTCATCTATATAGGTATAATCTCTGGCGCTATTTTCTCCAAAAATCGTAATTTCCTCATTCCGTATTAACTTCTTTATAAAACTTCCAATAGCCATATCTGGTCTTCCCCATGGCCCGTACACAGTAAAAAATCTTAAAATATTTATTTGATAGCCATAAAGATATTCATATACTTTACAGAATGATTCTGCTGAAAATTTTGAGGCTGCGTATGGTGAAATGACATTTCCATTAGCCATCTCTTCTTTAAATGGACCTTCTTGATTGCCATATACAGAAGAGGAAGAAGCAAAAATTACTTTTGATACACCTGCTTTACCTGAGGCCTCAAGTACATTAATAGTAGCTTTTATATCATAATCTACATATAATAGTGGTTTTTCAATTGAATATGAAACGCCTGGTAGAACTGCTAAATGAATGACTGCATCTGGTGATATTTCCTTAAAAAGATTCATTATTTCTTTTTCATCTAATAAATTTTTTTGAAAGAAATGGAAAGAACCGTATTGATTAATACAATCTAATTGCTGCTGTTTTCTATCGGTCGAATAGTAAGTATGTAAGCAATCAATAATATATACATCATGGTTTTCCTCTATTAATCTTTTTGCGAGATGGCTACCAATAAACCCCGCACCACCAGTAACGATTATCTTCATTTAAAACACCTCAATCATTAATATACATATACATGGGAAAAAACCTTGTTTTTTACAAGGTTTTTTCCATGTATATATTATCCTTATTTTGCCTTTTCAATTACTGTTTGTAAAGTTGATTGAAGCTCTTTCATTAATGTTTCGCCAGTAGCCTTATCTTTTGCTTTTGCAGCTTCAAGGTATTTACTAGCAGTCTCATGTAACTTATTGAATCCTTCTTCACCTAGTAATTTAATTAAGTCCTTATCAATTGTATCAATAAATAAAGCACCTTCTAAAGCTGTGATAACAGATTTATCTTCGCCCCATAATTCTTGGCTTTCTGCATACTCATCAAGAGCTACCTTTGCATATCCACTTACGAAAGCTTTATTTACTTTTTCAGCATCTAATTTTGAAACATCATTTTGCAAATCAAATTGCTCTAAAATTAAAGCAGCTTGTTCAGGTGCATGACCATTTAAGTAGCTATAAATTGACTGATAGAATGCCCAACCTTCAGCTTGCTCTACAATCGCTTCATCTTTATCAGATTTAGCAGCTTCAGCAGCTTTGTAAGCATATCCATTAGGATTATTTCCTGTTGCTAAATAGAAAGTTTTAATCATTGTTTTGTCTACGACTTGTTTACCAAGCTGGAATCCTAACAGATCATCAGCTTCAATAGCTTTTTCAATTTCACTAAATCCGCCAGCAATTGCATCTACTAATTTAGTACCATTAGCAGCATCGCGTTTTTCAACTGTTGATTGAAGAATTGCATAATATCCTTTTGCTTCTTCTAATTCTTCTTTTACGACTTCTTTATCTGACCACATCTCTTCAATTTCTTTGAAATCATGTTTAATTGAAGTATAGAATACTTTTTGCATTAATTTATCAAAAATTTGTTTTACTACAACTGGATTCATTGATCCATCTTTACCTGCTTGTAGGGCATTTGTAATGTGCTGATCAATTTTATCTTCAAATTCAGTATCTCTTTTTTGTGTTAACTCTTGTAAATCTTTTGTGTAAATTTCTGTTACTTTATCAAAATCTACTTCTTTACCTTCTTTAGCTTTTTCTAATTCAGTAACTGCTTCTTTAAATGACACTGCATAGTCTACTTTTTCTTCCTTAGCAGTATTTTCTTTCTTTTCAGTTTGCTCTTGTTTGTTTTCACTACTTGATGTTTTTTCCTCATTATTACAACCAGTTAGAATAGAACCTGCCATTAAGAAACTAGCAAAAACTATAGACAAATCTTTTTTTCTCATTATTATGCCCCCAATTAGATAAGCTTTCTCATTGATAATGAATTTCATTTCCAATAAGATTATAATAATGAATGATTCTCACTGTCAATGTTTTTTTGTAGTATTCACATGAAATTTTAATGTTCTTTTAAGAACTATTAATGGTTAAGATCACTGCAAGGTAATAAAAATGATATGAACACACTAGAGTAATCACCAAAAAAAGTTGAGGAACACTTCCCCAACTTTTTAATATTCTATTAACCTATTTCTTTACTTTCTTAATTGCTTTCGACATGTTTTATCCATGATTATGTTCAATGTAAACAAGTTGTGGATGCGAGTTACTTAGAAAATCATGATGAGCAATCGCCCTACCATATGCACCTTAATAACTAATGAGAAAAATATCTCCTACTTTTAAGTTAGAAACGAATATATCTTCAACTACTATTTACTTTATTTCAGAGCTAAACAGGATGATGATCAATAACATACCGTAAAAAATCAGGCCACTGTAATAGCCTGATTCACTATTTATTTAATGACTTCTTCACTTACTAAACTTGATTCCATTAAAAGTTTAATTTCATTGATCTTATTTTGATTAAATAAATCAACAATTTTACTTCCAACAATGACTCCATCGCAATCTTGGCTTAATTCCTTTACTTGTTCTGGGTTCGATACACCGAATCCAGCTATTACGGGTTTATTACTAACTTCTTTAACACTTTGCAAAAAGGATGACAGGCTTGCGTCTAACTCATTTCGAACGCCAGTAATCCCTTTTACGGTTACTGTGTATAAGAAACCTCTTCCTTTTTCAGCTATTTTTATCATTCGATCTTTTGGTGTAGTCATTGTGACTAATCGAATTAGTTCTATTCCAAATCCTTCAAGTTGATGAATGATCATTCCTTCTTCCTCGATTGGTAGATCAGGAATAATACAGCCATCTACTCCTGCTTGACTAAGGTCAGATACAAATCTGTCAATTCCATAAGCTAAAATGGGATTCATATATGTCATGACGATTAAAGGTACAGAGATTAATTTACGTACTGCTTTTATTTTTTCAAGTACAGCTTTTAAAGTTGTGCCAGCTTGTAATGCTCGAATTCCCGCTTGTTGAATGACTGGTCCGTCTGCTACTGGGTCAGAAAATGGAATACCAATTTCAATTGCTGATGCGCCAAACTTTTCTAGTAAAGCTAGTCTTCCACCTAATACTTCAAGACCACCATCTCCTGCCATTACATAAGGAATAAATAGCTTTTCACCTTTTTTAAGTCGTTCTGAAAATTGGAATTCAATTCGATTCATCATTTAGCCTCCTTTAATAGCTCACGAACAGTATGAACATCTTTATCGCCTCTACCAGATAAACAAATCACTAAATTTTCATCTCTGTTCATCGTTGCTGCTAACTTTATTGCATATGCAACTGCATGTGCACTTTCTAATGCTGGGATAATTCCTTCTAATCTTGCTAGTAATTGGAATGCATCAAGTGCTTCTTTATCAGTTATCGATTCATATTTCACTCGCTTGATATCCTTCAAATAACAATGCTCAGGACCTACCCCCGGGTAGTCAAGCCCTGCAGAAATAGAATGGGCTTCTTGTATTTGACCATCTTCATCTTGAAGTAAGTACATTAATGCACCGTGTAATACACCTGGTACTCCTTTTGTTAATGAAGCTGCTTGTTTATCGGTATTGATACCATGTCCGGCTGCTTCTATTCCGAATAATTTTACACTTTCATCTGTAATAAATGGATGGAACATACCAATCGCATTACTTCCTCCACCAATACAAGCAACTACTGCATCCGGAAGTTTACCTTCCTTCGCTAAAAATTGTTGTCTTGTTTCTTTTCCGATTACGCTTTGGAAATCTCGTACGATCATAGGAAAAGGATGTGGCCCCATTACTGATCCTAATAAATAATGTGTATCGTCTACATTTGCAACCCAGTAACGAAGCGCTTCATTTACCGCATCCTTTAATGTCGCACTTCCTGATTCAACACTAATCACTTTTGCGCCTAGTAATTCCATTCGGAAAACATTCAGTTCTTGTCTTCGAACATCTTCAGCACCCATGAAAATAACACATTCTAAATTTAATAGGGCACAAACTGTTGCGGTTGCTACACCGTGTTGCCCCGCTCCTGTTTCAGCAACGATTTTTCGTTTCCCCATTCGAATCGCAAGCAAAGCCTGACCAATCGCGTTGTTAATTTTGTGAGCACCAGTATGATTTAAATCCTCACGTTTTAAATAAATATTGGCTCCTTCTGCATACTTAGTTAAATTTTCTGCGAAGTAAAGAGGTGTTTGGCGACCTACATAATCCTTTGACAATCTTTTAATTTCCTCAATAAATGTTGGATCGTCTTTCATTTTTGAATATGCTTCTTCTAATTCAGTTATGGCTTGAACAAGCGTTTCAGGTATATATTTTCCTCCATACATACCGAAGTGACCTTTCAAATCTGGAAGTGTGTACGTAGACATTTAAATTCCTCCTAATTTTACTTTTTTTATAAAACTTTTTATTTTCTCTTCGTCTTTATTACCGTTCGTTTCAACTCCACTACTAACATCAACCATTATTGGTTTTACAATGCTACTAGCAGGTATGACATTATCAATCGTCAATCCACCAGCTAATATCAAGTTATCAATTTTTTTTGAGTTTAAAAGCTCCCAGTTAAAAGTTGTTCCGTTTCCGCCACGATATTTTCCACTTGGGCTATCTACTAAAATATAATCACAATCATATTCTGCTATTTTTTCAACGTCCTTTTCAGATTGAACACGTAACGCTTTAATTACTGGAAAGGATAATGAACGACAAAATTCAGGCGTTTCATCTCCGTGCAATTGCAAATGTGTTAAACCGACTTCCTGAAATATGGACTCTACTATTTCTTTCGTTTCATTTACAAAAACACCAATCTTTAAGATCGAATCTGGTAGTGATTTGATAATCTTTTTCGCCTCAGCAATTTCGATTTGACGTTTACTCTCGGCAAATACAAATCCAACTGCATCCGCTCCTGCATTTATTGCAATCTGAGCTGTTTTTAAATCTGTGATACCACAAATTTTCACCTTCACTGCTTAGCCTCCTTAAAAATAGGAACCATTAGCTCTTTCATATTTGCTGATAATTCATTGCTCCTCATTAATGCCTCTCCGACCAAAATTCCATTTGCCCCAGCATCTCTTACACGTTTCGCATCAGCCTGATTGAAAATTCCACTTTCACTAATAATGAAACCTCCATTTGCTTGAATAAGTGGAGCTAATCTTTCAGTTACGTTTAGATTCACTTCAAATGTTTTTAAGCTTCGATTATTAATACCAACTAATTGTGGACCAATTTTTAATGCTTTTTCTAAATCCTCCTCATCATGGACTTCCATCAACACTTCGAGATTCTGCTGCTTAGCATAGTGATATAGATCATTAAGTTCTGTATAAGGTAAAGCAGCAGCTATTAGTAAAATAATATTTGCTCCATGCTCTATTGCGATATCAATTTGAACTTGATCGATGATAAAATCCTTACACAAAATCGGAATATTAACTGCTTCACGTACCATTTTCAAATCTTTAAAGGAACCTTTAAAGAAAGTCGTATCGGTTAATACAGATATTGCCGCCGCACCATTTTCTTCATATTTCTTCGCTTGTTCTACTGGATTCAGATTGATATTAATATCACCTTTTGAAGGAGAAGCTCGTTTAAACTCTGCAATAATCGATAATTGGTCTGCGGCTTTTAACTGTTCGATGAATGATAAATTTTGTGAATAACTCGAAATTTGTCTTCCAATTGCTTTTAAATGTTTGATTTCGATTTGTTTTTGAGAAATAATTCGATCTAAAATAGTTTCCATTTATATGACCTCTCTTTTTAGTTTGCTAGTTTTTTCAACTAGTTTTATTAATTTCTCGTAAGCAGCTCCAGAATCGATGCTCTCCTTTGCCTTTTTAATTCCATCTTCAATTTGATCAACAATACCTGAAGTATAGATTGCTAAACCTGCATTTAATAAAACAGTATCTCTAAAAGCTCCCTTTTCTCCTTGTAGAACTTGAAGAAGAATATCTGCATTTCTTTTTGCGTCGCCACCTTTGATTTCCGAATTTGGGTAATAACCTAATCCAACTTCTTCCGGACGAAGAGTCATTTTATTCAACTCATTGTTTTCAAGTAGAATAATGTGATTTTCACCAGCTAATGATGCTTCGTCTAAATGTCCTGCACCATTTAATACAATCGCTCGTTTGCGTCCTAATTTTTTTAGCACCTCTGCAAATACTTCTAGATAATCTCTTCGGTAAATTCCTAATAATTGAGTTTCTAATTCAACGGGATTTGTTAGAGGTCCAATTAAGTTAAAAATGGTTGGAATTTGTAGCTCACGTCTAACCTTCATTACTTTTTTCAATCGTGGATGAACATATGGTGCAAATAAAAAGGCAATTCCTATTTCATCTAAGAGTTCCTCAGAGCCTTGAGTTGGAATTGATAACTCCACACCTAATTGTTCTAATACGTCTGCGCTACCTGTTTTACTAGACATGCTGCGATTTCCATGTTTTGCAATTGGTATTCCACTTCCGGCAATAACAAATGCTGAAGTTGTACTCACATTAAAGCTCAATGAGTTATCTCCACCTGTCCCGCAATTATCAATTACGTTTGGAAACCTCCTAGTAAAACCCAACGTGTGATTTCGAATTGCATTTACTAGTCCAGCTATTTCATTTACTGTTTCACCTTTTGTTTTCAATGCAACTAGAAATGCTGCGATTTCACTATCTGTTATTTGATCATCCTGTAGAATACGCCCGACAACTATATGCATTTCTTCTGCAGTAAAGGACTCGCGATTAGCTAAACGTTGTAAATACTCTTTCATTTTTCAAATCCTCCTTAATTTCATTTAAAAAGTTTATTAACAGCTGCTTTCCGTACTCAGTTCCAATTGATTCTGGATGAAATTGCATCCCGTAAACTGGAAATTTCCGATGTTTAATGGCCATAATTTCTTGATCGTCCATGGCAAATGCTAATGTTTCAAATAACGGAGGAATCGTTTCTTTTTCTATTACTAATGAGTGATATCTCATCACTTTTAATGGCTGTAACATATAAGCAAATAAATTGCTACCATCATGTCTAATTTTTGATGTTTTTCCGTGCTTAATTTGCCTAGCTTTTATGATATTTGCACCGAATGCATACCCGATTGCTTGATGTCCTAAGCAAATACCTAATATTGGGACAGCCTTATAAAAAGTTCGAATGATTTCGTTTGTTTCTTGCTTCTCTTCTGGCTTACCTGGTCCTGGAGAAAGAATAATTGCTTTAGGATTCATTTCCTTTATTTCGTCAATTGAAATTTTGTCGTATCTAACGACCTTCGTTTCTTCGCCAAGCTCGCCTAAAAATTGATATAGATTGTAAGTAAATGAGTCATAGTGATCAATTAATAAAATCATGATTTTCCTCCAAAAATGCTTTTAGTTTATTAATGGTTTCCTCATATTCCTGATCTGGTTTACTGTCATATACAATTCCCGCGCCGGCTTGAATATAGGCCATTTGATCTTTTAAAATCATCGTTCGAATCGCTAGTGCAAAATCAAGATTTCCATTTACTGATACGTAACCAACAGCACCAGAATATACACCTCGTTTTGATGTCTCTAATTCGTTAATGATTTCCATTGCCCTAATTTTAGGTGCACCTGATACAGTTCCAGCTGGTAAGCAAGCAATTAGAGCATCAAGTGATGTATTTGGATTTTTTATTTGCCCACTAACTTCGGATACGATATGCATAACGTATTTGTATCTTTCAACGCTCATATATTTTTCTAGTTTGATTGTTCCAAACTCACAAATTTTTCCTAGATCATTTCTTCCTAAATCAACTAGCATTTTATGTTCGGCTAATTCCTTCTCATCCTGTAATAAATCTCTTTCGATGATTAAATCATGCTCCTTTGTTTTCCCTCTTCTCTTTGTACCGGCAATTGGATTTGTTATGACTTGATTGCCTTTCACTTTTATCAAGCTTTCAGGTGAAGTGCCAGCAACAGCACCATCACCAAAATCGATATAATACATATACGGGGAAGGATTTTGGATACGTAATTTTCGATAATAATCAAATGGATTCCCTTCAAATTTTGCTCCCATTCGATGAGAGAGAACGACTTGAAAAATATCTCCTTTTTGGATAAATGCTTTTGCCTTTTCTACCTTTGACATATAGTCGGCTTTACTAACCTCAGACTTGAAAGTAGAAAATACTGTCGGTTTCACTACATCCTCTTGATTTGAGTCGGCTAAAATCACTTCTTTAAGCTTCTGAATTTCTAATTTCAGGCCTTCTATTGTTGTTTCATCCGAAAGTTTAGTTCCAATTAAATAAATTTTCTGTTCCAAATGATCAAATACAATAATGATTTCAAAAAACATCAGGTGGAGATCCGGCATCCCAAGAGCGTCATCTAACTCCTCACCGATGTCTTCAAATTGGCGGATCATATCATAGCCAACATAGCCAATTCCTCCTCCAATGAAAGGAATATCCACTGCTGCCAAATGTTTCTGCTCTGGCATGATTTCTTTAAGTTTTAAAAGTGGATTTCCAACAAACTCCTCTTTGCGACCACTTTTATGAATGATTTGGCCACCAAGATTTGTTCCAATCAATTCAAAAGCAGGTTTTGAACCAACAAAAGAATACCGCCCAGAATCTTGATGCTTAAACGAACTTTCAAATAAAAACTTCTTACTGCCAGTCAGTTTCTTAAATATTGAAATCGGTGTAAACAGATCCCCCATTATTGTTTCAATGATTATTTCTGCTTTGTTTTGTACTGACAATTTGTTCGCCCCCAAAAATTTAGTGATGAATATAAAAAAGTCCCCTATACGCACAAAGATTGTGCATATAGAGGACGATTAGTTTGCTACCGCGGTGCCACCTCAGCTTGGTTCAGATTGATCTGAATCCCACTTTTCAGATACGGGAATTAATTCCGATATCCTATCCTTTTAACGGTGGAAATCCGTGCATCCCTACTTTAATGTTCAAGATGCCTCTCGTAAGCCCATTCGATATAGGTTCCTGTATTAGACTCCCACCATTGTCTAACTCTCTGTAACATTCACCAATATTTACTCTTCTTACTCAACGATTTAAGATTATTTAATTAAAAAGAAATACAAAAAGGGCCCCTCGTCTTAAAAAGGACGAGAGACCCGTGGTGCCACCTTCATTAGCTGATTAACAGCTCGCTTTGTCAGTATCCAATCGAATTTAGATTGAATACCCGTCTTTTGTAACGAGAAGACTACTCGCCAAAGCCTACTACTTTTTTAAGGTTCGGTTTGAATGCTCGGAAGTCCATTCGCGATTACTTTCACACTGATTCGCACCAACCATCAGCTCTCTTAAGTTTCCGTAATCGTTACTACTCTTCGTCAACGCAAAGGAAATATGGATGTTCATTTAAATTAATTGTCCTTATATTATTATGCGAAAAATAAAAAGTCAACAGGTTTCTTTCTACAAGATTCGATTTTTCTGCTATCCACAAACTGACATCCTACGTTTTTCTTAATCTAAAAAAATTGAATTCGGACAATGTTTTTCAAATGAATCTTCCTTGCATATGTAACCAAATTGTGGAAAGAATAAACACAATTAGACCGTCCATCTAGGAGGTATCAATTTGAGTACTAATACAACAAATAAAGAAGAAGTTTTGACAAATAATCTAAAAAATAATATTGAAATGATTCAAGAATATTTATGTCATACAGAAGATTTGGTTGTTAAGATTATACATAAAAATGCTCAGATTTTTGCTATTTTGTTTCTTGAATCGATGGTAAAAATAGAGGCACTGCAAGCTTTCATTATTGAACCCATTTTAAGAGAAAAAAAAGATGAAACAGGTAACATCGTCAAATCGTATGAAATAAAAAACTCAACAAATATTTCCGAATTAGGAGAAAGTTTATTAGACGGATTTTGTCTTATTTTAGAAGAAGATCATTCGATCGGGATTTTAGCTGCTGCTGCTGATGATAAAGAACGAGCAATTCAAGAACCAGCAAATGAACAAAATATTAAGGGGCCTCATGATGGTTTTGTCGAAAATATCAATACAAATATACAATTATTGAGAAAACGAATACATTCACCTGAATTAAAGGTCAAGTATTTTACGATTGGTAAAATTACGAATACAAAGGTTGCATTGGTTTACCTCGATTCAATTGCAAATCGAAAGCTTGTTGAAGTAATAGAAGAAAGAATTACTAGTATTGAGGTAGACAGCCTTCAATCTACAGGACATTTAGAAGAATTAATCGAGGATAATACTTTTTCACCATTTCCACAAGTATTGAATACAGAAAGACCAGATCGAGCTGTATCCTATCTTTTAGACGGAAAAGTAAATTTACTAGTAGATGGAACCCCTATGGTGTCAATCGTACCAATCACTTTTTTTGCTTTTTATCAAGCTCCAGATGATTATAATCACCGATGGTTGATTGGATCGTTTTTTCGGATTATTAGAGTATTTAGCTTTATTATTGCAATTTGTCTGCCTGCAATCTACATTGCGATTGTGTCTTTCCATTCTGAGGTACTACCAATTGGTATTCTTTATTCAATTAGGGTCTCCTTAGAGTTTGTACCATTTCTACCCCTCGTAGAAGCGTTTATGATGCAAATAATATTGGAGCTATTGAAGGAAGCCTCTATTAGACTTCCATCTCCTATTGCTCAAACAATTGGGATTGTAGGCGGACTAGTTATTGGAACGGCAGTTGTTGAAGCCCATTTAGTATCAAATACGATGATTGTTGTAATTGGATTTACAGCAATTGCATCATTTGTAGCCCCTGTCAGTGAAATGGGAACTAGTATGAGATTATTAGGTTTTCCAACTATGATTATGGCTTCGATCCTAGGATTTTTTGGGATTACTTTATGTTTAATGTTAATCTTTATGCACATGTGTAAATTAAAATCTTTTGGTATGCCATACTTTTCACCAATGGCACCTTTTAGAAAGGAAGATATAAAGGATACGTTTATCAGGCTTCCTATGTGGAAACAAAGTACAAGACCTACTGATGCACTACCCCAAAAACTTGATCGGCAAAGAATGTCTAGGACGTGGAAGAAAAAATGATAACGAATATAAATTCGATTTCTAAATTACAGCTTTATTTTTTTATTATCCAGAGTCAAATAGGTATTGGACTACTCGCATTACCGAATGTAGTTCAAGGCACCGCTAAAGGTGATGGGTGGATTTCTACACTTATCGCAGGAATGGCCGTTCAAATTACATTAATCATTTATTGGCTATTACTAAAAAAATACCCAAATGCGATCTATACAGAAATCACAAAAAAAATTTTAGGAAAATATGTAGGGAAGTTCTGTAATGTTTTTATATATCTCTATTTCATTATGATTGGGGGTCTTGCTTGTGCTCTTTTTATAAGAAGTATAACGTTATGGCTACTTCCCCTTACTCCAATGTGGGTACTTTCATTAATTATTATTTTATCAAGCATTTATTTGACAATTAGTGACTTAAGGATCATATCAAGATTTTTTGTTTTAGCATCAGTTTTAATCATCCTATTATTTTTACTTTCATTCTTTACTTTTTATATACCAAAAGAATTTCGCTTCATTCTACCAGTCGGACATTCTGGGGTGAAAAATATACTGCTTGGAAGTCATAAATCATTACTCTCAATGTTGGGATTCGAAAGTCTTCTACTAATTTTTCCTTTCGTACTTGATTCAGAAAAAGAAATATTAAAAACAATGAGTTTTGCCAATTTTTCTGTGACAATTTTCTATACATTTTTCACTTTTCTTTGTCTAATTAGCTTTAGTCCAACGCAACTTATGCAAATTCGTGAACCAGTTTTATACTTATTTAAAGTACTTTCATTTGAAATGTTAGACCGTTTAGATTTAATTTTTTTATCGGTCTGGATCGTACCAATGACAACATCAGTCATTAATTATTTATTTTTATCAGCTAAAAGTATTAGTAATGAAAAAACATATAAAAAAAATGTTTTTATAAGCGGAATCTTAATTTTTATCATTACAATTTTACCATTTGATGAGGATCAACTCGTTCTCTTTGACAAATATGTAACTTATTTAAGCTACGTGGTTGTATTTGGTCTCCCACTCATTCTGTTTTGCTTATCCTTCCTCATTTCTAAAACTGAAAGGAGTGAACAGCTATAAGAAAAGCCTTCTTAGTCACTTTATGCTTGTTTACATTTTTTTTAGCTAGCTGCTGGGATCAAAATCTATTAGTAAATAAAAAAATGGTTAATGGCATTAGCTTCGATTTAGATCAAGACGATAATATTTTAGCTACAGTTAGAGCATTAAATATTGAAAATAAAGGTGGCGGACAGTTTGAAGTTAAGGACGAACTTGTTAAAGTAAAGCGACCAACTTTATCAGGAATGGAAATTGACATTAACAGTAAGCTTCCTGGCCAAATAGATGTAAGTAAAGCACATATTATCTTAATCGGGAGAGACCTTGCTAAAAAAGGAATTTATCCTTTTTTAGAGCTCTTTTATCGCCCTAGACAAGCCTATATTTCTACTAGAGTTGTAATAGCAGAAGATAAGGCTTCAGACATTATTACTACCGACCCTGGAACAAGCCCTATTGCATTTGTCGTATTAAAAGGACTAGAAACTGCTGAAGAAACAACAAAGATTCCGAAAGAAACTGCTTTTACAGCTTGGACGCAAATTACAGATACAGGTCGAGATATCGTTTTACCTTTTGTAAAAAAGGATGAAACTGATAAAATCACAATCGGTGGAATAGACTTATTTAATGGGGACAAATTTTCAGGAATTAGCTTACCTAATGAAAAGGGAAGTCTTTTATTGCTACTAATGGATCGATTAACGAAGTATAGCGAAATGGTTGTACAGTTAGACGAACAGCAATCAATTTCTTTTAGAGTTAAACAAGAGAAAAGGAATTTAGATATAAAAGTAGATAAAAAGACAAAAAAAATAACATGTAAGTTAAATTTAACCCTTGATTTAACAGTTATTAGTTATTCAGGAAAGGTCGGCGAAAAACTAAACAAAGAAAAGTTAAATAAGGAAATCTCACAAAACCTTACTAAACAGTCTGACGAAATTACTAATTCTTTACTGGAAGCTAATTGTGACGCATTAGGAATCGGAGGAATTTTATCTAGTTCTTATCCAGATTTATGGAAAAAAATAAATTGGGAAAAGAGTTATAAGGATGTTAAGTTTAAAACATCCGTAAAGGCAAAAATTGAACGAACTGGTCCTGTGTTTTAAGGATAATTTCTATAATATTTAGTGCAACATAAAGTAAGAATAAAAAAACGATCCGTATTATAGGAGGAACCATATTGAAACTCGGCAAAAAAAATGACACTTTCTTTGAAATGCTCTTAAATATTGCAAATAATGTAAATGAATGCTCGATTTATTTTGATGACTTTAAAATAAAAAATGCTACTGATTTAAAAACATTTTCAGCAGAAATGAAAGCTTACGAAACAAAAGGTGATACATATATTCATAAAATTATCGTTGAATTAAACAAAACGTTTATTACCCCCATCGAACGTGAAGATATTCTTGAACTTGCTAATAAGATGGATGATGTATTAGACGGTATGGAGCAGTGTTCGGCAACATTTGAAATGTACTCCATCATTCAAATAGACGATTTCATGGTGAAATTTGTTAAAAATATACGTGCTGCAGCAAATGAAATTTTAAAGGCCGTTCAATTACTCTCTAGAAAAAAATTATTGGAAATGCGTGTACATGCAATCCAGGTAAAGGATTACGAATCACAATGTGATGCATTATTACGTACTTCCATTAAAGAGTTATTTAAAAATGAGAAAGATCCAATAAAAATAATTCAGTTCAAAGAGATTTATGAAATGCTAGAAGCAGTTTCTGATAGCGCACAAGATGTAGCGAATACACTCGAACAGATTATTATGGGAAACGCTTAATAACTACTCACTAAAAAATACAGCCTAATAATTAGACTGTATTTTTTATTTTTGTTCTAATCGTTTTTTTTGCAAGTTTTCGAATGAACTAGCTATATCTTCTAATTTGTATTTATTTCTTGCTACTAATATTAGGTTAAAATGATCTTTTGCAAATAACTTTGTTAATTCATAGCCTATTCCACTTGTTGCTCCTGTAATTAATACAGTTTGACGCTTTTGGTTTTTGAAAGTCATCGTTTATTTATCCTTTTTGTCTTTTTATGAAACATACTTTTCGTTTTACTATCTGTTCATTTACAGAAAAAAGGATTAGTACTTTACTTATCAAAGTACTTTTTAACCAACTCAATAAATATCTCCATCGATTTAGTTTGAAGTTCGATTTTATCTGTGATAATTGAAAAATTCCGTTGAATAGGCGTTCCATTTACTTTAAGGTAATCAATGGTGTTTAATCGTTTTTCTTTTTTTATTGCTAGTTCGGATAGATAGGTAATTCCCATTCCAGCTTCTACTGCTTCTTTAATCAATTGTGTACTACCAAATTCAATGATATTTTTAGGGTATATCGTTAATAATTCGAATAATCGCTCAGTCGCTTCCCTTGTTCCGGATCCTTCCTCCCTGACAATCCAAGTCTCATTTTCAATTTGTTCCAATGTCACAATTTCTTTAGAGAATATTTCACTCTTAGTTCCAGCAATGATATACATTTCGTCATTCGCAAAAGGCTGTATCGTTAAACTTTGGTTAGTTGCTTCTCCTTCAACAATGCCAACATCAATTTGGTAGCTAAGAGCAGCTTGCACAATTTCTCGTGTATTACCTATTTGAACTGATGGGATAACTTTCGGATATAGCTTCTTCATTTCAGCTAAAATTTGTGGTAGTACATATTCACCAAATGTATAACTTGCTCCAATTTTAAGATGACCACTAGCTTCATTCATCAAATCATTTACTAGTGTCGACATACGCTTATACAAGCTAGTAATTTCCTTTGCATGTAAATAAACAATTTCTCCAGCTTTAGTTAACTGAACATATTTATTCGTTCTAATAAATAGCTTCGCGCCAATATGCTTCTCTAGTAGCTGAATTTGCTGACTAACGGATGGCTGGGTCATATGAAGTTCTTCTGCTGCTCTTGAAAAATTTCTCTTATCAGCGACTGCCATAAAAACTAAAAGAATTTGATCCATACTCTATCTCCTAGTATTAGATTTACTTATTATCGATATTATAATCATTTATTTTTCTTATCATAAGCGAATTGATAAAAATATAAAAGACTGATTCAAAGTGAATCGGTCTTGTTTGAGGACTTAACTTTTCTAATTAAATTTATTGCTAAGTAGGCTAAAACCATAAATACGAGATAAATTGATGCATAGAACCAATACTCTTTATTGGTTAGTTTATTGCTTGGAAGACTTAAAATAAAGAATGTTACCAATGAACCTATTAATAAACCAATTAGTGTCTTGAACTTCATTACAATGCACTCCCATTAAAGTGGTTTTAAGTATTTTATAAAAACCCTTTTATAGTCTATATAATCCATTGTTGGTTAGAATATTCCATTTTAACCCTTCTAAAGTACAAAACTATGTTTCCTCTATGCAAAACTTTTATAAAAAAAGACTGATTTATGTAAATCAGCCGACCTTAAACTTTACTAGATTGAACTCCTATATCGATTAGATCATTAATAAACTCATTAATATTTCCTACTAGGACACCACCATGTCCAGTACACATTACGCTACTATTAAACTGATTTATTTTATGTAATCCACCAAGAAATTGAACTAAATGTTCTTTTGATACCCCGCCATCTCTCAAATATTTTATCCACTCATTTCTCAAATCATTCCCATTAGAGACTAGACCATCTTTTGATAAAGGATCTCCAAAGAAACATAAGAAATCGCCAGTAAAAATGATTTTTGATGGGCGGTGATAAAATATGACCGAACCGGAAGTATGATATCCAACTAAATCATAATCAAACTCCTGTATTACTTCAGATGCTGACAAGTCATTACTAAACTGCGTTTTTTCCAGTGACTCAATCAATCCATTTTCATTTGAATGGATAAATTTTTTAGCATCTTCAAAAATAGCTGAACCTTCAATATGATCTTCATGTCCATGAGTAGCCAAAAAGAGATTTACATCTTCTTTTGATTTTCCTAATTCTCTTAAGGCTATTTTTAAGTAGTTTGTATGAATTTTTTTACAAGAATCAATTAAAGTAATTCCTTTATCCTGGACAATAAAATAGCAGTTATTATAAGTTTTCCATTCGCGATCCCAAATAGCCAATACATAGATATTTTCTTGTATATTTTCAAAAAGATAATCCATTTTCTTCTCTCCTAATATAGAAATACCGGATTTTTTTGCTTACTAGTAAATAATTCCTATATCATATTATTCTTTATCTTTGAATAGATACCTCCCAATACTTTGCATATGTATTAAGAACCTATTAGATTTACCTTTCAATTACTAGAAAACCAGTCTTATTTTATTTCAAACTATTTTTAGGCAGTTTGTTTACTTTAGGCTTCAAAAGTACTTTTGTATCTCTATTTAATCAACAAACATTTAAACATCAGTAGTCTTCCAAATGATAAGTTTAACTTTTCAGAAAAAAATAGTTAGAAAAGTTAGTGTGTTATAATCTTTTTAATTTTATAAATATAATCCTGGAAGGAGAGTAAAATGTGGAAAAAGAACTAAATTTAAAGAAAAATATTGGCTTTTTCGTATCAACGTCTTTAGTAATCGGTACAGTAATCGGCTCAGGAATCTTTATGAAACCCGGGATCGTACTGTCCTCAACTGCTAACTCCACTATGGCTCTTTTGGCATGGATTATCGGTGGCGTTATTACACTAGCAAGTGGATTAACGATCGCTGAGGTAAGTGTAAAAATCCCAAGAACTGGTGGTTTATATGCTTACATAGAAGAGGTTTATGGTGAGATGTGGGGATTTTTATGTGGTTGGGTACAAACCCTCGTCTATGGACCGGCTGTTATGGGTGCACTTAGTCTTTATTTCGGCTCATTAATGGCAGATTTTTTCGGTTTTCATGAAAATAGTAAAGTTATTATTGGTATTATTACGATTATTTTACTTGGTGGCCTAAATATATTGGGCACACAATTCGGTGGATTTATTCAAACAATTTCAACTGCAGGAAAGCTAGTCCCGATTATTTTAATAGCTGTTTTTGGTATTCTTCAAGGGGACGTTTCAGTTTTTAACGCCAAGAGCGGTAGCTCTACACAAGCACTTAGTATGGGAGCAGCAGTATTAGCGACTCTATGGGCTTATGACGGTTGGATGAATGTAGGTTTTATGGCAGGAGAAATGAAGAATCCTTCAAAAACTCTTCCTAGAGCAATTATTTCTGGTATTGTCATTGTTATTTTAGCGTATCTTTCTGTAAATATTGCTTTGTTGCATGTTTTGTCTGCAAGTAAAATAGTTGAATTAGGTCCTAATGCAGCGACTGCAGCAGCTTCCTCATTATTTGGGGATATTGGTGGGAAAATTCTCGCGATCGGAATTTTGGTTTCAATCTTTGGTTGTTTAAATGGCAAAATTCTTACATTCCCAAGGATTACATTTGCTATGGCAGAGCGCAATTTCCTACCTGGTTCAAACGTATTATCTAGAATTCACCCTAAATTTAACACGCCAGTAGGGTCTACAGTCTTTCAAATTATTTTAGCATTAGCAATGATGGTTTTCTGGAATCCAGATCGCCTTTCTGATATGGCTATATTTGCAGTCTTTCTATTTTATGGACTAGCATTTAATGCAATCTTCATTTTACGTAAAAAAGATAAAGGCGGAAAGAAATTGTACAAAGTGCCTTTATATCCTTTTACTCCGATTGTAGCGATTTTGGGCACACTTTACATCATCGTTAGTACAATTATACATGCACCAATCGATGCACTAGTTTCAATTGGTATTGCCATTATTGGTTTACCTGTTTATTGGAAACTAAAGTCAAATATTAAAAGTGATGAAACATATAAAGCAAGTTAATAAAAGCAATGGAAAGAAAAAGCAGGCAAAAAGACTTTAAAATCTTTTCACCTGCTTTTTTTATTTATGTGCAAAAAATACTAATTGAACTAAGAATAATACTGCGAAAATATAAACAAACGGGTGTACATCTTTAAATTTACGTTTTACGATTTTCATTATAGGATAAGCAATAAAGCCTAAGGCAATTCCGTTCGCAATACTTGATGTTAGTGGCATGCTAACGATAACTAAAAATGCTGGGAATGCTTCTTCAAATTCATCCCATTTAATTTCCGATATACTTTTAATCATAAAGCAACCAACTATAATTAAACTAGGTGCTGTAATAGCGGCAACTTCTGATACTGAACCAATCATTGGGCTAAAGAATGCGGCGATTACAAATAGAAAGACTACAGTAAGTGAAGTTAAGCCAGTTTTTCCTCCTGTACCAACACCTGCAGAAGATTCTACTGTTGCTGCAGTCGGACTAGTTCCTAACATTGCACCAACAATTGTACCGATTGAGTCAGCAGAAAATGCACTTCCACCCTTTTCTAACTTTCCCTTTTTTAAAAGTCCAGCTTGTTTAACAATTGCTAGTAAGGCTCCAGTCGTATCAAATAACATGACAAGTAAAAAGGAGAAAATTACACTATAAAGCCCATATTCAATAATATCCTTAATAGAGTTAATTGGGTTGTATACTAGTACCCCATCAGGTAAATGAGGCATAGCCACAAAACCATTTGCAAAATTTAATTGACCTGTAAAGTATGCAATCAGACCTGTCGTAATCATACCTAGGAACAGTGCACCATTTAAATTAAGTGCCATAAATACGATTGTTATTAGTAAACCTATTAGCGTAAGAGCTACTTTAGGATTACTAAAGTCACCAATTTGAACTAGATTAGTCGGATGATCTGCAACAATACCAGATAAACGTAAGCCAATAAATGTGATAAACAAACCAATACCCGCAGCAATAGCATGCTTTAAGTTAGCTGGAATTGCCTGAATTAATTTTGTTCTAAATGATGTTAATGATAATAATAAAAATAAAAGGCCGGTAATAAAAACAGCAGAAAAACCTACTGCATATGGAAGATCATGTCCACCAATTACAGAATATGTAAAATAGGCATTTAACCCCATTGCAGGTGCAATAACGATTGGATAATTAGCTATTAACGACATTGTTAATGTACCAATAACTGTTGCTAAAATAGTTGCCAAAAATGCTTGGTTAAATGGTACACCTGCATCCTTTAGGATCATAGGATTGACAATAATGATGTACGCCAATGTTAAAAATGTAGTAAATCCAGCTAATACTTCAATTTTAAATGAAGTATTACGTTCTTTAAGTTGAAACATGCAATAACTCCTTTATTATATTAAAATAAAAAAACTGCCCGCTTTTCATGAGAAAAAGCAGGCAGTTTTACATTGTGTAGAAAATAAAAATCCGAAGCTCTTCCTCATAGTCTAGCAATTTACGGGCGCTAGGTAGAAACTCTTGAACCTTATTTTCAAGTTTATATGAGAAAATATTAATATATTTTATTTATCTTACGACCGACATTACAATCTGTCAATAAAAAACATTATTGTTATATAATTTAGAAAATAAATCGTTTAATCTGGTTAAAATAATAGTTATCATTCCTAAATCAACATCTTTTAAAAAGTACCTTCTATTATTAGTCAAATGGTATTCTCATTAAAAAGCTATTTATGTTATTCTGAAACTATATTTTAGAATTTAAGGGGTTGTTTAAAATTCGTTTAAATAAATTTATCAGTGAGTCTGGAAAAGCATCTAGACGCGCTGCGGATAAGCTAATAAGTGAAGGAAGAGTTAAATTAAATGGTAAGATTGCCAAAATCGGCGACCAAGTTGAACCAGGTGATGAAGTCATTGTAAATGGCGAACGCATTAGACTGGCTCGAAATCATGTTTATATAGCATTGAATAAACCCGTAGGTATCACAAGTACAACTGAAAAAGGGGTTAAAGGTAATATTGTCGATTTAGTGAACCACCCATTACGAATCTTTAATATCGGAAGACTCGATAAAGACTCTGAAGGTTTAATTCTCCTTACAAATGATGGTGATATTGTAAATGAAATTTTACGAGCAGAAAATAAACATGAAAAGGAATACATTGTTTCTGTGGACAAACCAATTACTCCTGAGTTTTTAAAAAAAATGTCAGAAGGGGTAAAAATATTAGGAACAAAAACATTACCATGTGAAGTAAGACAGCTTTCAAAATACGATTTCCAAATCATCTTAACACAAGGTTTAAATCGTCAAATTCGACGTATGTGTGAAGCTCTAGGATATGAAGTATATCGTCTTCAAAGAACTCGAATTATGAATATCACTCTAGGTAATCTACCAATTGGGCAATGGAGAGACCTAAGTAAGAAAGAAAAGACTCAACTGTTTCGCGACTTAAATTATGAGCCAAATGAATGGTAAATTTAAATACGGGGGTGTCCCATTATATGACACCCTCATTTTTAACGCGATTGAAACATATGCATTTTCTAATTCAACAAAAGGGTGCTGCCAACATTAAGCAAGATAATGAAACTATCTTGCTCATAGACGGTCTCCTTTTCTCTTTAAAGTAGAGACGATTAATTTTCTGTTAAACAATGATGTTCTGGTTTATAGTCGATCTGTTTCCAATCCCCATTTCCAGCTCTACTGAATTGGGCTATTTCGATGTCGGTTCCGTTTGTTAATGTAAAAAATAAAAGGCAGTAGTCAGCCCCATCATTGCCATCAAAATAAATATATTTAACGTAACCGTCTTGTATTGTCGGATGCCTTTTTTTAACTAGCTTACACCAGTTTCCAAACTTCACATCTACAGCTGCTTCTGCATCATGGTCCCAGCCATGGTACGGTGCACATAAAAAGTCTTCCGAAAATTTTTCGATAGCTGAAATTCGATAGCCTTTTTGTTCATGAATCAGTTTAATAAACCCATATGAATAACCAAAATACTCCGCTCTACTATCTTTGAATGATTCAATTGTTTCAATTTCATAAAAGAACTTTATCCCCCCTTTAATATCTGGTATCCAACAAAGCTTGATTAAACTCGTATGACCAATTCCAGCAAATGAATGAAAATAATCATCATAGCTATATCTTTTTTGATACTTCTCTGATAAGAAATTATAGGCAATTGGAAATGGCAATCGTGCTTGACCTACTGTTCCACAACTTCGCCTGGACATGTTTTCTGCTTCTCTCAAAATACTAAAATAGTTAATAATTGTATCTTCAGCAGTATTGGTTAGTTCCTTTGGTAATTGAATTTGATCATGCGTTTTATCATAAAAAGGTTCGAAAAACTTATAAGAATTGAGTCTTAGGTTTAATGCGGGCAAACACGATGGACGAAAGTATTTTTGATGGTACATTTTTATATCCATTTGATTTCTTAACATATTATCACCCTAGTTTAGTTTATGGGCATATGTGGAATACGTGTATGACTTAAATTCTCCATAAAAAAGAAACCACTATTAATTAATATTAATAGTAGCTTCAATGGGATATAAGATTATAAGCCTAATTCACTCTTAATTGTTTCTAACGTTGCGTTATTATATTTCTTTTTCGGAGTTGGTGCATTTTGTACTGAAGCATTTTGTTGTAAGTAATTTTTTTCAACAAATGCAAAGTCTTTTGCATCTACTGTTCCATCAAAATTAATATCAGCGCTTCGATTGTTTGTTCCCCAATAAGTTTGTACATAAAGTGCATCTTGAACATCAATTACGTTGTCTTGGTTTACGTCTCCAGCAACTAAATTGATGTTAATTGAATCTGCTTTCCCATATAATTGACCTTTGTATTCAAAACCAAACAATTTAGTTTGTTTTGAAATAAAGTGACCTGGAACATTAACATTAAATGTATATGCATCCTTGTTTAGCGGAAGTGGCTCAAGATTAACTTTACCACGGCTAATCTTGTTAGAAGCATCTAAGCTATAATTACCATTAGTTACTTTTAATGTTGCCTCTACTTTTGTCCAGTCGCGATTTCCTAAATATGGTGGTTGCCCTTCTACTTGCACAAGGTATCCTTCTGGAGTAAGATTCACTTGCACTCGGTTGAATTTTGATTTTAATTGGAATCGTTTACCTGCATTTAACAGCTTTACTGATTGATTAGACGCATCGACAATTGTAGCTGATGGGTTAATGTATCCTATTGGATAAAAAAGTTGTTCTTGAACTTTTACTTTTACATTTACGACTTCTGCACGATCAAACTCATTTGCTTCTTTAAATGTTACTTTAATTTTGTTGCCAGTTACTTGAATAGTAGCTTTATCTTTAAATTTATCAGTTAATTGTGCATCTACAAGATTAACATAAGGAATACCTGCAGATTGTGCATCATCAAAATTCCAAGTTACTTCTTTTGTACCTTGCAAATTATCTAATACTAGAGAGGCAGTTAGGACATCTCCAGATCTAGCTAGCTCTACATTATGTTTAGCATATGTAACTGGTGTACCTTCTTTAACAAAGTAATACTCTTTCCAATTCGCTTGATTACCAGCTGCATCATATCCAATTAAGTTAAACGACTGAACTTGAGTACCTTCGTTCATTCCTACTTCTTCTGTCCACTTACCGTTTTTGTCCATATGAATTGGACCTTGAGGGACTGGTAATCCATACGTATATACCGCAAAGTTAGATGTTTCGTCTAGATTAATACCAACCCTCTGCATTTCCTCTAAAGCTGCATCTTTTACTTCCATTTCAAAAGGAACTGTTTTTTGACCAGGCTTGTACTCAACAAAAGGTGAGTCACTATCTAATGAGCTTTTTACTTTAGGTGTTTCAATATCGATAAATACATCACTATCTTTACTATCAACTTTCTGTTTGCCATTTGGTAAAGTAGTAACAAATTTTAGTTTGTAATGCCCTGGTTTTGCAACGCTTATTTCTGTTGAAACAGGTCGTGTTTTATTGCCAGTAAACTTGTAGTAAGTACCGCTAAACGCTTTTAGGAAGTAATTAACATCTGGTGAGTAACCATTCACATTCATTGTACCAACTAATCCAAGATCTTCATTTGTTTTTCCGTCTTGTAAAATTACGTCTAGCGTATCAACTGGTGAACCTAAGTTAAACTGTAATAAAGCACTTGGTGAACGGTAACTGTCATAAGCATGATTATATGCATCTGGAGTGATAGCATGATTTAGTAATGTTAAATTATCAAAGCCTTCATCCGATTTCCTGAAACTAAATGGTACACGGTATTGTTCTGTTTGATCATCACTATTTGTCATTAAAAGATAGCCTTCATAAAAACCTTTTTTTGCTGTAGAAGGAATCGTTACTGTTGTTTTTACTGTTTTAGAAGTGTTTGCATTTAGCTTAATTGAATTTGCTACATCTACTAATACACCGTTATCTTGTAATCCATTTGTACCTTTTGCATTATCTACAACTTTCACATCAAATGTTTTCTTTTTACTTCCACTATTTGTAAACTCAATATCTTTTTTAACTTTTAATTGTGTGCCTTCTTTAACTACTTGCTTGCCAAAGTTTAACCCACCTGTTTTATTTTCTGCTTTTACTAATTGATTACCAAAAGGAATTAGTGTCTCATCTTGTACTTGAATCTCAACTTGAGAGTGAAGTGCTTGGAATGGATCCACACGGCCTGCGCCAACCTCATATACACTATAATTACCTTTTAGTTTATCAGCAGTATTCATAAGAATTGATTTTACGTCTGCTGGCTCAAGATTTGGATTCTCTCCTAATAGTAAAGCTGCGACACCAGCTGCAAATGGAGAAGCCATTGATGTTCCATCCATTCTTTCGTACGCATATTTATAGTCTTCCGGTGTATCATGGTTTGTTATATAAGATGGAACCGTAGAAAGGGTACTTACACCAGGAGCTGTAATTTCTGGCTTCATCTGGAAGTTACCATTAACTGGTCCTCTTGAACTAAAGTCTGCTAACTTATCTCCCTCAGTTAAACCTTCCTTTAAATCTGTAAATGTAAACGTCGTATTTCCGTTTGCAATTTTAGCTTTTAACTCTTCTCCTGCTTTCTTCGTCATTGAAAATGCAGGAATATACTCTGTAGCTTCACCTAAGTTATACCCAACATGACCATCCACATTGTTATACAGAATGACAGCTTTTGCCCCATTTTGCTTTGCAAACTTTACTTTATCTACAAGGGCAAAATTTCCTCTTTGAACAAAGGCAATTTTACCTTCAACATTTTTATTTTTGTAGTCATCTACTGTTCCTAAACCAACATCTACTAGTTCAAGAGATTTCCCTTCTAAACTAGTAAAGTTATCAGCGAAACTTCTAGCCATGCTAACAAGATCTGTATTCCAACCTCCTGCTACTTTACCTGTAAACATTGATAAAGAAGTAGGAACTGTACTTGCTCCAACCGTAAGAGCTAAAGCTGCTGTACCTGGTGAGCCTAGTGTATAAGCATTAGGTCCACTATTACCTGCTGAAATGACTGCTGTTACGCCATTTAATACCGCATAGTTTACAGCTGTACTAGTTGGGTAATATGGATCGTTAGCCTTTGCACCTAGTGATAGGTTAATGACATCCATGCCATCTTGAACTGCTTTATCTATCCCCGCAAGTACCCCTTCAGTTGCTCCACTTCCATATGGGCCAAGAACGCGATACATATATAAATCGGCATCTGGAGCTACACCTACTACCGATACTTCGCTATCATTTTTATTTTGTCCAACAATTGTCCCTGATACATGTGTACCATGAGCAGTATAATAAACACTGCTTCCGTTACTTTCAGGCTTATTTGATGCTTGCCAGTCTTTATAAGTTGCTTCCATCGGATCGTTATCATTATCGACAAAATCATATCCGCCTTTGTAAGCACTTTTTAAATCAGGGTGGTTATAGTCAATACCTGTATCTAAAACACCTACTTTAATACCTTTTCCAGTAATCCCTTCTTTATGAAGCTGATCTACTTTTAGATAAGGGAGACTTTCGACTGAAGTCGTAATGTTTCGCTCTACATCTTTTGGAACATCTGTCTTAATTGGATCGACATTAAAAGTAGCATCTTTATAAATTGCTTTTACTGCATCGGACTTTAAAAGATTCTTAACTTCATTTGCTGGAAGTGTAATAGCTGCACCGTTAAATGCCGTTTTATAAGTTCTAGTAATAACTGGTGCTTTTTTCTTTTCTTTCACTTTTACAATTTTTCCAACATCCGCTTTAAAAGTCGCATGCTCTTGGTCTACTTGTGTTTGTGCTGATTTTTTTGTTAATGACTTACCGTCAACTGCTGCTTTAATTACAGCCACATTACTAGGATTTGAATGAAACTGAACAATAACTGAAATTTCTTTATCAGAATCTAGTTCATTTTCTTGAAAGCCTTGTAGTCCCTCTTGATTATTTAATTCTAATTGCTGTAATGCTTGTCTTTGTTCTGCTGTAAGTGATGATAAAATTTCCTCTGCTTTAGAAGTTGACGCTTTAGCAGTTACATTAGAACTCATACTAAAAGGTGAAAAAAGCAGACTTGTCGAAAGAGCAAGTACTGCTGTTTGCTTTACTGCCGTTTTTGCCTTCATATTCTTCATACCCCATTCTTCTCTATATAGTTTAAAAATTCTTACTATTATTATAGTAAGCCCATTTGTGCAAAAAGCATATTGTGTTATTTTTAATCGAATTTTAGGTTATTTTGTAGGTTTTTTTCCTAAAATTATTGAATTGTGAAATAAAATTTCATTAAATAATAAAAAAACATGAAATTACGAATAGAACTTGTGTTATTTTTAATTTGAACCGAAAGTATTTGACTTTATTTAATACAAGTTATAATCAAATATTAGATAGATAGAGCCAATCTATTTTTTAGTTTCATAGTATTTAAAAGATATTAAACTTAGTATAAAAATAGCTTTATTACAAGCGAAAATACGACAAGATAAGTCAACTGGGATTAAAAAAGGAGAGAACGTATGCTAGAAGGAGAAATCATAAAATTTTACCGCAAAAAAGCTAGGCTAACTCAGGAGGATTTAGGAAAGGACATTTGTACAGCTACTCATGTTAGTAGAATTGAAAGAGGGGAAACCAAATATTCTGAAGAAATTATTCAATTGTTCTCTCAACGTCTCCAAATTGACATCGAAAAAGAAATTGCTACTGTTAAAAAAATCGAAAATAAACTAAAAAAATGGCACAATGCGATCATATTAGAACGAATGAAAGAAGTCGTAAAGATAAAAGAGGAATTAGAAAACAAACACTATATTAGCGCATCTAACTATGCGATTTATTATCAGCTTTTATTAGCCCGATACTTTATTCTGTGTAAGAATATGGAAAAAGTACATCGCATTATTAAACGAATCGAAATTGAAACTCCTTCTATGTCAACTTATGAAAAGAACTTGTTTCATCATGTTAAAGGAATATACTATTTAGAAACTTATCACCGATTCGAAGATGTAAGTAGACAATGTGCACTACAAGAATTAAAACAAATTAATATAGAGGAATATGGAAATAAAGAATTTTATTACCATCTTGGCTCAGCTTATCATTGGACTAAATCTAATGTTATGGCTTACTTCTATGGAGAAAAAGCATATAGATATTTTATTGAAACCAATAATTATGCCAGAGCAATTTTAGCGGAATCTTTAATGCTAATACAATTAAAGGATAGTACCAAGTTGGATTTTGAAGAAATCGTAGAAAGATATGAAAGTTTAATAGAGCATAGTGAAGCCTTAGGTCTTTTAGATAAAAGAGGTTTGATCCTTCATAATTTAGGTCTGATGTATTATTGGAAAAAAGACTATAAACAAGCACATTTTTATTATGAAAAGTCAATTAAAGATGCCGATAAACAAGCATTACCTTTTTTAAACCGTTTGTATAACTATCTGGATAATGCCGAAGAAGGCAAGATCTTATCAACTAATGAATTGCTAGAACAAGCAAATGAAGGACTTTCTCTTTCAGAAAAAGCTACGAATGAGCTATATAAAATTCTTTTTAACATTCTACTTTTACGTTTTAACAAAAAATATGATGACTATTACGATTACATAGAACAAAAAGCATTTCCATTCTTTAAGAGTCACCATCATGTAACGCATGCAAATAAATATGCTAAATTACTTTACAACTATTATGTTAAGACAAAGCAATATGAAAAAGCAGTACATACTGGAGATATGTTTATTAACGAACATTAGGAAAATATATATATTTATGAAAAGGACAGACTTATAAAGAATAATCTGTCCCTTTTATTTTTAGAAATCAGCTTAATGAATTAATGAATCAGTAATTCTTTCTCTAACTGCTCATATTCACTAATAATTAAACTAATTAATGTTTTGTGTTCTGGTAATTCTGAATATTTAATGAATAACTCTTCCACAGAATGATCTTTGAGAAATCCTTGTAGTTCAATTGCTTCATAGTCATCCTTATTTTTATAGAATAGTGCAACTGCAATTGCCTTAATTAAATTTTTGGGCACTATATTATGTTCCATTAACTCTCTTAAAGGCTTAATAAAACGATCGTTTGCTCCTAGTTTACGAATTGGAGAACGCGCAACACGGGATACTTCATCAGAAATATATTCATTTTCAAATCTACCAATTATTTTTTGAACATAAGCATTATGTTCATATGGATTAAAGTTATATTTTCTTTCTAATAATTTACCAGTTTCATCTAATATTGCGGTAACTATATTTCGAATACCCTTATCAGAAATCGCTTCCTTAATCGTGTTGTATCCATAAAAATTTCCTAAATAAGCTGTCGCTGCGTGACCAGTGTTTACCGTGAATAGTTTTCTTTCGATATAAGGAAGCAAATCCTCTACATAAGTCACACCATCTATTGCCGGAACCTCACCTATCATTTTTGACTGGTCAATCACCCACTCATAAAATGGTTCAACTGCAACTAATAATTTATCTTCATGACTTTGTACTGGTACGATACGATCCACTGCTGCATCTGGAAAACTGACCGACTGTTCAGTTTTTTTCTTCTGAGATTCTGTCATGTTTAGGTATACTTCATCCCTTAAGAAAGTACTTCCACCTATCATATTTTCGCATGCAATTATGTTTAAGGCTTTATCCGAATTCTCAATTCTCTCTATTAGTCCATCTGCAATTAGTTTTGCTATTTTCGGAAGAATAGATGGACCTACTGCAGTTGTTACGATGTCAGCCTGGGCAATTACTTTTGCTACTTCTTGAGGATCTTTTACACTATTAATACCTCTTACATTCGTTATTACCATTCTTTCTTGGGTGCTATCCGCTAGCATAACAGAATATGCCCTTTTATTATTCAATTGATCAATTATTTCATCATTCACATCAACAAAACAAATTTCATATCCTGCCTTATGCAATAATTGTCCAATAAAACCTCTACCAATGTTTCCTGCACCAAAATGTATGGCTAACATCTTAGTCCACCTCACTAAACAATGAGATTAGTTGCTGTTTGGATGTAGCTGCGACCAATTTATGTACATTTTCTTCCTCTGAACAAAGGATTGCAATTTGAGATAATAGATCAAGATGCTCATTATCTTTACCCGCTATACCAAAAATAACTTTTACAATATTTCCATTTCCAAAATCCACTCCATTAGGTACTTGAAGAATCGATATACCAGAAGAAATGACCTCTTGCTTTGACTCCTCCGTTCCGTGTGGAATCGCAATGAAGTTCCCCATATAAGTTGTTAAAGACTCTTCTCTTTCAATCATTTTCTCAATATAATTTCCTTTTACATATCCGTTTTTTACTAGAACACTTCCCGCTAAACGAATAGCTTCCTCTTTTGTTTTTGCCTCTACATTTAATAAAATATTATCTATTGGTAATACTGTCTGAATCATTTATTAATCCCTCAATTCTTAAATTTTTTCTGTAAATTTCCATATAATGCATAGCTTAATTTATTATAAATACCCGTATAGTTATTCGATGTAAAAATTCGCGTTGATTCTTCGTCCTCAATTATTGTTGAACTAATTGTACTCAATACCTCTAATTGACCCGTCTGTAGTTCAATTGGAGCGAGTAATAAAAGTAGCGTATTTATTTTTACTGCAGATTGATCCATAGCTTTTACTACCATCGATTCATGAAGCATAAAGGATAAGAATACTGGTTGCATGACATATTCTGAACGACAATGGTACAATGCAATGCTAGTTCCGGGTATCCCTAGGCCACCCTTCTTTTCTCTTTCAGTTAGTTGATTTGTTACCTCAAAATAGTCTCCTATTAATCCCCTAGCGTTCGCTTGTTTGCATACTTCCAATAACAAAATTGATGAGGTTGGAATAAACAGTAAAGGAATCGCTTCAAATGTATTCAAAATATGAAGTACAGTCTCTGAATATTGATGAACTACTTCTAAATTTTGTTTAATTGATTCTGGCGTTTCTAGTTTGATCTGCTTTTGCAACTTTTTACTATGAAGCTTTCTTAATCGTGATGCCTCTGTTGTAAGTGAATTACGTTTTATGTCCTCACGGATTTTCTCCGCTTCTTCCTTTGGCAATAAGGGATTCACAGTAATATACTTTTTTGAAAATCCTGGCATTTCAACTGTAGATAAAATAATGTCATACTGTTCAAATTGAATATTCTTTAAGTTTGCTAATGACGAAACTTCGATCTCGGTAATTTCTTTTATCTCTTTTTTAATTCGACTTGCTAACATTTTAGAAGAGCCAATTCCACTCGAACATAATACAAGCGCTCTAACTTCTTTACTGTTCTCATAGATTACTTGGGATGAACCAAAGTGTAGTACTAGATAAGCGACTTCCTCATTCGGAAAAACAATCGATGGAAAAGCTACTTTTAACCCTTCTTGAATGATCTTAAATAGCGCAGGATAATCCTCTTGAATTTGACTTACCAAAGGATTATTAGCATCTAGTTTTTTTTGAATTCGATAAATTGCTGGCTCAATATGAGTAATTAACCCTTCAAATAAGGCCTGATCTTCTTCAAAATTTATTTCAAGTTCTTTTGATACAAGATTAATTAACTTTTTTGACCCTACTACGATTTCTGTACTACTTTCTTTAAACCAATCATTTTTCTCCTGACGTTGCCTTGCACCTAATAAATGCATTGTAATATATCCTTTTTCAGCAGTCGGGATCTTAACTTTAAACACTTCTTCTAATTCTTGAACAATCTGGTCTGCAATCGTAAATTCCTTAGTGATACTTAACTCCTCAAGAACAACTTCATCCATTTTTATTAATTCGCCTTGAATAATTCTTTCGATGGCTAAAGATAAGTGAATGGTAAATGTCATAAATGCACTATCAGCCAGAGAGTAAGGTAATCGTTGTTCAATATCTCGAATCATTTTTCCAATCATGGTGAGTTTTTCTAGTTTTATAATTTCTAATAAACCATTTGAGAGACTATTCTTTGTCTCATATTCATCTTCCATAACGGATAAAAACTCATATTCATTTAATTGCTGAGCGATCAAATGTCCTAAGACTTTTCTTTTTTTTCTTTCCGAGCCTAGTAGGGCAATACCATACCCTTTCTTTCTTATCAGATCTAAATCAAAGTCCTTCAACCACTCTTCTACTTTATTAAGATCATTACTAACAGTTGCAACAGTAACGTGTAAATCATTTGCTAGTGCGCTTAGTTTAATAGATTTCGGTTCTTTCAATAAGGAACATAGAATTAACTCTTGTCTTTCTTTTTGAGTAAATTCCTGCCCACTTTTTAAGATTGCTATTTGAAGCTCATTTTTTTGCTCAGGTGACCCTTCAATATACATTCCGGAGCCTAAAACTTTTTTTAATAAAAGATTATGAGTACTAACAATGCTTTCGATTCCTTTTAGTTCTCGTTGCACAGTTCGGCCACTAACATTTAGATTCCCAGCAATTTCTTGGACATTCATGCCATTCGGATTTTCCAACAACAAACTAATGATTTCTCTTTCTCTTGCTGATATATACATATATACCTCTTTAAAATTTTATTATTTTATTAAAGAGTTCACTAATTCATCATACTTTGGACTGTTTAAGAAGTTTTCCACTGAGATATGAACCGCATTTGGTACTTTTGCTTTTGCTCGATCAGTTAGATCCTTATGAGTTATGACAACATCTACATCATTTGGCAAATTATTAATTGCTACATTCGTAACTTCTAACTCTATGCCTGCTGTTTTCACCTTTTTTCGTAAGATTGATGCTCCCATTGCACTAGATCCCATACCTGCATCACAGGCAAAAATAATCTTCTTCACTTCTTTATCAATACCAAGAGAACTAGCCACTTCTTTTTCAGTCTGTAATAAACTAGCTACTTTACTTTCTTTCCCTTTTAATTCTTGCGTTTTCTGAGCTGCTCTTTCTAAATCCCCATCGGAAGCAACTGACTTAGATGATTTTAAAACTACCGCTGAAACAATAAATGAAACAGCCGTCGCAACTAATACTCCCGCTAGAATTGGTAAGTATCCACCTTTAGGAGCCATTGCTAATATTGCAATAATACTACCTGGAGAAGCTGCTGCTACTAGTCCTGCGCCTAAAATATTAAAAGTAAATGTACCCGCTACACCACCAGCGATAACCGATAAGATTAATAGAGGTCTCATTAAAATATACGGGAAGTAAATTTCATGAATCCCACCTAAGAAATGAATAATTACTGCCCCTGGTGCTGTTTGTTTAGCTGTACCTTTTCCAAATATTGTATATGCTAATAATACGCCTAAGCCTGGTCCTGGATTCGCTTCAAGTAAGAATAATAGTGACTTGCCAGCTGATTTTGCTTGTTCAAGACCAATTGGACTTAAAATTCCATGGTTAATTGCATTGTTTAAAAATAAGATTTTTGCCGGTTCAATAAATAGGTTAGCTAGTGGAATGACGTTTGCTTTTATCATCATGTCTACGCCACTAGTTAATAGTTCAGTTAATGTAAATACTACTGGATTAACACCAACTAACCCAATTATCACTAAAATAGCTCCTAAAATACCCGCTGAGAAATTATTAACTAACATCTCAAATCCTGACTTAACTTTTCCTTGTATAGCCTGGTCAAATTTCTTAATAGCCAAACCACCAAGTGGTCCCATGATCATAGCTCCTAGGAACATCGGCATCTCTGCACCAACAATTACTCCCATTGTTGCAATAGCCCCAACAACTCCACCTCGAATATCATGCACCATTCTTCCACCAGTAAAACCAATTAAAAGTGGTAATAAATAAGTAATCATTGGACTTACTAAAACTGCTAATTTAGCATTAGGTATCCATCCTGTTGGTATAAATAGTGCTGTTATTAATCCCCATGCTATAAAAGCTCCAATATTGGGCATTACCATGCCACTTAGAAAGCTACCAAAGCGTTGAATTTTTACTTTTATATTATTATTTTTATCTGTATTCAAATTTTCCCCTCCCCTATAAAGCTTATATACAAATGATAAAACGCTTACAGTACCAATACAATGAAATGAATATTGGTATTTGTCACCTAGTAACGTGACAAATTTAAAAGAGGACTTAGCTATTTCCTAACTTCCTACTTTTAATAGAATGCTAGATTTCCCCTAACCGAGCAATAGGTCTCTTATCACTCCTAAAAACATGACATTCCACCTATCTAATAATTACTACTGAAGACTCACAACTTAAGCCCTAACTGACTTAATATTTAAGAAAAACAAATAAAAAAAGGAACCTATTCAAAGTATGAATAGGTTCCTTTTAATTTTAGTGCGTAGGGTTTTTCCCTTAGCCAACCTGACCACTATATTTAGATTCTTCTTCTGGAAATAAGAATCCTAGCTCATGGTGTTCACCTTCATAGACAGAAGATTGGGCAATACGGATCTCCGAATTAAAATCAATTACTTCCAATTTACAGTACGCACGATTAATTTGTAGTGCTTCATAAAATTCATTAACTGTTGAGACGCTTTGTCCATTTACTTTTGTAATGCTCTCGCCAACCTTAATGTTCATTTTATCTGCAACAGAGTTTGGTAATATTCCTAGTACAATAAGGCCTTTTGATTTAACAGTAAAGTATGATGGTGTATTACTATCTTTATTTTTATGAATATAGTTAATAGCTTCTCTTCCTACTACAGCAATCGCAACAGCTATAAATGCAATAAATCCAATAAAACAACTTAAGATTCCACCTAAACAAACGATAATTGCTAAAGAAACGATTTGTTTACCGACAAGCTTAATTGATTCTTTTGGAAGCATTCCTTGAATTAGTTGGTAAAATCCAATTCCAAATGGTACACAAAGAATTGAATAGCCACTATTACCTAATGCAAGTGTAGGCCACCATGAATAATCGCTAATAATCGAACCATTCGGTATTAATAAGAATAAAGGTACCATCCATAATCTATTTGCCTCATGTGCCCCTACTCTTTTTCCACGTTTACTCTCAATAAATAAAGGAGTTGTATGATTTGCAGCGTTTCGCTGAACTAATATCCCTTCAGCCAGTAACAATAAGGCTAATAGAATTGTTATAGCAGGAAGCATTGCATTCATATCATTTGGAACAAAATTTTTCAATAAAGGTAACGAGTCTTGACCTCTATTCAATAAAGGAAGAGCTACTAATGCTAATCCAATAAGATAAGCCGGTGACATCCACCTGAATTGTAAAAGGAGTGCACAAATGATCGTTAATACACCTAGTAAATAAACCATTTCGATTGGAATACTAATTCCAGCTACCAAAGATACTACTGAAAGAATTAAACCAATAAATAATCCATACCCTATTGAAGTCTTCCACTCGAAAGTTACATTAAAATTTCGGACAGAAAAATGCTTACGCTCCCTTTTTACACGTAAATTGCCGCAGAAAATTGATGCGATAAAAAATATATAAGTAAATGGATTTAAAAATAGCTTACCTAATCCAACTAAGAGTTCAGAAAACAAATTTGACCACATAACACTCACCACCTTTTATATTAATAGATTGATATACTTATGTTATCGGTTTATTGATCGTTTTTCAAAGAGAATATGTTAAAACACAATAAAAAAGCACACTTCTACATAAAGTGTACTTTCGACATCCCAATTTAAAACTCCTGCATAGATTGTAATTTTGAATCTATTTCCCGGGAATTATGTCAAATGAGGACGAAATAAAATTCGTCCTCTTAGTCCAAAAATCAAATTATTGGGCTTTAACTACGAATTAACCTCGTCCTTTTAACTTATTATTATTGAGCTACCATGTCTAAAGCTTTTTCTAACTGAAGATCATTCTTTTCATCTTTAATTTTATCAATTAACGAAGATTCAAGTTTTTCTGAAGTTAATGGATCTATTTTTCCGTTAATTGTGATTCCAACAGCTTCTTGATAGTGCTTAACTGCGGTCTCTGTTTGCTTGCTGAAATATCCATCTTGACGTCCTGGATCATATCCTAAACCTTTTAACATAATTTGAGCTTGTTTAATATTTTCATCATTGTCATCAAATTTAAATGTTTTCTTTTTATCAATTGGTGTTGCGTAGAAATAATCAGGCTGTTTTACAGCAACATCTGGTTTAATACCTTTTTTATGAATCCAAGTACCATCTGGAGTTAACCACTTAAACTGTGTTAACTTAATATTGCTTCCATCTTTGAAATCTAATGTAGATTGTACAGTACCTTTACCATATGATTTCTCTCCAACCAATTCATAATTTCCTGCTTCACTTAATGCCGCTGCCAAAATTTCAGCTGCTGATGCACTTCCTTTATCAATCAATACATCAATTGGATATGGTTTCGCTTTCGTTAACTTAGTGTAGTACTTTTCACGTTGGCCATTTCTATTTTCAACTTGTAAATATGGTTCATTTTTTACAACTAATTCTTCTAAAACGCCCTCAACAGCTTGCAAGTAACCACCAGGATTTCCTCGAACGTCAATTGTTAGACCTTGGATATTTTGATCCTCTACCTTTTTCAACTCTTTCTTAAACTCATCAGCCGTTTTTTCATTGAATGAAGTAATATGAATATAGCCAATTTTTTCGTTGTTTACATCTTTCACTGAACTAAACACTGTATACATCGGAATATCATCGCGTTTAATTGTAAATTTAATTGGGTCTGGAACTCCTGGACGTTGTACTTCAATCGTTACATTTGTTCCCTTTTTACCACGGATTTTTAATACCGCATCATATTGAGATAAACCTTTTACGCTTTTACCATCAACTGATAAAATTTCATCCTTTGGTTTCAGTCCAGCTTTTTCTGCAGGAGAATTTTTAATCGGAGATACAATAATTAATTTTTCTCCATCTTTAGAAACTTCCGCTCCAATTCCTTGGAAAGATGAACCTAATGATTCATGGAATTGTTTAGCTGTCTTTCCATCCATATAAGTAGAGAATGGATCATCTAAAGTTGTAACCATCCCTTGGATTGCGCCTTCAGTTAATTTATCAGGATCGATTTTTTTCACATATTGATTAGCAATAATTTCATAAGCCTTTTGTATTTTAGCAATATTTTGATCTTCAGAAGCTTTTATTTCTTTACTCTCTGATAACTTCGAAACAATCGTACTTGTACCATCATTAAATGCAAATGTACCTACCCCCATACCAACAACAAATGTTGCTGTTGCAAGTAGAGCCGTTGTTTTACGATTCATACAGAACCTCCTATTTTTCGTTCACTTTAGAACGTACCAATCTATTAAATAGTGTATGTAGCCGAAAAAGCATCACACAGACGTGCGATGCTATTTCTGTTCTATTATATGATAAGCCTGTATCACTTATGTTTGCAAGTAGAACACAATTTAATAAATTTTTATTAGAAGAGTTTAATTTATTTCGGAAGATGTTGCAAGTATGGACTTAAATCAATCCCTAACTTACTTGCCAGTCTCTCACCTAAGTTTGCGTCTGCACGATAGAAGTTACAAACTGCACGAAGCTTAATTTTTTCATCCACGTCACAAATATCCGCGCTAATATTTTTAATTACAGCATCCTGCTCCGCTTTACTATATCTATTCCATACTTCTCCAGCTTGCCCGAAGTCATTTGTTTTTTCAATTTTTTTACGCTCAGAAACACCATTTAATGGCTGAGCTACTTCAACATAGTCAGTATCTTCTTTTGGAGTATCTGAATGGCTATTTGGCTCGAAATTAATCTGGTGTGTTTGCTGACCAATAGGCATATGACCATCACGTTGGCCATTTGCTACTTTAGCAAATGGGCAATTAATAGGAAGTTGCATGTAATTTGCTCCAATTCGATATCTTTGTGTATCTGAATAAGAGAATAGTCTACCTTGCAATAACTTATCTTCAGAAGGTAGCATACCGGGGACTAACACTCCAGGATTAAATCCAACTGATTCTGTTTCAGCAAATACGTTTTCTGGGTTTCGATTTAAGATCATCGTTCCAACAAATTGACGAGGAATCACATCTTCAAACCAATCTTTTGTAGGGTCTAATGGATCAAAATCGAAATCATCCATATCTGCTGGATTTAATACTTGAACATATAAATCCCACTCAGGAAAATCTCCGTTTTCAATTGAATCATATAAATCACGGCTTGCGTGGTTAAAATCCTTACTTTGAACTTCACTAGCTTCTTCCATTGAAAGATTTTCAATCCCCTGTTTTGGTACCCAACGAAGTTTTATATATACAGTATTCCCATATTCGTTTACCCATTTATATGCGTGAACACTTGAACCTCTCATTTGACGATAGTTCGCTGGAATACCTTCATCAGAGAAAACATGTAATAACATATTTGTTGACTCAGGCGTTAGTGACATAAAATCCCAATATCGATTAGGTGTCTGTAAATTTGTTCTTGGATCTGGTTTTAATGAATGAACCATATCAGGGAATTTCATTGCATCACGAATAAAGAATATTGGTAGATTATTACCGACAAAGTCATAGTTCCCATCTTCAGTATAGAATTTTACAGCAAATCCCCTGGGGTCACGCAGTGTTTCAGGAGAATGCATGCCATGAATAACTGTTGAGAAACGAGCAAATACTGGTGTTCTTGTATCAGCATCTTGTAGAAATTTAGCTTTCGTGTATTTTTTCATACTATTTTTAGTGATGAAAATACCATATGCCCCAGCTCCACGTGCATGTACAACACGTTCAGGTACTCTTTCACGATCAAAATGAGCTAGTTTTTCAATTAATTGATAATCCTCTAATAAAGTTGGACCTCTACGTCCTGCAGTAAGTGAATTTTGATTATCGCCAATTGGCACGCCTTGATTTGTTGTTAATCGGTTATTTGTCATTTCATATCTCCTTATTTATAATTATTATAATCTAGTAATAATTATATAATAAGGTAACTTATAATGAAAATCAATATCAAATTATAATTATTATAAACTAGTAATTATTTTATTTTACTAAATAAAATCCATAAAGAATATTGTTACCTCTATGGACCTTCTGATGTGCGATATTGGTATTTTCAATCGTGAATTTCCATTTTTAATTGCGCTTCTTCTTTTTTATTTCCGGTAGCCATATTTATTTGAGAGAAATAAAAAAACCTATCCCAACTATTCAGGATAGGTTATTAATAAATTAAAAATTAATATATTTCATAGGATCTACTGCATTTGTTTTACCATAGTTCCATTCACCTTTATGTAGTTCAAAGTGTAAATGTTGTCCAGTAGAATGCCCTGTATTCCCCATATAACCAATTTGCATACCTTTGGAAACAGATTGTCCAGTTGATACGTTGAAACTAGCTAAATGAGCATATACTGTTGTCCATACTTGTCCATCTATATTATGAGTAATGAATACACAATTACCATAAGAAGATGAAACATAGGCACGGATTACAACTCCATCACCTGCTGATACAACTGGTACGGTACCTGCTGAGGCAATATCGATACCTTCATGGAATTCTCCGCCCTCAAATGAGCGTTGTCCGAACCCAGAAGAAATATAACCGTTTGCTGGTCTTGTAAAGTTACCGCTAGACACAGATGGAGTATTATCAGAACCACTTGAACTAGTAGAACTTCCAGATCCACTTGAATGGTTTGAACTTGTAGATGGCTTGCTTTTCGCTTTTGCAGCCTCTGCCTGACGCTTTGCAGCTTCCGCTTTACGTTTTGCCTCTGCAGCAGCTCTTTCTACAGCTTGCTTCTTAGCAATTTCAAGCGCTTTTTGCATTGCGGCTTGTTGACCTGCTAAGATTTGATCTTGTTCAGCTAAGTCTAAAGCATCTTCATGAGCTTCACTTTCTTGTTCTTTTAAGGAAGCCATTAATTTGTTCTTTTTGCTTAATTGTCTTTCAAGCTGATTTTTTAAGCTTTTTAAGTTTGTTAAATCTCTTTCCATTTTTGCTTGTTTTACAGTCAGATCATCTTTCTTATCACTAACTTCTTTTAAATCTTGGTTTTGCTGCTTAATAATGTCTTCGTCTGCCTTCATAATAGTTTGCACAGCACTCATTCGTTGAACTAAATCTCCGAAACTATTAGCTCCTAAAATGACATCTATATACGACACCATTCCCCCAGCCTTTTGAAGTGATCGCATACGGTTTTTCAATAATTCTTGACGAGACTGTATACGTTCTTCAATAAACTTAATTTCTTCCTTTAGTTTTGAAATTTGCTTTTTCCCATCGCTAACTGCATCTTCCGTTTGGTTAACTTTTTGCTTAGTTACTTTCATTCGAGCATCAAGTTCTTCAAGCTCTGCAACAACTTCTCTTTGGTCATGCTTTATATCCGCAAGTTTGTTGTTAGTTGCATCTGTCTTCTCCTTAACCTCACTACGTTTCTCTTTGATGCGGTTAATTTCAGATTGGTATCTACTTTCAGCAAAAGAAACGGAAGGGATAGCACCGATGACGAAAGTACTAGATAACATAATCGTTATTACTTTCGATGATGTTCTCTTGTTCATCTAAGATCCCTCCTTATATGTATATAGAAAAGCCCTAGTACCTGTATCAACTAAAAACTGACGTCAAATTGGGAACTAGGGCTTATCAATCGCATTACATTATTAATACAATAAAACTGTAAATGAAAATTTATCTTATTTACGTAAAAACTTACGAATTGACATAACAGAACCCCACATACCGATTACTGCACCAATACCTATTAAAATAGCAGATAACTGGTAAACAAACGGTGAAAAAGGTAGTAATGTAAACATTGTTCCTGCTAATTTCGGCATTAGCATATTATGAATGACTTTATAGCCAGTTAATAGTAGAGCAATTGGAATAACCGACCCTAACACACCTAAAAGCAAACCTTCTAATAAGAACGGCCAACGAATAAAGTTATTAGTTGCCCCTACTAATCTCATAATCTCAATTTCACGGCGTCTTGCCATGATTGTAATTTTGATTGTATTAGAGATTAAGAACATAGCAGTAAATAATAATCCAAAAATCAGTACAATACCAATGTTTCGTCCTACTGATACCGCATTAAATAATTTTTGTACTTGCTTTTTACCATAAATAACTTCGTCAATATATTTTAAGCCTTCAATTTTTTTGGCTACAGGTGCAATTTGTTCTGGAGAATCTGTTTTTACGATATAAGTATCATTTAATGGATTTTGCTGTTCAAACAATTTGAACGCTGTCCCGTCTTCTCCCATACTTTTGATTAGATTGTTTAATTCTTGATCTTTTGACGAGAACTTAACAGTCGTTACATGATCTAAATTTTGAATTTCTTCTTTCAAAGCAGCTTGCTGCTTCTTATTTGCTGTTAAATCGACTAATACACGTACTTCAACATCTTTTTCTAAAGTTGTACCGATATGGTTAACATTCAAAATGACAGTTAAAAACACGCCAACAAGCATCAAAGTAACTGCAACAGCACTGATAGATGCAAACGTCATCCAACCATTTCGTTTTAAACTGCGAAGTCCTTCTCGAACATGTCTTCTTGCAGTTCTAGCTTTCATAACCGTACACTCCTCTCGCTTGGTCGCGTACAATTTTACCAGCTTCAATTGCAATAACACGTCGCTTAATCGTATTTACAATATCTTTATTATGTGTCGCCATTACTATAGTTGTTCCACGGTCGTTGATTTCTTTAAATATATCCATAATCTCCCATGTAGTTTCTGGGTCTAGATTACCCGTTGGCTCATCGGCGATTACTACTTTTGGTTTGTTTACAATAGAACGAGCAATCGAAACACGTTGTTGTTCACCACCAGAAAGCTCTGTTGGTAAGAATCGAGCTTTATGTTTTAACTTAACAAGGTCAAGTACTTCCATTACTCTCTTCTTTATTGTTTTCGGATTTTCTTCAATAACTTCAAGTGCAAATGCAATATTTTCATAAACTGATAAAGTCGGTAACAGCTTATAGTCTTGGAAAACTACCCCTATATTTCTACGTAAAATTGGAACCTTTTTATCCTTCATATGGCTTAAATCAACACCATTAACTAAGATCGAACCTTTTGATGGTTTTTCCTCACGATACATCATTTTAATGAATGTCGACTTTCCGGCACCACTTGGCCCTACGACATACACAAATTCACCTTGGCGAATTTTTACATTAATGCCATTTACCGCAAGAACACCATTAGGATACGTCTTATAAACATCTTTTAACTCAATCATGACATTCTCCTTAATTTTTTGTTCCTTTTCTTCTATCGAACCATATAAGTTCCATTCTGGATGAAATTATACTTAACTAGTTTTGTTTTTATTATTTCGCCTGCTATTTACATATTTCGATAATTTCAGCTAAGCTCCTCTATTATAACACTTAAAAAATGTCAAAACTGATAAATTTATGTTACATTTTGATAAATAGTCAATATTAATTTAGGTCATTCCATAAGAAATTTTAACAAAAAATGGAATAAACGTAATTAAAGTGAAAAGAAACAGATCTTTTCTAATAAAAAGAAAACTTTCTGTTTAAAAACACAGTAAGTCTATGCAATGGAAAAGAATAAGAAAAACATAAGACATTAAAAGAAGTAAGGAATGACCTTTAATGGCCATCCTTACTTCTTTTTCTTTTATCTAAACCTGTCTCAAGAATAGTGAACGAAGCACCTGCTTGTCTACTTTTCCCACATTAACTTCATAGAATTTACTTCAAGATCACTTTAGATAATAAAAACATCTTACTTCTTAGTAGCGAGCCATTTCGCAATACTTTTTGCGTCGTTTCCTTGAACAACCCCACCAGGCATTGATCCTCTACCGTCATGAATAATATCTTCTATTTCCTTTTCAGAATATTTCGCTCCGACTTTTTTTAAGCTCGGCCCAACTATTCCTTCTAGCTCACCACCATGACAGCTAGCACAACTTTCTTTAAATAACTTTTCTCCATTAGCAGCCGATACTGGCTCACCTGAATCTTTATTTTTACTTGCATTATTATTATTTGAACCACATGCTGTAATCGTTAACAGCATACTACCTGTTATACAAGCAAGAAGTAGCTTTTTCACAAAAATCGCCCCTTTAAAAATCCCTTAACTATAGTCTACTACTAATAAAAGTATTTATTTTTCCTTTTTATGTCAAATTTGTGAAACCTTCTCCAAGAACTTCTGTTGCATCTACTACTGTAATAAAGGCCTGTCGGTCAATGGTTTGTACAATATCACGCAGAGAAGAAAATTCAGTTTGATCTAATACACACATTAATACTAAACGGTCTTCATTTGTATATCCGCCAACACCAGTTAGTTTAGTTACGCCACGATCTAATTCGTGTACAATTGCATTTGTTACAAGCTCCACTTCAGAAGTAATAATAAGTGCCATTTTTGATCTAGCAAGACCGATTTGAACTAAATCGATTGTTTTACTCGTAACAAAAAGTGCAATCAGTGCATACATTCCACTTTCAAGATTAAATACAATTGCAGATGTAAGTACAATTAAACCATCGATAAATGCTACACATATCCCAAGCGATAACCCAGTATATTTATGAACAATTTGAGCTGCCAAATCCGTTCCACCAGTGGATGCTTTTCCACGGAAAACGATTCCTAAGCCTAAACCAATAAATAGTCCACCAAATATAGATGCTAAAAGAGGATTATCAGTTGCAGGCTCTATATTGTATAAATCAACTAAATAAACAACTAACGGAATAAAAATGGTACCAACTAATGTTTTTACACCAAATTGACGACCCAAGAAGAATACACCTGCAATAAATAAAGGGATATTAAATGCCCATTGCACAAATGCTGGATTAAATCCCATCGTACTCTTTAGAATCGTCGAGATTCCACTTACACCACCAGAAGCAATATGATTAGGTAATAAAAACACACAAAATGTGATCGCAATAATTGCAGAACCAATTAAAACAAAGAAATACTCAAAAAACGTTTTTCCCCACCCTACAGTTAGAGCAGTTGAATATCTTACCTTTTTCAAATTTATCCCCCTCAAAATTTCTCACTTATCGAAAACTTTTCTATTTTATATCCTTATTATTGGATACTCTCTCTATTTTTTATTATGAAAAAATCAATAAGATTTAATTACACATAAACAAAATTTACTTTCTCACATTTGTCAAACAAACTAAAAATAAATATGATTCAAGTAACTCCTTCATATTAGTAAGTCAGTTCTTTACTAATCCCCAGAGAAAAAGCTCATAAGAATAACATCTTCTAGATAGAAGATGTTGTAGGCTAAATTTCACAGAAATCTGAATGGGAATGATAAAAAATACCTCTTCAGTCCCCAAAGATTAAGGCTGGTAAGAATGAAGTTTTCTCCAATCTTATCAGCCCATTTTTCAAAATTAAATTTTCGAACGTAAGTAAGCATCGATAAATGGATCAAGTCCACCATCCATTACTGCCTGTACATTACCTACTTCAGCATTTGTACGATGATCTTTAACCATTGAGTAAGGGTGGAAAACATATGAACGAATTTGACTTCCCCAACCAATTTCTTTTTGCTCTCCACGAATTTCATCTAATTGTGCTTGTTGCTCTTCTATTTTACGTTGATATAGTTTTGCCTTTAACATTTTCATTGCAGCTTCACGGTTTTTAATTTGTGAGCGTTCTGACTGACATGTAACAACTGTATTAGTTGGAACATGTGTAATTCGAACTGCTGAATCAGTTGTATTAATATGCTGACCACCAGCTCCACTTGCACGGTACGTATCAATTTTTAAATCTTCAGTACGGACCTCAATTTCAATCTCTTCATTAAATTCTGGCATAACTTCACATGAAACGAATGAAGTATGTCTACGACCAGAAGAGTCAAACGGAGAGATACGTACTAAACGATGTACACCTTTTTCCGCTTTTAAGTACCCGTATGCATTGTGCCCTTTAATTGCTAAAGTTACACTTTTAATACCAGCTTCATCACCTGGTAGGTAGTCTAATGTTTCCACTTTAAATCCACGTTTTTCAGCCCATCTTGTATACATACGTAATAACATAGAACCCCAGTCTTGTGACTCTGTTCCACCCGCTCCTGGGTGTAGTTCTAAAATTGCATTATTCTTATCATATGGTTCACTTAAAAGTAACTGAAGCTCAAAGTCATTTAACTTAACTGTTAGTACTTTCACTTCAGAAACTAATTCATCAAATAACTCTTTATCATCTTCTTCTTTAACTAATTCATAAGTTATTTCTAGGTTCTCGTAGCCTTCTTCTAAATCACTGAATTCATTGATTACTTCTTTTAAACCACTTACTTCACTAATTACTACTTGTGCTGCTTTTTGATCATCCCAAAAATTCGGCTCTGACATAAACGCTTCAAGCTCTTCTAATCTTGCTTGTTTTGTTTCGACGTCAAAGAGACCCCCTAAATGCTTGAAGGCGTTTCGCCATCTTTTCTAATTCTTGCTTTACTTCTACTAATTCCATTACTTAACACCTCGATTAAATTTTACGAACATTAAAAAGCAGGTAAAGACAAGTAGTAAAGTAAGAGTAACTTTTTGAAAGTTACTTCCAACTCCTAATACCTACTTGTCCTTGCCCCTTTTCATATAGTTTCTATTTTATTAGATTCCTTTACCGTGGCAGTTTTTATACTTCTTACCTGAGCCACAAGGACAATCTTCATTACGACCAATTTCTTCGCCTTTTACGATTGGCTTTTTCTTACCTTCACCTTCACCATCATTACTTACATGAATTGCTTCACCTTGTACAGCTTCACGCTCTACGTCAGCTTCAATTTCAGCTTTCATAATAATACGTGATACTTCTTCTTCAATAGAAGCAATCATCTCTTCAAACATTGCGAAGCCTTCCATTTGATATTCACGTAATGGATCGATTTGAGCATATGCACGTAAATGGATACCTTCACGAAGTTGATCCATTGAATCGATATGAGCCATCCACTTAGAATCAACAGTACGTAATAATACAACTTTTTCAAACTCACGCATTTGTTCAACTGGTAAAGCTACTTGTTTTTCTTCGTAACGTTCGAATACGATTTTTTGAATTAATTCAACCATTTCATCTGGTTCTATTACACGTAATTGTTCAACGGTAATTTCATCTTCATTTAATAAGTTTGCTTCTAAGAAATCAATGATTCCTTCTAAATTCCACTCTTCTTGAAGCTGCTCGTTTGGAGTATGAGCTTGAACTACTCGGTTAATAGTGCCTTCAATCATATTCTTAACGATTGGTTGTAAATCAGTTGAATCAATAACTTCAGAACGTTGAGCATAAATAACTTCACGTTGTTGACGTAAAACATCATCATATTGAAGTAATTGTTTACGAGCATCAAAGTTATTACCTTCAACACGTTTTTGTGCAGATTCAACAGCACGTGAAACCATTTTACTTTCAATCGGTTGAGAATCATCTAATCCTAAACGATCCATCATAGCTGATAAATTTTCTGAACCGAAACGGCGCATTAATTCATCTTCCATTGATAAATAGAAAGTTGTCACACCTGGGTCACCTTGACGCCCAGAACGACCACGTAACTGATTATCAATACGACGGCTCTCATGTCGCTCCGTACCAATAACAGCTAAACCACCAAGTTCACGAACACCTTCACCTAATTTAATATCTGTACCACGACCAGCCATGTTTGTCGCAATCGTAACTGCTCCACGGTGGCCAGCTAACGCGATAATATCAGCCTCACGTTCATGGTTTTTCGCATTTAATACTTCGTGTCTAATACCTTTACGTTTAAGTAGTTGAGAAATCAACTCTGAAGTCTCAATCGCAACTGTACCAACTAGAACTGGTTGCCCAGCTTTGTAGCGCTCAACGATTTCATCAACAACAGCATTAAATTTACCATTCATTGATTTATATACTAGATCCGGTTTATCTATACGAGCGATTGGGCGGTTCGTAGGAATAACAAGAACATTCATATTGTAAATATTTCGGAATTCTTCTTCCTCAGTTTTAGCTGTACCCGTCATACCAGAAAGCTTTTTGTACATACGGAAGTAGTTTTGGAAAGTAATTGTTGCAAGCGTCATACTTTCATTTTGGATTTTCAAACCTTCTTTAGCTTCGATCGCTTGGTGAAGACCTTCACTGTATCGGCGACCTTTCATTAATCGACCAGTAAATTGGTCAACGATTACAATTTCACCATCTTGCACTACATAATCTACATCATGTGTCATTGTAACATGAGCACGTAATGCCTGAGTAATATGATGATTTAAATTAACATTTTTCAAATCAAATAGATTTTCAACGCCAAAGGCTTTCTCCGCACGTGAAATACCATCTTCAGTTAATAAAACTGATTTTGTTTTTACATCATACGTATAATCTTTGTCTAACTGAAGCATGCCAACAAAAGCATTTGCCGCAATATAAGCTTGTGCAGATTGTTTCGCTTGTCCAGAAATAATTAACGGTGTACGTGCTTCGTCAATTAAGATTGAGTCAACCTCATCAATAATTGCATAGTTTAATGGACGTTGTACGCGTTGTTCTGCGTATACAACCATGTTATCACGTAAATAATCGAAACCTAATTCATTATTCGTACTATACGTAATGTCACAAGCGTATGCTTCACGCTTCTCATCAGGATCCATACTATTTAAATTTAGACCTACAGTAAGTCCTAAGAATTCATATAATTGTCCCATTTCGCGAGCATCACGACTAGCTAAGTATTCGTTTACTGTAACAACGTGAACGCCTTCGCTACTTAATGCATTTAAGTAGACTGGTAAAGTAGAAGTTAAGGTTTTACCTTCCCCAGTTTTCATTTCAGAGATATTACCTTCATGTAAAGAAATTCCACCTAATAGCTGTACTGGATATGGAGTCATACCAAGTACACGAGTAGCACCTTCACGAACTACAGCAAACGCTTCAACTAAAATATCATCAAGAGTTTCACCCTTTTGAATGCGCTCTTTAAACTCAAATGTCTTGCCTCTAAGTTCATCATCAGATAACTTTGCATACTGATCCTGTAAAGCTAATACTTGATCAACCTGTTTTTGCATTTTATTTAATTGTCGCTGATTAAGGTCAAAAACCTTTTTTATCATTCCAAGCATTCGTAACGCTCCTCTATTTTAAAGTCATAAACTAAAATGTCATTAAGTAATTAGATACTATTTCTAATTTTATCATTAAATGAAGATAAGTGACAACCTTATGTGAGAATGTTCTATTAGAATTATTTAATATTTTCGAAAATAATCATATAAACCAAAAAAGGACTAAGCTAATACTTTAGCTTAGTCCTTTTATTATTATTTTGTTTAATATTATTTAGCTTCAATTAAGCCATATCGTCCATCTTTTCTAGCATAAACGATGTTAGTTTTATTTGTTTCACCGTTTAAGAATACAAAGAAGTTATGACCTAACATATTCATTTGTAATACAGCTTCTTCTGCATCCATAGGTTTCAAATCAAATTGTTTTGTACGAACTAACTCGATATCGTTTTCGTGCTCCTCTACTGCAACTGCAGATTCAGTAGTTGATGGTGCGAACATGAATTTTAATGAACCTTTTTCTCTTAACTTACGATTCACTTTTGTTTTGTGTTTTCTAATTTGACGATCTAGTTTGTCAATAACTAAATCGACAGCTGCATACAAGTCTGCATGCTCTTCTTCTGCACGTAATAACATATACGTTCCAGGAATAGTTACTTCAATTCTTTGCTTGTCGTGGAATACCTTCGCATTAACTCTCGCCGTTAATTCTTCGTCAAAATAACGATCAAATCGCGATAATTTTTTATCTACGTAATCACGAATTGCTGGAGTAATTTCAATATTTTCGCCTCGGATGTTTAGCATCATATGGGTTTCCTCCTTCATCAAGCTCCAAAAATGAAAGCTGTCATACTTATATTCTACACCTCTATCTGTAATTCCTCCATGAAATTTTTGTCAAATATGAGAAATCTCTTTGTCTATTTTTCGAACTTTATTCGTATAGATCCGATTATGTTTTTAACCACATTCTTAAAAATTTTTTCCAAATAACAAACAAAGGCTTACTCAAATGAGTAAGCCCTCGTGGTCCGAATCTATATAAGCAAATACTTACTTATTAACGGAAAAAATTAAATTTTAGTCACATTAGCAGCTTGAGGTCCACGGTTACCTTCAACGATTTCGAAGCTAACTGCTTGGCCTTCTTCTAAAGATTTGTAACCTTCAGCGTTGATAGCTGAGAAATGTACGAATACATCATCTCCATCTTCGCGTTCGATAAATCCAAAACCTTTTTCTGCATTAAACCATTTTACTTTACCTTGCATTCAAATCCATTCCCTTCAGTCGAAAACTTGTGAATCTTCTCCACATTTCAACTATACATCATGAAACTAGGACAAGTCAAAAGTAGCTTATCGCCTTTTTTTTCGCGAATTCGACAAATAACGAAAAATTCTAATTATTTCTTTATTTATCTTATTCACTTACCCTTTGACTTGTCCCACTATTATTTTCCTAATTTTTTAGAAAGAAATTTAAATCTTTTTTCCTATCAAATGATTTTAATCTTTCAATTGATGTTTTTCCTTAATCCTGGCATTTAAACCTTAAATCGATAAGGTACTGTAGTTACAATAACGCTTCGTTTATGAAGTAAATACGCACGTAATAATAAACTTGATTGATTATGTAAAACATTATGCCAGTTTTTCTTCGTAATAAACTGTGGTATTAAAACCGTAATTTCAAAGCCGTTTTCATGTGCTTTAGCTTCCATTTCATCTATTACTTTTAAAAGTGGTCTAGTAATTTCTCGATACTCGGAATGAACAACAATTAGTTTAACATTTGGATTCCATGCTTCCCATCTTTGTCGCATTTGCTCTTCACTTTCTTTATCAAAAGAAATATAGACAGCATAGACTTCATCAGCAATACCTTGAGCATATTGCATAGTACGTTCGACTACTTTTGTAATCCCGGCAACTGGGACAACCATAATATTCCCGTTAATTTTTTCAGGAATATCATTATTCAATCTTAACTGGTCACCTACTGCTTCATAGTGTTTCCGTATTCTTAAGAATAGAATAACAATTAATGGTAAGAAAACAAATATTGACCAAACTTGATTTAATTTAGTTGTTAAGAAAATAATTGATACTGTTGCTGATATAAATGCTCCAACGAAGTTTGCAATTAATTTCGGGAACCAACCTGCTGGTTTTTCTCTAATCCATTTAATAACCATACCTGTTTGAGAAAGTGTAAATGGTACGAATACACCTACAGCATATAATGGAATTAATTCTTCTGTTTTCCCTTGGAAAGCAATAATAAGTAAAATTGAAGCTACTCCAAGTGTAATAATACCATTCGAGTAACCTAGACGATCTCCTCGAAGTAAATACATTCTAGGCATAAATTTATCACTTGCTAAGTTATATGCAAGTAATGGGAATGCTGAAAATCCAGTATTGGCTGCTAATACAAGAATTAATGCTGTTGTACCTTGGATGAAGTAATAGATTATATTTCGTCCAAATATATCTGAACCTAATTGAGACATAACCGTTTCTTCTGCATTTGGTACAATTCCATACCAGTATGCCAAAAACATTATTCCTGAGAAAAGTACTGCTAAAATAGAACCCATCATCAATAATGTTTTTGCTGCATTTTTATCAGAAGGTTCCTTAAAGTTCGGAATAGCATTCGAAATCGCTTCTACACCCGTTAAAGCAGAACATCCAGATGAAAATGCTTTTAAAAGAATAAATAGGGAGATTCCTGGAACAACCGTACCTATAGCTGAATGTGGTGTTTGTGGTGCATGGCCTGTAAAAACGTTATATAAACCTACGATAATGATAATAACAAGTGCTACAACGAATAAATAAACTGGATATGCCAAAATTGAAGCAGATTCAGTTAATCCACGTAAGTTTAAAATTGTAATACAAATAACCAAAATAACAGCGATAAAGACTGTGTGAGAATGTAATATCGGAAAGGCGGATGTGATCGCGTCCGTACCTGCTGATACACTAACAGCTACTGTCAAAATATAGTCAACTAATAAGGATCCACCGGCAACTAAACCCGGAACCACACCGAGATTTTGTTTGGAAACAACATATGCGCCTCCACCGTGAGGATAGCTAAAAATTATTTGGCGGTATGATAATATTAATGCAAGTAATAAAATCAAAACACCTATACCAATCGGAACCGAATACCAATATGCAACCGCCCCAACCGTCGTTAACACGATCAAAATCTGTTCTGGACCGTATGCTACTGAAGAAAGCGCATCCGAAGAAAGAATTGCTAATGCCTTCGTATTCGATAACTTTTGTTCACTTAATTCTGTCGACTTAAGTGGTTTACCAATTAAGTATCGTTTTAAAATCGATAACATATGTACACCTCTACATAAAAAGTAAAAACTAAACTATTTGAGTTTATCACATTATTATAAGAAATTGTGTGATTTATAAAGAAAATCTTTCCAATAATTTATTATGTTTTTGTCAAAATAATTAATATTAACTTTCCTCTAAATCAAATTAAAATACAATAAAATGAAATACCACATTAATTAAATAGCACTTCAATTGAAAGATGTATTAAATCTGGAAGAAGTTTAATTATAAATTCCTTCTCTAAACATAGAAGAGACTTAGCATATTACTAAGTCCCCTCATCTTTTTTATTACTTCTATATCAACTTAATATTGGATAATTTATTGATCCTTTTCCCCTAGTAAAAACTTTATTTTTTGTTAAAGAAATCAAGCATTTTCTCAGCCACTTCTATTGGTTTAACTTTGTATGTCCCTTCTTCGACTTGTTTTTTTAACCGCTGTATACGTTCATCCCGTGTTGCGACTAACTGACCTTCGATTTGAACATCTTTCGCCTGAGGGGAGATTTCTTCTTTTTTTACTTGTTCTTGTTTATCTTTTTTTAAGTTGTTTTGATCTAAATGAATATTATCTTCAGTAGATGTGTTACTCTTCATTTTTCTCACCTCATCGTTAATCGTGTTATACCTCGTCACTTCATTATTTATGTAGGATGTAAGATTTTTCTAGTTTTTTTGAACTATTATTTCAAATGCACATCATTTATATCGGTAAAATTCTCTGTAAAATTAAGTCCTTTTTCACACGACAAACAACTAACATTTATGCACGTATTAGCGTAAGGGAATTCACTTTTGCAGCACCATTTTGAAATAGAATTGCTGCAGCATCTCGTACTGTCTTACCAGTAGTATAAATATCATCAAGTAATACAATCGATTCATTATCGATTTTTTCTTGCCCGCAAAAAGAAAATACTTGTTCTCGACTTAATCTTTCAAATCGATTTAACTTACTTTGCTTTTCAGTATGCAATCTCTTTAAACAATTTGTAAATTTTAAACCAGCATGTTGAGCGAGCACTTCTACCTGATTAAAACCTCTCTCTTTTAACCTTTCATCACTTAACGGCACTGGAACTATTTTATAATTTTCGAAAGAATTTTCATAGTATTCCCTCAAATGCTCAGCAAATAATGAGGCTAATTGAACATCACCACAAAATTTAAAATAATTTAACCATTCTTTGATCTCATCGTTGTAATGAAAAATGGATTTATTTATAACTAATGGCTTATTTGGATTTAGTTTCCTATACTCTATGCAATTTTGACAATACTTTTGATTATCATTAATATAACCACAGCACGTCTCACAAACTGGACCAGCTATTTTTTTAAATTTCGTTAAACATTGCGAACATACTGTTTCCTTACTTTGAAAAAACAATTTATGCAATGAAAACTTCCCAACAAATTGTACACCACAATACACACAGATCATTTTCGATCTAACCAACCTTTCTTAACCCCTAAATGATTCATTAAAAGAATTTGTTTTTTAGCTTTAGCCATTTCTTCACTAATTCCGTGATGAAAAAAGATAACCTCACCACTCGCATAATCACTATGTCTACCAGCTCTTCCTGCAATCTGTACGAGCGCACTTTCAGTAAAAATCTCCTCATCAGCACCAAGCACTGCAATTTGACTATTCGGTATCGTTACGCCTCGTTCTAAAATTGTCGTTGTAATTAAAACCTGAATATCTCCATTTCGAAATGCAGTTACTTTTTCATGCCTTTCTGGATCTTGACTATGCACTGATGCTGATTTAACTGTTATCTTTTTAACTGCCTCCTCAATAAAAACACTTTCATTAATTGACGGGATAAATAGAAAGATCGGACAGTCTTCTTGGATTAATTTTTTTAGCCATTTTTCTAGAGCATTTGGGAGTTTTTGTGATTTACGGATTGTTTTACGCCAATTACCAATCCATTCGAAGCTTGGTACTGGCAGAGGTTGCCGATGATATCTTGCGGGGACCATAACATTTTTGATTTTGCCTTTTAATGCAAGCTGTTGTTGATCCGTAGAGGGAGTAGCAGTCAACTGAACTGTGGAACCAATAATCGTTCTTGCTTCATTCGCCACCCAATGCAGGTGGGTTTCAATATTATAAGGAAAAGCATCGACTTCATCTATTATTAGTAAATGAAAGGTGTGCCTGAATTTCATTAATTGATGAACTGTACAAATCGTTATCCTATTACGATTCCAAACATCTTCACTTCCTCCATAAAGTACCGCAATTGAAATTGAAGGAAAGGCTTGCCTGAATCGGATTGCTAATTCTAAAACCACATCTACTCGAGGAGTTGTAATACAAACAAATTTACCTTGCAAAAGTGCAGCTTCAATTCCTTCAAACAACATTTCTGTTTTTCCGGCACCACAAACTGCCCAAAGAAGCAGATTCTGATTTTCAATTACAGCTTCAACAACTTTCAAAGAAGCTTCTTTTTGCTGAGGTGAAAGTTTACCATCCCATTCGAGTCCAGTTATCGTATCACCAAATTCCAAATCAACTTCATTAATAACAATTTTTGTACAAGTCATCATCTTCCCCATAATGATACACTTACGACAATACGTACAATGTGATGAACATTTAGCACAGTAATGGGAGGCAAAAAAAAGTTGATTTTGATTACCACATCGAAAGCATTGATAACGCGATTTGACTCTTTGAACTGCTTGAATTATTTTACTTGTTAGAGGAATTTCTTGAGTGTTAATTGTGGGGAGAAGTTGCAGTTTTTTACCAGAAAATTTGTCCATTTTTTACCTACTTTCTTTTTTGATTGTTTGAACGAATAAAACAAAAAGATCCCCATGTTAATAGGCATCTCGGATACATATTATCATCGTTAACTCTATTCATTATTTATTTGTCACCAATTACTGTTACTTTCATCAACTTTTTAAATCCGTTTTACAAACAGTCGAATATTTTGTTTTATACCTAAGTCGAATCCAGTGTAATAATCATAGGAAAGACAAGCATCAGTAACTATAGAAATTTAATTAGTTTACACTCCCCGTTAGTAGTCTTATTCTTCATATATAAATATTACATTCAATCAGTTACTAGCGATAAGAGTAGCAGTGAAAATTTCTTGTCGGCAATTCAGATATTTTGTGTCAATTTAGATAAGATACCATTTTGTTAGAAGTTCGCTGTTCTGATAATCCTTCAAGACGTTATTTACGATTCACTACTTTTAACTTCTCAACAAAGTCAAACAAAAAAGCCCCTACTAGAGGAGCTTCTACTCAAACTACATACCATCCCAAACCTAGGGCACCTTCACCAAGATGTGTCCCAATTACTGGGCCGAAATATGAAATTTCTAATTCAACATTTGGATATGTTTCATGTAGTTGTTGGACTAATTTTTGGGCATCTTCTTCACGATTGGAGTGAATAACAACTGCCTTCATTTTTTCACCTTTTGATGCAACTTCGCCGAATAAATCTGTGATTCTCTTCATTGCTTTTTTTTCAGTTCGTATTTTTTCAAAAGCTACTATTTGTTTGTCTACGAATGTTAGGATTGGCTTTACTTGTAGTAGACTTCCTACAAATGCTTGTGCACTTGAAAGTCTTCCACCTCGTTGAAGATGCGCTAGATCATAAACCATAAAGTAGGCATTTGCCGATTTTTTTATTTCGTCTAAACGTGAGACGATATCAGTCGGTGCTGCACCATTTTGGGCCATTTTAGCTGCCTCAATTACATAGAACCCTTGGACCATACAACTGATTTCTGAATCATAAGCAACTACCTCTAAGTTATCGAACATCGATCCAGCTGTAACCATACTTTGATACGTTCCACTAATTCCACTTGATAATGTGATCGCAACTACAGCATCGTATTCTTTTGATAGCTGTTCGAATTTTTCTATAATCGTGCCATAGGCGGGCTGCGATGTTTTTGGCAAATCTTTCTGTTCTCGGACTTTTAAGAAAAATTGTTCAGCTGTAAGTTCTACTTCTTCTTGGTAGGATGCGTCTCCAAAGATTACATTAAGTGGCAACATATGTATATCTAAAGAATCCCTTATTTCCTTAGGGATATAAGATGTACTATCTGTAACAATTGCAGTTCTCATTTTAATATCCTTTCTTACAAAATAGTAAGGTTTAACTATATTTTAATAGTTTTATTTTACACAACAAACAATGTAAAATCATTGTATTTTATTCTCTTTACTCTGAGCCTATTCGACAATTCTATTAGGCTTAGAAAGACCATTATACTTAAAACCCAATCTATTGAAAAGCAAAACTGAGTGCAGACTATCAGCAATTCGAACCTTTATTCGAGTTTAGATCAATCTGAAAATATCTTTTGATTTTTCTACAAACTAAAAATAGAGTATCAAATTGATACTCTACTCTGTTACTCTAATTATTTCACTTCTACCCAAGCGTTACGGATTGCCGTAACTACAGCATGAGTACGGTCATTTACTTCAAGTTTTTGTAAAATATTACTTACATGGTTTTTGACAGTTTTTTCACTAATGAAAAGAGCTTCACCAATCGCTCGGTTACTTTTACCATCAGCTAACATTTGAAGTACTTCACATTCTCTTCTAGTAAGTAAGTGTAATGGACGACGTACTTCTACTTCACGTGATTTGAATAATTGTTCTTTTAATGATAGTCTTCTAAACTCTTCTACTAGATTATGAGTAATCTTCGGGTGTAAATAGCATCCACCTTTTGTCACAACTTTAATCGCTTCAATAAGTGTATCTGAGTCCATTTCTTTTAATAAATAGCCTCTTGCACCCACTTTAAGAACATGAGTTACATATGATTCGTCATCATGGATAGACAATATGATTACTTTAGCATCAGGATGTTTTTCTAGTAATGCTTTTGTAGCAGTTACTCCGTTCATTGTCGGCATGTTAATATCAATAATAAATACATCTACTTGATGTTGATCCATGATACTTACTACCTCTGTACCGTCTGAACCTTCAGCAACAACATCAAAACTTTCTTCAAAATCTAGGATTCTCTTAATTCCTTCCCGAAACAATTTATGATCATCTACAATTGCAATTCTAGTTTTCATTTAAATACTCCTCTGCCATTTATTCTAGTTTGCCTATCTATCGAAATTTGTAAAATTTGGTAATTTTATATAAATTATTGTATATTTTACCATATATTATTGATAGTTTCGACGCAAATCTCCAAAAACGCGAAATAAAATTTTACTTTTAAAAATTTTCAGACGTTTTTTTTTAGAATTTCAAGTTTAACGCATTCTCAATTTCTACATCTAAAGTGATTCGAATGATCGTTCCAATGTTTAGTTTAGATTCGATTTTAAAATCACCGTTTAACAACTCTACGCGTTCTTTCATTCCTGTTAATCCAAATGAGTTTTCACTTTGGCCTCCTTCAACAGGAAAACCTACACCATCGTCTTTAACTAAAACGTTAATTCTCTTTCCTAAAAACTCTAATTTCACAAAAATCGTTGATGGTTCAGCATGCTTACATGCGTTTTGAACTGCCTCTTGGACTAACCTAAAAATTGCTACTTCTAACTTTGAATTAAGTCTTTTTTCGCTTTGGCCACTATATTCAAATTTAATTTCAATATGTTTATACGATTCGAGCGATTTTAAATATTTATTTAGAGCTGGAACTAATCCTGAGTCATCTAATGCCATTGGACGTAGATCGTAAATAATTCTTCTTACTTCTCCAAGTGCACTACGGACCTGTTCCTTCATATCACCAAGTTCTTTTCTTGCATCTTCTTCTGGTCTTTGGCGATACGTTTTAATTAAAAAGTCTGAACGCATTAATACACTGGCTAGCGTTTGGGCTGGTCCATCATGAATTTCACGAGATAACTTTAAGCGCTCTTCTTCTTGTGCTTGTATCAATTGAAAGCCGAATTCTTGTTTTTGTTTAGCATCTTCAAGTAAATGACTAGCTTGCTTAAAGTCTGTATTTAGATAGTTTAGTACAATTGAAATACGGGCAACTAGCAATTCGGCTCTTTGTAATTTCTCTAGCAAAGTGTGAAGTCTATTTTCTAATTCTTTTCTACGATGAATTAGAATCTTTTCTTCTTTTAATGAAAGAAAATGCTGATCCTGGATACTTTGAATCATTTCATATGTATCCTTGACTTGGGATTCTGTATTATAATCCCCATCCACTTCTGCTTCCGCTAATTTTTGCCGTGCCGCTCTCACTAATAAATCTAATTTAGCCGTATTTTCAATCTTCTCTACTACTTGTAGCTTTACTTCTTCAAGCTCTGCTCTTAATTTCTCATATTCAGAGCGAGTATCTTCAACAATTTCAAACACATGGGACTTACTATCTATAACAGATGTGAGCATGTTATCCATGATCTCATCTAGTGTCTGATTGTCCATTTTCCTAGCTGTCATTCACCATTTCCCCCATTAGCCTATTACTAAATGACTAATAAATTTATGTATATTTAATATTATAATGTAATTAGGATTATAATTGTACAAAAATTTAAAATAAGCAAAAATTTTTATATTTTCCGATACAAACCTTATATTACCAATATATATTGTTATTTTATTATAAATTTTAAAAAATACACACCTTTCTATAACATCATTAACACAACGTTAACAACTATTACAAATATATTACGATATACCCAATAAAAAAAGCTGATTCCGCAAAAGAATCAGCTTTTTACCTATTTATTGATTAGTACTATCTTCGGTTTCAGAGCTATCGCTTGAATTAATTTCATTAGTCGTACTTGTCGCAGGTGGTTTGTCTAAACCTAAGTGAACACGGAATTTACTAGTAATTTCGCTTACACTCTCATCTTCCGGAACATAGTAATAAATACCGTTAATCGTATCATCATGACCTTTTAGTTTAATTGTTTCTAAATCATTTTCACCGATATTAGGTAAATGCTTCGCAAGTGAAATACCACCGCTCATTTTCATATTCGTACTAATGTTTTTACTAAACACTTTCGCATAATCATCCATTTTATAGATTGTTTGAGGTGATTTTATTTCATTTAATATCGCTTGAATTACTTGCTGTTGTCTTTCTTCACGTCCAAAATCACCACGTGGGTCACGTTTACGCATACGAGAATATGCTAATGCCTGTTGACCATTTAAATGCATCATACCTTTAGTAAAGTAAATTTTTTCTCTTGGTGTTGTGTCTGTATTCTCCCAGAAGTCAAATGGTACATCTACATCAATTCCACCAACTGCATCAACTATATTTTTAAAACCATTAAAATCGACTGTTACGTAATAATCGATCGGTACATTTAAGAATTGTTCAACTGTATCAACTGTTAATTGTAAACCACCATATGAATAAGCATGGTTTATTTTAGTTTTTTCTTCGTGCCCTGGGATACTAACATATGTATCGCGTGGAATGCTCATTGTTTTTATTGTTTCCTTTTTTGGATTAAAAGTAGCAAGGATCATCGAGTCAGTTCGTCCACCCTTTCCACCAGTTGAATAATTTTCAATACCTAAGAAGAGAATTGAAATAGGATCTTTCGATATTTTAACTTTTTCATTTCTTAAGTTTGAAGAAATATCTTCACCTTTTGTTGCTTTATTTAATTCTAAATATGTTCTAACACCTTTATATCCTACAAATACTAAGGCCACTATTATGATTAGTAATAATAATCTACGAAGTAAGCCTCTTCTTTTCTTTCTTCTTTTCTTGGCCGATTTTCGAGAATAATTCTGATTCATAAGTTCGAATAGACCTCCTTTAAAATTAGTATGATTGTTCTATTTGAAATTAGTCAAAAATTTTACTATTAAAAAAAGCAAGACTACATGTATTTAACAATACTTTCATTTATCTGGCAACTACCATTCGTTAACTCAATCATCCAGTTTTTGAAAATGTCAACCTCATCAATCTTAATCCAAAGTTCAAAGCTTACTTCATCCATATGGATAATATTTTCTAAATGATAGTGTGAGTTTCGTATAGCGAACTCTACTTTACCTAATAATTTATAATTAATCTTTATATTCATTACTTTAACTAAAGAGCGTTCTATAATCCCAACAAAATTTAACCCTTCACTAACTGCTTGTCCATAAGCGCGAATTAACCCTCCCGCTCCAAGCTTTTTCCCGCCAAAATACCTTGTTACTACAACAACGGTATCCTTTAACCCTCGCTTTTTTAAAACTTCTAACATCGGGACCCCGGCAGTTCCACTTGGTTCGCCATCATCATTGGCTTTTTGAATTTCATCATTTTCACCAATTAAATATGCAGAGCAATTGTGAGATGCATCAAAATGCTTTTTTTTGATTTCTGAAATGAATTGCTGTGCATTAGCTTCATTTTTTACTTCATTTATATAACAAATAAATTTCGATTTTTCGATTTCAATCTCATGACTGCCAAAGCCACGAACTGTGAAATAATTTGCTAGCATTTAACACCTAACCTTTCGACTAAACTATACAAAATTTCGACTCACTTCAATATATTACTACAATTATTAAATCCGTTCCTTAAAAAACACTAATATTCTTCAAAAGTAAGTATTTACTGACTAGAATGAATACAGTAACATTAAGAATGAGGAATTAATTTAAAGGATATCTAAAAAATCATAAATAATCCTTTTTTGATAAGGCAAGACACTTTTCATCCATATAGCAACTACATTTCCTACTTATACATATAAAGAAATCTATACAAAGTCTGATTCCACATCAAGAGTTTTCCACTCAATTTAACCTAAAAGTAACAATATTGAAAACTAAGAAGACAAAATCATCTCATCATTAGTCCATTCCATGTAATCAACTTATTCTTTCATTTAACAATTTAAAATTTTAATGCAAGAGTTTACGTTACCTCTATTTGTCAGAGGTTGAAGATTATTCTAAATATGAAAAATATTAGAATCATATTTCTTAAGCGGTAATAAGCTTAATAATGCGGCAATTAAAAATTGAAAATCTTGAACTAAAAATGGAGAGGGAGTTGATAATTGGCGGCATACTTATTTTCTTATGAATAGACAACGTATAGAATCCCTAAATTGATTAATAATACATTTTAAGGAAAATCATCAAAATATTGTTACTACATATTTGATTGAATTTTTAGTAATAAAAATATTCTAAGACATGTTGTTAATAAAAAAATCTAACATAATTTATATAGAACTGTTTTTACACGAATCCTCTGTCATCACTTCATACAGTAATCGTTAAGATTATTTTTATACAATAACGTTTGATTAAAGAATATAAAGTTAACTGCAGTATTTTATAACAAATTTATCTTAAAGAAGACAAGTAGCAGTAAAATTAAATTATTTGGAAATCTTGAATTCCTTTGGAAAATCCCTATAAAGCGAGGTATTTCCCAACTTACTTTAAGTTAAAATAATAATACCTAAAAAGTCGACCTGGACTATTAGCTGATGATTAATTACTAATTATTGTAATGCTGTTAATAAATCATTCTTGCACACACTATAAGTGTAAGGTACCCTTGTATTATGTGGAGTAATGAGCTTGTAACATAAAAATAATTTGATTTTTTTCTGCGAACATTTATAATTGTTATGATGTTATAAAACGTAAACGTTATACATTAGGACATGTTGCAAAGCACTTGCAAAGATGGGCCTAAACTATAAACTGGGGTGTTTAAATGGCCTTACAGAATACTCAACAAAAAGTTGAAACTCGCTATTCCATTCAACAATTTGAGTCATTAAAAAAGAAAAGTATATTTTATTCATTTATAAAAAGAACGATGGATTTAGTCTTTGCGTCGCTCGCGTTTGTTATTTCTTTGCCCTTCGTTTTGTTCTTTATTGCATTAATTAAAATTGATTCTCCTGGTCCAGCACTGTTCATACAAGAACGAGTTGGATTAAACGGGAAAATTTTTAATATTTACAAGTTAAGAACAATGCGTTTGGATGCGGAGGTAAATGGACCACAATGGGCTAGTACGGATGATCCCCGCATTACAAAACTAGGTCACTTCCTTCGAAAAACTCGTATCGATGAATTACCGCAGTTTGTGAATGTCTTACGTGGTGATATGAGTCTTGTTGGTCCTAGACCAGAACGAGCGTTTTTTTTAGTAAAATTTAATCATGAGGTACCAGGTTTTACTAATCGTTTAACAGTCAAGCCAGGGTTAACTGGTTGGGCTCAGGTAAACGGTGGGTACGAATTAACACCGAAAGAGAAATTAGTTTTGGATTTACACTATATCGAACATCAGTCAATCATGTTGGACATTCAAATCATGTTTAAAACAATTAAAGTTGTCTTAACTGGTGAAGGTGCTCGTTAATTAACGTAGACAAGTTCAAAATATCCTTATTAAAATGCATAGTTACATCTTTGACCTTTTCTCATTGAGAAAGGTCATTTTAATTTCTTCATAAATAGCCAAGAATAAAAATAAAATATTGATTGAGATAAAAAAACATTTTAAATTCCGGAAATTACCCACAATTTTAAAAACTTATTAACAATTTGTGGATAACATTCCATACTTGTCCACAAACTATATGTTTATAAATTCACAACTTTAACGAGGAAATATAAAGATACGACAAATTTCTTCCAAAATGAAAAATAATAAACCTTCCACCCTGTCGATAAATATTATTTTTATTCACAAGTTATCCACATTATTAATAACAAATTAAATTAATTTTATGTAAAAAAATATTTCCACTTCTCTCCCCTAGATTTACCAATCAAAAAATACAAAAAAACAATGCAATAAGAATTTCTCTTATTGCATCGTATTTAAACAATTATACAACTTTAATTGTACGTACACTCTTATTTCCTGACTTATCAATTACATAAACCTTTAAATAAGTATTTGTTTTTTGTGCTTTAATAGCCACAGAAAATTTACCACTTGAATAAACTGAACCTTGACCAATCAGTGTGCTGCCCCTGTAGATCTTCACTGTAGCATATTTCTCCGCACTTCCCGTTACAGCTCTAGATTTAGATGAAACTTTATTAACAGTTGGAAGAGCAGGTGCCGTCTTATCTAATACTGTTAAAGTCTTTGTTGAACTTACATTTCCTGCTTTATCAGTAGCAGTTACACTAACTGTAGTTCCACTTTTCTGTTTTGCAATTGCAAATTTATAACTTTTATTTGAAGCCGCTGTTACGCTTTTTTGCAACTTATGATTAATATATAGTTTAACTGTAGAACCTGCTTCAGCCGTCCCCGTTACAGTAGTAGAGTGATCTGAAACAGAGTTCATAGTAGGTATAGCAGGTTTAGTTTTATCGATTGTAAATTTGATGATCGTTGTGTTCATCACCGAATCTTTCACTTCAAGCGTATAACTTCCTGCTTTTGTAACTAAATAGTCATTTTTAATACGTGATCCATTTAATGTCGCAGTTCCTTCGTTAAAGTGAATTTTTACATCTTTATTATAGAATTTACCATTGGTAACCCCAGATACAGATGGTTTCGTTAAATCATTTTTTTTCGTGATGTAGGCTGATGAAATAAATCCTATTTTACCATCTGATTTTTTTACTTTAAACCAAGCAAATTGATTGTCGCGACTCTTTGAATCAAACTGAAATTCATCATAGATTGTTAATGTAGTATATTTTGATAGTTTTTCTGGCGTTGGCTTAGTTGAACTTTCCGTCGTATTTGGTTCGGGTCTTAATTTAGCACCATCCACTGTTACGTACGCAATGTCTCCCTTTTTCATGAAGTGCGGTGATTCATGAAGCCCTTCATTGATTGTATAAAGAGGAATTTTGAAAATAATTGGAGCGCTGCTATTCGTATTATATTCAAAATCCGACGTTTTAAATGGATACTTAGCTAAAACCGGTGGTGTCTTATCATCAAGTCTTAAATAACTTTGTCTTTCTATATCTCGGAATACCTTTTCCTGATAAGCATTTGTATTTACCGATCCATCGACCTGTTTTAATGGACTATTTGCAGGTACATTTCCATTATAGGCCATTACAGCAAAGTACCAATTCTCAATAATATGACGATTTGCACCATTAATTCTTGGTAACAAGTAGGAGCCATCTCCTTTTTTCAAATTATATTTCTCGTTTAAAATCTCCAATCCAGCTTGAATATTATACGCAATATCATCTTTTAATCGTTGCTGATCATATCTTGGTTGATTTGTAATTTGCATAATACCAATTCCGCCATCGTGTGACACTTTTGTTTGATCCCAACCAGATTCATTTAACGCAACTGCCTTTACTACCTCAGGTGGAATATCAGCATTGATTGCAGCATAAGTCAGTAAACAATTTGTTCGTTGATTTGATGGGATTGCCGTATTACTTGCGTCGCACTTTGAAGCCCAATCTGTGTTTGTTTCAGCACTAGCTTTTCCATTAAATAAACTTACTGTTAAAGCAGTTGTTAAGCCAAATTTTAGAAAAAAAGACTTCATTTTATCTTCTCCAATCTACCTAAATAGTAAACAATAATTCTATCTTATCATATTTCAATAATTAGCTTTCTTATTGTCTATAAATCTCTAAAAAAAAAATGGCTCATTTTGCTCTGAGCCATTTTTTTATTACTTTAATTCCTGCCTAACATAAGTTGAAGAAATCCAGCCATAGCTACCGTCCGCTAATTGGATTTTATACCATTTTTTTGTACTATCCATTGTTAAAGAACCATCAGTATTTATAACAATGCTTACATAGTTATTAAGATTTAGTGTACCAATTACGTTGTTCACAGTAGTAGTTGCAGATGAACGAACGTTTAATCCATCAGTTGTAATTCTGCCTAAGTTTTTAACGCTTAATTTTTGAGTATAAGCATTTAACTTAATACTATTCGTCCAATACACTTTTCCATCAATAGATACTTTAATCCAATAATCATTTGTTTTTTCAAGAAGAAGGAAAACTGCACCAGCCGTAATCGATTTTACTTTAGTCGTATCTCCTTTTGCATTAAACAGGTCGATGTTTCCTTTTGCTACCGCTTGGATATTAGCAGGGAATACATCACTACCGACAGGAGTAGATGGACTACTAGGAATCGTTGTATTTGGCTGAGCTTTATCATAATACGCTTTATCAAATGGAAGAATATTTTGCATATGCTGGGCAATTAATTTACCCCAGTTTAGATCGGTTGCATAATAGAAATTCATCCCTTCACTCGCTGCATCGATTCTTGTATTTGCCATATCTTTTGTACTAAACCCAAGATATGCACCGTGATACTTCCAGTTACTTGGATTTAAGTAAGTAGATTTTATTGAGCGTGCAATATAATCTATATTTTCTTGGACACTCATAAATTTGTATGATGCTATATATGGTGTTGCATCATATGAACCAAAGCCAAATAAATTATACTTTCCTAATGAAATTTGAGATGTACCGTATCCGCTTTCATGGATTGCGTGAGCTGCTAAGTAAAGTGCATTTACACCATATTTTTTCCCAGCATCAACAAATAATTGTCCTTGCCCAGTCAAAATGCTCTTTGCGCCGCTTTTTACATTATTTGTAATATAGTTATTAATTTGTACTGCGGTTACTGGCGATGGTGTACGTAGATCAATAAATTGGTAACTATCTCTTGAAATAATTGGATCACCGGTTTTTACTTGTTCAATATATGAGCCAGAAACATATCCTGTTTTCCCATTATAGCTAACCTTGTACCAATTGTTTGATGCTTTATCGGTTGCGATTAAAACTTTATTAATAGGAATTACTGTAAGTACCGGCGAAGATGCATCATATGTTTGACGTAAATTTAATTCAGAAGTCGTAATATAGGTCGTATCTGTTATATTCGTAATCGTTACAACATCAACTTTACTAAAATCACTTGCTCGTACATAGCCTCCTTCATTGTTATAAGTTACCCAGTACCAATTACCAATTTTTTTACTAATTGATACAACTGCATCTTTTGGGATTTGAGTAAGTTGTTTGGATGAATTGCCAAACGATTGGTATACATAAGTTCCATTAAGCGCTTTATATTTTGTTGTAGTAAAGGTCGTGAAGCTACTTGTAGTTACATCTTCACTTTTAACATAAAGATTTTGTCCATTGTAATTTACTCGATACCACAACTTCCCAAGCAAATCTGTCGCTTTTTGAGTTGAAGCAAAACCATTATCTCCATCAACTGTAGCTACCACAGGTTTCGTTGCATCTGGAGTTGAATATAACTGGGTAACTGCTTTCGTAAAATAATACGCAGTACTAGTTGTTTCATAATTTATTTCATTAACCTTTGTAAAGTCATTTATATAAATATATCCGGTTATACCGTTAATTGTAACGTTATACCAGTTCCCAACTCGTTTTGAAGAAGAAACAATCGTACCGCTTGGAATATTTGATAATACCTTAGATGAAATACCATATGTTTGATATAAACTTGTATTTTTAATAGCTTTATATTTTGTCTGAGCAAATGTAGCTATTGCACTTTTCGTAACATCAGTACTATTTACATATAAAGTTTTGCCATTATAACTAACACGGAACCAGGTTTGCCCAATACTATTTACTACTTTTTGAGTACTACTAAATCCATTATTTATAACTACAGAATACACTGCAGCTTTTTTTGTATCAGGTGTTGAATATAGCTTTGTAGTTTTATTTGTAAAATAATAAGCCGTACTTTGAGTTGTGTATTTATAATATTCCTTTAAATACAAACCACTTACCCAGCCCGTTTTTGAACCGTAAGTCACTTTGTACCAATTACCATTTCTTTGTGTAGCAGTAATTACTTTTCCTTTTGGAATCGTCAAAAGTGTCTTATAGGTTGTACCTGCCCCTTGTCTTAAGTTGAGATTTGCAGTTGTTTGATAATTCGTTTTAATATTTACGATTGCTGCGCTCGCTGTCGATGTTTCCAAACCAATATTAGTACAGGAAATGTTGGAGGTCCCGACTAAAATGCCTGTTGATACCAAAAGTACTCTTCCCATTTGCTTCATGAATCTAACTTTCCTTTCCTACCGTTTTTACATTTAAACCGTGAATAAAACAATCAAATTCTATTAAACTAGCAAAAAATTAAATAAATAAATAAGTTCTAAAAAGCATTGAGTAAAAATAAGCACTAAATTTAATTATAAGTCATAAATTGTCAGAATTTGAGTTATTTTATCTATTATTATATCGGTAAAAAAAGGAATTTGTTTCGTATGACCGAAACGAAAACCATTTTGTAATAAAATTGATACAATTCTAAAAAAAAAGTTAAAAAATCCATAAAGAAGAAATTTATCTCTTCTTCATGGACTATGGTTTTCCTACTATATTATGTTTAAGTGGGACTAAGATCTCAAAATACTTTGTTTTCTTCATTACTTTTTCACTATATGTGAAATCTCCATAGCAATATGGATATCTGAAATTTTTCTTATTATTATTACATGTGTAAAGCTCAGGATTTGTCTCTACCATCGATAGTGAATAAGTTTTAGCAAGTTGATCAGAGTGTTTACCACCATGTGCTTTTACAAAATCAATATATGCAATTCCCATATTATAGCTTTGTATTATAGTCTGTAAATCAACGCCTTGTTTTTTACCGTAGGAATAAACATCTTTAAAATGTGCTACCCCTTGTTGAACACTTTTTGATGCATCTTGAATACTATCCTTCGCAAGTCCTAGTGATTCTGAAGCCTGCATGGGATCTTTCCCTTTACCCTTTGTTTCTTGCATCATAAGACCTAGTAATAAAGGAGTGTATTCCACTAAATCAAACGTCTTCAATTCGGTATATACTTGCGACTCGTATTTCAACACGTCCTGGAAATAATAACGATATATCGCAAATAATCCTATAACTGACATTAGAAGTGTAAATAAAAGAAGTCTTTTTATAAATTTTAACATTTCTATTCTTTTTCATTACCTCCAAACATTTAATCTTTAATACATTATATCGAATATTCATATTTAAAAAAGCAATGTGATAAAACTACATAAAATTGACATTAAAATGTGAAAAAAGAAATATTTGTTTTAATCAGAATTTAATAACATCGAGCTCAATTACGATTAAGAGTTAGCCCCCTTTTATCTGAAAGCTTATTTCAATATCAATTCCCAATAACCCAGATCAACAAAAAAAGAGTCCAACTTAATGTTGGACTCTCCTCTACTTTATCTCTTTTACTTCCACAATACGATCCATTTTTAACTCATCATTTTCTCTTGAAAAATGATAAGTAATTTCAAATGATTTCATCTTTGTTTTGCCTTTTTTATCTGTTATTTCGTACTTTTCATTTGTTGTGATAATCATACCCGAATCATCTTGCTTTGAATTTTTCATAGCAAAGCTAACAAGCTTTTGGGTTGTATTCTTTTTCTTAATTTTATCTTGGTATTCCTTTGAATCTAAAAAGGCTTCGCCATTTTGATTAAATAATCCATTGATTAGTTGTGTTTCCTCTAAATCAGATGAAGGCTTTGGACTTGGTAAGTACTTATCAAAAAATCGTTTAAGTCCTGCAAAGAAACCATCCTTATCATCTGTCTGATCAGTATTTTCAATCGGTGAATCGAACATTAAATCTATATATTTTCCAGTTACTGGGATACCATCCGTTTTGAATAATTCACCATTCTTTTCAATTTCAGCATGAATAACAGTTTGACCATTTAATAAAAATGGACCAAATCGATCTAGTTCACTTATTTTCCTCCCAGTGTCTTTTCCATTAACAAAAAGCTCTGCTTCAGGTTCATTTGAGTATATTTGGACATAACTAACGTTAAAGGTTAATTCCTGAGATAACTTGTTCTTTGAAGCAGCTGAAAAATCTATATTCACAGAATCTTCAACATCACTATAAGCACCTTTATATGAAACACCCAAAGTATATTTACCAGGTAAAATTTTGTGATATGTCTTTTCATATTCTTCACTTTTCAAGTGTGTAACTTGATTGATTAATTTTAATTCGACATCGTCAATCGGTGATGTAATCTTTAGTTCAAATGGTTCTGCACTTATTAAATACGTTTGGTAGATACCTAAAAATTTACTACTCTTTTTAATTGTAATTATATGATTACCACGGCCATCTATTAACTGGCTATTAATTACTTTACGATCTTGAACCATTTCATCTACTTCATCTAATAACTCAGTACTGTTCATGTAATCCATAAATGCAATGACTGATTCTTCATCTAAAGATGCTTGAGTACCACCTTTTTGTAACATTCGAGTAACTTCTTTATAATTATTATCTGATACATTCTTTTCAAATGTCTTTACTAATCTTTGAGGTGAATTTAAATAACTTAAAGTTAAATGTGTAATGATGATCGCAATAATTGGTACTAAAAAAAACAACCATTTTCTATTTAAATTAGGTATTCGATTTTTTCGCATTGTTCGTATACCCGCTCTTGATAACGAATTTTGTTCTCTCAATTGAGTTTTCATTTATTGTTAACTTCCCCTTAAATTTTCATTCTAAAATAAATAAACTATAGTCTATCATACTATTTTTTAATTAAACGGTAAAAAGAATTTTTATTAACACTTTAAGTGGAAGTAATTAGTTCCGTTTCTTCTAAAATAAATGAATGACACCCCAAGTCATTACTTGTTAAACTATAAGAACTGAGTCATAGGAGGAGAGAGATTGAAGTCATTAGTTAATCGTAAAGAAACGATTTATTTTATACTACTTTTAATTACCAGCATTCCACTCTATTTAGTGCTTATTTTTAGCGGTATTGGTCTTATTATTATAGGTGTTTTAGTTATCTTACCACTAATTGCTCATTTTGTTTTTACTGCTCACGTTCGAACAAATGGTGTAAAGATTACCGAAAAACAGTTTCCAGAAGTTTATTTTCGAACAAGAGAAATTTCAAAAGAAATGGGCTTCTACTTTCTACCAGACATTTATGTAATTCAATCTGGCGGACTGTTAAACGCTTTTGCAACACGCTTCTTTGGAAGAAATATGATTGTTTTATATTCAGATCTATTCGAAGAGATTGAATCAAACCCTAAAATAATTGATTTTGTTATTGCGCACGAACTTGCACATATTAAACGCAATCATATTATTAAACAAGCTGTAGTATTACCAGCAAATTGGATTCCTTTTTTAGGTTCAGCTTATGCTCGTGCATGTGAATATACAAGCGATCGAATGGCCAGTTATTATGTGAATGATTTTGAAGCATCAACTCAAGCACTAACAATGCTTGCAGTTGGCCGCAAATACTTTCAAAAAATTGACCAGCATGAATACATGTTAAATAGTAGCAACGAAAAAGGATTTATGATTTGGTTAAGTGAAAAATTTATGTCTCACCCGACTTTACCTAAACGTTTAAACGCCTTGTATCATTTTAATAATATAGAAAACAATATTCGATTTAAAACATCAAAACGCGTATACGGAATTGTAGCAATTGTATTCGCACTGTCATTAGGAGTTATAATTGGTGCAGGGTTATTAATTGAAAAGGCAATTCCATTTGCGAAATCATTTGTTGAAGGTTATCTAGCTGGAGAGGAAACCCCATTAACACAGGCAGTACTTGATAACGATTTCGAGCAAGTTAAAAAGTTGATCGATGAGGGTGCAGACGTAAATGAGTTAAATGGTGATTATGAATCCCCTATTTATACAACTACTTATACTGATGAAGACCATCTTGACTTAGAAATGTTAAAATTATTACTTGATAATGGGGCTGATCCTTCAATTGGAGATGCCGATGATTGGACAATCTTACACGCTGCTGCTTCTTTAGGAGACAAGGCTGCAATTGACTTACTATTAAAATACGGAGCAGATATTAACCAACAAGACGTCGATGGAGAAACGCCTATTTTTAATACAATCTATGAAGTAGATGATTTAGAAACATTCGTGTATCTAATTAAGAAAGGTGCAGACTTATCAGTAAAAAATGTGTATGGAATGACATTAAGAGAAGTTGCAGAAGAAAATGGTGCAAAAAAAATTACAAACTGGTTTAATAATCAAGGAAGCGAAATAAAGCTATAAAATGGAAACATGAAACTTATTTCATAGAAACTTATTTCATAGAAACTATATTATAGGAAGAAACATGCTAGGAATATACAAAAAGCAAAGTTCAATATACTGAACTTTGCTTTTTCTTTATCTAAAGACTCTATACATTGAACTAAAGTCTCTTTTTTGAGTTCGGTATTCACTACTCCATAGATTTAATTAAATTTAAATTATATGTTTCCACTTCATTTAAAGCACCATTATATGCTGGATTTGGGCTGTACCAAGATTTCGAAGTGAAGTAAATCGTTAGGTCACTTGATTTAAATACAAGACCATGTCTAGCATAGATTTCATTCCTTGCTATACGTAAATTATTTGAAGATAGTTTACTTAGATCCGCATTCGTTAGTTTTCGACTATTACTATCTGGTAATACATATTCTGTTGATTGCTTCTTCTCATCAGTATTCTTAGTTTCTTTCGTTGCAGTATCTTTAGTTGTAGCATCTTTAGTAACTTTCTTAGATTTTACTTCATTTGTCTTTTCACTTACTGTCTCTTTTTTTACATCTATACTGGATACAGTCTCTTTAGTAACTTTTTTCGGTTGAATATCGCCTTCACTCATTATTTTTGGATAGACATAAAAAATAGCCGTAGCTCCTATTACTAATATCCCAGCTATTGAAAGTAATAATGATAAATATCGATTATTACTAGAACCGTTTACATTATTCTTTAGTTTTTTATGTTCTGAACGACTTTCAACTTTATTTTCTGCCTTATAACCCAAAATTTTTCACTCCTCTAATACAGTTATCATTATATAAGTTCACCATATTATCTAATCTATTTAGAACAATCCTACTATTTTAATAGAAGTTTAACCTATTATTAACACAATTGAAAAGACCGTTAAAAAAAGATATTAGCTTTTTAGTATTTAAAAATTTTATTAACAAACAAAAATCCCTAGTTCCATAAAAGGATTAGGGATCATTCACTACTATCATTTATTGTATATTAACGCTAATATATTTACCACCTCTAGTCCCCACAATGACTTGTTGGCCGACTACAATTGGTGATGCTTCAATATTAGCACCTAAGTTTATCTTATTGACGACTTTTCCTGTACCATTAATTAAGTACAAATTACCAACTGAATCTCCTTGAATTAAGTAAGCTTTTTTATCTTTTGTATATACTGCTACTGTAGAAGACCACGCGTAATTAGGCAATTCTAAATGCCATTTCTCTTTGCCCGTAACGGTATCATAACTAATTAATAGGCCACCACTTATCTTTTTATATCTTGATATATTATAAATGACTTGTCCTTTTAACGGTCCTGTTCCCACAATTGGTGTTGCTAACAAACCGCCATTAACAGGATGATTACCTTTTATCGAATAGCCTGGTATCTTTTTCTCCCAAACTACTTTACCAGTTAATCCATTTAATTTTTGAATACGAGCGTAGCCCTTAGTGCCTTGTTTATCAATTTCAGAACCGGTATATAAAAATGGTGTACCATTAAAATTTTCTATCACAATTGATGCATCAGTATCATCATATGCATTATTCACCCAAATCGGCCTCTTCTTAATTATGTCTAAAGCTTGAATACCACCACCGTTATCTGCAAAATAGGCAATATTTTTAAATACAGCAACTGAATTTTCAATACCTTGGTAAGAATTATCCTTCTGCTTATATCGATATTTAGAAATGACCGGAGAAATTTTTATCTTTTTAGCCTTCGGATCATATTTTGTGTTTAGCTTTATGAAATAAACTAATCCATTTTCCCCTCCAACTAACATTGCATCATCGTTTCGGTTGAATAACGCGGAGCCGTCAAAAGCTCCCCAACCACGATATGAATATGAATCGATTCCAGGAATAAATGCCAACTGAGATCCATCAATTAAACTAAAAATCCTCATTCCAATTTTTCCGGTTTGTGGTATGCCTTGTCCAACATATAAAAGAGGATATCCTCGTGGATCAAGAGCCACGCTACCTTTAATTGGATTTTGAATATTTATTGGATTTCTCGTTTTCTTACCTGTTGCCAAATCCAAGAAATAAACTCTTCCATCTAAAGAACCATAAACTACTTCTTTAAAGTTTGACTTCGTTTTAAATGGAGAATATAAATTCATTATCTTTTGCTCTTGCGGTTTCCATTCAATTACACTGGGCTGACCGGTCCATCCCGATCCTCCACCCCATCCTGATGAAGATGACGTTTGGAAAGACCAACTCTTAACTAGTTTTTGCTTTGAAACACTCGTTGTTCCCATTGAAGCATTATTTCGAAACGGTCCACCACGAAAGCTCAGGATTCCGTTAACGGTTTGATACTGCTCCGGGAATGGTTTGGTAAATACTTTTGTACTATTACTGAAATTATAAGTTAAATTTTTACTACTTGAGAGTGGGTTCAGTTGAAGTGGTTCCCACTTATTTTGTTGATTTGTTGCAGTTTTTTGAAGTGTTTGGTTACTATTCTGTTGATTTGTTGCAGCATTTACTTCATTAGTTTTTATTAAATTTGTTTCATTTTTAGGGTCTCTATGTTTTAACGATGGTGAACTAAATATTCCAGTTAAAAGAATTGCAGCAGAAAAGATTACACCAATCTTTGTCTTCAATTAAGTTCTCTCCCTCATATCTTAGTAGACTATTTATATGAAACTACTAAGATTATATAAAATAGGAAGTAATTAATTTGTCATAATATGAAAATTTGTAGTTATTTTTACTTAAAATAAAAAAGAAAAACCCTACTGAGATTTCTCACAATAGAGCTTTTTCTTCATATTATCAAATGAATTATCGTAATTTTAAAGATTATTGGATAGCAAAACTAGTTAAGTTTACAACATTATCGTTCAGATCCACAATATCTATTGTACTTTGAGCTTTAACCTGAAGCCCACTTAAAGTAGAAAGTGGAGAAGCAAGCTGAATTATTAACTTATTCCCTGAAATGCTCTCTGCAGTCTCAGCTAATGCTGTTGTACTAGCACCTTGGAATACATCTAAATCTGCTCCTACATTATTACCATCTTTAATCGCCTCACTAAATGTCACCTCAATATGAGTTGAATCAATAACTCTTGCTGCGATTACAGTTGGACGAACTGTTTCTTTAAAGTTACGTGCTTTTACATCTGATACCATTACTGCTCCAGCACCAGTAGCTACATTCTGAACAGTGAAAATCCGATCCCCAGTAGTAGTAATAGCATCTGCTCTTAATGTAAGCTCAACTGTTTTTGCATCCCCTTTAAAAATTGCTGTTCCTTCAAATGGTGAAGAAATTCCTTCTATAGCGTAATTTGAAAGATTTAATGCAGATGCAGGTGATACTTCGCGATCAAAGCTAACAAGAATTTTGTTATTAATTTGTTCAACATCAGAAACTACTGGCTTTGTTGTATCAACTGCTGTTCCTAGTTTGAATGTTACGATTCCAGCAGCAGATGAATTAGTCGCAGTATCTTTAACCAATCCTACCGGCAGTTCAAATGTAAAGTCCCCAGGTAATGCAGGTAATTTTACTTCAACCGATTTACCGTCTGCTCCATTAATTAGATTAGAATCTCCTGTTAATGGTGAAATAGATCTTGTAATATAATCTGAACCTACGTAAGTACCTTTAATTGATTTTGTAGTATCCACAGTTACATCTTCATTGTAATTTAAAACAAGATACTGCTGACCAGCAACATTTTTAATGCTTTGACTTACGTATAGTGGAGCTGTTCGATCTGTAGTAATTTCCACTAATTTCGTTACTGCATCCATCGTGTTGCCTGCGATGTCTTTAACCCCACCAATTACGAGGCTTTGTACACCTGCAGCTAAACTTGAAGAATTATATGTAACGACAGTTTTACTTGTGTCAATTGAAGTTATTATATCGGCAGATACTCCATTTACAGTTAATGTAGCGCCGGAAGCATTTACTTGTTCAGAGAAAGTAACAGCAACTTTACCTACGCCAACTGAAGTAACGGCTGTTACTGTTGGCTTTACTGAGTCCACATCCTTTTTAACAACTGTAACAGGAATTGGATTTGGTGTTAATAAGTTTCCTGCAAAATCTTTCAGTCCAGTAATCGTAAAAGTATAGTTTTGATCTTTATTCATTACAGCTGGAAGAGTTACAGAGAATGATTTTTTATTTGTTGATAAAGTAATATCACTAGCATTAATTGTAAAACTTGTAGGACCAGCTACAGATAATGCGGTTGCAATTTGTGAAGTCGTCGCATCGATCGGTTCGCTAAATGTAAATGTCGCATTTCCGTTCGGTAAATATGTCACTCCTTCAAAAGTAGGACGGATTTGATCTGAAGCTGTAATTGTAAATGTTTTTTTAGCAAAATCTACTTTATCTGTAGCTTTAACTTTATCAATAATGACATCATAACGTTTATCAAGTTTTGATGAAGTGGTGACTGTTAATGTTTTTCCGTCGGCACTAAGTTCACCTGTAAGAGACCCGGCAGGAATAGAGTCGAGACTATTTATCGTTACAATTCCAGAAATTAGATTTCCATATGAGTCAAAGATCGTTGATGAATCTACAGACTTATTGAACTTAATTTCAATTTGTGAAGCATTAACTGCATTCACACTCAAAATTGTAGGAATAGCCAACTTAGCTTGTTGAGCTAAAATTCGATTTTCTAATTCTGTTTGGTAAGCTTTATCTTTTAAACTTGAAACTGCATCCTTAGCTGCTTTCAGTTTAACAGCATCATCTGAAGTTAATGCTTCATACGCTACAACAGCAGCAGTTGCTGCGTTATATTTACTTACTACATCTTGGATTTCTTTATCTTTCTTATTAATAGAAGTAGTTAATTCAGCTTTTTTATTTAAATCACGTAACTGTGCAACTGCACTTACAGCAGATTTCTTTAGCGTTGCTGATTTATTAGCGTCTGTTGGGTTTGTTGCATTAAAGCTTTCATATTTTTTCACAGCTGCAACAGCTGCATTATATTTTGTTACAACACTTTGGATGTCTTTTTCCTTTTTAGTAATAGAAGAAGTTAATGAAGCCTTCTTACTTAAATCTCGTAACTGTGCAACTGCACTTACTGCAGATTTCTTTAACGCTACTGATTTATTAGCATCTGTAGGGTTTTTTACATTAAAGCTTTCATATTTTTTTACAGCTGCTAATGCAGCATTGTATTTTGTTACAACAACTTGAATTGCCTTTTTCTTGTTATCAATACGTTTTAATAATTTAACTTTAGTAGCTTTATACTTTGAAGAAGTTAATTTTGCAACTGCGGTTCTAGCAGCTTTTTCTTTCGTTTCTGCTGCTTTTGCATTTGTAGGGTTTGTTACATTAACACCTTCGTACGATTTTACAGCTTTCTCAGCTGTTTGAACTACAGTTTGAGCAGCAGCAGCAACAGGAGCTACGGCTGATGCTACCATTGCAGCCGTTAAAGCAGTAGTAATCATTTTTTTATTTTTGTTTAATGCCATTCCAGAGTTCCTCCCTAAGCTTATTATCTAGAATAAAAAAGTATTAACTTGCTTTCTTGCTGCCAAACTAAACTAAGATGATTAATCCACCATATTTTACACTTGTTAAATTATGGATAAATTAACTTTTTTTTCTAGTTTTTTTCACAACGCTAGTATACAACAGGGAAATAGACTTTTTTTCTTCAAATAGGTCTAATTTGTTACAAACATCACAAATTCAAATGTTTTTTTGTGAATACCCCTTATGTATCAAGGAGTTTTATTATTTTTGAACTTTTTTTGTCAAATAATTTTTAAAAAGGGCATGAGCTGGTACTACTTATTCATTTAAGAAATCTTCATTTATGTCGAAAATATTTATGTAGCCAATTCCATTTTTCATTGTTTTCAATAAATTCTCACCATTAATAACTCGAGTCTCCCACAACTTATGATACATTTAAAATAATAGAATACCAGCTTAGGAGGGAACACCTTGATCCAGACTTTGCAAAAAATTATTGGCAATCGGAAATTAAAGGATTACGAAAAAATTGTTTTAGAGATAAACTCTAAAGAGTCATTCTATGAAGGCCAAACAAATGAAGCTTTACGTGAATTTACTTACGAATTGAAACAAAAAATTGCTAATCATGAAGCAACTATACAAGAAATTAAAATAGATGCTTTTGCCCTTGTCCGAGAAGCATCAAAGCGCGTACTAGGCATGCGCCATTATGATGTTCAATTAATTGGTGGACTTGCATTATTAGATGGAAATATTGCTGAGATGCCAACAGGGGAAGGAAAAACATTAGTTTCATCTTTACCTGCTTTTACTCGTGCGCTTGAAGAAAAGGGCGTACATATTATTACTGTGAACGAATATTTAGCACGTCGTGATGCCGAACAAATTGGTCAAATCCACGAATTTTTAGGTCTTACAGTAGGATTGAATATTCCTAATTTAACTTTGGAAGATAAAAAAGTTGCTTATAATGCAGATATTACTTATGGAATCGGAACAGAATTCGGTTTTGATTATTTACGTGATAATATGATTACCTCTTCAATTGAAAAAGTTCAACGTTCATACCATTATGCAATTATTGATGAAGTGGACTCTATTTTAATAGATGAAGCAAAAACACCTTTAATTATTGCAGGTAAAAAAACTGCGCAGTCACATTTATACTCGCTATGTGCACGCTTTATTCATACGTTTAAAAAAGCTATAGATTATTTATTAGACGAAGAAACCAAAGCGATTTCTTTAACTGAAGAAGGTATTTCAAAGATTGAAAAGGCTTTTATGATTGAGAATTTATTTGACTTAGAACATAAAACACTTTTCCATTACGTTCATAACGCCTTGCGAGCTGAAGTATTATTCCAACGTGATGTTGATTACATCATTCAAGAAGGTGAAATTCAATTAATTGATTTATTTACTGGTCGTATAATGGAAGGCCGTTCATTAAGCAACGGACTTCATCAAGCAATTGAAGCAAAAGAAGGATTAATGTTAACGAATGAAAATCACACTGTAGCTTCTGTAACAATACAAAATTACTTCCGTATGTATCCAATACTTTCTGGCATGACTGGGACGGCGAAGACAGAAGAAAAAGAATTTTTACAGGTTTACAACATGGAAGTCATTCGTATTCCTACGAATAAATCGGTTATTCGTATTGATCATGAAGATATAGTGTTTCAAAATACTGGACAAAAGCTTAGAGCGGTTCTGGATGATGTAAAATTACGTCATAAAAAGGGACAACCCATTCTGATTGGAACAACCTCCATACGTCAGTCTGAAATTGTTGCAGAATTATTAGAAAATGAGGCAATAAAATTTCAGTTATTAAATGCAAAAAATGTTGAAAAGGAAGCTGAGATGATTGCCTTGGCGGGTCAAAAGGGAATGGTTACCATTTCGACCAATATGGCAGGTCGAGGAACCGATATTTTATTAGCTGAAGGTGTTTCTGAATTAGGTGGTCTTCATGTAATTGGAACCGAACGTCATGAAAGTGAGCGTATTGATTTACAATTAAAAGGACGTGCAGGACGACAAGGAGATGCAGGCTCATCTCAATTCTATCTCTCATTAGAGGATGAATTATTTGTAAGATATAATCCAGAAAAGCTTGAGAAATTACACAAGAACCTCCATGTTGATCAATTTGGAAAGGTACTAAACTCAACAATTCAAGCTTTTGTTTCATCAACCCAAAAGCTATGTGAAGGAAATCAGTCTTCTATACGTGAATGGCAGCTGAAACTAGATGGCGTTGCAAATGAACATCGCCGTATAATTTATAAGTTAAGGAATCAGTTATTACAAAATGAAATTGAATTAGATTGGTTTATCATTCATGTTGAGGAGACAATTGTTAAACTAGTAAATCAATTTTATCCAAAAGATAGTACTCCTGAAGACTGGGATCCATTAGAAGGGAAAACAGTATTAGAACAACTTATTCCTCCACTTCGTATTGATGTTGAACATTTTCAAAACGAACAAGAGATTTGGGGTCATGTAAAAGAAGCTCTTTCAGTTTATAAAAGTGTATTACGTGGGATGGAAGTAGAGAAAATAGCAGAGTTAATAAGTATTTTAAGATGTATATCATTAAGTACGATCGATTTATATTGGTCTGAACATTTAGAGCATTTACAACAATTGATAGAAGGGATACACTTAAGACAGTATCAACAAGAAGATCCAATTCGATTATATGAATTTGATGGATTTACTCTGTTTGAACATACTTACAACTCTATTCAACAGGAAATATCAGCAAGTCTTGCTTCAACATTTCAAGAATTATCTTGTCCACAGGGGGTAGAAGAACAAAATGTTATCGTCGATTAAGCGTTTATTACAAAAGGGGAAAGATTCTACAGTTTCATCGAGTGATTTATTACAACAATCATCTACTGATCAAGCAGTTCAAGTTGAAGAAAATGAAGTGAATGAAATTTTCCCAAAAATATCATTTCACCCATTAATGCACATTGAAGATGAAAAGCGTTATGTTTATCAGTTTTTAAATAATGAGCTTTCACCTTTAAAGCCAAATCAATTATCATTGTCTGCAATCGAACTTGAAGTAAATGAAGATGGTAGTGCAACAGTTACATCATTCGTTCGTAACAGTTTACCAAAATCAGTTCGTTTAGAAGATGCTATTCTATTATTGATTAGTGAAGAAGGCGAGCTATTAGCAAAAAAAGGATTTAGATTAGAAGAGCTTGGCGAAATGCCTCCATGTAGTAGCCGCCCATGGCGCTTTGTATTCGAGCGAGAGTTTTTACTAAAAGAGGACTTGCCTGAAAAAGGATTTGAGTTAGCATTTGATTTATCAAAAACTATTCACAGATTAGATATAGATCCAACATGGGAAGGCCGACTTACTGAAGAACAAATCACAGAACTAAGCAATCTTGTCGGTACTTTACCTAAATTACGTATAAATGAAGTAAGCTTACATGCTTTACGAGCAAACTATAATGACGATGGAAACCTTGCAGTTGATATTTTAGTTCGAAATGGTTCAACACAAGCAGTTAATCTAGAGTTATTACCTTTAGAAATGTTAAATGAAAATGGCGAAATAATTGCTAAGGGTTTATTCACTCTACCACCATTAACAATCCAAGCAAACACGAGTAAACCATGGACATTTATCTTCCCACAAGAACTTGTTGAAGTAAAAACGTTCACACAATGGACAATCAGAATACCAGAACAAGAAGTAGTTTAAGGTAGGCAATTTGACTAATGGATAAAGAAAAAACAGGGCAATGGTCGAAGGTGATCGTTGCCCTTCTTTTTGTATTCCCCCCTTTTTTTGCTTTTAACCTATTCATCAAGTGTATATCCATCTATTAATTCTTTGATCATCATTATCTTCTCTTCATCTGATTTTAGTTTGTATTCTACTTTTTGACTTAAATACATACTAATAATCTTTGTTGCCTTACTGATTTGCTTATCAAAAATGTAATAAGAAATTGGTAGGGTTCTCTCTTCTCCATTCCTAAACTGTACTTTTGTTTTTCTTTTTTCTTTCATATATTTATTGATTTGGATAAAGTTTAGCCATTTGCAACATATGTTATTTTGCGAAGATGTTGGGATCATAATGATTGATAAAGTGGGATTGATCATAAGAGGAATCTTTTTCATAGTTGGATATTTGCTTTTTACGACTTCAAGGTGACCTTTAATTGATTGATTATGATAAAGGGCGGATTCTTTTAAGATTGCCTTCATTGGCCTTTTCGAAAAGATCACTCCTTTGTTTTTATCAATAATTTTTGTTAAATATTCTGGGTGGTTAGCAGCTTCAATCAGCATTGTTTCATATGATATAACATAATCTAATTTTGACATATACGCCTCCATAGGGATTTTTACATCTAGATTATATCAAAATTATCTTTCCATTTATTTGAAACTTCTATGACCGTAAACTACTATTTTAGTAAATTTTACTACTTAAAAAAATGGTAATACGTAAAATTTAATTAGTTCATTTTAGGTAAATTTAAAGTTTTAAATTCAATAATCAAATTTTACTTAGTTTTGTTTAATCATAATTGATTTTTCATTATATGATATATTTCTTTTATTTTTATATAGTTACTTCACCGCGGAATAAGTGTAAGGGCATGCCTTTTTAGAAAGGCAATTATAATGAATCGTAGTGAAGAACATGTAAATTTTCAAACTTTTTCAGGAAAAACAAAGCCAAATACATTTGAGGAATGCTTAAATCAATATTCTCGTATGATTAAAAACCTCATGAAGAAGCTACATATTTATAAAGATTTCGATGAATATTACCAAATTGGACAAATAGCATTATGGATGGCTTATCAACAGTATCGAAGTGAAAAAGGGAACTTTTCCAGTTATGCATTTTTTACAGTTAGAGGGTATTTACTGAACGAGTTATCTAAGGCTATTAAATATGACGAGCACAATGTAGTTGTTGAACAAAATATTAAAGACGTAATCTATTGTGATGAGTCATTTCAAATTGAGGATTTTGTAAGCTTACTTGAAGGGATTTCCCCTCTACAGAAACGAATTTTAATTAGGCGTTTTTATTACAATCATGAGTTTTATCAAATAGCAAATTGTCTAAAAATGTACGAATCTAGTGTACGATCTAGTTATCGTTATGCATTGAAAAGATTAAGGGAGTCAAAATAGATTAAGAAAAATGGAGAAGTAATCTATTAAACGATTACTTCTACGTTTTTTGTTCTTCTATCTTTGAAACCTCTTTGTAACCACAACTTTTATCCTACTCGTTTCACATTAAAAAATGCGTCATTTGAAATACATTATTTAACCTATTTTAAATTCACTCTAGCTTTCTATTATCAAAATCATTATATTAAAATTTAAATATTTTACCAATTATTTTTCTGTGTTTCGACATTTTTTTAGCATTTGTCGAAATAATTTTACTGGTAATTTTTTCATTTATTTCAATTGTAAAAAAAAACCTTGATTTTCCTAATTTTTTTAACACAATTGAAACAATACTAATATAGTTGTTTTTTTTACTATTACAAATTCCTACAAACGATAAACTAAATTCGTTATATAATTGTTGTATAAATTTTTAAAATATTATAATAAATAATTATTAAACACAACTTGAAAAGGACAAAACAATTGAGAGATTAGAACGCAAAACCACTGTTCTTAGTCGTATAAGTAGTGAAAAGGCACTAGTTTACTGTATTATTGACTATTGAATGAACTAAGATAGCAGGGTTACCTAGGTATTTTATACCTTAATTATAGGAGGCTATATTCCATGTACAGTGAATTAGAAAGCAATACTGCCGAACTAAACTGGATCGACTTATTACTAGAATGCATTGAAGTAGGCATTAGTCCCGACGAAGTCCGGTCATTTCTTTACAATTGCGTTAAAGATTCATGTCAAAACTAGGAGAACTACTCCACACTATGATATACTTTTTGTAATAGTCAAATAGATATGGAGTAGCTTATATGATTGGAGAACGAATTAAAAAACTACGTTTACAACATGGAATGTCACTTACAGAACTTGCAGAACGTGCTGGTATCGCTAAATCTTACATAAGTTCGATTGAACGAAATCTACAGAGCAATCCTTCAATTCAAGTACTTGAAAAAATTGCTGGCGTCTTCAATACAACGGCAGAAAGCCTCCTGAAAGAAGATATTGACCCAACAAAGATGATTGATTCTGAATGGATGGCGATCCTTCAAGAAGCAATTAACTCAGGTATTCCGAAAGATGAGTTATTAAAATTTATTGAATTTAATAAGTATAAGCAAGGAAAATAAACCTTCAGATTAAAATGCTTTCATTTTAATCTAAAGGTTTTTTACTACAAAAAAATGAGCGTCCTAATTCTAGAACACCCATTTTTGTAATTATTTTTTTAAGTCATATTTTAATGAAATATTGTCAATATAACCAGCATCTTTACTTCCACTTCCAGACTTATCTTTAGAATATGTCAGTTTTAATACGTGTTTACCTGGTTGAATTGCAAGTTTTTCATTTGTCCAATGGTTATCTGTACCTGATTCATTAACTAGTACATTGCCATCTAATGAAATTGTTAAAACATCTTTATTTAGTTGTGAAAGAACTAAATAATCAAAAGATAAGAATGCATTATATGCATTTTCCGGAACATCAATTGCAACTGTTGCAGTAGAAGTTTGGCCATGAGAAATATTATTGCTGATTAAGTAATAGTCAGTTTGGCCATCTACTTTTGAATTAATTCTTTCCCAGTCACCAGTAATTGAAAATGGTGAGTTCGCACTTTCAAAGTCTGCTAGATAACTATTTTGCGCAGTATATAATCCACCTGCTAAAGCATCTAAGTCATTAAGTGTATCGTTTTTAATATTTGTAGCTTTAGTAGCTAATGCTTTCGATTTTTTAAATTCTAATTCACTAGTTGCATCATTGATGATTTGTGTTACCTTATCAATTTGATCTTGTAAGTAAGCTTTTACTTGTTGATCAGCTGACGTTTTTTGCATATCAATTAATTGACCTAAAGTTACTTTAGCAGCATTAATTGCTTCTTCTAAATCATCAAGCGCTTTAGCTTGCTCAGCTGTAATTTTTTGTTGTCCATTAGAGACTTGCGAACTGAAGTCTGGTTTTAATCCGTTAACTTCACCTTCTACTCCAGCAGTTGTTTGTGAATTTAATTGTGCTACTAACTGTGAAAATTGACCAGGTGTATTTTGTTTAATACCAGGTAAAGCATTGTTGATCGCTTGTATATGCTCATCTGATTGACCATTAATTGTATTAACACCAGTTTGCTCTAGTTCACTTTGCTTATTATTCACGCCATTTTCAGTATCAGAAACTAATGCATTTAAGTTATTCTTTAATGCACCAACTGCATCTGCAGTTTTAGTACCTAAAGTACTGCTTATAGATGACTTTGCATCATTTAATAATTGAGAGGCATAGTTTGTAAATAATTCCCCGGCATTAGTAGATGCAAATGCCAAACCCGACGATGTTACGATTCCAGCAGTTAGTAATCCAACTGCAATTTTCTTTTTAATAGACTTTTTTTTCATTTTCCTTCGTGCCTCCATTAGACAGATTACACTTTAAGTGGTTTTGCAATTTTATGAATAGGTAGTATTGAAATAAGAACATATCCTTTAATATCTTCAATAGGTATAAATCCAAAATCTTTACTTCGACTATCGAAGCTGATTCCCGGTTCTCGATTATCACCAACAACAAACAAGTTGTTTTTAGGAACCTTTATTTTTTCCATATCTTCAGAAGTCCCGTTCGTCGAAATTTCAGGAACTGGCTGATTATTCACATAAATAATTCCATTCTTTATAAAAACTGTGTCCCCTGGAAGTCCAATTATTCGTTTTACAACATCGAACCCTTCCTCTTTTAACTTCATAATCGCTACATCTCCAAGTTCAGGATCATGAGTAAAACGAGCTAATTTATTCACGAAGACTATATCCCCATCATTTAAAGTAGGGTACATTGAAAATCCCCTTACTTTAGTAAGTCCAACCGTATTTAGTAAAATGACTAAAAGAACACTTAAAATTAGAAAGAACTTCATCCATTCAATTAGCGACTGACTAAAAGTTTTTGCATTTTTATCATCCAATGTTTTTGGTTCTTCAACTTTTGAAGCATTCATTACTGTTGACCTTCCTCGCTAGCCTGACCTTGGTTGTTTGTATCTTGTGAATCATCATTTTTCGAGTTTGATGTTTCATTTTTATTCGTATTATTTGAGTTCACTTTAGGAACTTGCTGATTCATTTCTTCTTTTGCTCGTTCCTCGGCGTTTTGTATAATTTTATCAATTTTCGCTTTTGCTTCTTGTACATCTTTTTCATTCTTACTATCTATTTGCTGAATTAATTGATCTCCATATTTTTGAAGCTCTTCTTGTGATTCTAAGCTTTTTTGTGTTGCATATTTTTGTATTTCTTCAGCTGATTCCTTCGCATTCTTTTGCACTTCTTGGATTAAGCGTGCTTTTTGCTTAGTAGATTCCGCTTCCGTCATTCCAATAATATAATCACTTGCTTGTTTAGTTTGTTGGCTTGTCCATGCAGTCATTGCTGCAGGTAAATTCGTATCGGCAAATGAGAACGTTGTTGCGAGGAGTAATCCACCACTTAACGTAACAGATCCAATTAAAAGCTTTTTAAATTTTTTGGAGATCCATGTTTGTTTTTCTGTTTTTTCAGTACGATTCTGCATAATTTACCTCCTAATGACTACATGAAAAAAACAAACTTTTTAATATTTGTAATATAAAGGTCACTTTTAAACAATATTAATATTTTTATTTATTAATAGCGTCTACTAAATCTTTCATTTCTTTCGTTGCATCGTTAATAGTTTTTGTTTGTGTATCTTCTAAAGTTTTGATTGCAGCTTCTTTTTGCGCATTAATTTCAGCTTTTAATGAAGTTTCAATACGATTAATTTCCGAAGATAAGTGTTCTAGAACAACTTTCTCAGAATCTGATGCTTGAGTACTAATTAATGTATTGATTTCTGCTTTTGCATCTTGGATTTTTTGTGTTAAAGTGTTCACAGCTGTAGTACGAGACGAATTTAAATTAGATTGAAGTTTTGAATCTGCACCTTTAGCAACCGCTGAAAGTTGTGCGTTAAAGCTACTATTTAAAGTATCTGCTAATGCATTTAAATCAGATGTCGTTTTATCATTTGTTGTTGAAGTATAGTTAGCAAAATCAGCTGGAATGCTCATGTTTAAAGCAGCTAATGCATCAGAAATTGCAGTAAGATGCTCGTTTAGTGCTGCACTAATTTGCTGATTTGCGAACTTTGTTTGAGCTTCCCCTACTAATTCGATATTGTTTGCAGCGTCAACTTTATAGTTATTTACATTTGTTTTCATATCCGCAACAGAAGAATCATAATTTGATTTATATGATGTAGAAAGCTCTGATTTTGCGTCAGTAGTTTTCCCGTTAGCCCAGTTCGTTAATAACTCACCTGCATTAGTACTAGCAAATGCAATTCCCCCAGAAATTACTAAACCAGCAGATACTATACCAATTACTACTTTACTCTTAACCTTTTTCATTTCTTTCTCTCTCCTTAGTATATATATGGATTGTAATTTGTTCTTCAGTAAGAACGAATACAACTTAACTATACAAAAGACCAAATAATCTAACAATTACGCTAAACACTTAAATAAACTGTTTTTTCTTTTAAATTCGACATATTCCTTGTCTTTTTATATCGATAATTGTTTATTTTTAATGTATATTGTCGCTATCTGAAGTTAAAACGTATCTTTTTGTCTATTATTCTGCCATTCATTACTTTGTACCTAATCAAACTAGTTATTCATACCCACTAACTACACTGATTATTTTCCTATTTTTGGATAATCAAAAAATATAAAATTCAAAATGCGAGGACTTCACTAAAAATATAGGAATATATACACACCCTTAAAAGTTTCACTTATATACAAAATCCCTTTTACGTCCTCATCTGTTTTTGTAATATATATAGTTTATGTATAAAAATATAGAGCTATATTATGAAATCTCAAATTGAAAGAACCACACAGCCTCTTGTGGTTTTTTCGCTACAAATTGTGTTGCAGGTAGCTATATAAAATAAATAGTTAACGTAATTAAGTTCTAAGAAAGTTTATTGAAGTTGAATAACAAACAATTATACCGTTAATCCTATTAAAATAGTCTACTTGTAAGACATAAATAGCCAATACTATTCAATTGCTATAGACCTGCAATTAGATAATTTCCACTAATCTACTATCACCATAATAGATTAGAGCCATAATATATTACATAAATTAAAAGCAATTGGAGATGTTAAATTATTGAAAAAAACATTATTTCTATTTATTGGTGCAATATTATTGCTTGCTATCGTAATAGGTAATGTTGTTGCAACTAAAAATCCACAGAACTCGATCCAAAGCGTTGCTAAAACACCCCAAGCAAATGTAGTTAGCCTTAAGTCTCTATCATTTAATTCATCAAACTACGCATTTACCAAAATTAATAAAACTCAACAAGTAAAAGTCATAGCTACTTATTCAAATCAAACTAAAAAGGACGTCACAAATTCAGTTAAATATACGGTCTCAAACAAGTTAGTAGCATCAATTAGTAATACTGGTCTAATAAAGTCTATAGGTAATGGGACGACCACTTTAACGGCTAATCTGAATGGTGTAGTTGCAACTACTACTATTACGGTTAATACTGCCGTCCCTCCTGTTAAAACATTAGTTTCTTTAAATATTGTTCCAAGTAGTCTTGATCTAGCTACAAACCAATCTAAGTCACTTGTCGTACAAGCTAACTATTCAGATCAATCAGTTGTTAACGTAACCTCTCAAAGTGCATTCTCCTCATCTAACCAAAACGTAGCAACTGTAAATACTTCAGGTGTTGTAACGACTACTACTGCAGGATCAACTACTATTACCGCTAGCTTCGGTGGCTTAACCCAATCAATTCTAGTAAACGTCTCAAACCAAACTGGACAAGTTAGTGTTAAAAATTTTGGCGCAGTTGGTAATGGTACAACGGATGACACAGCAGCTTTTCAGTCAGCAATTGATTATCTCGGCAAAAGAGGTGGAGGTACTGTATTTGTTCCTGCAGGCACTTATAGCTTGAAACCAATCTTTTTAAAACCATTTGTAAGCATAGTTGGCGAAAATCGTGACACTGTTACTTTAAAATTATCCGATACAAGTGGGTCAGGGTATTATCGTGTCATAACAATGGCAAATGATACAAAAATACAAAATATCACTTGTGACGGAAATGCCAAAAAGCATCCGGATGGCATTGAGCATATGCATTGTATTTTTGCATTTGATGCAGATCGTATTGTAATTGATAATAATCGATTAATTAATGCTGTTGCAGATGGAATTTCAATTTCAGGTTCAACACTTGCAAGTGATGATGTAACAATTTCAAATAATATTTTAGAAAATAATGGTCGTTCAAATATAGTAATCGAACAGGCAAATCATTTGAAAATCTTTAATAACATTAGTACAAGCACAATTGGTCGTCCTGCTTTACACTTTGAACCGTGGGAAGAAATGAATTTTGATGATGCAAAAATATACAACAATACCTTTTCATCGAATGCAACAGATGGGGCATACTGTATTCAGCTTGAAGGTGGGAAAAATGATAACAACTACTTCAATCATGTAGAATTCAATCATAATAAGGTGACTTGTACGACTGGTGGATTTTTAGTAATGGAAACAAATGGCGCAAAAATTCACGATAATGATATAAATGTTGAACAATTCTTTATTTGGATAAAAAACAAAGATCTAGAAGTGTACAATAATACAATTCATACTGAGGAAGGTTTTAGAGTAGAAGGCACTTGGGGGATCAATTCAATCAATACTCAAGTTTACGATAATGTGGTCTCTACAAATCAGAATGCAGTTACGATTGTTGCTGGGGCAGAAGGTACTAAATTTATGAGAAATTCTTTCACTGGTAATGGTACTGGCGCAGCCGTTTACACTTTTGCATCCGTGACGGATATAAAAAATACTTCTTTTATTAATAATACGTTTACGAATTTTGATACCGGAATTGTCACTGATTATAATGTTTACGATGTTCTAAAAGTAGACGGACTAATCATTCAGGGCAATACTTTTAAAAATATTAACTCTTATGGGGTAAATATTAAAGGAACAACGAAAAATGTCACAGTAGACCAAAATACTTTCACAGGAGTTTCTGGTGTTTCGATCATTGTTCAGGATGGGCCTATGTCTAGTGTAAAAATAACAAACAATACTATTTCCTCTGGTAAAAATGGTATTTATCAAACGGCTAGTGGAAAAAAAGGCTCATTATCAGGATTAATTATTTCAGGAAATCATATTTCCTACACTACGGATAAAGGTGATGCATGGCACATTGGCGCAGCGATTGAACTTGATCAAAACACCACTCCTCCAACAAATGTCTCCATTATTAATAACACATTGACCGGTAATGCGGTTAATAAAATTACTGTCCCAAAAGTTTTACTTCCTTTTGTTCAAAATAATATCTTCAACTAATGATAATTTGGACAAGCTAAAAAAGCGAGATTACTAGTCTCGCTTTTTTTATCTATACTTTTACTTCAATTCAAGCTGTTTACGTAATTCACTTGAGAGGGCTAAGCGATTCTTTTCAGGTACTTGATAATAATAGATTCCTTTAATCATTTCTCCGCTTCCCTGAAGTTGTTCTTGTTCAATATTTGTTCCAGCTTGACGGTAATCTTTTTGAATGTTAAATATTTCTTGTATCGTAAAATTCGTTACTAAATTATTTTGAATTGATTTTAAAATATCATTATAGGCAACTAAGTTTTCAATTCTTGCTCCTTGGTGGATAACCGCTTCAATAATCTGTCTCTGTCTTTCTTCCCTACCAAAGTCACCTCTAGGATCATCATGCCTCATACGTGTAAAGCTAAGTGCATCTTGCCCATCAAGTGATATAGACCCCTTTTTAAAATGAACTCCATCATTCCAAAAGTCTAATGCATTATCAACACTTACTCCACCAATTGCATCGACGACATCCTTAAAACCTTCCATATTTACTTCCATATAATAGTCTATTGGAATATTTAAGAATTTTTCTACTGTATTTATCGACATTTGAACTCCGCCAAAAGCATAGGCATGATTGATTTTATCTACTTTGTTTTTTCCAACGATTACGGTGCGAGTATCTCTAGGGATACTAATTATTTTTGTTGTGTTCGTATTTGGATTCACTGTTAGAATCATTAATGAATCAGAACGTCCTCTGTCTCCCTCACGTTTATCGACACCTAGTAATAAAACTGAAAATGGGTCTTTTTTAATGACATTAACTGGCTCAGGTCTTCTAGTTGTTTTTTTTATTGGCTGATAAATAACCTTACCCGTACTTTCTACTTGATGATATATGTAAAAACCAGTCAAACTAGCGACTACTACTAAGCCAATAAAAGTGAAACCAAGTCTTAAAAGGATCTTTTTCCACATCACAATTACTTTCCCCTTAAAGTTCATAGACAATAAAATGCACCTTTTCACACGTCGGTGATATTTTTGTTTATGAACAAAATAGTTAGTTGTGTTTCGTATAATCCACCTTAATTGGAGCTTCATTACAAGAAGATGGAATAAGCTTATAAATCCAAGTATTTGATAATATCTTTTACGTTTTCTGCTATAAAAACATTCGTACTATTGATAACTTCTTCTCTACTTTTAAAGCCGTATCCGTATGTTACTGCAATAAAATCAATTCCAACATTTTCAGCTCCAACAGCATCATGTATACTATCACCAATTAAAACAACCTCTGAAAGGTCATTCTGTTGTAAATCTTTTAGACACATCAAAATAATGTCTGCTTTACTAAGTGTATCCATCTCGTCTATTCCGTTAATTGAATCAAAATATGTCAGCAACTCAAAATTTAATAAGATTTCCTTAGCTAAGTCGTCTCTTTTGAGAGTTGCTACAGCCGTTTTAAATTCTTTCTCTTTTAGTGTAACTAATAGCTCTTGAATAAAATCATAATGTTTTGCTTCAAATTGTCCTTTTTTCTTGTATCTATTTCGATAAATTTCTACAGCCTCTCTCGCTTCGCTTTCAGTATAGCCACATTCTCGTATAAAGGAATAAAAAGGAGATGGACCAATAAAGCTTTTTTGTTGTGCTAAGGTTAAATTTGGACCACCCATTTTATTTGCTGTATAACTGGCACCTACCATAATTCCTTCTGAAGTGTCTAATAAAGTTCCATCTAAGTCAAAAATAATAGTAGAATATTTCATTTTACCTCCAGGTTTTAACGGTTATGTCCTACTAAGCAAGCCCATTTCACTATATATAGTGCTCGTTAAAAAGTTTATCTTCATTGTTTTCTCAAGTAATGCTAATTGCTTTTTTATATCTGCATTCTTCTTTACAAGCTCTTCCATCTCTATATTGTAAATCAATTCGGTGGAAAAATAATTTGTCAGCTTATCTAAAGTAAAGCCATCAAAGCCAGCAAGATAAACTGTATTTACCGATAAACGATTTAATAAGTTTAATAACATTAAGCCCGCGTTATCGGATATTGTTATCTTATCAACGAGTAAGTCAGAATAATTAACGACTAATGTATCCGAATCTAGTAAATTAGGAATATTTGAAGTAGTTATAATTGAGGTCGACTCTTTTAACGCTTTAATAGAATCTAGCATACTATTAAATCTTTTTATATTACTCATAAAAATAGCATCAATTTGATACTGCTCGGGAATAAAATTCACGCTAAAAATGTAAGGATCTTCATTTTTAATAAAATTAGAAATTTTTTCTGCTTCTGTTTCAATAGATTTTCCAGGAGCGATGATTAATACCTTTTTATTGACTATTCTTTTGTTTAAAGCCTCTAGGTCGTATGAATCATCAACCAAATGAATTTGATAATTAATATATAAGTCTTCTATATATAACTCATCATAAATATCCCTTTTCTTCATCGGAAGCTGTTTTAAAATAGTGTTAATAGATTTTACTGAGATAGTCTGTTTATTTATTAAGAATGAAGCGTAATTCGGATGACAATTATTTATGGCTGCAATATAGTACGGAACTGAGTACCCCCACTGAGATCCGGTAGAAAACTTACTTAAATGCTCGTCAACAATTTCTAATAAAGGTACAACATTATACTTCTCTTCTATATTTTCGTTAATATACTGGGTTACGAGCTCAGTGCAGAGATTGCCAGCCCCTCTCCCCATTCCAAATACCGAAGAATCAATAATAATATTGCGCTTTGTATGGAGAGTTAATAGTTCTTGAGCATTTGAAAAGGATAGTTGGAGATTATTATGTGAATGAAATCCAATACTTATTGATTCATCCAAGTTATGATCAATTAGGTGATACATTCTTAACAAATTATTTTTATACATAATGCCAAGCGTATCGACTAGATAAAATGCATATGGCTTTAACTTATTTACTTTTTTAATAAGGTCCAGAAGCTTTTCATCAGAATAGCTGGTCGTGCCAATTGGTTGAATAAAAACTTTATATCCTTTATCCATTAACATTTGACCATAAACTAAAGCTTCTTCAATTTCTTTTTCACTCTCATGGAATGTTAAGCGAAAACCATCAATGGATGTACCATCATGATCTTTAATTTTATCGATTGAAATATAAGGTTGATCGATCATACCTACATAGGTAAGGTTCTTATTCTTTGGGCTAATAAATTCTTTAATACTTTCTACATCATTAAAAATTGATATATTCTTAACAAAATCAACATCTCTAACAAATCCACACTCTATAATATCAATATTTGACTTTACTAATTTCTCAATTATTTTCTTTATACTCTTTTGCCCAAAATTCCAGTTATTTATATACCCTCCATCGCGTAAGGTACAGTCGAGTAACCTAATATTATTCATATTTACACCACGCATTCCAATCGATTTTTAATGATCATTCTCACTTTCTCTAGATCCTTTGGCGTATCAACGGATAATGTAGTAACTTCAGCCTCGATAAATTTAATTTTTTCTCCGTTTTCTAAAAATCTAAACTCATCGATATCTTCTGCTTCTTCAATAGGCCCTCTTTTAGAGTTATAACAGAACTCCAATGCACTTTTAGTAAAACATTGTACTCCAACAAATTTTTTATAATTAAATTCATATGTACCTTTAGGATATGGAATTGGACTTCTAGCCATATACAATGCATGTCCGAATACATCTGTTGCAACTTTAATTTTTGAAAAGTCGACTGCCTCTAAAGGGTTTTTTAATACTGTCATAAGGTTTGCTACATAGATTGAACTTGGGTCAGCATCTTTCGGTAATATTTTTAAAATAGCTTGAGATTCGATTAATGGTTCGTCTCCGTTTACATTTACATAAAAGTCGGCATCTATCTTAGTAGAAACTTCATAGAGTCGATCTAAATGCGTTTTATGACTTTCTGAAGTCATTATTGTTTTAATACCATATTCCTCACAAACCGTTTGAATCCTTATATCATCTGTCGCTACATATACTTCACTAAGTTCTTCTACCAATTTTACTTGTTGGTGTACCCACCATATCATTGGTTTCCCGCATATATCCGCTAAAGGTTTACCTTTAAATCTCGAAGAATTAAATCTAGCTGGAATCACTCCAATTATTTTCATAGAACTCTCCTCCTAATTATATGAAGATACGTTTCTTATAACGAACGAAATGATCTTAAATTTAAAGTCAACTTTCGAGTAAAACAAACTAACACGTTCATAATAAAGAACAGTTTTTTTTACAAACTAAATGGATTTTTTACTTACTAAAGATGATTCACCATTCTTATTTAAAATGACATCGAGATTTACTCTTTCAAACACTTCAAGCATGCCACCTCTTGTAGCATTGTAGATTTTAACTTGATTGCGTTCTGCATATTTCTTTGCTTCTTTATATGCACTAATCATTCTAATTACTGCCTCTGATGAAGTTTCCTTATACCCATAATCCTTAAAATGCTGTGGGCTAGTAAGAGAATAGTTACAATCTACACCTAATAAATAGATTTCACTAAATCCCATATAAACTGCTAATTGAAGCATTGAGTAAGTAATAGAGTATCCATCGTATACAACTTTAGAAACATCATCACTAAACTTTGTTTTATAATTTTTATGAAAGGTCATATGATTTAACAAATTTAGTGGAAACACAAAATATCCTTCCGATACGTTCTTTTGTTTCGAAATTACATTACTTATAAATTTATATTTAATATCATATTTTTCAATAGAAGGCTGTAGCAAATCAAATACACCTACATCCTGAATACCATAGTATGTTGGTCTCCAATCTGTCTCATCGAATACTAAACAAATCGAATTCATACTTAGTGTTACTTCCCCTTTTATGGCTTCAAGATCAGCAACGGTTAAGCTAGGACCGGTAGCTACAATAAAACATCTCTGACCATTATGTGTATTCTTTAACAATTTTAACTGTTCAAAATGGCTATTTTTATTTAATCCAATTACTCTAGAGATTTTATTTAAATTAAAAATGCTTCTAGGTAAAACATGATTAAGCAGCTTCGTTTTAGTTCGACTTATATGGTAAATAAAAAAATATGTAAATTTATTTTTACATAGTGCTTCTTTGAGCATCACGATCATTCACCCCTAAATTTAGCTCCTCATTTAATTACCATTTTGCAATGTTTTTAGAGTAATATTGCTCCTCATTTATTGGATTATTAGTAACATCTAGTTTCTTTAATTTAGGGAGTTTATCTAAAAGTCTAAAATCAGTAATATGATTGTGACTTAGATTAAGCTTTTCTAAATTCATAAAGTATTGTATTCCATCTAAATTACTTATATTTTTTCCACTTAGATCCAATTCAGTCATCTCACTTAGTTTTGAAATAGAAATCCATTGTTCAAAAGGATTTGGCATCTTTTCTCGTATTGCTTTCTCCATATTCTTATCAATAAAGGTAGCAACGCCACCAATTTCTGCTGTAGTGTAAAACGCTAAATCAAGTTTTTTAGCTTCATCGATAATCGATTTTATTGTATCTGTTGATATTCTCCATTTACCACTTTCTTCTGATTCCTTCCCCCAACCAAAATCATTCCAGTCTACATCATTAGGTAGAATAGAATGGCACATAAAGAGTACATTTTTCCCTGTATCTTTTGCTATTTTAAGTATTTTCTTAATAGAATTAACATCATCTAGCTTTACTTGATCAATACAAATAGATGGTACAAATCCTGTATGATTGAATTCCACTAGATTTGTACTATTCAATTCTCCTCTTACACACTTAAAATATTTTGGCGTAATTTCTGAAACAATTTGTTCTGTATAGCTAGAGAATGGAAAAGCGAATGTAACAGGTTTCTTTAATTTTTCTTTTGTTTCTGAATGGGTTTGATTTTCAACCCAATTAAACAAAGTCTTTATTTCTTCATCAATCCATGTACATAACCCATTTTCATCTACGTAATTAGCAGCATTTTTATGCCTAAATCCATGATGTGCTATTTCATGCCCCATTGCCTGCATCTCAATAATTTGGTCTATTTCTTCTTGTGTATGCTCCCTTTGCCCTTCATAATGGTGAAATGCATTTATGTTAAATGTCACTTTTACATCATAGTACCCAAACAGATCTTTTCCGTACTCATACCAATCATTTACTCTAAAGCTATCATCAAATGAAAATGCTATACCAGGTTTATTAACATATGGAATATTTCGCTCTTTACTTTGTGATTTACTGGATTTGGTATTGTGGCTTTTAATATCTGAAATTAACCTCCTCCAAAATTTTCTTTTGTAATACATTGAAATAATGTCTCTTAGAGTTTCTTTATTTAGTTTCTTCATTTGATACCCCACAATTTTTTTTATTTAATGAACAATTCTATATCACTGACATTCCAAGCTTATTTTCTATTGATACTAATCTACCGTTACTCATTTTAAAGACTGTATCGCAATTTTTAATTGTACTTAATCTATGAGCAATAATAATCAAAGTCTTTTCCCCTTTTAAACCATCAATTGCTGTCATAATATCTTTTTCAGTATCAGTATCTAGTGCTGAAGTTGCTTCATCCATAAAAATAATCTCTGGGTTATGATAGAGAGCCCTAGCAATTCCGATCCGTTGGCGTTGCCCTCCTGAAAGCCTGATTCCTCGTTCTCCAACTGGTGTATCCAATCCATTTGGCAAGCTTTTTACAAATCCTTTTAACTGCGCTTGTTCTAATGCCATCCACACTGCTTGATCATTGATCTGATCTTTTTGAATTCCAAATGCTACATTTTCTCTAATTGAATCATCGGTTAAGAATATTGATTGTGGGATATAACCAATCTTCTTTTGCCATAAGGATTTTAATTCAACCATGTTCTGACCATCTATTAAAATGCTCCCTTTTTCTGGTTCGAATAATCCTAAAATCATATCCACCAATGTTGTTTTACCTGCACCAGATTCACCAATAAACGCTACTGAATGTCCTATTTGAATTGATAGTGAAATATCCTTTAAGGAATATTCTTGTTGGTTTGGATACCGAAACGACACATTTTTTAATTCTATTGAATCTGAAAATGCTCTAATTCCATTCACATTTGAATCAGCTTCTTCAAATTCTTGAGTTGAATAAGTTTCTTTATTCGTAAATAAATCATCGTAAACTACAGATAAAGCTGGTTTACTGAAGCGAATACTAGTTATTGCTGCGATAACACGATTAATTGAAGGCATTAATCGAAATGCTGCCATGGCGAATAATGCCATTGTGGATACTATATTAGATGTGTTTTTTCCTTGTAAGATAATGACCAGAACCATTACTAATACAATCATTACTAAAATAGTTTCAATAAAAAGACGAGGGGATTGTTCTAGCATAATTCTATATCGTTTGATATTTGAATTTATCTGACTTTTGCCAGTATATTCATCAACAAAAAAGCTTTCTTTGCCAGAAACTTTTACTTCTTTACTTGCCCCTAATCCTTGATTGACCCATTTTATCATCGTCCCATTAACAGCCTGTTGCTCTTTTGCAAGTTCGTTCGTTTTCTTTCGAAAAACTTTAAAAAATAGATACACACTTCCTCCTAACAAAATAGAAGCTACAAGAGTTGATAGTGTGTTTGTATAAAGTAGTAATCCTATTATGCAAGCAATCACAAGCATTTCTGTTACTAACAAAAATGCCGACATAATAATTCCTTGAAATATATTCTGCACCTCAATATTTACATTCCTGAGTAAATCTGAAGTGTTTCTTTGAATATGAAATATGTAAGGCTTTGATAAATACTCCTCAAATAATCTTCTAGACAGCTTAACCTGTTGATTTAAAATAATTCGATTTTGCGCGTATTGGAAAAGTAGAATATAGACATTCTTAACAATAAAAATTAATAGTAAGACAAACACCGAAAATATTAAGAACGATGTAGTAGATTGGAAGTTGAATAAATTATATAAAAAATTGATGGTAGTATGTTCTTTAATAATGGAAGGGTTTGTTACAATTCCTACGAAAGGTACAATCACTCCTATTCCAAAAGTTTCAAAAAGTGCGGCAATGATCATCATAAAAAATAATAGAAGTAATTTTTTCTTTTCCCCTTTGTCAAATAACAGAAGCAATTTTTTCGTAGTATCTACCAATTCATTCACACCTTTTCTTTCTTAGATTAACAATTTAAAAAATAACTCTCTCTAAAAGTCAATCTTTGTATTTTTCCATTTTACAAATTCAAAAACTGATTTATATTCGCGAAGTACATCGATTTCAATCCCGGATTCTTTTAATTCCTTAGCTAATTCAAGCCATTCAACTTCTGGGGTAATTGCATGATCAGGCTTTACATCTAACAGGCTTTTTAGCTCTACCCCTAATACTGAAGAGATTTTCTCCATTACGTGAATCGAGGGATTATCATTAATTTCACGTTCGATATTACTTAAGTAAGATTTAGAAATATTTGCTTGTTCTGCTAGTTGTGTTAAAGTAAGTCCCCTTTTTTTACGGATGTTATGAATATTTCTCCCAATCATTATTTATCACCTCTTTTTTCGGTTATCTCGCTGTTAACTTATTCAAGCTCTCATAAATATTTTGTTTTAGACAATTGATGACCTTATTTTGTTCATCCTCTGATAGACTTGATCCTGATGGGAGACACATACCTACTTCAAATAATTGCTCGGCTATATTTTCATGGTCTGTATGGGGGTAGTATTTAGTATTTTCAAAGATTGGTTGTAAATGAAGTGGTTTCCAAACATGGCGAGATTCGATATTGTTTTTATTCAATATTTCAATTAATGTTTTAGAAGAAATTCCCGTTTCCGCTTCATTTATAGTCAAAGTAGTTAGCCAGCGATTACTTTGTGTATTTGCTAATTCGGGCATAAACTTAATTCCAGGAATATGAGATAGTTCATCAAAATATCGATTGAATATTTGTCTTCTCGTATTAACTCTATCTTCTAATACCTGAAGCTGAGCTCTTCCTACGCCAGCTAGTAAATTACTCATTCGATAGTTATATCCGCTCACAGAATGTTGATAATATGGGGCCAGGTCGCGGGCTTGAGTTGCTAGGAATCGAGCTTTCTTTATCAGATCTACGTTATCTGATACTAAAGCTCCTCCACCAGAAGTTGTAATAATTTTATTTCCATTAAAAGAATAAATACCAAATTTTCCAAAGGTACCACTAGCCTTGCCCTTATATGTAGATCCTAGAGACTCAGCTGCATCTTCTACAATTGGAACATCATACTGACTACATAAAGAAATAATTTCATCCATCTTTGCGCTTTGACCGTATAAATTGACTACAATTACTGCTTTCGGTAATTTATTCTCTAAATATGCATCTCGCAGTGCATGTTCAAGTGCCTGCGGTGACATATTCCAAGTTTCTGGTTCCGAATCAATAAAGACCGGCTCAGCACCTTGATAAAGAATTGGGTTTGCGCTAGCTATAAACGTAAATGCTGAACAAAATACATTATCTCCATTTGTTATATTTAATAAAGAAAGAGCCAAATGAATTGCTGCCGTACCTGAACTTACGACCATTGCTTCACCGGCTCCTACATAAGATGCTATTTCTCTTTCAAATTCATCTACATTTGGTCCAAGAGGTGCAATCCAATTCGAATCAAATGCTTCCTGTAAATATTTTTGCTCATTGCCACTCATATGAGGTGGAGATAAATAAATTCTAGAAGAAGTCACAAAATTCCCCCCTTTTATAAAAGTTTCATCTCAAAATTATGATTGATAATTCTTGTTGGGCTCCCTACAGCTTTACTATATGAGGGAATATTTTGAATCACGGTCGAACCAGCTCCGATTACAGACCATTCCCCCACCCTAATTCCGGGAATTAATGTTACGGATGCACCAATATGGACACCTTCACATAATGTAACGTATCCCGTTAATGTTGAATTAGGTGAAACATGAGAATAATCCCCAATCATATTGTCATGTTCAACAATTGAACCCGTATTAATAATACAATGACTACCAATTTTAGCATCCGCGTTAATAACTGATTTTGGCATAACAACCGTACCATTTCCTATAGTAGCCGACTCACTTATTATTGCGGAAGGGTGAATAATTGAAATATATTGTTCATCCCTTAGTTTTAATTTACTAACAATTTTTTTTCTAGTAGAATTGTCACCTATTGCAATAACAGTCCTTACATCATTTCCCATTAGATTTTTAATTGAAGAAAACGGTGCATGAATTATACCGTTTTCGCTTTTTTCACATTCGTATTTTTCATCTAAAATAGCAATAATTTTATGGTTCTTTAATGAAGAAATGATATCTTGAATAACTTTACTATGGCCACCATTACCTAATATAATGATCTTCATGCTACATCACTTCATTTGAACCTTTAAATTTTTCCATCGTTACATGCCCTTGCTGACTAATACCTTCCCTTTTTATAACTTTTAAAAAAGTTAAGAAGAGAATTTTCAAATCTAGCATTGTATTATGATTTTCGACATACCAAATATCCAATTTAAACTTCTCCTCCCAAGTAATTTCATTTCTACCATTCACTTGAGCCCATCCAGTTATCCCTGGCTTAACATTATGTCTTGACATTTGATCTTTCGTATAAAGAGATAAATACTCCATTAAGAAGGGCCTTGGCCCTACTAGACTCATTTCCCCTTTTAAAATGTTTAGTAACTGTGGAAATTCATCTAAACTATATTTTCTTATAAATTTTCCGAGGACGGATAATCTTTTTTCATCTGAGAGTAAATTACCTTGTTCATCATATAAATTACTCATTGTACGAAATTTATAAAGAGAAAATGGCTTACCAAATAGGCCAGGCCTCTGTTGAGTAAACAATATAGGGGAGCCCATTTTTAATCTTATTACGATGGCCACTACTATTAAAATTGGAAATAATAAGATTAATAGCGTTAGAGAAATAATTAAATCGATTACTCTTTTCATGTTCCCATCTCCTATAATGAATAATTATTTTTTATCCTCGGAATTCGTAGCACACACCGTAAGAATACTCTGTTTAATTTCGTTTACTGCATCCTTTGTTTCTAGATCATTTAATTCATTACCTTTTTTAAAAATAGTCTCCATAATTTCAAATAGTTGCTCCTGTGTCAGATTAATTGAAATCAAATATACCCCTCACTTACAAACTTACTAAAACAAGACACTTTTTAGACTTGTCTTCTTGCCAATTCCTAGAGTCTTTTTCTAAGTTACTTTTTAAATATCGCCAAATAAAAAAAGTCCGCTCCATAAAATTGGTACCGGAAATCTAAAGTTTCTATAAAGTTAAATTTTATTCAAAAAATATGTTTTTTAATTTAAACACTAAATAAAATATAAAACTCTGTTTATACCTTAAACAAAAAATAACGAAATTATTGAAGGTAGAAAAGTCTAGAGAGCCAGTAAAAAGTGCCCTTGTTTCATTACTAGCCATACATTTCTTAATTTCTTTTAGCTTCTTAAATAGGCTCCTCTTATACCCCCGCCTAGTTGCCTCATACATAGCTCGAATTAATCCTGTAGCAAATTCTGTGTGAATTTTATTTATATACTCAACCTCTTTAATACTATATCTACTTAAGAGCCTTAAAGATTCTCTATAAACAGTTAATGCAATATCGAGTTTGTTATAAAAAACCCTCGTTGAAATACTATTTTCGTGTCTAACATAATAATACAAAGGTGTTTTTATGCTAAGGCCTTTCCTGGCAGCATCTATATACGCCATATTAAATAAATAATCTTCTGCTATACAAAACTCCTCATTAAACAAAATATTATTTTTTTTAATAATCTCTGCTTTGTATAGTTTATTAACAGGTGAAGCTAATAAATCCGATTTAAGCCAAACTTCTTTTAAAAAATTCTTTTTACTTTCTTCATCATCAAAATAACACTCAGCAATATTAAGAATTTGAATTACTTCACCCTTTTTTTCAAACATAGGAAATACCACGATATCTGCACCAAATCTCTCTACTTCTAAGTTAACGATTTTAAAAGTATCTTGTTCAATATAATCATCGGCATCAATAAACATAATATATTCTCCAGATGCCTCTTGAATTCCAAAATTTCTAGCACAACTGGGTCCCGAGTTCTTTTTGTGATAGACTTTTATTCTTTTATCTTTATTTGAATAGTGGTCACATATATTTTTTGATCCATCTGTTGAGCCATCATTAATGAGCAATACTTCAAAATCAATCATTGTTTGTGCTAAGACTGAATCTAAGCAAGTACTTAAATATTTTTCAACATTATACACTGGGATTATTACCGAAATAAGTGCCATTTAAAATTTACCCTCCAATTTTATTTTTTGCTCGACTTATAAAGGTAATGGCTTTTTGTAGAATCTGTTATGACAGTATAAAAATAACAAGAGTATCGATTCACACTTCATTTTTGAAAGCAATAATACTAGTCGTTGGAGAGAACTATAGTAGTAATTGTTTTTAGCCACAGCCTTAAACTCGGGGCGATTAATAAATTTTTTAGTATCTTTAACTCTTTTCATAAAATCACCTATACTTTTTATTCCCATGCTATTTTGATAGATGATAAAACTAAATTCCATAAGGTAGTATGAATTTAGTTCTCTTAACGTAACTGAATCCAGTTTATCCCCTAAAAATTCTTTCAACTTTTGATATAACAAAATTTGGGTACACTCTTTTTCTTTATAAAACGTTGTTGTTAAACTTCCCGACCTTTGATAGTAAATGTATAGTGGCTTTTCATATATAAAAACTCTCTTGCATTTCGAAATATATTCAATATTGAACAAAGCATCTTCTCCAACTGATATATCATGATTAAACTTAATGTTATGCCTACTAATAACTGATTTTCTATACAACTTATTAACCGGCGAATAAGCTAGACCTAATTTAAGAAGCTGAACAAAATCATTTTGAATTTCATTTTCTATTGAGAGCTTTGTTGGATGGAAATTAATAGTCTCATGTTTAACAGGATTTCTTCTCTTTAATCCACATATAACTACTTCTGCGTTCTCACTTATCATGCAATTCAATAATTGTTCAACCATATTAGCCTCTATCAAATCATCACTATCGACAAACTGTATATAATCGCCCTTTGCAAGAGAAAGCCCAAGATTCCTTGCATTTCCTGGTCCGCTGTTTTGGATATGATGTACTTGGATTCTACTATCAATTTTTGAGAAAGCTTCACATATCGAAGCGCTTTTATCAGTTGATCCATCATTGACTAATATTACTTCAATATTTTCATAGGTCTGATTTAAGACACTCTTTATCGTTTCATTTAAAAATTTTTCGGCATTAAAAATAGGAATTATTAAGCTAACTACGGGTATATTAGGCATTTTCAAATAACACCTCAATTTTAGTAATCATGGCGTACAAACTAAAATCTTTACTTCGTTCCAATCCTTTTTTTGCATAGGTCTCCTTTAATGTTAGTTTTTTTCGAATAAACTGACTAAGTCCGTCATAAATGCCATCTTGACTATTCTCTACTAATATTCCAAACTCAGAATCTCCAATTATTTCTGTAACTCCACCACATTTTGTCGAGATAACTGGGAGCTCTAAAGCCATTGATTCAATTACAGAAATACATAATGCTTCACTTCTTGATGCTAAAATAAATGCATCACTTCCACTTATGTATTTAAACGGATTACGTTTAGCACCAAGAAGTGTAATAAAATTATTTAAGTTATTTTCATTAATCATTTCTTGAAGCTCTTTTTTTAATTTTCCATCACCAACAATATAAATGTGGAAGTTTAACGTCTTTTCTTTAACTAGCTTTTCAACAGCAAAAATTAAACGATCAATCCCTTTTTCATAATTCAGCCTAGAAATAGTTGAAAATATAATTTTCTCGGAAGAATAATTTATATCTTTCTGTTCATTTGATAATAAGCGTACTTTATCTAAATCTACGCCATTATGGATTACACTAAATATGTTTAAGTCCCCGATCACTTCTTTAAAGCCTTCAACACATTTTTCTGAGACAAATACTATGCGATTAAACTTTGAATAACAATCTAATTGTCTCTTCTTCGTTCTATGACTCTCAAGTCCATAATTTTGAAACGTCATATCTCCGTGTATCCAAGCAATTTTTAATGAATTTTTATTAGGTGAAGCGGCTACTATTTTTTCCGGCATACCAGTTTTAAAGGAGATTTCGATATCATATTCTTCTTTAATATTGTCTTTATAAATTTTTTCAGGATTCATATACTTAATAACTCTGTAAATTCCTTTATATTGTTTTTTAAACCAGATAATTCTATTTACACCATTATGTATTTGGTTACTCAGTTCACCTCCATCAAATAGTGCAAAAATAGTAATTTCATATTTACTTTTTGGTAAATTATTTATGATATCTACTAATACTTTTTCAGCTCCTCCTAATACCATCCTATCTACTACGAATAATACTTTTTTCATAAAGGGTCGCTCCTATAACAACTTTAAAGATCTTTGTTGAACAAAATTTTTAACGATAGTAGTTTTAAATAGCATCCTCATAAATGGGTAACCTCCATAGCTAAACGGAGCTAGTATTCTAAATGTAGTTGGTACGCCGGAGCCCTTCATAAAGAAGAAGCTATTTTTTCTAATCTCTTTTGTTAGACTTGATCCAAGTTCAATAAACTCGCAGTTTTCATATAAAGACTCGGACTTTAACATATCCAACAATGAGTTCATTTTAGATAAATTTATACGCCACAATATTTTCTGACTAAGTTCTGGGAAATCTGTATCAATATAGGCCTTAAACTCACTAAAAGCCAGTATACAATCTAATTTTCTTACGTTATATTTTGACCTTAAAATACTTCCTTCTCTTTGAATATAGTAATAGCCTATTTTATTGGAATATACTATACGATTCGCTTGAGCAAATAACTTATAGGTTGTAAAAATATCTTCATATAACCTACCTTCTGGATATCGAACTCCCTGAAATAGGGTAGATTTATATAGTTTATTAACTGCATAGTGTTTAATATATTTCTCCTCAATTAATGCGTCCAAAGCTTCAACTTTATTTAGAACGACTGAGTGATCTATTAAACTATCGTGTTCAGTGTAATCGTTATAAACCTTTAAGACGCCACACATTGCAATCTCACACTTATGTTTTTGCATTTCTTCTAAAAGACCTTCGTACATATCAGCTGCAATATTATCATCACCATCAACAAAACCTATATAATCCCCAGTAGCTCGATCCAGCCCAGCGTTCCTAGCAGAACTAAGTCCTCCATTTGATTTATTTACAATTACGATTCTTTTGTCAGTCTTTGAGATATTTTGAATAACCTCGAGTGTATAATCTGTAGAGCCATCATTTACTACTATAATTTCAAGCTGTTTATATGTTTGTTCGGTAACAGATTTTAGACATTTTTCAATATAATTCTCAACATTATACGCCGCAACTATAATACTTATCTTCATCTTACCGCTCGCTTTGAATGAAAAATTTTTGCCGATAATAAAATAAACATACTATTTTTTGTTCTAAGTATTCGTTTTATTAGATTTGTAACAAAATCCTTATTCTTGTTTATGATCATTACTTCTCTTATTTCATTTCTATTAATAATCTCATTAACTCTTTCAAGCTTTTCGCTATAAGAAAGATCGCAGCTAGATTTGTAAAAGTCCATAAAATAACCCATGATATCCCTAATCAACATTTGGTCTATCACGGGTTTATTTTCGGTATATAACTCCCAATAAGATAATAATTCCTTTATATCATTGATCATGTTATACCTTAGATCAAATCGATTTATTCTAAATCGAGAAACAAGTCCTTCACCTTTTATTACACAATAGTTTATTAAAGCTTTATTTATAACCTTAACATGTTTAATGTCCCTAATTACGGATAAATTAAATTTTAAATCCTCCCCAATATTTAAAGTAGGATCAAATAGAATCTTATTTACCTTTAAATAACTAGTTAGATAAACCTTATTCCACGGGGCATTAATCATTTCATTCTTTATTAACGAAATGACAAAGCTCCTAAATTGCTTTTCATTTGGGAATTGTGTCGTTTCTTTATTTGGAATTCTACTTACGGAAATCTTATGATCTGATTCAACATTATAACCAAATATGATTAATTGAGTCTCTTCACTAATATCTCCTAAAGCTTCACTTAAGGCATTTTCAATATAGTAATCATCAGCATCTAAAAATGTTGTATACCTTCCGCTTGCATGATTAATTCCATAGTTTCTTGCATTGCTAACTCCCGAGTTCGGAATATCAAAAACTTTAATATGAGGAACATCCTTTGCGATTTCATTCATAATTTGTAAACTTTTATCCATCGATCCATCATTTATAAGAATTAATTCAAAATCCTGGAAGGTTTGATTTAAGACACTATTGATTGCTCGGCCAATAGTTTTCTCAGCGTTGTATACCGGTACTATTATCGTTAATAATGGTGGCTTCATTACTTTTATCTCCTTTACTCTTTAAACTGAGAAAATAAAACAAAATAAAATAAAACCATAAAACTGTTCTTCGTAAATCATTTATACCAAGACCGTATGCAATTAGAGAAACAACGGCACATAAAATATAAACATTTACGGATGCCATTTTAGTTAATTTTCTTACTAAAATGATATAAGCAATCCCTCCCATAATACCTCCTTGTGTTAATATTTGGAGAAAAGTATTATGCGCTTCATAACCAAAAAACACCTCTTGTCCGCTAAATGAGCCCGGCCCTAAACCAAATATAGGGGAGTGCTTCCAAGCTTTTATAGCGTTGCTCCATATGATTAGCCTATTCTCACCATTTGTATCTCCCTTAAAGAAGTCATTAATAAACGATAATATGTTTTCGTAATTGAGGATTATCATTAAACTAACGAAACAAAAGAATACGATAATAATACTTTTTGATCGACCTAGCCCTTTTAAAATCTCTAAAACCTTCAACACGCAGAATAATATAGTTGTTATAACCCAAGAAGACTCTAACGTAGAAGACGTTGTAGCCATTCCAATTTTTATACATAATACGGTGCCAAGTAGCGCTACAATTTTAAAAAGTAGATTACGCTCTTTGCCCATAATATAAAGTCCAACAAAGGGTAATGGAGCAACAAAATAAGCAAACTGGTGATAGTCATTTGCAAATGGAGAAAAAATACCAGAGCCTGCATATGTTAATGGAAAACCAAATAAGCTATAAATTCCTTTTAGATAAATAAAGTACAAAGCTCCAACTACAATAATTCCTCCGAAATAGATAAAACGGAGTAGCTTATATAAATTGAAATAACTACTTTTCTTAAAAGCTAATTCAAACGTAAAACATAGAAATAAGATTACCGTATAAGACATAAGATCAAACTTAATAAATTGTGGATTAATTGCTAAGAAAGTATTTACTGCATAGCCAATTATGATGACACCAATATAATAAAACCAAAAAATTGTAAACAAATGCTTCTCGGCCGATAAATAAATGTCTCGTTGACTAATTAATTGTGTTATGCAAAAAACTAGTAAAATCGCCTCTCCGATTCCAAACAGACCGATTCTTAAAGTAGTAAAGCCAAAAAATAGGATCATAATTAAAATAAAAATATGTTGTAAATTAAAAGTAATATCTCTTTGTAGCGTAATATTATTTTTCATAAGAACACCTGTAATATCGTATTTTTTATTACCCGTATACTTCTATAAGGTCTTCAATCACATGTTCTACATCATAATCTAAAATAAATTCATAAGCGTTAGAACCCATGTTGTTTAGTAAATCTCTTTTATTAAATAAAACTTCAATTTTTTTAGCAGTTTCTTCGGCATCATTTACGTTAACTAAAAATCCATTAACAGAATCAATTACTAAGTCTTTTACTCCCCTAATATTCGTCCCAATGACTGGCTTTTTACAGGCCATTAATTCCATAATATTTCTAGGTAGTCCTTCCCTAAATGAAGTAAGAATTCCGACATCGCACGCTAAAATCAACTCATTAATATCATTTCGAAAACCTAGTAGTTGAATATTTTCTTTTAGACCCCTTTCAATAATGTCTTTCTCTAAATTAAGGAGTAACGGGCCATCACCGGCACAAATCAATTTGATATCAATTTCTTTATTTTTAAGAATCTCTATCGCATTAATCACTTGTTTATGATTTTTATTTTGATTAATTTCGGCAATCATAAGAACAACAAAATCATCTTTATCTAAATTTAGTCTACTTCTAATCTCATTCTTTTCTACTAAACTAGGGTTATAAATATCTAGTTCAAGACCCACCCCATTTAATTTGTATGTTTCTTTCACTTTAAATTTTTGAGCTCTTTCGTAATCTTCTGAGTTCATTGTGATCATTTTGTCAGTGAAATTAACCATAAATCTTTCGATTGGATAATAAATACCCCAATTAACAATTGGGGCTCCTTTATAAAAATGAAATCCATGAACAGTGTAAATTGTTTTCAGCTTAGGGAACTTTACTTTTAGGAGCCTACCATATAAGGCAGCTATAGGAGTATGTACATGAACAATATCATAATCAAACTCTTCCTGAATTTTAATAAGCTTCATTAAAGCCTTTATATTGATAGGATGCAATGGATTTCTTTTAAATGGTATATCGAAAATCCTAACTCCCTCATTCTTAAGTGTACGATTGATTTCCATATCGATTGAGCATGCACAATCGACCGTATTTCCCGCTTTAATCAGCTTTTTAATATGTGGAACTAAAAATGCATTAATCGTTCTACTCAAAGTTGTAATATATAGGATTTTAATAATGATCCCCCGCTATCTAAGAAATTGGAACTAATTCCTTTGGCTCCATTCGATTATTCGCAATTTCTAACAACTTATCTCTTAGAGGTTTTTTATCATAGGTAGAATAAGTTAACATGATTTCGTTAATTTCTTCGATCAATAAATTCGATGTTTTACCGATATAAATTTTTGGATGAACTTGCTTTTCGTAGATTTCCTCTTCATTTAATAATTCTTCAAAAAGCTTTTCTCCAGGTCGGATTCCTGAAAATTCTATTCCAATTTCATCAACAGTATTTCCAGATAACTTAATTAAATTTTTAGCGAGATCCACAATTTTTACTGGTTCCCCCATATCGAGAACAAAAATCTCTCCTCCTTCAGCTAATGCACCAGCTTGGATCACCAGCCTTGATGCTTCTGGAATCGTCATAAAATATCTAACCATATCAGGATGTGTAACAGTAACAGGGCCTCCCTTCTCAATTTGTTTTTTGAAAAGCGGGATGACACTTCCACGGCTCCCTAATACATTACCAAAACGTACCGCAACAAATTTTGTCGTACTGTTTTTATTCATATTTTGAATCATCATTTCCGCCAGTCTTTTCGTTGCCCCCATTACACTTGTTGGATTTACAGCCTTATCAGTCGAAATCATAACAAAGGTTTCTACTCCAAATAAGTTGGCTGCATTCGCAACATTTACTGTCCCAATAATATTATTTTTAACCGCCTCCTCTGGATTACGCTCCATTAAAGGCACATGCTTATGAGCAGCAGTATGATAAACCACATTCGGTCGATATTTCTCCATAACTGATTTCATTTTTACTTCATCTTGTAAATCCGCAATTTCCGTAACAAAATCAATTTGGCCCGTTCCAAAATACTCCTTCAATTCCATTTCAATATTATAAATACTGTTTTCACCATGTCCTAACAGTACTAGCATTTTAGGATTGAATCTTGAAACTTGGCGACAAATTTCAGATCCAATTGAACCACCAGCTCCAGTTACTAACACAACATTATTTGTAATTGAACTTGAAATTTTTTCAATGTCTAAAAGAATTGCTTCTCTTCCTAACAGATCATCAACCTTTACTTCACGGAATTGATTAACAGATACTTTTCCTGTAACAAGGTCTTCTAACATAGGAAGAATTTGTGTCTTTGCTTTTGTTTTTGTACATTCCTTAAAAATCTTATTTAATTCTTTTCTACGAAGGGAAGGAATTGCGATGACTATATTGTCTATGTTCAATTCTTTTACAAAAAATTCAATTTTACTAACCCCACCTACTACTGGAATTCCTAAAATATGGAGATTTTGTTTTTTTAAATTATCATCTATAAATGCAACAGGATGTAATTCTGAATCCGAATTTTTTAATAATTGTTTAGCGACCATTGTACCGGCAGCTCCAGCACCAATTATTAACGTACGTTTTTTATTTTCAGCTTTCTTATATGATAAGTCGCGATAAACTCTCCAAAATAAACGTGCTCCGCCAATTAATACAATATGTAAAAACCATGTTACAAATAAAAGACGAAAATACGTATCTTTCATCAAAAGCTCTTGAACTACTGCAGTACAAACAATTGAATATGTAATCGATTTTGTAATGATTATTAGTTCTCCTATACTCGCGTACTCCCATGCCTTCTTATATAGCTTGAATATAAAGGAAAAGAAATGATGGCTTAACAACAATGTAATCGAACTGATAACGATTGGAATTGTCATAACATTGATCGTCGCATTCACTAAAAAGCGACTAAAAAAAACAGTTGTCAAAACAATAAAAGAATCTACAAAAATAATAAAAGAAATTCTCTGCCTATAAGTCATAAAACCCTTCCCTTCTATTTTGTCAGCTATAAAAAATTTATGTGTATAATACAGTTTTTGTAAAAAAGAAGGTTGAGTTTGTTATAAAACTATTCTCTTTTTATATGACTCATTTCACTGTAATAGTCTAGTAGATATTCAACTCAAAACTTACTTTTAGTAACGATCAACACTAAACATAATCATAGCTCCAAATTAAATTCCTTAACTATGCTGTCTTTTAAAGAAAACATCATAGCTAAAGAATTTAAAAAAGTTAGGCATCTAACCTGTCCTCACATCACACTTCCGACGACTGGCGTCTAAGGTTTTTCAACCCACAGCATGACCGAGTGCCTTCATTGATAAAGGTTAGAAGACATCACCGTACGTTCATTATAATGAACACCAAGCTATATGAAACTGAAAATTAATCGTTTAAATACCTTTTTATTTTTTTTCATTTATAATAACACCTAGTATTTTTATACTGTTTAATAATTTTCTTTGAGCAAATACGATCTCCTTATTCTTTGTTTTACCCCACTGGGCTACTAGTATTAACCCATCACAATTACTAGCTATAATTTTTGCATCTGCAAATTCAAGTGCAGGTGGGCTATCAATTAGTACTACATCATACTCCCCTGTAACCTTATTTATTAAATTCTTCATTGTAGGTAACTCTAATAAATCAGCTGGGCTATACGGTACTGGGCCACCTGGTAATAACTTCAACCCACTAATCTCTGTTTCTATAACGATATCCTCGAGAACTGTTTTGCCTAAAAGAACACTACTTAATCCAACATAATTACTCGCATTAAATGTGGTATGTAATGTTGGCCTCCTAAGATTTGCATCAATTAAAAGAACTTTTTTTCCTGAATGTGCTAATGAAATTGCAAAGTTTGCAATAGTAGTCGACTTTCCTTCTCCCTGATTTGGAGAAGTGATGATTAATGCCTGATGTTCTTGTATATTAATAGACGAAAGAAAATTCGTACGAACTGTCCGATATTCCTCTGATATCTTACTATTTTTATAGGTTGCCGTTACTATATTTAAAGGTTTAGTTGAGTGAGATAACCTTTTGTTCACTATTCCCATACGTTTCTCCCCTTTCTTCAAGTCTTAACATTTCATTCTTTTCAAGTATTGTATTTTTTTTATTGAACTTTGAAATTGACCCAAATACTGGTATACCTAATAATAATTCAGTGTTTTCCTCAGATTTTACAGTATCGTCTAAAAAATCTAATAAAAATATAAATCCGATACCTACAATAATTCCTACGACAAAGCCAAGTAGGGCTTTCTTCAAATAATCATTGTTTGTAGGTTGCTCATTAACTTGAGCATAAGAATAAATTTTTGTATCTTTAAATCCTAGAATATTTGGTATTTGACTCATGAATACTTTAGCCGTTGAATCCGCAATTTCTTTCGCTATACGAGGATTTGTATCAATAACTTTTATTTCTACAAGTTGCGAACCTGCTACATTTTCAGGAGTTATGCTATTACTTAACTCTTCTGGAGATATATTTAAATTTAGTTCCTTAACAACGTTTTCTAATAAAGTTGGTTCTTTAATCATAACTAAAAGAGTATTCATCATTTCTGGTGTAGTTGCATTTACGATTAATTTAGAGGATGTTTCATATTGTGTCTTTGTAAAATAAAAACTATAGATTCCACATAATGCAGAAAACAAGATCGAAACGACAGCTATTAACCAGACACGTTTTTTCATAAGCTCAAAAATCCTTTTTACACTTAACTCATTTTCCAAGTTTTCCACCTCTTCTAATATTTCCGTTCTTATTAAAGAACTACACAGGAAAAATTTACCATAAAATAAATAAATTAGTGCATTATTCATATGTAAATATTATATGTAAACATGATAATTCTTTATAACGAACAAGTCAATCACCCCCTCATTATTATTTTTGAAATTTTAAAAAAATTACGAAATATATAAAATTATTTAATTTTTATCCATTCATCTACCAATTAAATATATTAAAAAGTACTTAGTTTAATTCCATTTTTCTTAATCGAAACCTTCTTAATAAATTAAAAATTTCTAACAAAATTTTATTTAAGAGGAAGCTGATTCTCGGGTAAAGAATATATTTCTGGAAACCATTGATATTAGGGAAGATTGGATCAACAAAAGCTGAAAAAGTACTAATGTATAGGACTATTTATTTTGTTAGAAAAATATTTAGTTTATACTAATATCACCCATTAGTTCTATTAAGCTTTGTTCATCTTTTCTATAGGAATAGCATACATTTCTTGGAAGTTTGTTGAAGTACCTTGTATGCAAATAGGTAGAGGATTAGCTGATCGAAGAAGTTCATTTTCAATCTCATCAAATTTTGACAAAAAATCAGTAAACCAGTGATTAGAAAACAGCAAATTAATACTAACTAGTAGAATAAAAAGAGTAAACGCCACCTCTAAATGAAACGGTTTTTACTCTTTTTTATTAATCAGTTTTAACCCGTGTGATACTAGAATTAGCCCTAGTATAGTTAATAGTAAAAATAGACTAAAACTCTTATGAACCTCTTTATAAATATATCCTACTACTGGAAGCTTAACACCGCTATATACCGAAACAATACTCTTTCTCTCTATGATCCATGGGTCTTGAACCATGTTTGCATCACCTTTTGTTCGATATACTAATTGTCCATTTTCATTAATAACCTCATTTATTCGGTGCGTCACAAGAATATCTTCATTGTATGGCATTTTGAAAGTAATAATATCACCTAGGCTCAGTTTCGTTTCTCGTGTAATATTTTTTACAATTATTATTGATCCAGTTGGAAGTGTCGGTTCCATTGAGCCAGATACCACATAGTAAACTTGATGGCCAAAAAATGTTGGAGGTTTTCCGTCTAACTTACTTTGCAATATTTTATAACTTAAAATTAGCAGTATGATAACTAAAAGAATATTTATAAACCTACCAAATACTCTCATCATCCTTCTTCTTTCTGCTAAAACTAGCATTCTTAATGCAGCGAAATCTTGATTACCGCCTGTCCTAATATCCTATGCTATGACGACTAACTTGTTCATATTATGGCAAAATAGACAGCTAATATAAACAAAAAGAGTGTTCTGCACGGTTAGCTAAACACACTTCCTATTCTATCTTATATGATATATCTAAAATTACTCTTGCCGACTGATTATCACGAGTAAATGGTGCCAAACCCTTTCTAAATTCTCCATTAAGAACAAACTCTCGTTCTTTCCCTTTATTTAAGCTCCCTAGTTGAAAAGGACGCCTCGAAAATTCAACTAATGAAATTTTTCCATCTTTATTTAAATCCAGACCTAAAAATTTTAAAGATTTTAATGTATAAAGTTGATCTCCATATTTGATAGATCGAATACAAATATACTGCCCTTCATTTCGACCACTTTTTTGTCGAAGTTGACTATCCAAAGTAATTTTAGCTATGTCTCTATTTCCGATATTCTTTAAGCTATGTTTAATTTCAATGGGTATTCCGTTTTTTTCATTTTGTTTTAAATAGATTAAATCCGTTGTCTTTTTTGTTCCTTTATTTGATAAGTCTAACCGTACGATTGTGTATGGGTCAGTGCTAATAGTGGAAGAAAATTTAAAGTAGGCTAATGAACTAACGAACAAAACTAAAACTCCAAAAATAACAAAGAAAATCCCTAATTGTCTTTGTTTTTTATATCTCATTTTCTCACACCCTACCGATTCATAATCAAATGTACTTTCACTTTTAATTTATTAAACAATATTCATTATATGTCTCAAGGCTGGAAATAAATTAGAAATAATTAGTTCTTTTTTACTTTCAAAAAACAATAAAGATTAATTTTACAATTGCCACAGTGAATACTTTTCAAATCGGAATGAATTTATAAAGCATTTAAAATTCTAGTTATATTTCAACGTTTTAAGGGGAATCTAGTTTTATCTTAATATTGAAAGGAAGCTATTATATGGAACAAACACTTTATGAAAAATACGGTGGAGAAGAAACAGTAGGAAAGGTAGTCGATTATTTTTATGATGAACTTGTCCTAAAAGACGAAACTGTTAATCATTTCTTTGAAAAGACTGATATGGACAAACAACGTCGCCACCAAACAAAATTTATTAGCTTCGCATTAGGTGGACCTAACCAATATACTGGCAAATCCATGTCAAAGGCTCACGAAGGTATGAATATTCAACCTGAACATTTCAATGCAATCGCTACACATCTCCATGATGCACTAGCTCACTTTGGCGTCACCGAATCAGATATTGACCAGGCCATAACAAAGGTAGAGGCATTAAGAGATGATATACAGTATAAGTAAATAAACTATTTAAAAAGCTACTACCGATGAGTGTAGACAAAGTCCATTAAGTTTGATTTTCAGACTGATTGCAAGCGCTTGTCTTTCGAGGCGCGAAGCCTGATGAGGAGCGGAGTTACCCTAAACGGTAATGAGCACCGCAGGCAGACGAAGCAACGAAGAAAGCGAGCGTTTGTCAACAGCCTGAAAGCTACTACCGATGATACTGGTAGTAGCTTTCAAAACAATCTTTATTATTTCCAAAATGCACTTTCAAACTCAACTAGATCATGATATGGATACAGTGGTTTCAATAACCTTGCTTTTGTCCATAAATCTGTTGTTTTTTCTAAAGCTTCTAGTGATTTTTTATAATTCTCATCAACTGTAATATATTTTACATTACCAAGATGCTGGAGCGAGTATCCAGTAATTTGTTTAAAGAAGGTTTTATTAGCATAATCCAATGGGTCACCTTTAACAATATAATTTGTGAATAGTGGTTTATAAGATTTTTGGATTTTTTGTGATTTTGTATGAAGTTTTTTCGAACCATCATCTAATAGTACACCTAATGAGTTAAATGTAACGCCCTGTACAAATAGATGATTTTTCAATTTTTTATCATTTTTAAGTTGATATCCTACAAATTGAGCCAAATATCCCCCAAATGAATGACCAGTAACAAAAACGCTTGATTGACTATTCTCTTTTTTATTTAAAATTGATTTAACCCAGTCATAGGCTTCTTCGGCTTGTTGATCTACAGCAACCGGCGAACCATTTTCTGCGGACTCAAATCGAACTAATCTTTGATAAATATCTTGTAAATTTATATTTTTTAATCCGCTAAATGCAAATAGCAAACTATTATTTTTATTATTTTTTAATACGATTGCCGAAAATCCAATTTTTCCAGAAGTCATTGAAACAAGTCTATAATCACTAAGATTCTTATGAATTTGAGTAAGTAATGGACCAGAGACTCCTTTATGTTCTCTTAAGCTTTTGCCTATTTCTTTACTTAGAAATGCTTCATAAGAAAGCTCAGATGCTGCTAACAATACACCATCAGGAAGTTTTTCTAGCTCTCTTTGCTCTTGTTGGCTACATCCAGTTGTCGTAGTGAAAAAAGTAAGTACTGTAACGATAAAAATAACTACACGAAAATTCATTAGCAACTAAACCTCCTTTCTACAGTCTCTCTTCATATTATGTCCACGACCGTATGACATGTTCATCTATTCCCCCAAAAAGCAAAAAAATATACATAAACTTATTGACAATTTTATTTTACAGATGTTATTATATAAATTTTGATATTTGATTTATTAATGTTATACTATTGTTACAAGAATTTTCGGAGGTGGGTACATTGTTCAAAATTGGCGATCAAATTATTTACCCAATGCAGGGAGCTGCAGTAATTGATTCCATCGAAGAGAAAGTTATACAGGGTGTAACACAACAGTACTACATAATTAACATACCATCCAATAATTTGAAACTGATGGTCCCTCAAGGGAATATGACAAACACGAAAATTCGTTTAGTCGAAGACCATGAACATTTAGCAAATGTGTTAGATGACTTTTCAAATGGTCTTCCCGACGATTCCTTAAATTGGAAACAAAAATATGATTTAAACATGAAAAAATTAAAATCTGGAGAATTACTCGCAGGCGCGCAAGTTGTTCGTGATCTAACGCTCCAAAGTAGGGAAAAACCTTTAAACCCTAGTGAAAGAGAAATGTTAGACATGGCCAAACGAATGTTTGTTGGTGAACTTAGCTTAATTAAAGGCATTACGCAGTTTGAAGCGACCGAATTAATTGATTCTGCATTAAAATAAAATTGGATTTAAGAAAAGAGCTTAATTGAGCTCTTTTTTTGTTGTTTTTTAAAGAAATTGGAAGAATGTTTCTTTGCTAACGCATGACCACTCTTTTTAGAGGTATTTTTTAACCATTTTTCGTTGATTTGATGAATTTTAGTGTGAAATAAAAATTGGATTTGCAGTTTTTTATATTTTTATTTGCAAAAATAACCCTTTTAATTGCAGTTCTTGTTTTTTATTTACGGCTTGGACATTTTCAATTGCATTTTGCCAATTTTTAGTTGCATTCTTCAGCCATTTCCCTAAATAAAAATAAAAAAGACTGCTAACAAATATGTCAGCAGCCTTTTATTCACTCAAATGTGAAAATTATAATTTAACTACGTTTTCAGCTTGAGCGCCACGGTTACCTTGAGTGATCTCAAAGCTTACTTTTTGGCCTTCTTCAAGAGATTTGAAACCGTCGCCTTGGATAGCTGAGAAATGTACGAATACATCGTCTCCACCTTCAACAGCGATGAATCCGAAACCTTTTTCTGCGTTAAACCATTTAACTGTACCTGTGTTCATTGTACGAACCTCCATATATACCTGTTTTTTTACACTTAATGAGTATTGTTAAGAAAAAATACACACATTAGAACAGGATGAAAATTCGTCCCTTTTAACACATGAATTGAATTAACCAATTTCTTATTAAGTATGTCCTTATCGTAACACAAAATGAAATGAAAAACAAATTGTGCACGAAGAATAATTAAAATTAGTCGATTTAATTTAATTATTACATTAATTTTTTTACTTTTCGTTAGCTAATATTAGTCCAACTGGTAAGTTTTTTTTCATAATGCTATTAAAGTAACTATTTGGAACTGGTTTGTTCCCTACATAAGGAGAAATTTCAATTGTAAATCCTGGTCTCTTTTTAGCAGCAACATACCAGTCTTTATATCCTCCGCCTCCGCCTTTTGCGGGAGCAACCAAACTATATCCTGTTTGTTTTGATAATTTTGTAGCAATAGCTTTGTCTCTAGTAAATTGACTGCCTGTTTGATTATAATGCCAGAAAATAATGTTTCCAGATGAGTGATATGCAACAGTATTTTTGAATGAATGTTTATTAGTAAAATCATATAGAGCTTTTGCTTCTGGTTCACTTAGAGCCTTTGTACCCTTATAGTTATCTGGTCCAGGCTTTGATTTATTACCAGGAATTGTGCTCCAGCCTGCTGGATATTGACGGTTTAAATCCACGCCACGTACATTCGCCTTCCAAGCTGTAAAATTTTTGCTTCCTTTATTCAATTTAATAACTTGACTTGGATTTTTCGCACTACTTGCACCTTTTTGTACCAGCATTACACCATCGGGATTAACCATCGGCACAAAATAGATAGACGTTTGTGATAATGTCTTTCTAACATCAAAGCCGTTTATTTTCGTATTTTTTTCATATGCACTTGCATATTGATCAAGCATTTCCATAATAACATTTGTCGTCATGTGCTCACGTGCGTGATGCGAACCGTTAATACTAATTTCTGATTTTCCGGTCCCTAACTTAATAGCATATAAATTTCTACCATCTACTGATTTACCAATCGTTTCTACCTTCGTAAAACCAGGATACCAAGCATTTAACTCTTGTAAATCCAAAGTTAACTTGTCATATGAATAATTGCCACTTGGGTTAACATAGTTATTAATCTTTAGTGAAAGATCAGCTTTTGGAATTAGTCCCTTAATTCCCCCGATTTTTACTACATAATAAGTGGAATAGATTGAATCAATCACTAATTTCTGTTTGGCAGGAACGTTAACCATCGTCGTTTTTGAAGTATTTGGAAAAACAATTTTAGTATTTCGCACTGCTACGCTCGCTGTAATTTTTACAGGTTTAGTTGCAATGTTAGTCACTGGCATTTTATCTTTTGATAAAGGAAGTGTTTTACTTTTATCGATATAAGCAGTTTGATTAGAGTATTGGATCATTAAATTCTGACCCTTTTCACCACTTTTACTAAAAATTGTATTTGCCTTTACTGTTCCTCTATTAACTAATTTTCCACTTTCATTTAATAATAGAGGTGTATCTTTAGTGACTTTAAAAACCGTCGCTGTAGGGTTTATCTCCCAAGGAGTTGCATCCCTAACTTTACTTTTCAAAATAGTTCCTGCATTTTCTTTATAGGTAACATAGTAAAGTTCATTCTCTTCTTTCTCTACTTTTAGCTTTACATTTGCTGGAATTGTTATTGTAGTTGTTCCGCCGGTTGTACCGTCAGCTGTTCTGATAGTTTTTTCGTCAGTTGTTCCAACTGTTGTTCTCCCAGTTGCTCCAACTGTTGTTTCCTTGGTTGTTCCACCTGTTATTCCCTCTGTTGTTCCCTCGGTTGTTCCACCTGTTGTTCCCTCTGTTGCTCCACCTGTTGTTCCCTCGGTTGTTCCATCTGTTGTTCCCTCGGTTGTTCCATCTGTTGTCCCCTCGGTTGTTCCATCAGTTGTTGTTCCGCCGGTTTCAGGATTCTGAATCGTCAAATCTGTAGGTCCAAGCGTTACAACCCATTTTTCCGTTTGTGCTTGTGTAGTTGTTTCTGCAAATACATCTTTAAAGATACTAAACATTAGTACTAAAACAATTAAACTAGTAAAACTTTTTTTCAAATCTTTCACCTCTCCAGTTAGTTAAAAACAATTGTATATATGTAATTAATTGTTTTCCTATTATTGAAAAATTTCATAACAGACGAAAAGCCCCCTTAAAGGGAGCTTATTTTAATTGTCTAGTATATTAATATTTTATTATATTAACCTTTTTTTGCATATTAAATTTGTATTACACACTTACCCATTCCTGTTGTGTTTTTTACTTTTAAATATAGGTATGTTTTTATAGATTTTGGTTGATACTATGAGGATTTTACATATAAATACAATTAATTTGTTGGATAAATAAAATTTGCCTGTTTTTATTTATTCAAAATCTTAATGATGACCTATGAGTAATAATCTCTATTAACTTTCATTTTTTCCCTTTTCGGCTATGTGTATCTTATTTGTTTAGGGTATAATTACCAATAAGAATGTTTCGAGTTAGGAGGCAGCGAATGCTTCAGCGTGATTTAAATAAAGATATTATTTATGAATTATCATATTCACTTTTTTCAAAGCTTTCTCCCCAAAATTCAAGGGATGCGGAGCTTGTTGAAGCAGGTCTACAATTATATAGACTAGGTCAAGTATATAACGTCTCGGTTCGTGAGGGTCGGCTTGTTGGTGTTGTAGAAGAGGGCGACCAAATTCATTTGCCGATTTTACATATTGAAAACCATGATCAAAATGGATGTGATTGCTACGAGGCTCCTCCTTGCCAGCATCAAATTGCACTATTGTGTTATGCTGCCGCTTCATTTTCTTTGGTTGGAGATATTATGAGGAAGTTTAAACAGTCATCTTTAAAAAAGATCCCGAATATCATGACTGGTCGTCAATTACTTGATCAAATGAATTTGTTTGAACAAGACTTACCAAGAGAGACAGTTGCTTTATTTGAGCAAAAGTATAAAGAGTATATTGAACAACAACGAACTTCATTTTATCAAGATGTTTATTTTGTTTATCCATTATATGAACGGTTCTATCATGGATTATTGAATCAACAACCTCGTCAAGAAAAAGAAAAGCTACAGTACCAGTTACTTGCCTCAATTTTTACAATGAATAAAATGGTTGGGCAAATAGAGATTCAAAGCACAGTTTATGACAATGCGCATTTACCGCGTGAAATGACAATGCTAGAAAATCAAATTGAAGCAGTTAGTAGGCAATTACATAATCTGACTGGTGGCTCAGTTTCTACTCAGTATGAAGAAGTTCTTCGTGAGCAGTTACAAGCTTTGTTATTAGAGAGAAACCTTTGTTTAATTCCTCGATATAACTCTTTTCGACATGTTTATAAAGAGCTATTAAATAATCCAAAGATTTTATATAAGGATTTGGAAACTTTATCAAAAGGAGAAGATAATTATTACGCAGATCTAGGAAGGGCTCATCTATATTTCTTATTGAAAGAAGATGAAGCAATGCTGTCTATTATTAAGCAATACAGCATTAATGAGCGTACTCTGTATAGCTTCACTTACTGGATTGAAGGTCTTCGAAAAAACAATGAAACTGATCGTTTGACAGCATTTTTGCCTTTTTATTATGAAATGCTTTTATACTTTTTAAAAAATGGTGATGATGAATATGCAAAAACTACTTTTGCGAAACATTTCCTTACTAATTATGAGTACAATAGTTTTTACACTAATCAAACAGCGGGGCTGGAGGTAGTTTATCAAACATTGCTTCCATATAGTGTGACCCAATACACCGACTATTTAATACATAATCGAGAATACAAACGATGGGCCGAATTGCAAATGTACTTATATTCATACAATCCTGATTATATTGATAAGCATGATCTTCAAGAAGTACATAAGCATTCACCCCAATCTGTATTACCTATTTACCATCACCTAGTACTTTATTACATCGAACTAAAAGGTCGAGTAAACTATAAAATAGCTGTTCGTTATTTAAAGAAACTAAGAACAAATTATAAAAAATTAAAACGTATAAATGAGTGGGAAGATTATATTCAGTATATTGAAGCTCAGTTTATTCGTTTACGTGCACTTCAAGAGGAATTAAAGAAAGGAAAATTAGTCAATGAAGCGACTAGCAAATCTTAGTATTGCCGTAAAATGGGTAGAGCGAAGAGGATTGCTCATTTATGGAATGCAAAGTCACGGTGTCATTTTACCGGTAAGTGCATGGAAGCATCTAGTGTTTCAATGGCATGAACCTTCATATTATGGGACATTATTGCAACCGACCCGTGTCGGCCAGATTGAAGGAATTCTTTTAACTCCAATCGAAGCACTTACTTTTTTTAAAGAACATCAAGAAAATTCATTAGTAGAAATTACGTATTTAGATGAAGCAAATGAGTTTCATGCGATCATCTCAAGGTTATATGAAGATTTTAAAGAAGGTCATGTTTCTCCAAGTTTTGCTCATTATCAGAATGGAGAAGAGTTATGGAAAATTGATGGATTTGACCAATTAGAACCAACCGTACAGGAATTGGTTTCTTCTGCAATCAAGCAGCAGTTTGAAATTGACACATTTCATTCTAAACGTTGGGATATTGCTAGGGGCTTGTATCACAATCCAAGTTACATAAAACAGCAACTCACACATAGTATTGATGAAGACGATTGGCATGTGAAAATAGGACTTAGAGATGATGATGTTCCGTTCTCAATTAGACTAGTACTTGAAGAACCGATGAGTGAACATGATGATTGGCATTTACGTACATATTTAATTGATGAGCGAAAAACGATAAAACCTTACGAATATACCGGACATGAATCACTACAAAAGAAGCATACTTCATATGCTGAGTATTTGGATCGAACATTTCAAGGTGTTGGATTACTAGTACCAAATTTAATCGACGATGATAAGCCAAGGCAAGTATTAAGTGAACAAGAAGCTTGGACATTTCTAACAGAGGATAGTGAAAAAGTACTTTCTGCAAATATCCAGGTTCTTTTACCAAGCTGGTGGCAAGCTTTAAAACAAAATAAAATGACCTTAAAGGCAAGTGTAAAAGGTAAGCCTGCTGGTACTTCATTTTTTAATATGGAAACATTAGTTGATTTCAATTGGCGAATATCTACAAATGGAATGGAGTTATCCGAACAACAATTCCAACAATTCGTTGAAAATCAAAGACGTTTAATTCAATTTAATGGTCAGTGGATTGCATTAGATCCTGCTTTTATTGCACGTATGAAGAAAATGATGGCAAAGGCTGAAAAACAAGGACTTAGATTTCATGAAGTTCTTCAACATGAACTACTACAAGGATCTGAAAAACCTGAGGATGAACACTCACCATTTGCTGAGGTTGAAATTGAAGTTGACGATGTGTTCCGAGAATTAACAAAACGATTAACATCCATTTCAGAAGTTCCCGAGCTTAACGCCCCTCACGGTTTACAAGCAACTTTACGTGCATATCAGCAAAAAGGATTTGAATGGTTAGTTCATTTAAAAAATATGGGGTTTGGTGCATTACTTGCTGACGATATGGGACTTGGAAAAACAATTCAATCAATCTGTTACTTGGCTTATCGTAAAGAAAATGAAGAAAAGCCTGGAGCATCATTGATTGTCTGCCCTACTTCTGTTATCAACAACTGGAAGCGAGAAATTGAGTTATTTTATCCCGACTTAACTGTCCATGTTCACTATGGGGGGAATCGCTTAAAAGGAGAAGATTTATTTTCAGTAGTAAGAGATGTCGATATAGTCATAACTTCCTATGCTTTAAGCGTGTTAGACTATGAAGACCTCAAGCAATATGTTTGGAAAAGTATCATCCTAGATGAAGCTCAAAACATTAAAAATCCAACAACAAAGCAATCTCGCGCCGTTCGAGGATTGAAAGCGGAGCACCGTATTGCTCTTACAGGTACACCAATGGAAAACCGCTTAACAGAGCTTTGGACTATATTTGATTTCATTAATAGAGGATATCTTGGCTCGCTGAACCGTTTTGCTAGTAATTATGTAAACCCTATTGAGAAGGATCGAGATGAAGAAAAAATAAATGCTGTCCATCGTCTAATTTCACCATTCTTACTAAGACGGACAAAGCAAGACGAAGATGTCGCATTAAACCTTCCACCAAAGCAAGAACAAAAAATGCTTTGTCCTTTATCAGTTGAACAAGCTGCATTATACGAACAAGTTGTTCAAGACAGCTTAAAACAGATCGATACACTATCAGGTATTGAACGTCGTGGCCGTATCCTGTGGATGTTAAATAAATTAAAACAAATTTGTGATCATCCTTCTTTATTCTTAAAGGAATCACAGCTTGTTGAATTCGAAGACCGCTCAAGTAAGGTTGAACGACTATTCGAGTTAATAGACCCAATACTTGAACAAAAGGAAAGCTGTCTAATCTTTACTCAATATGTTCGAATGGGTGATATGCTAAAAGAAGCAATCCAAGCAAAATTTGGTGAAGAAGTTTTATTTTTAAACGGTAGTGTTCCTAAAAATGCTCGCGATAACATGATTTCTCGCTTTCAAAACGGTGATGTAAAAGTATTTATTCTTTCACTCAAAGCCGGAGGTACAGGATTAAACTTAACAGCAGCAAATCACGTTATGCACTTTGACCGCTGGTGGAACCCGGCTGTTGAAAATCAAGCAACTGACCGAGCATATAGAATCGGACAAACCAAGTTCGTACAAGTTCATAAATTTGTTACGATTGGAACGCTAGAGGAAAAAATAGATGAAATGCTTCAACGGAAACAATCACTTAACGATACAATTATTACGAGCGAACAATGGATTACTGAATTATCGATGGATGAACTTGTTGAGTTGTTGGGTGTTTAATATGCATTGTAAATGGGATTATGTAAGAATAATCCCATTTACTATTTATTTTGGGGGTTAGAATATGAGTGGAATGAACGTAATTGTTAAAAACCATGATGTAAATTGGGAAATTTTATTTCAAAATGAAGCTAACAGTATACGAGAAATCTTAAAAGACGAACTCGTAGAGATTTATCACATCGGAAGTACATCCGTGCCAAATTTAAAAGCTAAACCGATTATCGATATGTTACCGGTTGTTAAAAACATCGAAAATATAGACAAGTATAACGATAAATTGGCTGAGATTGGTTTTGAGGGTCTTGGGGAGTATGGTCTTCCAGGTAGAAGATACTTCCGAAAAGGTGGAGAAAATCGTACCCACCAAATGCATATGTATCAGTTTGATAATAAAAAGGAAATTGAAAGACATCTAGCAGTTCCAGCTTATTTAAGAGCGCATGAGAACGAGATGAAAGCATATGGAGAATTAAAAGCCCAGCTAGCAGAAAAATTCCCAACAGATATTAATGGATATATGGATGGAAAAGATGCTTTTGTGAAGGAAGTAGAACGCAAAGCAATTGAGTGGAGAAAAGTAAATAAAGATTACTATCATTTAGGTATGAAATAAATTGAGCAAGGTTGATTTGGGGTCATTATTTAGTCCACAAATACACATTTAATTGCACTTTCACCATCCAAAGTAATTTCATAATCTTCATAAAAAAATCCTATTTTTAAAATAGGATTTTTACAGACTATGTTTATTTAAGTGCAAATGTAAGTTCAGCTTCACAAGCAATTTGTCCGTCAACTGTTGCTACTGCTTTACCTTTTCCAATTGGTCCACGCATTTTCACTAGTTCAACTTCTAGTCTTAGCTGGTCACCAGGTACTACTTGTCTTTTGAAACGGCAATTATCGATACCTGCAAATAATGCTAGTTTTCCTTTATTTTGCTCTAGGCTTAAAGCTGCAACTCCTCCAACTTGTGCTAGTGCTTCTACAATTAGTACTCCCGGCATTACAGGGTAGTCAGGGAAGTGACCATTAAAAAACTCTTCGTTAGCCGTTACGTTTTTAATGCCAATCGCACGTTTACCTTCTTCATGCTCGATGATACGATCAACTAACAAAAATGGATAGCGATGAGGAAGAATTTCTTTAATTGCTTTAATATCTAACATATTATGTAGACCTCCTAATTTGTTAAATTCATTATGCTAATAAAAAAGAAGCAAGTCTTAAGACCAGCTTCTATGCTCTATAAAGATAATACTATCTTATTTTGTAAGTTAACGCAAACCCTTAGTGAAACCGCTCATTTGATGTACCAGTGTTACTATAAAATAGTTTCAATAGTCAGTTTCAGGGAATTCGTTCATCGATTGCTAAAGAATTGACTATTCGTTACTTAGTTTCCCTGAGAAATCTTAAAGAAATTTTTTGAAATTTCTCTAATTTTTTGCATAATCACCGCCATCATATACCAAAATAATTGTACTTAATCATAATAAATGGGGTGCTGGCATTGAAGGTGTTTTTGGTATTTCTTTGTTTATTTATACTAGAAATGTGTTTACTGGAAGGGATTGATCTATATAATGGAGATCATTTTCCTCACTTACTAATGAATATAAAACTTAGCAAAACAGAACTTGTAGGCGAAGATTATGTTTTGATATTCTTATTTACAGTACCATTCGGCGTTGCAAAAATCGGCTTACAATATATGGAAAACCTTAAAAAGAAACGAAATCAGGAACAAAATGCAGGGCAAAATACTTCTAATTAAGACAAAAGAGAATGCAGAATTTCTAAGCTGCATTCTCTTTTGTTTTTACTTTTTTTTGTATCAATGCGATGACTAACAGAACAAGAGGAATGACGATTTGGAGAGGTATGTGTAAAAAATAAGGTACAATGTCTAATCCTTCTTTATAATGTTCTAAATAGTCAGGTGCCATCCAAACGGAACTAATTAATATAATCGCAGCAATTGGATACGTAAGTGTATCAGATTTTTTTACATCAAATAGTTCTCCCGCTCCAACAATAGCACAAGTGAAAAAAACCGTTATCTTAATAAATCCTCCTACAGCGATTACAATAACAATGATTGAATCAAGTCTTTGAATAAAATCGGCAATATTTATATAACTAATAGAGGTTAACACAGGATAAGTAGATCTTTCCATCGTATCTGCGCCTAAAATACAAATATTTATCATTGTGATCACCGTTAAAACCAAACCTGCAAAGATTAATCCCGGAATGCCTACCTTCCAAGCATATTCTGCTTTCTTTAAATAAGGCAATAGCATTGTGAATGTTACCATTTCACCAAAGGGAAATGTAACAGTCAAAGGATAAGCTTCTTTTAGGACAGTTTTCCAGCCCGACTCTAGTACAGGTCTTAGATTATCAGTTTTTATTAGATCTCCTATTACTTCAAAACCTATAATCGTTGTGATAATCATGATGATTACGATAAACAGAAACTCACATACTCTACCGAATACTTCATAGCCTTTAAAAATTGCATACATAACTAAAAACATAAATAAAATACCGATCGAGATAAGAGAAGAGGCATTGTAAAGTGTAATCACCATTAATTCTTCAAAGTCTCTAAGAACTCGTGCTGCAATATAAATAAAATAGACTATATAAATCATAGCTAGTATTTTGCCCATGAACTTTCCTAAAATAGACTGAGCATATTTTGTAAGTGGTAATTCTGGATACAGTTCAAATAATTTTATATAAACACAAAATAATAGGCATCCAGTGGCCAATGCTATTAATACACTAATCCATGCATCCTGCATTGCTCCAGATGCAAGTCCTACTAACGTAGCACTCCCCATCTCAAATAAAAATATGATACTAAAGAATTGGAAGGCACCAATTGATAATTTTCGATTCATTAGCATTCCCTTCTTTTCTAAAATGGATAGGCTTTTTTCCTCATACCTACATTATTTATTTGGACATCAACATCAATTTTCACTTTTGCTTTTGCAAATTGTTTATTCCAATTTTTCTCATATTTTTTAAATACCTTTGGATCTGATAAATGTAATTTTTCGCCGAATCCAAAAATATCTGCCCCGTATCCTTGTGCTTTTTTAATTCCTTTTTCTAGCGTACTCTTTATTTCTTTCTCACTTAGTTTTTCATATTTTTTTAATGTTTTTGCTTTATCGAAATTATCATTGCAAAGTACTTCATCAATAATTCCAATCGCTTTTACATTTAAGTGAATAATTGGTACTTTATTTTTCATTTTAATCTTCGTGTCTGTTTTCACCCTAGTGAGTTCCATCGAATCAAATTCGTTTTTGTTGTTGCATTTTACTTGTACATTTGTTTCCTTAATTACGTTATCAACTATTTGTACCGATTTAGCTGGCGCACCATCTAACCACCCAACTAGCTTTCCTTTTTTTATAACACCTAGTCCGTTAATCATGTTATAAGACGATTTCACTTTTGAAAAATTATCAAGTGTTTCAGATATTTCACTGTATTGTTCTAAAGTAGCACCATTAATGACAGGCTCTCTACCACTACTTGAAAGGGCTGAGATTACTTGTCGCATTTGGATTTCTTGATTTTCTCCTAAAAGAGAGGACGTATTGTTAATTTTCCCTACGATCGACTTAGCTGGTATTTTATCAAGTGCCGGTAAATTATTCATTATTTTATAGACACTATCGTCCCTTGCAATAATGACTGGAATATTAACGCGTATTTTGGAATCCCTCTCAAATACATCAAATATATAGTTCATTGATTTATCTCTTGCTAAGTTTTCACCAATAACAACGAGCGCCACATGAGAGTAAATATTTGATCGAGACACTTTTTTTGTAACATTTCGAGCTGCCTCTGAAATTGTTCTTCCTTTATCTTCTAGAGAAATAATTGGCGTACCTATTGAACCAGTCATGCTAGCAATTGCACTTGGATTGATGATTTGAAGGATCATATTGTATTGATTTTCATCAGGTAAATAATCGACGCCCATTGCCACCACAATCGATAAACTGTTTAATTCTTTATAATTTGAACATCCCACTAAAAGTAAATTTGTAATAAGAATTAAGATTATACATTTTCTTTTCATACTCATTCCCCACTAGTTTGTTCTTTAATGCTTTTTGTATTTCCTTGACTAGGTACAACTAGAATAGTATCTTTCTGACTTTTTAAACGGAATGGAGCAAATGGTGCAAAGTATGGCTCACCAAAAGAACGCAAGCTACACATATGTAATAAAATAATTAAACCACCAATCAACAATCCAAATAAGCCAATATAAGCTGCTGCTATTAATAAGGAAAATCTAAGGATCCTAGCAGAAATTGACATGTTGTAATAAGGGATTGTAAAGCTAGCAATCGCTGTAATTGATACGATGATTACCATTGATGACGATACAAATCCTGCTTGTACCGCTGCTTGCCCTAAGATTAAGGCTCCTACAATTGAAAGCGCCTGTCCAACCGCCCTTGGCATTCGAATTCCGGCCTCGCGTAATACCTCGAAAGCTAGTTCCATTCCAATAGCTTCAACAATCGCTGGTAAAGGTACACCTTCACGTTGGGAAGCCAAACTCACTAATAATACCGTTGGAATAACAGCCTGATGAAATGAAGTAATCGCAATGAAAATCCCAGGTGCAAATAAAGCGGTCCAAAAGGACATATAACGAAGCATTCTTAAAAAAGTACCAATATAAGAGCTCTGATAATAATCCTCTGGAGATTGAAAGAACTGCGTAAATGTAGCTGGTAAAATCAAAACAAATGGTGTTCCAGCTGTGAAAATTGCAACCCGACCTTCCAGTAAATTACCTACTACAGCATCTGGTCTCTCTGAATTAATCATTGTAGGGAAAATTGTCTTTTGATCGTTTTGAATATAGTTTTCGATATAGCTCGATTCTAAAATTTCATCAGCATTAATGGCTTCTAAACGATGTTTTACTTCTTTTAGTAGCTCCTCATCTACAATGCCTTTTATATACATTATTTCTACATCAGTTCTCGTTACTTCGCCTATTTTCATTGACTCAATTCGTAACGCTGGATGCTGAATTCTATTACGGATTAGTGAAGTATTCGTACGTAAGCTTTCTGTGAAGCTATCCTTTGGACCTCTAATTACGGTTTGTGTTGAGGGCTCTGAAATACTTCTAGATTGCACCATTTTTGTACATGCAACTAAGAAATTACTATCATGGTCTAAAAGGACAATCGTATCTCCAATTAGTAAACCTGATAATAGATTTGTATAGCTTGATTGTGATTTTAAACTTGAGACAGCAATTACGCTTTTTAGTCCATTCTCTAAATCTGTCAATGACAGTGTTGTATTTTTTTCTTCATTAATTTGAAGGATTTTGGAAATGATTCCATCATTGACTAATTTCTCATTTGAAATTCCGTCAATATGAATCGTCGCAAAGGAATACTCCATGCCTTCCCCAAGTGTTTCATGACGAATGATAAGATCCGAACTATCACCAAAATCATCTTTAATTCTTTTTATATTATCTAAGATATCCTTACTTAGAGAACGTGATATATTACTTTGAAATGGTATTTTTTTATTTGTAGCTGCACTATTGGTTTCTTTGTAGTTAAACACTTTTACCACCACCCCATAATCATGGCTTAATATTCTTATACTTTTTCCAAAATATTTCATTTAATGTATTGTTTTCTAAGTGTTTTATGAAACAAAAAAAAAGCTGTCTTATAAAGACGCCTAATTTCACTTTTAATATAAGCATATTTTAGTTTACACTCTAGGTACTTTGCCTATGGTGGAAGGGGTGTTAGTCCTCATAACTTTTAAATACTTCCGTCAAAAGAGTTTCAGAATTTTGGTTCATCTAATTTTCAACTTATTATTAGGATTTACTAATAAGCTGAGGAATTTGATTTACTGGCTTTCGACCGATTGAGTAATAGTGACTTTACAAAACTTAAACATTTACTTTCAAAGAATAATACAGAGACAAAAAAAAATCCCAAGCTTTACGCTTGAGATTTAGATTTTTATTTTAAATAACGGCTCGGAATCTTATCAATGTTTTCTAACATGATCCCAGTACCAACTGCAACACATTGCATTGGGTCTTCAGCGATAAATACAGGTACTTTTAACTCTTCTGCAAGTAAAGTATCTATTCCATGAAGTAACGCTCCGCCCCCAGTTAGAATAACTCCACGATCAATAATATCAGCTGATAATTCAGGTGGTGTACGTTCTAGTACTGTTTTTGCAGCTTGTACAATTAAGTAAACTGGTTCATTTAATGCTCTTTGAACTTCATCAGATTGTACAGTAATTGTGCGAGGTAATCCAGTTACCATATCACGTCCACGGATATCGATTGATTCATTTCTAGCACCAGGGAAAACAGTACCTACTTCAATTTTAATTTGCTCTGCAGTACGTTCTCCAATAAGCAATTTGTATTCACGCTTGATATAGTTTAAAATCTCCATATCAAACTTGTCCCCTGCCATTTTAATTGAAGAGGCGGTGACGATATCTCCCATCGATAAGACTGCGACATCGGTTGTCCCACCGCCAATATCAATTACCATGTTACCACTTGGTTGGAATATATCCATTCCAGCTCCAATTGCAGCAACCTTTGGCTCTTCTTCAAGATAAACTTGTTTACCACCGCTCTTTTCAGCAGCTTCACGAATTGCTTTTTGTTCAACAGATGTGATGTTTGTTGGACAACAAATCAAAATACGCGGTTTTGACATAAAACCTTTTACATCTAATTTATTTATAAAATGACGTAGCATTGCTTCAGTAATATCAAAGTCAGCAATTACACCATCTTTTAATGGGCGAATTGCAACGATATTACCAGGTGTACGACCTACCATGCGGCTTGCTTCTTCCCCTACTGCTAAAACTTTACCGCTACTACGCTCTATTGCAACTACAGAAGGCTCGTTTAATACGATTCCCTTACCTTTAACATGTATTAATACATTGGCTGTACCAAGATCTATTCCGATATCCTTAGAAAACATTCCTTTTGGCTCCTCCTTATTCACTATACTCATGAGCAGTTCCCCGAATACGTTCCATACCAAAATATAATTTTACCATAAACAACTGCTTTTAGTAATTAATTATTTGTGAATAGGAGGTTAAATATTTCTAATTTTGTTTTCAAGGCTCAGAAACATTATTTCGTTACTTTTTCAACGTCTTCTTTTTGATACTTTTGCTTTGTAGCCTCTCCACCGCGTAAGTGACGAATTGATTTGTGATAATCCAATATTTCTTTCACTTCATTTGCCAAATCTGGATTTATTTCCGGAAGGCGTTCTGTTAAATCTTTGTGTACTGTACTTTTTGATACTCCAAACTCTTTAGCTATTACGCGTACTGTTTTCTTCGTCTCCACGATATATTTCCCAATCTTGATCGTTCTCTCTTTGATGTAATCGTGCACACTACTCTCCTCCTCTAAATGGATGTGAGAAGCGTGAAATGAGACTCGTTTTGACTGACTTAGCTGCTTTTTTTCCTGCTCTGACTGACCTGCTGAGTTACATTTATTTTGACTAGGTAGAAAATCCACGATCCCTCACCTCAAACACCTCTTTGATGGGTTTATAACATTGTATTAGAGAAAGTTTCTAACTATGCACAATTATCAGAAAAAAACAAGTGCCCAACACATATGGGGTATGAATCCCGCGTGTTGGGCACTTTGTGAAATGCTTATTTATTATTGCTGAATTTTATTTCCATCTGTATCACTATTAGATGAATCCTCTTCGTTATCATCTGATACACTTCCAGAAGTATTCATAGTGTTAGATTCTTTTGTTTCGCTCTTAGTATTTACAGAGCTAATAATCGATGAAACTTCTTGTCCTTGGTATTTCTCTGGATTAATTGCTACACCATCTTTACGTAATTCGTAGTGAACATGAATGCCATTTTCTTTGCCAATTAAAGCCGTTCCAGCTGTACCAAGAACTTGTCCTTGTGAAACTTTTGTTCCAGGGTCAACACTTACTGATTTTAAGCTTTGATAGTATGAAACTAAACCGTTCCCACTTTCTACTACAACAACATAACCTAACTCAGCATCTTTTTGAGCTTTTGTTACAGTACCACTTAAAGCAGCTGTTACATCAAATTCTTTTCCACTTTTATCAACTAAATCCATTCCAGTGTTGATCGTGAAAGTATTACTATCCGTTTGAATTAAAGATGCTTGTTGCTCATCTTTTGAAGCTGAATCATCATAATAATGACTCTTAACTTGAACTGTTACATCCTTTGAAACAGGGTATGTTAATTTTTCTTCAGGCTGTGAAGCTGGAATTGCATCTGGCTCTCTTGTCGTATCAACTGTAGTTCCAGTTTTTGTTGGAGTTGGAGCATTACTGTATTGATACCATAACGCACCTGTTAATATTACCGCTGCACTCACTAAATAAATTGCTGGTACTACCCAACGCTTTCTTAACATTTTAATAACTTTTTGAGAAGTTTTTTTGTTTTGTTCCTCTCTCATCCTTATCACCTCTGCAATCATTGTCAACAGATTTTGGAAATTATATACGCAATTTAGAAAATTTTAGTTCGACAAAATTCTTATTTTTCCACACAATTTCAAACAAATTCACATTAATCCACAAAAAACTAGATAAATATTAACAAATGAAAGCGATTTATCCACAATTCCACAAAGTTTATACACAATATTTGTGGATAAGTTAATATATCCATTAATGAATTTAAAAAATTATTTTTCTTGCATTTTTCTTTTATACAAAATATAATCACACTACAAGCTTGTACGATGTATTAAAAACTTAAACTTAAAAAATTATTTCAGGTTATTATATATTTTTTGCGATGATGAAGAAGAGTAGATTATATGAAAGTTTCAGAGAGCTGACGGTAGGTGCAAGTCAGTACGGACATATTTTTGAATGGGCTTCTGAGCACCCGAACCGAACCATTTATAAAATGCAGTAGGCTTTGGCGGACGTCTCACCGATAAAAGAGACAGGTATTCAAACTAATGTTTCGATACTGCTTTTTGTCACAAGGTAGTTCAATTCATTTGTTTTGATACTGCAAAGTGAGTCTAAACGGTTTTAGACTAATTAAGGTGGCACCACGGGAGTCCTCGTCCTTTTTATAAGGCGGGGACTCTTTTTTTGTACCCAAAAATAAGGAGAGAAAATAGAATGCTTTTTACTAAGAAAAAATTCGTATCAATGACTATATTACTTACATTGGCCCTAGCAGGATGTGGACAACAATCTAATCAAGCCTCTGGAAAATCAGATGATCATACCCTACATTTAATGGATACTTCAGATATCGTAAGTCTTGATAGTTCACTAGCTTTAGATGGACCATCTTTAAACGCTCTTAATAGTGTTATGGAAGGTCTGTATATGCCTAATGAAAAAGGAGAATATGTTCCTGCAGCCGCTTTATCACATAAAGTTAGTGCTGATGGTAAGGTTTACATATTTACTTTAAGAGATGCTAAATATTCAAACGGAGATCCAGTAACTGCTAAAGATTTTGTTTTTGCAATGAAACGAGCAGTTAATCCAAATACAAAAGCCCAGTTTGCATACGATTTATATGATATTGAAAATGCAAAAGAAATTAACCAAGGAAAGCTAGCTGTGGATAAATTGGGGGTAACTGCATTAGATGATAAAACATTACAAATTAAACTTGAACGTCCTATACCCTATTTCATTCAACTTACAAGTCTACCAATGTACTTCCCATTAAATGAAAAATTCGTTAAAGAACAAGGTCGCAAATATGGTTTAGAAGCTAACACTACTTTATATAACGGTCCTTATGTTGTAAGCAAATGGAATCATGAAGCTGGCTTCACAATGACTAAAAATCCACAATACTATGACAAAAAGAACGTACATGTGAATAAAATTGACGTTAAAATAATGAAGGAAACTACAACTGCTGTTAATCTCTTTGAAACTGGCGAACTTGATCAAGCTATTATTGATTCAAGTGTGATTGATCGCTTTAAAGGAAATAAAGAATTAAATAAATTAGCCATGCCAATAGTGTCTTACATTAGCTTTAATCAAAAGAATCCATTATTAGCAAACAAAAAAATGCGCAAGGCGATTGCAAATGGCTTTAATAAAGAAGATATTAGTACGACACTTTTAAACGATGGATCTCTCCCTACTGATCGAATCATTCCAAAAGGATTAGTAAAAAACTCTAAAGGTGTAGATTTTGTTAAATCAACAACTCATCCTTCTACAGTAAGTCTAGAAGAAGCTGAAACACTATTTAAAGAGGCTTTAACGGAGAGTGGCAAATCAAAAGCTACAATCTCATTACTAGTTAGCGATAGCAATACTTCACGTAAAATCGGTGAATACCTTAAATCACAATTAGAAACAAACTTAAAAGGCTTAACGGTTAATATTATCGTACAACCTGCACAACAAAAATTTGAACTACGTCAGCAAGGAAATTATGATCTTTCTTTAGATACATGGGGTGCAGATTATCCAGACCCAACGACTTACTTAGAACTATTCACATCAAATTCAGCTTTAAATGTATTAAACTTTAAAAATAAACAATATGACGAATTCTTAAAAAAGGCAAATACAATTAGCTTACAAAATGAATCAGAACGCACTCTGCTCCTTCATAATGCAGAAGACCTGTTACTAAATGATGCTGCCATCGCTCCAGTCTACCAAGCTGGATATGTGTACTTACAAAAGCCAAGTGTAAAAAACATTAAAGTACGTCCATTTGTTGGTTATTTTTATTATAAGTATGCTCAAAAGCAGTAAGTATAGGATTTGAAGTTTGAAAATGCAGAGTAATCTTTTTGTATCGTCTGCAAATTAACTTGAATAACTGCAGATTCGTACTGCAATTAAATTAGTGGAGCTGCAATATAAACCTTCAATACAGCAATTAAATAAAGCGAAAATGCAAATAAGTGATTCTATTTAATAAGAAACCACTCTAAGATGGACTATTTTCAGTTCAATTTAGAGTGGTTTTTAAGTTATTTTCTTATATCTTATACAAATAAAAACAGACCCCCTGAGGTCCGTTTTTTAGTCATAGCTTCTCTAATGTGTCATAATCCTTCTTACTAAGCTTTTTTATGTCAACTCCCTTGTAATAATACTTAACGATCTCATCGAATGTTTTTCCTTGCTTTGCAAGTTCATTTGCTCCGTACTGACTCATTCCTACTCCATGGCCAAATCCTCTTGTAGTGATGATGATTTCGTTACCTTTACGTTCCCATGTAAAATCTGTTGATCGTAGGTTTAGTTTTTCTCGAATTTCTTTGCCTGAGCGAGTCTTTTTGCCAAATGCTACTTTTTCTACACGTTTACCTTTAGTTCTTGAAATGACTTTTCCTATGTCTGATTTATTAATTTTAACATTAAGTTTATTTTCAAAATCACTTATGGTGAATGCTTTTTTTGAAATATAGTCAGGTGCAACAGAATCCCATGGGCTTTTTACACTTTTTAAATATGGTACACTACTACTCCAATATTCTTCTGAGTTTTCTGTGTAGCCATTACTTGAAGAGAAGAATGAAGCTGTAATAGGTTGTCCATCGTATGTTAATATTTGTCCTTCGGTGGCTTTTACTGCATTTTCTATTTTTGCTATGTTTACTTCGTATTTAGATCCAAATCTTTTCTTTAAATCATCACGGTCCTGAAAGACTTGGAATTGAACAGTATCATCTACTATTCCGCCTTCTTCGAGTGGCTTACCTTCTTTTAATCTCTTGATAATAAACGTTCTTGCGCTTAAACATTGAGCTTTTAATGCTTCCGGTTCAAATTTTGCTGGCATTTCTGAAGCTACGACTCCTAGTACGTATTCTTCGATTGGTAACTTTTCAACTTTTTGCGTTTTTGTTCTAAAAACCTCAATACTTAGATTGTCATTTTTGTTCGCTGCTGCAACTTGGTTAGCCTTTTTCTGTAGCTGATCAACCAATCTACCATCTGTATGACTATGAAACGGTAGAACAAGCAATGTTGGGATAATAATGACGACTGAGCAAGTAGTTAATCCTGCAGTGATTAATGTTTTAAATGACTTCATATTTTCCTCCTATCCATTTCAAAACAACTTTAAATGACAATTTTCAACTAATTGCCCTTTCTAAAAATAATTTATGTATATGGACAAGCATTTAGAACAATATAGATCGATTTAACATTAGGTTCTTATAACAAATTGTATTATTTTTTTATTATTTTTAGAATATTTTATACGGTTTCTGTCTATAACTGATAGTAGATAGTTGCATGAAAATGCAAAAATGCCTGACTCTATGTGGGGTAACACATAGTGCCAGGCATCTGAATTAGTTTTTAGTTTACGCTTGTAAATCTTTTAGTGTTTCTTCCTCTATTGCTGTGCTTGGTTCGTTTACACGTTCAATGTCCGCTCCAAGTGCAGCAAGCTTTTCATGGAAATTTACATATCCACGATCTAAATGTTTTAACTCAGTAACGCGAGTATATCCATCTACAACAAGACCAGCAAGGATTAGTGATGCAGCAGCACGTAAATCAGTAGCAGCTACTTCTGCTCCTTGAAGATCATTTGGTCCATGAATAATCGTAGAACGACCTTCAATTTTAATATTTGCATTCATGCGACGGAATTCTTCAACGTGCATGAAACGATTTTCGAATACTGTTTCAGTAATCATGCCTGTTCCATTAGCTTTTAATAGAAGTGCCATCATTTGTGATTGCATATCTGTTGGGAAGCCTGGGTGAGGCATTGTTTTGATGTCTACAGGTTTTAAATTGTCTGATCCAATTACACGAAGACCTTCTTCTTCCTCGATAATTGTTACTCCCATTTCACGCATTTTAGCTACAACTGAGCTTAAGTGTTCTGGAACTGCATTTTCAATTAATACATTTCCATTCGTAATTGCTGCTGCAACCATAAATGTTCCAGCTTCAATACGGTCTGGGATAATGTGGTGAGTTGTACCAAATAGTGTTGGTACCCCTTCGATTCGAATAGTACCTGTTCCAGCACCACGAACTTTACCACCCATTGAATTGATGAAGTTTGCTAAGTCAACAATTTCAGGTTCTTTTGCAGCATTTTCAAGAACAGTAGTTCCTTCAGCAAGTGCTGCTGCAGACATGATATTTTCTGTTGCTCCTACACTTGGGAAATCTAAATAGATTTTTGCCCCTTTTAAACGACCGTTTGATTTTGCTTCTACAAAACCATTTCCTACCGTAATTTGAGCTCCCATTGCTTCAAAACCTTTTAAATGTTGTTCAATCGGTCTAGATCCAATTGCACATCCACCTGGTAACGCTACACGTGCATGACCGTTTCTAGCTAATAGTGGTCCCATTACAAGAATAGATGCTCGCATTTTACGAACATATTCAAATGGTGCTTCAACATGTAAATCCTTTGAAGCATCGACTGTTACTGTATTATTTTTGAACTCAACCTCTGTATTCAAATTACGAAGAACTTCGTTAATCGTGTAAACATCAGATAGAGTTGGTACGTCATGAATTATATTTTTTCCTTCACTAGCTAGTAGCGCTGCAGCAAGAACTGGTAAGACAGCATTTTTTGCACCTTCTACACGAACTGTGCCTTGAAGCTGTTTCCCGCCACGGACAATGATTTTATCCAAACTTTTCCCCTCCGTGTCCTAAAATAGATCTATCAATATTCTACTGTTATAATCGGTGTTCCAATAATAATTGTCGTTGATTTATCAACATTGTTTTCATGTATTGCAATTTGTAAATTTATTTTTTTGCCATTTGCAACCAGAGCGTCATTCCACTGTTCAGTATATGCTGAAACAGAGACGAATGCCCCTTCTTTTATTTCTTCAATTTTTGTTGCTTTAAAAGTCCCCAATAAATCATTTTTTATACCCTGCAAAACACCTTCAAGTTTACCACCCATTGTCCCCTTTATACAAGTAAAAAAAGTAGGTTCTTTACTAAAAATATTTTCCAGTGAGTTCTTAATGAGTATTCTTGTTTCTTTCTCAGCTCGTTGGTCCCATTTAGTCCCACTCAGTTCATAAATTACATAACTACTATTACTGCTAGTAGATGTAACAACGATTCGTTCTGTGACCGATGAATGGCTAAATGTACCAATTATTTTATTACCATTATTTGTATTAGTCCACTTAAATTTTTTAAAATCTTCTTTATATTTACCAACTATTTTGGCCACCGAAGTGTTCATTTTAGCTTCTCTAGCATATAAATTCCAACTTGTTACCGAAATGTCTTTTTTATTTAATACATCTGCAAAACGATTCAATTGACCGACTCCTGTGTCAGCCATACCGATTTTTCCCCAATTATAAAAAAGTGCAATCGCAAAAGTAATCGTAATTAAAAATAAATACATAGTCTTTTTCATAAATAATCCCCTCTCTTACTTCCATTTTTCACAGGTAGAGAAGGGTTTATACGGGCCATCGTAACATACTTTTTGACAAATTATTTCAATAAATATGTGATATTTTTTGCATACTGAAGATAATCTAAGAAAAAACTACTTACAGCAGAAGAAATCGTAATTGTTAATAAAACCATAAAAAGTCGAATTTGGGCGACATGTCCTTTTTTCATAATACTTTCCCATTTAATTGCGGTTATCGCCCACCAAGTTAAAATAATGAAAAGTAAATGGACTATTATTGCTAATAACGCATCTGTCCCAACCAAAGCTTCCATTTTTCACGTCCTCTTTTCGCTCGTTCTTTAAAGAAAAAGCTTTCAGATTGTTTACAAAAAGAGTATTGTTAAGGCGTTACTTTGTCTCTCTATTTGCACTGTTTCTTGAACGATATGCTATTTCAATCAGTCTGAAAACTAAATAAATTTTTTTACACAAATTAAAAAGTGTAGGAATAACCCTACACTTTTCTAATTTAACTATATTTTACGCCATAAAGAAGTCTTTAACAATGTCTAGTTTATGGAATAAATCTAAAGCTATAGATGGTTTAATACCTAAACCAATCGTTACAATCGCACAAACTAGTACAACGAATAGATGTGTCTTAGGAAGTACTATTTTTCGTTCTTCGCCACTTCTAAAGAAAATATTTTGAAGGATGCCAAAATAGTAAAAGTAAGATACGACTGTTGTTAATAGTAAAATTCCACCTAATACATAGTATCCTTTAACTTGGACAAATGCCCCCATGAAGATACTTAACTTTCCAATAAATCCTGCAGTTAATGGAATACCCGCTAGAGATAAAATAAATATTGTCATTGTAATTGCTAAAAACGGATTCGTTTTAATCAGGCCTGCAAATGATGATAAAGAATCAGTTCCTCTTTGTTGTTGTACATTATAAACAATTGTTAAAATCCCGATTGTCATAAATGTATAAGCCAATAAATAGAACCAAATACTTTCGAACATGAATGGTGAAATACTGACAAATGCAACTAGAACATAACCTCCATGTGCAATACCTGAGTATGCAAGTATACGCTTTAGACTATCTTGTTTTAGAGCAATTGTATTACCAATAATCATCGATAATGCGGCTAGTGTAGCAACTACGGGCTGCATTACTTCAAATACTGATTTTTGTTCCTTCATCAACAAGGCACCAGTAAAGACTGCTAAGAAGATGCGAAGTACGATAATAAATCCACCTGTTTTTGAAACAGTTGCTAAGAATGCCGTGACAGGTGTCGGTGCACCTTCATATACATCTGGCGCCCACATATGGAACGGAACAGATGCAAGTTTAAATGATAATCCAACGAATACTAATACGAATGCTAGAATCATTAGAAATTCATTACTACTTGGTATCCCTTGGGAAAGTACCATATTCATTTCAGTAATGTTTGTAGTCCCTGTTAAGCCATAAGCATAGCTTAATCCGAATAATGTAATGGCAGTTGAAATACCACCGTTAATTACATACTTAAGTGCGGCCTCTGAGGAACCCTCTCTTCTCTTTTGAATTCCAACAAGAATATAAGATGAAATTGAAAGTAGCTCTAATCCAATAAATAAAGTAATTAAGTCACTACTTGAAGCCATATACATTGCTCCAATTAATGCCGTTATAAACAATGTATAGTATTCTGAACGTTCTGCAATTGTTTTATCTCCTAGTGCAAGTAATAGGATTAAGATTGCACCAATTAATAATACTGTTTTAAATAAAAGCCCGAATGAATCAAGTTTAAACGATCCCGCTAATAGACTTATTGGTTTATGGGAATAAAGTGTGATTAACCATATAAATGATCCAACAACACTAAGTAGGCCAACCCAACCAACTATTTTACGACTCGCATTTTTAGGTAATAAGAGTTCAAGAGTTAATAGAAGAAGCGCAGCAGCTACTAGAATGATCTCTGGACCCATTGTTCCCCATTGAAATTCAGATAAAGCCTTCCATGTCATCTTCTATACACCTCTAATCCCTTGAATGATAAAATCCACTGATGACACAATCATATCATTTACGAAAGCTGGGTATACACCAAACAGGACGATCGCAAATACTAAAATACCTGATGCGATTGCTTCACGTTTTGATAAATCAGTGAATGACGAAATAAATTCACTATTTTTTCCGAAGCTTAATTGTAGAATAGCTCTTAAAATATAAGCCGCAGTTAAAATGATCCCTAGAGTACCTACTGTTGCAATTACTTTATGACTTTGGAAAAGGCCAACAAATGATAGCCATTCTCCAACGAATCCTGATAGACCCGGTAAACCTAGTGATGCCATACCGCCAAAAAGTAGTAACCCAGCAAGTCTAGGTGTTGATTTTGATAGACCAGAAATACGATCAAAGCTAGTAGAATCGCCTCGATTTTCTAGCATTCCAACTATTAAAAACAGGAGTGCTGCAATTAAACCGTGAGATACTGATTGTAAAATTGCCCCTTGAATCCCAGCACTATTCATAGCTGCTAATCCAATAATAACAATCCCCATATGTGAGAAACTTGAATAAGCTAATACTGAACGTAAATCTTTTTGTATTAAAGCAATATAAGCTCCGTAAAGTAAATTAATTACACCAATAATCGCAAGAGCTACTGACATTTTTTCAAATTGCTCTGGGAAAACACCTAAAGCAAAACGAATTAAACCGTAAGTTCCAATTTTTAATAGGATTCCAGCGTGAATGATTACAACAGCAGGATTTGCCTGAGTATGAACATTCACCATCCAGCGGTGGAACGGGAATAAAGGTAGCTTGATTGCAAATGCAATTAATAAACAAATTAATAAAACCATTTTTAAAGTATCCGAAATTGGGCTCACTGTAGTTTGCCCCATTGGACTGATACTTGATAATGCTGCATAGTTTGTTGTGCCTGTACGAGCAAATAGAACAGCGATAACAAATAGTAAGAATGCAGATCCCAATCCGTTGTAAATTAAGAATTGGTAACCAGCACGTTCACTATCAAATCGGCCCCATTTTCCGATTAAGAAGAACATCGGAACTAGCGTTATTTCAAAGAATAAGAAGAATAACACTAAGTTCTGAGCTGCAAACACACCAAACATACCCACTTGTAATATAAATAGTAGTTGATAGAAGCCTTTTGAACTTTTATTAATTGAGTAAGCTGCTATTACTGCGATTAATGAGATAATACCCGTAAGTAAAATCATCACTAATGATAGACCATCTACCCCAAGCTCAAACTTTACTTCAAACAATCTAGTAGAACTAGCGAAAAATTTTCCAAACGAGAACCAATCGTATGAAATATTCCAATCTTTTAAACTAGAAAGGTTTTGACCTGCAATATATGCAAGTATAGTAACTGCGAATGATAAAACTGACGTCAATAATGCCCAAAGCTTATAAGAATTCTTTGGAGCAAAAGAGACTAGTAATAATCCTAATAAAGGTGAGAAAACAACCCATAATAAGAAATGCGACATCATAAGTTGTACCCCCCTGTCACAACGATTGCTAGTAAGATTAGAGCAAGACCAAGTAGTGTAATAAATCCATAAGTTTGCACTTGACCACTTTGAAGCCTTGAACCAATTCCACCGATACTACTTACAATTCCTTTTACTAGAACTGCAAGTCCTTCAATTACAAAACGTTCAATCGCAAACATTATGTGACCGATTGCAAACATACCTTTTACGATTGTTACGTTATATAATTCATCCACATAATATTTATTAAGTAGAATTTCATGGAATAATCCATTTTCTTCTTCGTTAGTTTGCTGAGCTTTTCTTCCATACATATTGTAAGCAAGTGTAATACCTGCCAATGATACAAGTGTTGCTACGATCATAATCCAAACTGGTTCGTGACTATGTTCTGTGATTTCAAATGGAACTCCATCTAATAAAAAGTCATTTAAGTGGCGACCAAAGAATGGCGTATTAATATACCCTGCAAATATAGCAAGAACCCCTAATAATGCCATTGGAAGAACCATTGACTTCGGTGACTCGTGAGCACCTTTTGTTTTTTCTTCACCAGTGAAAACTAAGAAGAATAAGCGGAACATATAGAAAGAAGTAAAGAATGCTGCAACTAAAGCGACAACAAATAAAACGTAATTTCCATTTTCCCAAGTTGCTGCTATAATCTCATCCTTACTAAAGAAACCAGATAGTAAAGGTACACCTGTAATGGCTAATGTTCCAATTAAGAATAGCGTAGATGTCCACTTCATTTTCTGACGTAATCCGCCCATTTTAAAGATGTCTTGAGTGTGTACAGCGTGTATAACACTACCTGCTGCTAAGAATAACAATGCTTTAAAGAATGCATGAGTAGTTAAGTGGAAAATACTTGCTGTATATCCTCCCACACCTAATGCAAGCATCATATAACCTAATTGACTGACTGTAGAGTATGCAAGCACACGCTTAATATCTCTTTGTACAAGACCAATACTTGCTGCAAAGATCGCCGTAAATCCTCCGACAATCGCAACTACAGTTAAAGCAGTTCCACTAGCTATAAATATTGGATATGTTGTTGCTACTAAATAAACACCGGCTGCTACCATTGTCGCCGCGTGAATTAATGCAGAAACTGGTGTTGGACCTTCCATCGCATCAGGAAGCCAAGTGTGAAGTGGGAATTGACCTGATTTACCCATTGCTCCAATGAAAATTAAAATTGCAATAAGTGTTAACATGCCATTACTTACTTGTCCACCTTGGATTACATTGAAGATTTGATCGAAGTCAAAGCTTTTTGTTTTCCAAAATAAAAGGACCATCCCAATAAATAAACCAACGTCCCCTATTCTAGTCATAATGAACGCTTTTTTAGCTGCTGCTTTTGCTTCTTCTTTATAGAAGTAGAAACCAACAAGCAAGAATGATCCTAGACCTACTAACTCCCAGAATACATAAAGTTGTAGAATACTAGGTGAAATAACAAGCGCTAGCATTGCAAATGTAAATAACCCTAAATACGCAAAGAACACCGTAATGCGATCATCATCTTCCATATAAGCAGTTGAGTATATATGTACTAGTGTACTAACAAACGTAACGATTACTAACATTAACGCATTTAGTGCATTTACTACATAACCAACGTGAATTTCAATATTACCAATTGTTAACCAAGTATATAATTTCTGCACTGTATCCCCTTGTAGACGGTCAAATAAGACGAACAAGGAGATGATGAATGAGATTCCTGTTAAAGTTGCTCCTAAAATCCCACTACCTTTCTTTCCTCTTGTACCAGCTAATATTAGGATTAGAAACGAAATTAGCGGAAGTACCGGAACAAGCCAAGCATACTGCATCATCAAATTCCACCTCCTAATTATCTTTTCAATGAATCAGCTTCATCGATATTGACTGTCTGACGATGACGATACCATGCAATTAAGATTGCCACGCCTACTGCAGCTTCAGCAGCTGCTACTGAAATCGTGAATAATGAGAAAATTTGTCCTGTTAGAGACGGTGCCACACCAAGCTTACTAAATGCCACTAAATTAATATTTGCGGCGTTTAACATTAACTCGATACAAATTAACACGATTACAGTGTTTCGCTTCGTTAATGCACCATATAATCCGATACAAAATAAAATAAGCGCTAAAAGAAGATAAGCATTAATTGGAACTGAACTCATTCCTTCGTACCCTCCTCTTTTGAATCATCTGATTTTGCTAAAATGATCGCACCTACTAAAGCAATTAGTAATAGTACAGACATTACTTCAAATGGTACGATATGATTTGAAAATAATTGTAATCCGATATTTTTCGTATTGTTTGTTGCTAAATCTACATCTGATGGGTCGATTGAAAGTCCGTTTATGCCTAAGAACATAACAATTCCAAATAAAACAATACCTATTAACGCAGCAATATTTCGCCAATTTCTTTTTGGGTTTTCACTTTCAATATCATGTTTTGTTAACATGATTCCAAAAATCATTAAGATTGTTACTGCACCTGAATAAATAAGAATTTGAACAACAGCTACGAATTCCGCTGATAGAAGAACATAAATCCCTGCAATACTAACGAATGTTAAAACAAGCGAAAGCATCATATGCATAACTTTCGTAGAATTTAACATCATAACTCCACCTAAAATTGCTGATAAAGAAAGAAGAAAGAAAGCAACTACAAAACCACTCATGCTTTATTCTCCTTTCGAATGTTTTGATCATTTTCATCAAGCCATTGAAGATCTTTGAACAATTCATCACGTGAATATTCAGCAAGTTCGAAGTTATTTGTCATGATAATCGCTTCTGTCGGACAAACCTCTGTACATAAATCACATAAAATACAAATTTCGAAATTGATATCATAAGTGTCGATAATTTTTCCCTTTTTCGTAGGATCAGGATGTTTTTTCCCAGTTAATGTAATACAGTCTGTCGGACAAATTGCTGAACATTGATTACAAACAATACATTTTTCTGGATAAAACTTTTGAATCCCACGAAAGCGATCTGGTAACGGAATCGGCTGATTTGGATAATCATATGTTACTTTCTCGCGCGTTAAATTTTGAAGAGTATATTTTAATCCTTTTACTAACCCAATCATGACTCACACCCCTTTAGATTGGTCGATTTGTTTAGAAGAACAAGCTTTTTACTAAAGCAGTTATTAAAATATTAGCTAATGAAACTGGTAACAGTACTTTCCAACCGAACTCCATTAATTGGTCAGCTCGTAAACGTGGGAACGTTACACGGAACCAAATTAATAAGTATAAAATCACACTAAATTTTAAAGAGAACCATACAGCTCCAGGAATAAAATCTAGACCTGCAATTGGATTCCATCCACCTAAAAATACAATCGTAATTAATGAACACATTGCAAAAAAGTAAACATACTCCGAAAGCATAAAGAATGCCCAACGGAAACCTGAAAACTCCGTATGATAACCTGCTACTAATTCTGATTCTGCTTCTGGTAAGTCAAAAGGTGTACGGTTTAATTCAGCAACTGCTGCAATTAAGAACACAATAAAAGCAATCGGCTGAGTTACAATGAACCATACATTCTCTTGTGCATTAACAATATCATTTAAGTTTAAGCTTCCAGTTAATAGGATTACACCTAATACACTCATTACTAACGGAATTTCATATGAAATCATCTGTGCTGCCGCACGCATACCACCGATTAACGAGTATTTGTTATTTGATGCCCAACCTGCTGTAACAACACCAACAGTTGTTAATCCTGAAACAGCGATATAGTAAAGCAATCCAACACCTATATCAGCGAACTGTAAGTTTTCTGTGAAAGGTAAAGTTGCTAATACCATAAAGGCAGGTGCGAATGCAATGATTGGTGCAAGAATGAATAATGGCTTATCTGCTGCTTTCGGAATCGTATCTTCTTTTAAAAGAAGTTTTAATACGTCTGCAACAGTTTGAAGTAAACCAAAACGTCCACCAACTTGGTTTGGACCAATTCGCCCTTGCATGAATCCCATTACTTTACGCTCTGAAAGAATTCCAAACGTAACGAAACCTAAAACTACAAATAGAAAAATAACGCCTAAGCCTAAATAGATGAGAAAATTTATCCAAGACGGTGTACTTTGTAGAAGATTTTCTATCATTATCCGTCTACCTCCCCAAGTACAATATCAATACCACCTAAAATAGTAATTAAGTTTGCGATGTTTTCACCTTGTAATAGCTTTGGAAGAATTTGCAGATTATAAAAAGATGGTCGTCTAAACTTCAAACGATACGGTTCTTTTTTACCGTCACTTGCAATATAGCAACCGATTTCTCCACGTGGTGACTCGATTCTTACGTATCCTTCACCTTTAGGAGCTTTGATGATTTTAGGAACTTTTGCTAAAATATCACCTTCAGCAGGGAATTGTTCAACAGCTTGTTCTAAAATCTTTAATGACTCTTCAATCTCTAGCATTCTGCACATATAGCGATCCCATGCATCTCCAACCGTTCCTACTGGTACATCAAAATCAAAACGATCGTAAATAGAATATGGAGCATCTTTTCGCAGATCATATTTGATACCGGTACAACGAAGATTTGCACCACTTAATGAGAAGTTAATCGCATCTTCTTGTGAATAGGCACCGATACCTTTAACACGATTAATAAAGATTTCATTTCCTGAAACTAAATCATGGTATCCTTTTAACTGCTCTCTCATATAAGGAATAAATTCTTTTACCTTTTCAATCCAACCTTCAGGAGCATCCCACTTAACTCCACCTACACGCATGTAGTTAAAAGTCAATCTTGCTCCACAAAGTTCGTTTAGTAAATTGATAATCATTTCACGCTCTCGGAAAGCATAAAGGAATGGACTCACTGCCCCTATATCTAGTAGGTTTGTACCCCACCAAACTAAGTGACTAGCAACTCGACCTAATTCCATGGAGATAACGCGTAAATACTCCGCGCGATCCGGAACTTTGATATCCATCATTGTTTCAACAGCATGGCAGATAACATAGTTATTTGTCATTGCTGAGAGATAATCCATACGGTCTGTATATGGAATAATCTGTGTATATTGAAGATTTTCAGCGATTTTTTCTGTACCACGGTGCAGATAACCAATGACAGGTGTCGCCTCTTTAATGATCTCTCCATCAATCTTTAACACAAGACGAAATACACCATGTGTACTAGGATGCTGAGGTCCGACATTTAATAGCATTTCTTCCGTACGAATCATGACTTATCCTACACCCCCTCGTCAAATTGAACGTAATCTTTTCTTAGTGGATAGCCAACCCAATTTTCTGGCAGTAAAATACGTTCCAATCTTGGGTGTCCTTCAAACTGAATTCCAAGTAAGTCATACGTCTCACGCTCCGGCCAGTTTGCCCCTTCCCATATTGGAGTAATACTATCAACTATAGGTTGTTCACGGTCTGCTCTTACTTTTAAAGCGATTCCATGTTTACGTTCATATGAATATATGTAAGAGTATACTTCCATGTAATCAACGAAATCAGTTCCATGTAATCCAGATAAATAAGTAAATTGTAGCTGATTATTATTTTTTAAAAACTGTGCTACTTTAAAATAAGCATCTCTTTTAATCGTAAAAGTTAAATCATGCTTAGAAAGCGTATTAATAGTTGCTTCCTCAATAACTTCCGCTCCGAACTCTTTTTCAATTAATGCCTTTACTTCATCTAATAATGGTTGATTATGAGAAGCTTTTACTTCTTCAGTTGGAGCCTCTGTAGCACCACCTGTTTTTGCTTTCGCTTTTGCTGCTGCCGCTGCTTTCGCCTTTGCAACTGCAATTGCCTTTGCTTTCGCTTTTTGTGCATCATCGTCTGAACCAGCACTTGCTGTGTCTTCTCCACCTGCTGCTTTTTGTTTTGCCAATGCTGCTGCCTTCGCTTTTGCTGCCGCTACTGCTTTTGCCTTCGCTGCTGCAATTGCTTTCGCTTTTTCATCATCAGCACCGTCTGCTGTAGATTCTCCACCTTCAGCGGCTTTTTGTTTTGCGATTGCTGCTGCCTTTGCTTTTGCTGCCGCTACTGCTTTCGCTTTCGCTGCTGCTAAAGCCTTTGCCTTTTCATCATCAGTAGCTGATTCTTCTGCTTGTTCTCCTGCTTCTGCTGCTTTTTGTTTCGTGATTGCTACTGCCTTCGCTTTTGCTGCCGCTACTGCTTTCGCTTTCGCCGCTGCTAAAGCCTTTGCCTTTTCATCATCAGAAGCTGATTCTTCTGCGTGTTCTCCTGCTTCTGCTGCTTTTTGTTGCAAGATAGCTGCTGCCTTCGCTTTTGCCGCTGCTACTGCTTTCGCTTTAGCTTCTGCTAGCGCTTTCGCTTTTTCATCTTCAGTTGATGGTTCTTCTTGTTTTACTTCATTTTCATCAGCTGGTTCGTCAACTACTGATGCTTCTTCACTGTTTTTTGCGGCTTCTTTTTCAGCCTTCAGCTGCTCCATTTTGCGTCTAGCTGCTTCTTTCGCTTTCTCTGCAGCTTCTTTTTTTAATTGTTCTTTAGACTTATCTTCACTCATTTATTCGTCACCTGCTTTCCAGTTTTAGCCTCGTAACGAATCTTCTCTTTTAATTTGTTAATACCATAAATTAATGCTGCTGGATTTGGAGGACATCCAGGAATATACACGTCTACTGGAACAATTTGGTCCACTCCTTTTACAACCGCGTACGAGTTAACATAAGGACCTCCAGCAGTTGCGCATGAACCCATCGCAATTACCCATTTTGGTTCAGGCATTTGGTCATATAAACGTTTAACAATTGGGGCCATCTTTTTCGTTACAGTTCCTGAAACAATCATACAGTCAGATTGACGAGGAGAAGTACGGAAAAATGATCCAAAACGGTCTAAATCATAATGTGATGAACCTACACCCATCATTTCAATTGCACAACAAGCTAACCCGAATGTTAATGGCCATAACGAGTTGCTTCTTGCCCATGCTTTCACTTCTTCCAACGTCGTGAAAAATATATTCTTTTGGAGTTCTTCCATTTCAGCAACAGAAATTCCATCTAACTTCATAACCATTTCAACACCTTCTTCTTCCAAGCATAAATAAGTCCCAACAATAGCATAAGAATAAAGATAATCATCTCAACAAAAGCAAACAGTCCTAACTGATCATATGCAACTGCCCACGGATATAAGAAAACAGTTTCAACATCGAAAATAACGAATAATAGGGCAAAAATGTAATATCCAGCGTGAAAACGAACCTTCGCATCATGAAATGGTTCAATCCCACTTTCGTAAGTCGTTGCCTTCGCTTCAGTTGGTACGTTCGGTCTTAAAATTTTACCAATAACCGAAAGTGCAACAACTGGAAGTGCAATTCCTATAACTAGAAACACAACTACAATCACATAATTATTTAAATAAGCATTCACGAAACTTGTCCCTCCTCTAACTAAAGAGCTCTACATTATATACTTATTATAAATATAATGTATTTTTCATTAATTTTTACTATTCAGTTTTGTAATCGTATCCATTATAACAAATGTGACAAAAACGTGTCGATATTTATTGACATTAATCTGAAAAATGATAATATAGTTGGAAAATAAATTCCATTAATCCTAAATAATCAGAGATGTACGTCGTTCTAATAAATATATAATACTTTTAATGACATTACTAATCACAGAAACTTTATATTAGTATAAGAGTTATCCACAAATCCACAGAAAGTTATTCACAATTTCCACAAATTAAAATAGAGTGATAATAGTCGAAAAAAAACCAGTTCAAAAATGAACTGGCTCCTTTTTAAGATGCAATCGTTTCTGAAGACTGCTTATTTTGATTTTTAGATTGAGGTTGTGTAATCTTTCTACTTTTTGTACTTCCCATAAAGAATGAAAGTACTAATGCGATCCCTGATAATGCAGTAGCAAAGATAAATGCATCATTAATTCCATTAATTGATGCTAATTTTGACGCCTGACTATAAAGCGTCGTAACTGCTAAAGCTCCACCTTGTGTAGGAGTTAATCCAGCCGCTCCAGCTAACTGCGCGCCAGTTTGATGAACCCAATCCATGATGAAAGGATTTGTTGAATTTACTTCATTTGAAAAGTCAGCCATATGATTTGTAGTTTGAGTGGTCATAATTGTAACAAGGATTGCAGTACCTACTGAACCAGCAACTTGTCGCAATGTATTTTGTGTTGCAGTACCATGTGAAATCATCTTTAATGGTAACTTATTTAAACCAGCTGTCATAATCGGCATCATGATAAATGACATACCAAATGAACGTAAAGTATAGAAAAACATAATCTTCAAATACGGTGTATCAATCGATAATTTAGTGAACTCATAAGTCGTATAAGTCATTATGAGTAACCCAAATATCGCTAAAGGACGAATCCCATATTTATCAAATAATTTACCAGTAAGCGGACCAAGTGCCCCCATAATTAACGAACCAGGAAGTAATAGTAAACCTGCTTTAATTGGAGTAAATCCACGAATGTTTTGTAAATACAGTGGGAGTAAAATCATCCCTCCATATAATGCTGTTGTAACGATTAAGTTAATTAATAAAGTATAAGAAAAAGAAAAGGATTTAAATACTCTTAAGTTTATTAATGGTGTTTTTGCCGTTAATTCTCTCCATACAAACAAACTTAAGCTGATACCTGCAACGACTAAAGAAAGAACTACCTCAGTACTACTCCAGCCCTCATTACCTGCTTCACTAAATCCATATAACAAAGTTCCAAATCCAACTGATGAACTCACGATTCCCCAAACATCCAAAGTTGGGAATGAACGTTTACGTGAAATATGGAACCAAGCATTAGCTAAAATAATGGAAATAACACCGAACCCAGCCATTCCATAAAATAAGAAATGCCAAGAATAATCTTGAACTACATAACCAGTTATTGTTGGACCAATAGCTGGCGCAAGAATCATTGCTATTCCCATTAATCCCATTGCAGCCCCACGCTTTTCAGGCGGGAAGATCGTCATAAATATATTCATACCAAGTGGCATTAAAATACCCGCACCGACCGCTTGAACTATACGCCCTACCATCATAAGCGGGAAATTTCCTGATATAGCACAAATAATTGAACCAATTGTAAAGGCAATCATCGAAAAAATAAATAATTTGCGATAAGTAAATGTTTCAACTAAGTAAGCACTAATTGGGATTAAAATACCATTTACTAACATAAAACCAGTAGATAACCATTGTGCAGTCGAAGTGGTTACATTAAAATCTGCCATCAACTTCGGTAAAGCCACATTTATTAATGTCTGATTTAAAATTGACACGAACATACCAAGCAATAGTACAGTCAAAACTTTCCCCATACTAAAGCTCTGTTGTTCATTTGATTCAGATGGCATTGATTTCTTTTGAACTTCTTCAGATTGGACCGTTTCTTTTCTTTTATCTATTATCGGTTCGTTTTCTTTATTTCTTAATACAATTCGATTAATAATAAAGAAAACAATTAAGCAAAACCCTCCATATACTGTGATCATTCCACTAGACATAGAAATTCCTCCTTACTTATGGATACGAACAGAAGCATTCATTCCTGGAACAATTTCAAATGACTTGTTATGATCTAAAGCAATTCTCACAGGTACAACCTGTTCTACTTTCGTATAGTTTGCATTAGAGTTTCCAGAAGGTAATAAAGTAAAAGTATTTGCAGTAGTTAAACCTACAAATTCTACAGTTCCTGTTAAAGTAGTATCTGGGTATGCGTCAACATACACATCAACCTCTTGACCTTTTTTCACGTCTTCTACTTCAGTTTCTTTAATGTTTGCAGTAACCCAAAGATTATTTAAGTTATATGCATAACCAAGTGTAGAACCTGTTCCAACTAATTGGTCTTTAATTGCAGTTGTTTGAACAATTGTAGCATTTGTTGGCACGGAAACTGATACTTCATGTGCAGTCTCCCCAGCAGCTTGAGGTGCTGTTAAAACTTTACCAATCGATTCATTTGCTGAAAAAGTTTTTCCGAATGTACCTGACCAAGACTTAAGTTTACCAGCAGCAGGAGATGAAATCACAATTTGTTGACCATCTATTTTAGCATTATCTGTTTTTATATAATTTGTTGATTGATCATAATAGTAATAACCGGCAAATCCACCAGCAACTAGTACGATTAAAGTAATTATGTTAACAAACACTATCTTCTTCATATTCCCCATAAATAAAATTCCTCCTAAATTTTTAATCGTTTCTCTCTATAAAGATAAGAAAAGTAAAACAACACATTGTCGTTTTACTTCTCATAGTTTTTAATTATAATTGATTTATTAACGTACTCAACCGTTAATAATCTAGATTTTGTTGCTTAAACAACACTATTGTTATTTATTGTTTAATTTCTTAACGTTATTTAATAAAGGAGATGTAAAATGTCCATAAAAAATAATCGCGACCCTCGCGTCATTCGAACTAGACAACTTTTACAAGATGCATTAATTACACTATTAGCTGATAATAACGAATTTGAATCAATCAGCGTTCAAGATATAACCAAGAAAGCCAATGTTAACAGAGCGACCTTTTATAGCCATTACGAAGACAAATACCAAATGGTACGCCAAATTGTAAGAGAAAAACTAATTGATTTAGACAAGGCTATGAAGAATGTTGATTTTAGTACGTATGACGGAAACCCAAGCTCACTTGATGAGATGACCCTACAGTCGTATTATCACCTATTCGAACATATCGAAAAAAACAGCTACTTCTACAAAGTCTTACTTAGAAGACAAGGACCAAATCTCTTTAGAAGAAGTCTTTACGATGTACTAGCAACCGCATTCGAAAAAGGCATTGTATTCATTCAGCCAAAAAAGAATAAATTCCTTGTTCCAAGTGACCTGCTAGTAAGCTATGTATCCGGCGCAACTATGAGCGTAATCTCCTTCTGGGTAGAAAACGACATGCCCTACTCAAAAAAACACATGGCAGACTATCTTTTTAAAATATCAAGAAATGGAATATTAACAACAGCGGGATCGGAATTACACTATAATGCGGATGGATGTGACAACTCGTCTAAATAGTGGGTTTTGTCTTTTTTTGTTCCTGATGATGGTAGGTTTAGTTTGGATAGGAGTCTTGAAGCCGAGTATATTGATGATATATGGAGGAATTCACGAAGTTGTTTATTCTTAACGGTATTACCAATTAATAAATAATAGTCATATAGCGAATGTAAATGAGCCTTTTTTGATACACATCCACAATGAGGACAATACCAAGACCCCTTTGTTCTGATCATCGAATACTCTTTGCACGCTTCACAAATTACTCCCGTCAGTAGTTCGTCTTTTGTAACATTGTATTTCTCAAGTATATTTTGATCTAATAGTTGATTTTGCTTTATCAAAAGCTTGGCAAGCTTACGTATTTCCTTAAATGTATATAAATTTTTAGAATATTTCATTTCAAGTTCTTCTATTTTCTTATAAAGCGCATCTGAATGAATAACTCTACTAGCAATTTCTCGTATATTGTTTGAGGCTTTAATAATAAATTTTGAATTACTTAATACAACTAATGGAACAATTGGATAATTCGAATACTTATTTTGCTCTAACAAATTGCGAAGTTGAAGCTTTTGCCGATCAACTTGAATTATTGGATTTATAAAGGCTTCTTCTTTCCCATCAGTTTTCCGAATCAGCTGGTTAAAGCTTTGATCAAAATAAAGTGTTCCAACAAAATTCTTCACTTCAATGATTAATAAAAGACTTGGTGAAAGGATAATTGTATCAATCTGAAAAAAACGCATTTCACTGTCTAATAGTCTTAAATCATGAATTACAATATACCTTTCTTTTTTGAAAAAGCTCAAGTGATAATCTAAAGACTTTTCACCTTGATAACCAGCTTTAAATTTTGAGAGATCCTCCTCTATTTTAACTCTTTGATTATGTTCAACAGGTATTCTCCTCAATAAAGCTTCTAACTTCTTGATAGTCAGCGGAATCGATCTTTCTTTTAAAATCATTTAATCACCTCTTTTTTATTTTAATGATAAAATTCGACATGATTTATATGTAACCTCCTATTTCAAGATTTTGAAATGTTAAGTGAAGTGTCGCCTCTTCTTAAGTTTTTAAGCTGTTTAAAGGTAATTTAGTCTGATTATAGTTAATTTCTTTAAAAAGTGGATTTAAATTTAACGAGAATATGATGTTTTAAATAATATAGTAGCTTAATCTTTAAGAATATCAACTTGTATTTGCGATTTGAGTGATTTTAATTGTGATTTCTTAATTTTAATTGCGATTTGACTTTTTTATTTGTGATTATCGAAATTTAATTGCGATTCACTATTTTTATTTGTGATTCTCGAAATTTAATTGCGATTCTCAATTTTTATTTGCTATTTTCAATTTTATTGCGATTTGACTTTTTTATTTTGCGATTCTCGAAATTTAATTGCGATTCTCAATTTTTATTGCTATTTTCAATTTTTAATTGCGATTTGACTTTTTTATTTGCGATTCTCGAAATTTATTTGCGATTCTCAATTTTTATTTGCTATTTTCAATTTTTTATTGCGATTTGACTTTTTTATTTGCGCCCTTGAACTAGTAATTTGCGATATGCGTGATTATCTTTACATATTTGAATAGCCTTGGTCTTTAATTGTACTTTGTTCAATTTTTATTTGCACCTAACATTTTATTTGCTGATCAATTAAACTTATTTGCACCATCCCACTGTTTAATTGCACTGCCCTAGTCTTTAATTGCACTTTTGACATTCTTATTTGCACCGCCCCGGTTTACATTTGCACCAAACTACTTTTTTATACCAGAACATTATTTGCAACTTTTGTTTACCACTAAATCAAAAAAAGAGCCCTAAAAAAGGACTCTTTTTTCAATTACTTATATTGTGCAACATTTAAACGGTTCATTGCTTTGTGTAAAGCAAGTTCTGCACGTTTGATGTCTGTGTCAGGACGTTTTTCATTTAAACGTTGTTCTGCACGTTTTTTTGCTTCTACTGCACGTTCAACGTCGATTTCAGTTGAAACTTCAGCAGATTGAGCCAATATTGTAACGGCTTCAGGTCGAATTTCAATGAATCCGCCACTAACTGCAACATAGTCAGTTCCAGTTTGTGATTTAATTTTAACAGGTGCTGTTGCTAACGGTGCCACAGTTGAAATGTGTCCAGGTAAGATACCTAGCTCACCGCTAGTTGCTTTCGTGCTAACGAATTCTGTTTCGCCTTCATAAGCCGGTCCATTAGGAGTGACGATACTGACTTTCATTGTCTTCATAGTGAACTCCTCCTGTCTAGCTTCGTGAGCTAATCAAGTTCATTCAATTAAGAATGATGAACATGCTTTTCGATTAGACAATTATTATACTAATGTTTTTGCTTTTTCTACTACTTCTTCAATGCGTCCAACTAGACGGAATGCATCTTCAGGAAGAGTATCATATTTACCTTCTAAGATCTCTTTGAATCCACTAACAGTTTCTTTAACTGGTACGTAAGAACCTTTTTGTCCTGTGAATTGCTCCGCAACGTGGAAGTTTTGAGATAAGAAGAATTGAATACGACGAGCACGAGCTACGACTAATTTATCTTCTTCTGATAACTCATCCATACCTAAGATTGCGATGATATCTTGAAGTTCTCTATAACGTTGTAAAGTTGATTGAACTTGACGAGCTACTTCATAGTGCTCTTCCCCAACGATATCAGGGTTTAATGCACGAGATGTAGATGCTAATGGATCTACCGCTGGGTAAATACCCATCTCAGATAAACGACGCTCTAGGTTAGTTGTTGCATCTAAGTGAGCGAACGCTGTAGCTGGTGCTGGATCCGTATAGTCATCTGCAGGAACGTAAATCGCTTGAATCGAAGTTACAGAACCTTTGTTTGTTGAAGTGATACGCTCTTGTAATTGACCCATTTCTGTAGCAAGAGTTGGTTGGTAACCTACCGCTGAAGGCATACGTCCTAAAAGGGCAGAAACCTCAGAACCTGCTTGTGTGAAACGGAAGATGTTATCGATAAAGAATAACACGTCTTGGCCTTGCTCATCACGGAAATATTCAGCCATTGTTAAACCAGTTAGGGCAACACGTTGACGTGCTCCAGGTGGTTCGTTCATTTGTCCGAATACCATCGCTGTTTTGTTGATTACGCCAGAGTCTTTCATTTCGTGGTATAAGTCGTTACCTTCACGAGTACGCTCACCTACACCAGCGAATACTGAGATACCGCCGTGCTCTTGTGCGATGTTGTTTATTAATTCTTGAATTAATACAGTTTTACCTACACCCGCACCACCGAATAGACCGATTTTTCCACCTTTGATATAAGGAGCTAATAAGTCTACTACTTTGATACCAGTTTCAAGGATTTCTACTTTTGTAGTTAATTCTTCAAATTTAGGTGCTTGACGGTGAATTGGGTCACGACGTACGTCTTCTCCAACTGCTTCATCTAAGTCTATGTTGTCACCTAACACATTGAATACGCGTCCTAATGTAGCGTCTCCAACTGGAACCGAAATTGGTCTTTCTGTGTTAACTGCTTCCATACCACGTACTAATCCATCAGTTGATGCCATTGCAACTGTACGAACAGTATCGTCACCTAAGTGAAGAGCAACTTCTAATGTTAAATCAATGTTTACTTCATTTGCGCTGCCCGCTTCTTGACGAACACGTAACGCATGATAAATTTGTGGTAATTGGCCGTTTTCGAACTTAACGTCTACAACTGGTCCTAATACCTGAGTAATAATACCATTGCTCATCGCTTTTCCTCCTAGCATTGTTTCCTTAAAAGCCGATCAATTTATTAACCCGTTGTTAGCAGATTAGCCAAGTGCTGCTGCTCCGCCAACAATCTCAGTAATTTCTTGTGTAATTGCTGCTTGACGCGCACGGTTATAGTGAAGAGTAAGCTTACTAATAACTTCTTTCGCATTATCAGTTGCACTTTTCATCGCTGTCATACGAGAAGCGTGTTCACTAGCCTTACTATCTAATAATGCACCATAGATTAAGCTTTCTGCATATTGTGGCAGTAAAACTTCTAAGATTTCATCATCAGAAGGTTCAAATTCGTAATTAGTAGTCGCTTTACCTGTGTCAATATCTGTTAAAGGTAAAAGCTTTTTCTCAGTAACTTCTTGAGAAATCTTACTTACGAAATGGTTATAAGATAAGTATAGCTCATCAAAAATGCCATCAGAGTACATTTGTACTGTACGATTTGCAAATTTTTGAATATCATCGAATGAAGGTTGATCAGGAATACCTAAAACCTCTTCAACGATTGGATAACCTATACGCTTAAAGTAATCACGTCCAACACGACCTAATACAATAACTGCAAACTCATCATTTGACTGATGGCGTTCTTTAATTGTATTTGTTACTGCACGTAATACGTTACTATTAAATGCACCCGCTAAACCACGGTCAGAAGTGATAACGATATAACCAGTCTTTTTTACAGGACGAGTTACAAGCATCGGATGTCTACTGTTTACACCTTTCGCAATGCTTCCAACAACTTCTTGCATTTTTTCCATATAAGGAACAAATTGCTTAGCATTTTGGTCAGCACGGTTTAATTTTGCAGCAGAAACCATCTCCATCGCTTTTGTGATTTGGCTTGTCTTCTTTGTTGAATTAATTTTCGTTTTTATATCGCGTAATGATGCCACAGGTTTTCACCACCTTTTGGTAAACAGTTAAAGGAAGGACGAGCTAATGGCCCGTTCCTTCAATTTCAGTTATTTAAATTGCCCTCTTATTTAGAAGCAATAAAGTTCTTTTTAAAGTTTGTAATTGCAGCGTCAAGGTCAGCTTCGTTTGGTAATTTACCAGTTGTACGAATAGCATCTAAAAGACCTTTAGCGTTGCTGTCCATCCAAGCTAACATTTCTTCTTCGAAACGTGTAATGTCTTCAACTGCTACGCTGTCTAAGTGACCACGTGTTAACGCATAAAGACTAGTTACTTGCTTTTCTACTTTTAAAGGTTTGTGTAAACCTTGTTTAAGTATTTCAACAGTACGAGCACCACGGTTAAGTTTCGCTTGAGTTGCTTTATCTAAATCAGAACCGAACGCAGCAAATGCTTCTAACTCACGGAATGACGCTAAGTCAAGACGTAGCGTACCTGCTACTGATTTCATCGCTTTAGTTTGCGCTGAACCACCAACACGTGATACAGAAAGACCTGCATTGATCGCTGGACGTACACCAGAGAAGAATAAGTCAGACTGTAAAAAGATTTGTCCGTCAGTAATCGAAATTACGTTTGTTGGAATATAAGCTGAGATATCACCAGCTTGTGTTTCGATGAATGGTAATGCAGTTAATGAACCGCCACCTAACTCATCATTTAACTTAGCTGCACGCTCTAATAAGCGAGAGTGTAAGTAGAATACATCCCCTGGATAAGCTTCACGACCTGGAGGACGTTTTAATAGTAATGAAAGTTCACGGTAAGCTACCGCTTGTTTTGATAAATCATCGTATACTACTAATACGTGTTTACCATTGTACATAAACTCTTCACCCATTGTTACACCAGCAAAAGGAGCTAAGTATAACATTGGAGCTGGAGATGAAGCAGGTGCAGTTACAACGATTGTGTAATCTAATGCGCCATGCTTACGTAAAGTTTCAACAAGTCCACGAACAGTTGATTCTTTTTGACCGATCGCTACATAAATACAGATCATATCTTGGTCTGCTTGGTTAAGGATAGTATCGATTGCTACAGCTGTTTTACCAGTTTGACGGTCACCGATGATTAACTCACGTTGTCCACGTCCGATTGGTACAAGAGCGTCGATCGCTTTAATACCTGTTTGTAATGGCTCATGTACTGATTTACGTGCCATTACGCCAGGAGCAGCGTTTTCGATTGGACGAGATTTAGTTGTTTCAATTGGGCCTAAACCATCAACTGGTTGACCTAATGAGTTTACTACACGCCCAACTAATGCTTCACCAACTGGAACTTGCATGATACGTCCAGTACGACGAACTTCGTCGCCTTCTTTAATGCCTGTGTAAGGTCCTAAGATAATAATACCTACGTTGTTTTCTTCTAAGTTTTGTGCTAGTCCCATAACGCCGTTAGAGAACTCAACTAGTTCTCCAGACATACATTGGTCAAGACCATGAGCACGAGCGATACCGTCACCAACTTGGATAACTGTACCAACATCACTAACTTCTATTTCAGTTTGGTAATTTTCGATTTGCTTTTTAATCAGCGCACTGATTTCTTCAGCTTTGATGCTCATGCATTTCACCCCTATCTACAAACTATTTTGCGATTAATTCACGTTCAATTCGAACAAGTTTATTTTTTAAACTGCCATCAAAAATACGGTTTCCAACACGAACTTTGTAACCACCAATTAAAGATGGATCAATTTCGTTTTTCAAACGTATTGAGTTTTTACCTAATTTAGAAGCGAATAACGCTCCAATTTTATCTAGTTCTTTAGAAGACATTGCCGTTACAGAGTATACTGTTGCATCTGCAATATTACGAGTTTCGTTCGCAATCTTTACATATTCAGTTACTAAGTTAGGAATGATGCTTACTCGCCCACGATCAACTAATAAACAAACTAGATTTAACACCGTTTCAGAAATTGAAGCAAACGTGTCATTTAAGACAGACTTTTTGCTTTCTTTCGTTACTCCAGGGTGTTGTATAAACTTATTTAATTCTAAGTTTCCTACATATTCCTTTTTCACTACTTGTAAGTCATGTTCAACAGTTTCTACTAAATTTTGTTCAGTAGCTAATTCAAAAAGAGCGTTTGCGTAGCGCTTTGCAACTATTTCGTTACTCATTTAGCTTCGCCTACTTCTTTAAGATATTGATCAAAAATAGCAGATTGGTCTTCAGACTTCACTTCTTTTTCAAGTACTTTAGAAGCAATTAATACAGATAATGAAGCCACTTGTTGTTGAACTGATTGTACTGCAAGCTCTTTTTCACGAGTAATTTCACGCTTAGCGCTTTCTTTCATGTTTTCAGCTTCTGCTTTCGCTGCTGCAACGATTTCTTCACGTTGTACATCAGCTTGCTTTCTAGCTTTCTCAAGAAGCTCACGAGCTTCTGTACGAGCAGCCACTAACTCTTGCTTTTGCTCTTCAACTAGTTTCATTGCATCAGCGTTGTTTTTCTCAGCTGAATCTAATTGATTAGCGATGTGATCTTCACGTTGTTTCATAATTCCCATTACTGGTCCTAATGCATACTTACGTAATAAAGCAAGTAGGATTAAGAAGATTACTAATTGAAACACTACATCGCCCCAAGCTATACCTGATGCGTGTGCTTCACCTAATACGAATAATGATCCGTTTAACACAAGCCTTCACTCCCTTCAAGGGTATCATTTAATAAGTTTTTCTTTTTATAACATAGCTTAGGACACTAACCGACCTATGCTTTATTTTCAAAATTTAAGCTTTACAACTAAAATGTCATAAAGGAATGGCGAAGTAAATGTGAACACAAAACTTCGCCATTTTTAAACTGCTTAATTAATCTTAAGCTTTACCGAAAGCCATGAATGCGATAACTACCGCGATGATTGGAAGTGCCTCAACTAATGCAACCCCGATGAACATTAAAGTTTGTAGAGTTGAACGTAATTCTGGTTGACGAGCAACACCTTCTACTGTACGTGATACAATTAAACCGTTACCAATACCTGCACCTAGTGCACCTAAACCTATTGCGATTGCCGCTGCGATTAAAGCCATTTTAAATTTCCTCCTTCTTAATCATAAGAAATATATTTTTTATAATAATTTTTATCTAACTACCAAATTTAGTGAGCAGATTAATGCTCGTCCGCCACTTTATGTGACAAGTAAACCATTGTTAACATTACGAAGATAAACGCTTGGATTGAACCAACGAATACAGAGAATCCCTGCCATACGATCATTGGTACTGATGCTGCAATTGTCCAAAGAACGCCTTCGCCTGCGCTTGTTGCATAAGCATGTGTACCCATTGTTGCAAGTAAACCAAGTAAGATTTCACCCGCGTAAATGTTACCGTAAAGTCGAAGACCTAGCGTTAATGTGTTTGCTAATTCTTCAATAATTTTTAATGGGAATAAGAATGGCATTGGTTGGAAGAATGTTTTTCCATACGCTCCAAAACCTCGCATCTTAATACCATAATAATGTGATAAACCAACAATAAAGATTGCTAATGATAAAGTAATGACTGGGTCTGATGTAGGTGATTTCCAAACTGATTTTCCATCGACTGAGATATCGAATGGTAGACCTAACATATTTGAGACAAATATGTACATAAGTAATGTCACACCTAGTGTAAGGAAGCGACCACCAGTTTCCCAATCCATTGTACTGTTTATAATGCCTTTAACGAAATCTATAACCCACTCTAAAAAGTTTTGCTTTCCTGATGGGCGTATTTTTAGACTTCTTGCGCATGTAACTGCGATGATAAAAACGATTACTGCAGCAATGGTTGTCATTAGAACATTTGTTAACGTAAAATCTAAACCAATAAATTTAAAACCATAAGTGCCGTGTTCCAATTTATTCACCTCTCTTCCTTGCAAAAGACGTTTGTTGTAATGCAAAATGTATCATAACGACAAGATGTCCTGTCATTAATCCCGCAGTTAGTGCCGGTATGCTCACAAAATTTTCATACCGAAGCGCGATGACCATAGCTAGAGCCACCGCTGAAAGACAAATTACAGTACCTAAAGATCGAACTTTTTGTTGCTTTAAAACTCGGTCAAAAAAGGTATTTATCTTTCTGTGTAGAATCCATATACAATAAAAGCTAGTTACTGTTCCGAGAATATAACCTGTGAATATTGTCTTATAGTCGGTAAATGCCCAACCCAAAACAGCTAAAGCAGTGATATACAACATATCTCGTGTGAATCGTCTAAAATTTTCTTTTTGCATGTAACTAGTCCCCTGGTGTAAATTGCTTAACTAATTTAAGCGTACCATAGATTCCAGTAAATAATCCTAACAGTAAAAATAAGATCATAAATACTGGTATTGGCCAATTAAAAAATGAATCAATCCATCTCCCTAGAAAGATGCCTATGAGAATAGAACCGACAAGTTGAGCTAGAATGGAAGACATGAGTGCCATTGCTTTAAGAGGATGTTGATTGTTGTTTTTCATACAAAATCCCTCCATGTCAATTTTCATTCCCAAAAAATTGCCAAAAATCTTATCATGGTTTATTCTACAACAAATATTAACTAAAATCTCTAAACATTGAAAACGTTCACAAATTGTTCACAAAACGTTCAAAAAATTTTGATAAGATAGTATTTACACTTAATGTAAACCCTTTTAAACATTCATGTTAAGCATACAATATGTTACAAAAATGTGTCAATTACCTAAATTAAAAAACTATTAAAATTTACTTACCAATTTTTAGTCTTCTACATAAATCTTAGCGACATTAACGTAAGATTCAGTTGCACTTTCATATTGTTTACGTTTATAAAAGATCACAAACTTATAAATTCCATTTTTAGGAAATTCTTTTAAAACTAGTTCTTTCTTGATAATCCCCCTCTTACTATTCTTCTGTTCATCAATTACACCTAACAAACGGAAAGTTTCTGATTCAAAAACAGCAATCTTGTATTCCTCAACCTTACTTGGTAAATAGAGTTCGTATTTATAACGATTTTTACCTTTTACTCTTCCAAAGTGAAATCCCATTACTGACGGAAAATTCGGTTCTCCCTGTAGCAATAAAAACGGCATTCTTAGATTTTCGTCATCGTTTGTGCTAAATGTAATAGCCCCATCATAAAATCCATCTTTTAATACCTTCGTATCTACGGTTGCAGAAAGACTAATCTTCTTACTAGTATGTGCAGGAACCGTAAAAGCCTTAGGTAATACCCATTGTATTCCCTTAGCTGGCTGATTATTTATAGCTGTGACTTGTTTTGGCATATTTGATTTATTAGAAATTCTTACTACAAAATCTTTCTTTACTTTTAAATCCGCTTTTCTTGTTACTCCTAAAGATAAAGACATCGGATATAATGTAGTTTCTGTCTCTAGAGCTTTTTCAATATCTAACCTTCCAGCCCCTTGTTCGTATGCATGATACATCTTTTTATTATTCTTATATAATGGTGTTGCTGTATTAACTAGCACACTTTTCAAATCATCCATGCTCCAATCAGGGTGCAATTGTTTTATTAGAGCTGCTGCACCTGCAACATGTGGACTAGCCATACTTGTTCCTTGAAGCGCTAAATATCCACCTGGAATTGTGCTTTTTATTTGTACACCTGGTGCTAATAAATCCGGTTTCATTTGCCAAGTTCCAGTTACTGGTCCTCTAGAGCTAAAATCCGCAAGAATATCAACTTTTTTTTCATGTCCAGTTTTAGCATCTATTTTAATTTTTTCAATTAACTTTTTAATCATTAAACCTTCTTTTCTTGAAATAGTGGCTGCAGGAATAGTGTATTTCCCTTTAATTTGTCCTATGAAATTGCCATCAATATTATTAAATACAATTACAGCCTTTGCTCCAGCATCTTGAGCATTTTTTACTTTATCAGTAAATGTGAGTTTGCCTCTTTCAAGTAATACAATTTTGTTTTTTACTCTTTTTAAATCGCCTTTTTCACCATATTTCTTAAAAACGAATCGCCCATTTATACCTTTACTCCATTTAGCAGAACCGATCATAGGATTAATAATTGTTTCTTTATTTTTCACATGAATAGATGGAAAAAGAACTGGAGGATAGCTTGCACCAACAGTTAATGCTTTTGACGCAGTTGCAGGTGAACCAACTGTCCATAATCCAGGACCAGAATTTCCTGCTGCAGTTATTGCAAGCACACCCTTTTCTACTGCTTTATCTAATGCAATACTTGTTGGCCAATCCGGCCCATTCACATCATTACCTAATGACAAATTAATGATATCTACTTGATCCTTCACTGCTCGTTCGATTGCGGCCATTACAGTTTCAGAAGTACCAACTCCACCTGGCCCCAACGCTCGGTATGCATAGATTTTAGCTTTAGGAGCTACGCCTTTTCTTTTTCCATTTGCCGCTATTACACCAGCTACATGGGTACCATGAAATGTACTTTTTTCTTCAAGCTTAGTTTCCATAGGATCTTTATCTAAATCAATCGTATCGTAACCTCCACCATAATTCGATTTCAAATCAGGATGTCTATAATCAACACCAGTATCGATTACACCTACTTTAATTCCTTCTCCAGTAATCTTTCTTCCCCTTTGATCCTTATATAATTGAGCTTCTTCCGCACCAATAAAAGGAATGCTATCTTCTAAATGAGCTCTATAAGTTGTAACAAAATGCATATCATTTACTAACGGCATTTTAGCTAACTGTGATAACTCTTCAAGGGAACCTGATACTGAAAAGCCATAGTATGTCTCAGTGTATTGCTGTCTTACTGTTACATTTGGAAAACGCTCACCAATATATTTTAAAGCCTGTGTGATCATTCCATCTTTAATCGAAATTAAAGCTACTTGTTTCTGCTGTTCATGTGCATTAACATACATATTTTTGAATGGTACAAACAAAAAAACTAAACAAATAATTATTTTAAGAAAATATTTTTTCATTCAACGTAGGTTCTCCTTTAACTAGATATTTTCTTTTAGTTTTCTCACTAATCGTTCATTCATGTATAAAAAGGTAATTTTCTCTAGCACTTACATAGATTGCAAAATAAAAAAAGACTAACTAAAAGGTGAAGTATAGAACTTACCTAATAGTTAGTCTTTTATATGTGTTAAATATTAATTTTTTAATTCAGGTTGATTAAACAACTGAAATCTCTTATTTGTAACAAACACTTTAACTTCATGTATGACAAAATACAATATTGAAGCTCCTAAAACTACGATCCATACTTTTGAAATTATTGCATCTTGCCAGATCCCTAAAATCATAAAAAAGGCAGGAAGGGTAATCGTAGTCCACGATTGAATCATTGCAACGATTCCTGTGTATCTTTCAATTTTCTTACCTAATACTAGGCCTGCAAAGAATAAGTACCATAAATATGCCCACATAACCCATAATAGCCCAGTGACTACATCATGTATAATTACAAAATTAACGAAAGCCCATAGCACAGACATGATTGATACCCAAAGTGAGAACCACCCTAAACCAGTGCCATTAAATCCTTTTAAATTTGTAAATCCAACATATAAATAAGTAATACCAAAAAAGAAGATACTTGCCGTATTAAATAATTCCCACTTTCCAGCACCTAAATGCATTAAGATATAGAAAGGAAAAATAATCTGTAAAGTACCAACAAATAAATTTAATAAAGCTGCACTTTTAGCATTCGCTTTATTTAATAAAACAAGACTATTTAAAAATAGAGTTGCACCAGATAAGAGTAAACCTACAGTTCCCATAGTGAATTGTTAAAAAGAAAATTTTTTATGATTAACTTTTTAACTCAACCCTCCTATTTTAAGATTAGAAAAAAAATACAAGCGCCTGATCAAAGTCAAACGCTTGGATTAAATTAATGTAAAACGATCCCAACGATAATTGCCGTTAAAACACTTACTAATGTTGCACCAAATAATAATTTTAAACCGAAACGAGCTACAACATTACCTTGTTTTTCATGTAAACCTTTAACCGCCCCTGCAATAATACCAATTGATGAGAAGTTAGCAAATGATACTAAGAATACTGAAACAATTCCTAATGTACGAGTTGAGAAATGTTGACTTGCTTTCGCTAAATCCATCATCGCAACGAACTCGTTTGAAACAAGCTTTGTTGCCATGATACTACCAGCATCAACTACTTCTTTAAATGGTACACCCATAATGAATGCGAATGGAGCAAAAACATAACCTAAAATCCCTTGGAAAGAGATTCCAAAAATCATATCGAAAATATTATTAATTCCGCCGATTAATGCAACAAATCCAATTAACATTGCTGCTACGATGATTGCTACTTTAAAACCATCAAGAATATACTCACCAAGCATTTCAAAGAATGTTTGTTTTTCTTCTTCTTGCACCGTTAAAATATCTTCTTCAGCTGAAACAGTGTAAGGATTAATAATTGATGAAATAATAAATCCACCAAATAAATTTAATACAATTGCCGTTACTACATATTTTGGTTCAATCATTGTCATATATGCACCTACGATTGACATAGATACTGTTGACATTGCTGAAGCACAAAGCGTATATAAACGATTTTTTGGTAAAAGACCAAGTTGTTTTTTCACTGAAATGAATACTTCAGATTGTCCTAATATTGCAGATGCTACCGCATTATAGGATTCTAATTTACCCATACCATTGATTTTACTTAAAATTAAACCAATATACTTAATGACAAACGGTAAAATTTTTGTGTATTGTAAAATACCTATTAAAGCAGAAATAAATACGATTGGCAATAATACATTTGTGAAGAAAGGAAAAGCACCATCATTCGCCAATCCACCAAATACAAAATTCACACCTTCAGCAGCGTATTCTAATAGCTTCCCAAACCCGTTAGAAATTCCTTTAATTAAGATTAAACCTACTTCTGTATTTAATAATAAGAAAGCTAAAACGATTTGAATAACGACCATTATGACTACTGGACGATATTTAATGTTTTTACGATCACTGCTAGCAATGTAAGCTAGACCGAAAACAACTAGTAATCCGATAAGAGCTATAATATATTTCATGTTTCTCCCCCGAAAATCCAATAAATTTTATTTTTATAAATATAAGCGCTTTCAAAACGAACACAACTTTGCATTTGTTGGATGTCAGACATCATATAGAAGTTAGATGTCAGACAAGGATTAACCTTGTAAATCTTTTGAACTAAATGATCCAGGAAGTAATTCCTTAACCGTTGTTTCTGCGATCTCACCTTTTAAGTTAGTTAAGTATACTTTTGTATTTTCATCACTAAACTCTGCAATTACTTGTCTACATGCACCACATGGTGAAATTGGGCCTTCAGTATCCCCTACTATTGCAATCGCTTCGATCTTTGCTGAAGTATTTCCAGCAGCTACTGCACTAAATATAGCCGTTCTTTCCGCACAATTTGTTAGTCCATAAGAAGCATTTTCTACGTTACAACCTGTATAGACAGTTTGATTATTCAATAAAATTGCTGCACCTACTTTAAATTTCGAATAAGGTGCGTATGCATTTTCACGGGCTTTTAAAGCTTCATTGATTAATGATTGAGTATTCATTGTTATCACCCTTTAATGAATTGTTAGGTAATTCTTAATTAAAGTGTGTGAGTTTTGTCTTCGCTTTACCATATTACCAACGTAAGAGCTAAAGAGCAATAACTCACTCACTTTTTTTTATATTAAAATTATTTCGAAATTAATAAGCTGTGTTTGCTTCTTCACCTTGAACGATTTTAACACCAGAACTAGTACCGATACGGTTTGCACCTGCAGCTACTACATTTTCTACGTCTTTTAAGTTACGAACACCACCAGATGCTTTAACCCCTACGTTTTCTCCAACAGTTTTACGCATTAACGCTACGTCTTCTACTGTAGCTCCACCAGTTGAGAATCCTGTTGACGTTTTTACAAAGTCAGCACCAGCTTTAACTGATAATTCACAAGCTCTAACTTTTTCTTCATCAGTTAAAAGACAAGTTTCAATGATTACTTTTACTAAAGCTTTACCTTTAGCAGCTTCGACAACTGCACGAACATCTCTTTCAACTAATTCGTCATTTTTTTCTTTTAATGCAGAAATATTGATCACCATATCAATTTCTCCAGCACCATTTTCAATTGCGTTTGTAGTTTCAAATGCTTTTACTTCTGGAGTGTTTGCTCCTAGAGGGAAACCAATTACAGTACAAACTTTCACTGAAGAATCCTTTAGTAATTCACTTGCATAAGAAACCCAAGTAGGATTAATACAAATTGATGCAAAGCTAAATTCCTTTGCTTCTTCAGCAAGCTTTGCAATTTCTTCTCTTTTTGCGTCAGCGCGTAATAATGTGTGATCTACTAAATTTGCATAATTCATATATAATCGCTCCCTTAATGAGGTTATTTTCATAAAATTAATGTTATTTACGATGTTACTTCGAATCTGTCTTTACTATAACACCACTATGAAATTTTGTAAAATATATTTTGAACTTATGTTCAAGGATAATTTTTCCTATAAATTACAAAAAAATAGAAGCCTTTTTCTGGCTTCCTTTTTCAAGATAAAGAGACTTTTACCTTTTTTCTCCTTACCCCAGCTCTAGCAATCGTTTTGCCGTAAATTGATCCGTTATCAACACGTTTGCATATTTACCCATTAACGCACCGTGGATCGCATTTATTTTTCTTTCTCCGCCTGCAACTAAAATAGATTTCTCCTTACTTCTTAACTCGTCTAACTCAATTCCAATCGTTCGACGATCAAGAAGTTCAGAGTAAATATTTCCTTCTTTATCAAAAAAGCGTGAGCAAATGTCTCCTACAGCAAATGTCTGTAGGTCCTGTTCTTCCTTCTCGTTTAAATAACCCACTCTAAATAATAACGCGTCTTTTTTTACAGTTCCTACAGTAAAAATGGCGACATTTGATTGCTTCCCTAATTCAATTAATCGACCAATATGACGGTCTTCTTCGACCATCTGTTTTACTTGTGGATTATCAAAAATAACCGGAAGTGGTAAGTACCTTGGAACGGTATTAAATGCTTCAGCAAACAGGTTTACCGTTTCGGATGCATAAGTATTCGTTTTAGAGTAACTTACTCCTCCATTAAGTTGAATGACTTCTACCCCTTTTACTTGTTTATTACTTAGTTTCGTTGCAATATGATACATCGTTGTTCCCCAAGTTACACCTACAATATCACCATCATGAACTAAATCGACTAACACATCTGCAGCTTTTTTTGTGATCGTTTGTAAAATCTCATTATTGTCGTCGATCGGTGAGTAGCAAACCTCAACAGATTGTAAATTATATTTTTGCTTTAACTCTCTTGCTAAGTCTTGATTGCCTTCTAGAGGATCAATAATTTCAATTCGTACATATCCTAATTCTTTTGCCTGTTGGAGTAATCGTGATACAGTCGGACGCGAGATTCCTAATTGGGTAGCAATCTCTTGTTGACTAAAATCAGAGTCATAATATAGTCTTGCAGCATCTATTATTAGCCTTTGTTTTTCGAGTGACATTCCATTATACCCCTTTTACTTACCGATCCTTATTTCACGTATCAAATTTTTAACTATTATACCCCGTTTCATTAAAAAAAGCTCTCCAAGGTTAGGAAAGCTTCGAAAAAGCAATTATTTCGTACCAAATAAACGGTCTCCAGCATCGCCAAGACCAGGAACAATATAACCATGATCGTTTAATTTTTCATCAAGAGCAGCTATGTAAATATCAACATCTGGGTGTGCTTTTTGTAAAACTTCAACACCTTCTGGAGCTGCAATTAAACACATAAACTTAATATTTTTAGCTCCACGTGTTTTTAATGAATTAATTGCTTCAACTGCTGATCCACCTGTCGCAAGCATTGGATCAATCACGATGAAATCACGTTCTTCTACATCCGTAGGAAGTTTAACATAATATTCAACCGGTTTTAAAGTCTCAGGGTCACGGTATAATCCAACATGTCCTACTTTTGCCGCAGGAACTAATTGAAGGAAACCATCAACCATCCCTAAACCGGCACGTAAAATTGGTACAATCCCTAATTTTTTACCAGCAATAACTTTTGCTTTTGCAGTTGCAACTGGTGTTTGGATTTCCACTTCTTGTAATGGTAAATCGCGTGTAATTTCAAATGCCATTAAGCCTGCAACCTCATCAACTAGTGCGCGAAATTCCTTTGTTCCTGTATCTTTCTTACGAATTAAAGAAACTTTATGCTGAATTAACGGATGATCAAAAACGTATACTTTACTCATTTATATCGCTCCTTGCAATTACTTAGTAATTTATGATTCTTAAAAAGAATACCGAAAGCGGTTAAATAATTCAAGCCACATCATACAATCGCTTAGAATTAATTTATGTCTTTTTTCAACCCAACTATATTTTTTCCTTTTTTTGCTAATTTAATTGCTGTTTTGACCTATTTTTTATAAAAAACTCCTCTTCTACATAATTATAAGTAGAATAGAAATTCTATTTTCTGTACTTCGTCTACATGCTAAAGAGAGAACCAAACGGTTCTCTCTTTAGATTCTATATTTAAGCTACTTTACTTACATTGTTAGTTGGTACTTTTGGAGTGAAAGAAGTTTTTTTATAAATAAACTCGCTAATATAATAATCCAATCCAATACGTCCTGCATTTGAACCTGCAATAATAATAAAGATTCCTAATAATACCATTTGTGGATTTGTGCTAGTTGTACCACTAAACATAAATGCGAAGTTCATCATTAAGCCGAAGAACATGGCCGTTTTTGTAAAACATCCAAGAATAAGTCCAAGTCCAATTGCAAATTCTCCAATCGGTACTAAAAAGTTAAATAAATCTATATTTGGTATCGCAAAGCTTGTAAGGAAGTCTGCCCACCAAACTTGAACAGCAGGATGTTCACCTGTTGCACTTTTTACTGCAAATCCTAAAAATCCAGAAGCATCGAATCCACCAGCTGATAACTTACCCCAACCCGCATGGATCCACTCATATCCTAAATAAAGACGAATAATAGTTAAGAAACCAGATGCAATTTTATTAGTTCGTAAAAAATTAATAAACATAATTTTCCGCCTCCGTTGAAGTGATTTTTTAATTGATTACAGATTTATTGTACTCCATTCTCAAATAATATTGTGAAATATTTCACAAGTTTTAATGAACTTTTTGTGTACTATATCGCATACTATTCTAAAAAAAAGCTACCTTTAGTACCGCATCTCCAATTGCTTTTTTACAATTTTCAATGCAGTTCTAAAGGTAGCTATTTTATTAATTAAAACGTCGGATATAATTCGTATTTGCTAGATAAAGCATTAACTCGGTTACGAGATGCTTCTAATACTTCTTGGTTTTCATGATTTTTTAATGTCTCAGCAATGATTGATGCAATTTCATCCATATCTTCTAAAGTAAATCCTCTTGAAGTTACAGCTGCAGTACCGATACGGATACCACTTGTTACAAACGGACTTGCAGGATCAAACGGAATCGTATTTTTGTTACATGTTATACCAATTTCATCTAATACATGCTCAGCAACTTTACCAGTTAACTCTAATGATCGAACATCAATTAAAATTAAGTGATTATCTGTACCACCAGATACTAAGTTTAAGCCGTTAGATTTTAAGCCTTCAGCTAAACGAGCCGCGTTATCAATGATTGATTGTGTATACTTTTTAAAATCTTCATGTAAAGCTTCACCAAACGCTACAGCTTTTGCTGCAATAACGTGCATTAATGGTCCACCTTGAATTCCAGGGAAGATTGACTTATCAATTGCTTTTGCATACTCTTCTTTACATAAAATCATACCACCACGTGGTCCACGTAAAGTTTTATGAGTTGTTGTTGTAACGAAGTCAGCAAATGGAACTGGATTTTGATGAAGACCAGTTGCTACTAGACCTGCGATATGAGCCATATCTACCATTAAGTAAGCGCCAACTTCATCTGCAATTTCTCTGAATTTTTTAAAGTCAATTGCTCTTGGGTAAGCACTTGCGCCCGCTACAATTAGTTTTGGTTTATGCGCTTTAGCTTTCTCTAATACATCTTCATAATTGATTACTTGAGTTTCTGGATCTACTCCATACTCAACGAAATTATATTGGACGCCACTGAAGTTTACTGGACTTCCGTGAGTTAAATGTCCACCATGTGATAAATTCATACCTAATACTGTATCACCTTGTTTTAGAATAGTGAAATAAACTGCCATATTCGCTTGAGCACCTGAATGAGGCTGAACATTTACGTGTTCCGCTCCGAAAATTTCTTTTGCACGGTCTCTTGCAATGTTTTCTGCGATGTCCACATACTCACAACCGCCATAATATCGTTTGCTTGGGTATCCTTCAGCATATTTGTTTGTTAATACTGAACCTTGGGCTTCCATTACTGCTTCGCTTACAAAGTTTTCAGAAGCAATTAACTCGATTTTAGTACGTTGTCTACCTAGTTCTAACTGAATTGCTTCATACAATGATGGATCTTGCTTTTTTAAATTTTCCACGGCTATATCCCCCTTATTGTAAAACACGAACATTATTAGTATAAATTTACTATATTATTCGATAAATCGAACGAATTCCTTTCTATTTTACCATGTTTCGCATTAAAAATAAAAGATTTATCTTTCGAAATACTAACATTTAGCAATTCTATTCTATTAAAAAATATTATTTCAAGTCTTCATCTATTGAATAGACTGCACGTGCTCCACCAATTAACTTTGGACGCGTTTTTGCTGCAGTAATATGAGCTTGTCCAACTTGTTTGATGTTTGTTCTTAAAGGTACTGCTACATGCTTTAAGTGCATACCGATTAAAGTATCACCAATATCGATTCCTGCATCAGCTTTAATCTGTTCAACAATTACAGCATGCTCTAACTGTCTATATGCATATGATGCAAGAGCACCTCCTGCTGTACGAACTGGTACAACTGTCACCTCGTCTAGTTGTAAACCTTTTGCCGTCTTTCTTTGAACAACTAGTGCCCTGTTTAGATGTTCACAGCATTGAAATGCTAATTGTACCCCTGTTTCATCTTGAAAAGCCTTAATTTCATTAAATAAAACTTCCGCTACTTCTAAAGTCCCTGAGGTTCCAATTCTTTGTCCGCTTACCTCACTAGTGCTGCATCCGATTACTAAAACATGTTCATTTGTAAAATTCACGTGATCATTTAGTTCATTTAATAATGATTTTATTTGTTGCACTATTAAACTTAATTCTTCATTCATTTCTTTTCTCCCCTCGTGGGATCCAGATTTTAATCTTTTTCAAAATACTTTCACTCATTATTAAAAAAGCCGATAATCTTCACAGTCTGTTTTGGATTAACGGCTTTATTACGTTTTTATAATTGATTATTTTTTTCGTAATCTTTAATTTTATTTATTCGGTTTTCATGACGACCGCCTTGAAATTCTGTCGTTAACCAAATCTTTGCAATGTCTCTTGCCAAACCAGGACCGATCACTCGCTCCCCCATTGCTAAAACATTCGTATTATTATGCTCGCGTGTTGCTCTTGCACTGAAAGTATCGTGTGCTAATGCGCATCGAATCCCCTCAACTTTATTTGCTGCAATTGACATACCAATTCCTGTTCCACATATTAAAATACCACGGTCTACATCTCCACTTGCTACTTTTTGTGAAACTGGAAATGCATAGTCTGGGTAGTCTACAGATGTACCACACTCACAACCATAATCTTCGTATTGAATGCCCATTTCGTCCATTAAACTCATAATTTCTTGACGTATATTTACTCCACCATGATCAGATGCTATTGCTACTTTCATTAGATAACCCCCGTATCAATCTCTTCAATTTACTTGCTATGTATTGGATTACTTTCCATTACTATCTTACACTATTATGTTCAAATTTAGGGAATCTAATTTATCATCCAATCGCTAATTAAATTAATTATTCGTTTGGATTCTGCACTATTTGTTTTACTAATCCTTCTAATTCATTCAAAGTATTTTCATAAATTGATAAAGAACCTCCATAAGGGTCAGATATATCTTTACTTTGCCCATTTAAATACTCATAAAATGTAAATATTTTCTCCTTATACTGAGGAAATTTAGAAACTAACATTTGCTTATGGCTCGACGTCATTGATAAGACATTCGATGACCATTCCAGTAGTTCTTCATTTACTTGTTGCGAGGAGTGATTCGTTTCAATCCCTTTATTTTTTAGAGCCAATATTGCATTTTGAGACGCAGGTTCACCTGACATTGCAAATACACCGGCAGACTGTACCTGATATAACTCATTACCATGATGCCTTAACAGCGCTTCAGCCATTGGGCTTCTGCACGTATTTCCAGTACAAACAAATAATATTTTTTTCATCTTAATACCTCACCCTCATTTATGTGAACGGTTTATTTAATCTATTCTACTAAAAAACAAAAGGATGGGGCAATTGTCTCCAATTTCCTCCATCCTTGAACTTATTCAACATACTTATGTATTAGGAAAAAAATAAAAGCTTTATTCCGAAAATCAATAAGAACGAACCACCTAAAAGTTCTCCAAATTTACCAAGTTCCTTTTCTACTCTTCTTCCTAAAAGTAATCCAGCCCAAGTTAAAAGTGTACTAATAATACCAAATAATAAAATCGTTAGCCATGTTTTAGCACCAAATGTTCCCAAGCTAATACCGACCGAAAAACTATCCACGCTTACACCAAATGCAAAAAGCAGTAAACCGAACCCTGTAGGTGAGTACTTATTTTCTTCTTTACCAAATAAAGTAGAGTAAATCATATGAAAACCGATCCCCATTAGTAATACTCCACCGAGCAATACAGCATATCGACCAAGATTTTCAGATAACTCATATCCAATGATCATTCCTAATAAGGGCATTATCACATGAAAAAGCCCAATTACAATCCCAATATTAATGATCTGTTTAAATTTAAGTTGTATTACACCCATCCCTAATCCAACTGAGAATGCATCTAAACCTAGCGCAGATCCCATAATTGATAATGTAATCATCTCATCGATTAATGAGCTACTCATGCTTTCCCCCCTAGGACTTGCTATTAAAAGATATGCACGTCCTATAATTCATATGAGGGAAATTAATAAAATTTAATAATCGTGACCAGAAACCTCAATGAGCTTCTATTAATTTTGATACGTTAAATGATGTCATTGTCGGTATGGAGAAATACGTACGCCAAGGTGAACATTGTTGTTAAAGTTGTGTTTTTTGGTGATAAATAGTTCAGGTCAAACTATTTCTGAACAGTAACTACAGAGACATTCTTTAAAAACCACGAAACAAACTGGCAATCTCTTTATTCAACAATATAAAAAATAGAAGCCACAAAAAGCTTCTATTCAATGTGTAGACAAAGTCCAAAAATTTGATTTCAGACTGNNAGCGCTTGTCTTTCGAGGCGCGAAGCCTGATGAGGAGCGGAGTTACCCTAAACGGTAATGAGCACCGCTTCAGCAGGCGAAGCAACGAAGAAAGCGAGCGTTTGGCGGGCAGTCTGAATAGAAGCCCAAAAAGGCTTCTATTATTTTTCCTGAACTACTGAATGTCCACAAGCTTTCCACAGTCGATTCATAATTGCAATTCCGATTCCTTCATAAGGAAACGTTTCACAATAAATGATATCCACATGTTCTTCATTAAATTTGCGAATACAATCATATAACGATGCTGCTACCGTTGATAAGTCACTGCGTTTTCCACATGTAAGAACAACATCTGCATTATATTGATTTGCATTTTCTTCTGTTGTTAAGATTCCTACTCTTTTTCCTTGCGTTTTGGAATTGTGTATAAGTTTGTGCATAAACTCTATACTTCCGTTTACAAGATGCATTTGAGCGTCGGGTGCATAATGTTTATATTTCATCCCTGGGGATTTTGGTGCCTCATTTTCCCTCATTGTTGCTGGATCTACTTCAACAGTTGAGATAACTTCTTTTATCATGTCTGGCGTAATACTACCTGGTCTTAGTATTGTAAATATTTCTTGAGAACAATCTATAACTGTTGATTCTACACCAACCCCTGTACTACCACCATCCACGATTCCAACAATTCGTCCATTTAAATCCTCAAATACATGTTTTGCAGAGGTTGGACTAGGTTTTCCTGATGTATTCGCACTTGGTGCAGCGATTGGTAAATTACTTGCCTCAATTAACGCTAAAGCGACTGGATGATCTGGCATTCTTATACCAACAGTGGATAAACCTGCCGTAACATACTTTGAAACATTCTTTTTACTTTTTAGAATTAATGTTAATGGCCCTGGCCAAAAAGCATCCATTAATTTTTTAGCATCTAATGGAATTTCTTCTACTAGGTTATTTAACTGTTCTTCATCCGCAATATGAACAATCAGTGGATTATCACTTGGTCTACCTTTTGCTTGGAAAATTCGTTGAACTGCTTCATCTGAAAGAGCATTTGCTCCTAGTCCATAAACAGTTTCTGTTGGAAAAGCGACAACTTGTCCTAACTGTAAATTTTTCGCTGCATCCACAATCTGTGGGTAAACTTCTTCTTTATTCACAGGATTATCCACATACCATATTTTAGTTTCCATACGTAGCACCTCTCTTTAGAGTGAATAATAGTGTATATTTTACAAATTTAGACATTATCCAAAGAACGAAAAACAAGTTTTATCCACAAATTGTGGACAAAACTTGCTAATTTGTGGATAACTTTGTGTATAGTTCTTTTTGATAAACTAATACTTCTTCATTCGTAATAGTAGTTTGATAATGATTCATTTCCTTAATATTGTTCGAAACATTTTCTTGTTCTACTTGCCCGAAACCTAGTAAAAGGAATAAGTCTTGGACAACATGCTGTCTTGTTAATAAATATACTTTACTAATCATTTCTTCTTTTAGTTTCTCAAGAACACTTTGTAAAAAGAGTACCATATGCTGTGAATAAATGGTAGGTGCAACTACTAATGATCTTAATAGCGCTTCTTCTCCATCTTGTTCATATCCAATAACTGCTTGTGCTTTTCCAAATTCATCTTCCAATATGAAAAAAGATTCTTGTTGTTCTTCAAGTCCGTTTGTGGATAATCCTGCTTGTCCTAAGAATGAAAAAATTGTTTCAAAATCTTCTTGATTAGCTGATCGTATCTTCATAAAAAAAACCTCCCTAGTATGCTTGTACTACTTTATGCACATAGGGAGACTGCTAGAACTAAAATAATTGTTTAAACATTTGTACGAAGAAACTCTCTACTTTTATATCATCATTTTGTTCCTCATTAGGCAGTGTAGAAGCTGCAACAACATCTTCATCATTGCTAACACTAGCATTATGAACTGATAAGTCATTGTTTTGAATTAAAGAATCTTCATTACTTAAACGAGCTACGTCATCTTCTTTTTTAGGTTCTTTTTCAATTTTAGTTTCCTTTTCAACCTTTTGTTGAGCTTGAAGTGAATCTTTAGTTAACGTTGCATCACCATTTGAAAAATCTAGGAAGCATAATGGCGGGAACAATACACACCACCAATTTGCCCCTTGTCCTGCACCAAGTTCTATTAGTACTGCTTCATAATCGCCAGCAGGGTATAAGAAGCTACCATATAATTTTGTAGGGAATTTAACCTTTTTAGAATAAGTAATTGTAAATGGTTGATTAGAGCCTTGTTCATTAATGACACGGGCAACTGTCTTTTGTAAATCTGGAATATGGCTTTTAATAACCTTTTGTCCCTCTTCAAAGCTTGTTAAATCCTTTACCCAAGTGTTGATTTGAGCATTAACTTCATCTCGAACTTTACGTTTAAGAGCTTGGTCTGCACTAGAATCGCTATTTGCTAGAATTCTTAATCTTACTGCCTTCTTAGGAATTACGACCATTTCACTACCTTTTGCATTTGTATCTCGAAGTGGCATTAATACCGATGAGCTGATTAATAATATGATAAATAAAGAAATAATTCTATATGTTAGTTTTGTTTTATTTTTAGTTTTCATTCTCTCCACCATCCCTCTAGGAACAGTGTAGACAAATTGATTATTTCTTAAACACTAGTATTCTATTTTTTTAAAGATGGCTCTGTTAAAAAAGAATGTTGATTTTCCATTCCAGGTACTTCGCTTTCCATGGGGCGTGACTTTAGCCTCCTTGAGCAAGACTCCAGGGTCTAAAGTTTCCCGCATTTCCCATAGGAGTCTTCGTACCTTCCATTTCAATTAGTCTCGAATTTAACTANNATTAATATTAACAGAGCCTTAAAGATAAAAAGAGTACAGTTGATTTCTACTCAAGGATACTCTTTTTCTTTAGTGCATGCGCTCGCATTTCCCATAGGAGTCGAGCACCTTACGTTATCTATTTGTGGATAAAAAGGTTAATCTAACAGTTCTATTAGCAATCTATTAAAAGGGATCGCCTCTAGTTTTCCCTTTATAGCAAATGGATCTTCTATTATTTTATCTGTTTTTTTATATACTCCATATATAACGAAACAATATCTATATCCGATACTGTATATAATGTTCTACTTCCTACTACATCTTCAATTTCGTTTAGGATTAGTTGGTTGTTTGCGTCGAACATGAAGTCAATTCCAACAAAGTCGAAGTCGAAGTAATCTACTATTTTTTGAATGAGTTCTTTTTCATCTTGAGAGAGTTCATATAGTTTTGCGCCTCCACCTAATGAAAAATTCGCACGAAAGTCTCTTTCCGAATATCTTAGAACAGCTGTGACAATTTCTTTACCGACAATGAAAACTCTTAGATCCTTTCCTAGTTGCTCAGCAACGTTTTGAATTAGTATTTCATCGAAATTTGAGTTCTGTACGGTCTCCAATAATTCTTCTTGATTATTAATAAAAAATACTTCACTACCGCCTCTTCCTGTGCAATTTTTAAGTACGCAAGGGAACTGAATTGTGTCGACTGCTTTAGCGATTGTGTTTTTTTTAAAATAAAGTGTGTCTAGCATTGGAACTCCCAATTTAGCAAGCTTCTGGTGCGTTATAAACTTATGATTGGCCATTGATGAAATCGCATAGTTATTAAAAATTCTAATTCCTATTTCTTCAAAGTGAGAAGATAATATTTGTGATATTGCTCTCATTATAACAAAGTCTGGCTTACTTATTTCTTTACTTTGATAGTAAAGTGTATTTACACCGTTTCTAATACCTATTACGATATCTTCCGTATAAAGTAACTTTAGCTCAAATCCATTTTCCAGTGCCCCACTTATCAACCAGTCGATATACGATCTATTTCGATCTGCGTCTGCTTCTGAATAGATTAGCCAACCAATCATACGTTTTTCTCCAAGTCCTCGAAAATATAATCAATTATATACTTCGTTGTATCTACATCTGTACATAGATAAATATTTTTAAAATGTGCATTTGAGTTAACTTCACATAAATATGTTTTTCCGTCTTCACCGAACAATAAATCAATTCCTGCAAAATCAGCTCTTAATATTTCAGCGCATTTTAGGGCTAAATTGATTTGCTCTTCGGTCGGCTCGTATTTATACATCTTTCCACCATTTGTAACATTCGCACGAAAATCTGATTCTGATTTTCTTAATACTGATGTAACTACTTGTTTACCTACTACTTGGATGCGAATGTCTGTACCTCTGCTCGATTCGATAAACTCTTGAAAAATATGCGGCTTGTGTTTTAGCTCGTTTACTTTTATTAAAAAGTCTTCTCTATTCTCAATCAAATACACTTGTCTACCAAATGAACCGTATGACTCTTTTATAATTAATGGAAAACCGAGTTCCTGAATTACTTCATCATAGAAATCATAGTTTGTTAAATCACAATTTGGAAATAAGAGCGGAGCAGTAATTGTTTTTGGCATTGGGATATTGAAGTTCGATAATTCTTGAAAAGTTAAAGCTTTATCATCGCAGACTTCAATTGTCCTCGCAGAATTATATAATTTTAATCCCATATTTTCTAAATGCCTAGCTAAATGGACATCCTTGTCCCAGAAGATGACAAAATCAGGGTTTTCATTGGCATACTTCCCTTTTAAAGTCGCTTGGCCTTTTTTAATTACCGGAATCAGTTCATAATGTTTAACTAAAGTAACATCCATACCTTTTGCAGTTGCTGTATCCTGCAACCATTCAAAAAGTTCTGTAAATTTTGTAGCTGTTATATGACCATTAAATACAATCCAACCTTTAAACTTTTTCATTGTAACGATCTTCTTTCGTATTATTTTTGTTTTTTCATTATTAAAAATTCCTTATCTTTTACCACTTTATCATATAAAAAAAGAATCGCAATACATTGACTTTTTCTAGTCAATATAATGACGATTCACTTTTTCCATTAGCCTTTTACCATGTATACCATACGGTCTTTACCATTAATATCGAAAACAACTTCAACAGTAGCATTCGGAAAAGCTTTTCTTAATATGTCAGCAACTGGCTCACCTTGGTTTACGCCTACCTCAAATGCAACAAGAGATTTTTCTTTTAATACTTTAGGTAAGTCATTTGCAAAGCGGCGGTAAAAATCTAGACCGTCTTCACCGCCAACTAAAGCACGGTATGGCTCATGATTTTTAACCACATCATCTAACCCTAGCCAATCCTCATGTGGAATATAAGGCGGATTTGATACAACAATATCAATTTTCTTATTTTCTTCAATAAAGTAATTGAGTAAATCATTGTGAATAAAATGAACATCCGCATGCAATTCTTGTGCATTACGTTTAGCAACTTGAATAGATTCTGATGCTATATCAACTGTGTGAACTGTAAGCTGATTACTTTCAAGCGCAAGTGAAATAGCAATTGCTCCACTACCTGTACCTACATCTACTAGCTCAAGTTGATCTGTATTATTCCAATGTCTATGAATACGGTGTAGTACACCTACGACTAGTTCTTCTGTTTCTGGTCTTGGAATTAGTACTTCCTCATTCACAAGGAATTTTCGGCCATAGAAGTATTCATAACCAATTAAGTATTGAATCGGTTGGCCTTTTACGTGCTTATGAATCATTTCTTGGAACTGCATCCACTGACGTTCTTCCAAATCTTCTCTCATATTTAGCAACAATTCCGTTCGACTGTAGTCCAAAATATGTTTTAATGCAATTTCGCCCACATTTTCATCACGACCGTGTTCTTGTAAAAAAGAAGAAGCCCATTTTAGGGCTTCATATATCTTTGTTGTCATTATTGACTTTGTTCCATTCGTTTTGCTTGATCATCCATAATTAACGCATTAATAATTTCGTCGATTTTACCTTCAACGATTTGATCAAGTTTTTGAATTGTTAAACCAATTCTGTGGTCAGTTACACGGTTTTGTGGGTAGTTATAAGTACGGATACGTTCAGAACGATCACCTGTACCTACAGCTTGTTTACGGTTTTGGTCGTATTCCGCTTGAACTTCTCTTTGGAATTTATCATAAACCCTAGCGCGAAGAACCTTCATCGCTTTTTCTTTATTCTTAATTTGTGATTTTTCATCCTGACATGATACAACTGTATTTGTAGGAATATGTGTTAAACGAACTGCCGACATCGTTGTATTTACCGATTGTCCACCAGGACCACTTGAAGCAAATGTATCTACACGAATATCTTTTTCATGAATTTCAATCTCAACTTCTTCAGCCTCTGGTAAAACGGCTACAGTCGCTGTTGAAGTATGAATTCGTCCGCCTGATTCTGTTTCAGGAACACGTTGTACACGGTGAGCACCATTTTCAAATTTTAATTTTGAGTATGCACCTTTACCGTTTATCATAAAGATAACCTCTTTAAAGCCACCTAGCTCTGTATAGTTACCTTCAATGATTTCTGTTTTCCAGCCATTAACCTCAGCAAAACGGCTATACATGCGGTATAACGTAGCAGCAAATAGTGCAGCTTCGTCTCCTCCTGCTGCGCCACGAATCTCAACGATAACGTTTTTATCATCGTTAGGATCTTTTGGAATTAAAAGGATTTTTAATTGTTCTTCCAAATCCTTTGATTCGTTTTCTAAATCGTTTAATTCCTCTTTTACCATTTCGCGCATATCAGCATCAAGCTTTTCTTCAAGCATAGCTTTTGCGTCTTTAATTTGTTCTTTCACCGATTTGTATTGACGGTAAGCATCTACAGTTTCTTGAATATCAGACTGTTCTTTTGAGTATTCTCGTAATTTTTTTGAGTCGTTTATTATTTCTGGGTCACTAAGTAAATCGTTTAATCTATCATAGCGATCCTCTACAGCTTGTAATCGATCAAACATAATTTTCACCTCGACATTTTCGTCTTAAATAGATTGTAAATATATATCGAAAGAAGCGATTTAAAATCGCTTCTATAATTCTAAATTCCCGATCAAAGCATTTACAACGCTTTATCCACAATTCTTAGTATATGGTCTTAATAGTTAATTTTCAACCTACTGTCTTTTAATCATGAAGATTTTGAAGTGCTGGCTGAGCTGTTTTAGTTGGTACTTCGTGACAATGACGGCATCTTGGTTCGTAAGATTCAGATGCACCTACTAATATAATAGGGTCTTCAAACAAAGCTGGTTTACCATTTATTAACCTTTGAGTTCTACTTGCAGGTGAGCCACATGTAGCACAAACTGCATTTAATTTTGTAACATGTTCAGCAATTGATAATATTTCAGGAACTTTACCAAATGGTAATCCTCTAAAATCCTGGTCTAAACCTGCACAAATAACCCTTTTACCGGAGTTTGCAAGTTGTTGAACTACTTGAACAATTTCATCGTCAAAGAACTGAATCTCGTCAATTGCAACTACTTCAACTTCTTCTGTAACATATTTAAGTATATGTGATGAGTGAGTTACTGCGTAAGCAGGTACCTTCATACCTGTGTGAGACACCACTTCTACTTCACTGTATCGATTATCAATTGATGGCTTGAATGTTACACAGCTTTGTTTTGCAAACTGTGTACGACGAATACGGCGAATTAGTTCCTCTGATTTTCCAGAAAACATACTTCCGCAAATCATTTCAATCCAACCATTTTTTTTCATCATAAAGAACATTATGTGTCTCACCTTTCTATATCAGTACAAAGACTATTTTATTTAGTTTAAACGCCGAATGATTCTGCATTTTTATTCGTGTAAGTATCTTGTCTATTTATATTAAAATTCATTAAATTGAATTGAATCTTATATGATATTTGACTATAAATGCGTAAAAAAAGCAGGCAAAGTAGCAATAACTCGCCTGCTTTTCATCAATATTACTTAAGGCCGTATTTTTTGTTGAAACGTTCAACACGTCCTGCAGCGTTAGCAAATTTCTGACGTCCAGTGTAGAATGGGTGAGAATCAGAAGAAACCTCAACTTTGATAAGAGGGTAAGTTTGACCATCTTCCCATTCGATTGTTTCGTTAGAATATTTTGTTGAACCGCTTAAGAATTTGAAACCAGTGTTAATATCCATAAACACTACTTTCTTGTAATTAGGATGAATATTCGCTTTCATGTCTTTCATCTCCTTCCGCCCTGAAATCCTTGAAATCAGAGTTATCAAAACCATGTGTATACCACATAATTTACATTTAACATACAAATGAAATTATAGCAACTAACCCGGGAGAATGCAACCCACTATTTTCTCTTACAGATTGCTTATATCTTCCAACTATTTATGAGAGACAGGTGTTTTCCTACTTTCTTCAGTCATTGTATTGAAGAACTCTTCATTTGTTTTCGTTTGACGAAGCATTCTGAAATAACGTTCAACAAAGTCTGGAATATCTGACATTGTTTTTCTCATTAACCATAGCTTGTCCAGATGATCTTTTGGTATTAATAAATCTTCTTTACGAGTACCAGAACGGCGAATGTCAATAGCTGGGAAAATACGACGTTCAGCTAATGAACGATCTAGATGTAACTCCATATTTCCGGTCCCTTTGAATTCTTCATAAATAACATCATCCATACGAGATCCTGTGTCAATTAATGCTGTAGCTAAAATTGTTAAGCTTCCGCCTTCTTCAATATTACGTGCAGCACCAAAGAATCGTTTTGGTCTATGGAATGCAGCAGGATCAATACCACCTGATAACGTACGACCGCTTGGCGGAATAACTAAATTGTATGCACGAGCAAGCCTAGTAATACTATCCATTAAAATAATGACATCTTTCTTGTGCTCTACTAGTCTCATAGCACGTTCTAATACTAATTCTGCAACTTTAATGTGACTATCAGGAGTTTCATCGAAAGTCGAACTTACGACATCTCCTTTTACAGAACGTTCGATGTCCGTTACTTCTTCTGGTCTCTCATCGATTAACAATACAATTAATTCTGCTTCTGGGTGGTTTGTTGTGATGCTATTTGCAATTTCTTTTAATAATTCTGTTTTACCTGCTTTTGGAGGGGCAACAATTAAACCACGCTGACCAAACCCTACTGGGGCAATCATATCAATAATTCTTGTTGAAAACTTAGCAGGTGAAGTTTCAAGCTTCATTTGTCTATTAGGATACAATGCAGTAAGTCCTGGGAAGTGAACACGTTCTTTAGCATTCTCAGGGTCGTCACCATTAACTGCTTCTACTTGAAGTAGACCAAAGTATCTTTCATTCTCCTTTGGAGGACGTACTTTTCCAGAAACCTTATCACCATTTCGCATATCGAAACGACGAATTTGAGATGCAGAAATATAAATATCTTCTGAACTAGGTGAATAATTAATTGGACGTAAGAATCCGTATCCTTCTGAAGGAATAATTTCTAATACACCTTCCATGAACATTAATCCATCTTTTTCAGCTTGCGCTTTTAGGATCGCAAAAATAAGTTCCTTTTTCGTCAATTTGCTGTAATACGAAATTTTCATTACTTTCGCATGTTCATACAAATCTTTTAATTTCATGTTTTCTAATGCAGAGATTGTTAAACTCATACAACACCACTCTTTACTTTTTTTCGGTCAAATTAGGGTTTTCTTAATTCGGAAGGTTATTTAGAAGGTTTTTTGAAGGAAACTTACATAAAGTATTACTCTTTAGTGTAACCTTTTCCCCTAAAAATATTCTAAGTAATTAGAATTAATAGGTTTACTATCTATTGAGATTATAATTCGAAAGAGTTTTTTATGCCAACTATTTTTCGACTAAACTATTTAATGACTCTCCCCTTTGGCAAATAAAGGAAAGAGTCATTATTTTAATAAACTAAACTAGATTTTGATTCTCAAATAAACGACTCTATTTACGGTTTTCAACGTCTAGCCTTTATGCATTCTTATTATTTGATTACTAGGTTTGGTTTTTTGTTTAAGCTGTGGCGTCCATCTACAAAACGAACAGTTCCTGATTTAGCTCGCATAACTAACGAATGCGTAGAACCTACATTACCTTTGTATTGTACACCTCTTAATAGTTCTCCATCAGTAACTCCAGTAGCAGCAAAAATTGCGTCATCACCTTTAACTAGATCGTCCATGTATAATACACGGTTTGGATCTTCAATGCCCATAAGTTTGCAACGTTCAATCTCTTCTTCATTTTGAGGTAATAGCTTTCCTTGAAGTTCTCCACCTAAGCATTTTAAAGCTACTGCAGCGATAACTCCTTCTGGTGCTCCACCGCTTCCAAATAAAATATCAACACCTGTATGATCAAATGCTGTGTTAATTGCGCCAGCAACATCACCATCATTGATTAATTTAATTCGTGCGCCTGCTGCGCGAATTTCTTCAATTAGTTTCGCATGACGTTCTCTATTTAAAACTGTTGCAACAACTTCATTTATGTTTTTTCCTTTTGCTTTTGCTACAGCCGTTAGGTTTTCTAGTACAGTTGCATTGATATCAACTTTTCCTACAGCTTCAGGTCCTACTGCAATTTTCTCCATGTACATATCTGGAGCATGTAATAAATTACCATGATCAGCAATCGCAATAACTGCTAAAGCATTCCATCCACCAGATGCTACGATATTTGTACCTTCAAGTGGATCAACTGCTACATCTACTCGTGGACCATATCCATTTCCAAGTTTCTCACCAATATAAAGCATTGGAGCCTCGTCCATTTCCCCTTCTCCAATAACAACTGTCCCCTTCATAGGAATTGTGTCAAATACGTCACGCATCGCTGTTGTAGCAGCATCATCTGCTTCATCCTTTTTGCCTAATCCCATCCATTTTGCTGATGCTAATGCTGCTGCTTCAGTAACTCGTACTAACTCCATTGATAAACTTCTTTCCATTCAAAACTCCCCCTTTGATGTAAATGAAAACTATCTTAATTATGTTAAACTGGAGTATATAGACACCCAAATTTACGCATTTTTTAATTGTTCAACTTCTTGCTCGGTTAGTTGAACACGCCATACATTTGCCCCTAATCCTAAAAGCTTTTCTACCAAATCCTCATATCCTCGATCAACATGCTCTAATCCAGTTAGTTCTGTTTTACCTTCTGCAATTAGACCAGCTATAACTAATGCTGCTCCAGCTCTTAAATCACTTGCTTTTACACGACCGCCTTGCAACTGAGATGGACCAGAAATAATTGCCGTACTACCTTCAACTTTAATGGTAGCACTCATTCTTCTAAGCTCATCAATATGCTTAAATCTGGCACCATATATTGTATCAGTAATAACGGCTGTCCCATTAGCCTTCGTTAATAATACTGATAAGGGTTGCTGCAAATCAGTCGGAAATCCTGGATAAACTAATGTTTTAATATCAACTGATTTTAGTTCTTTATTTGATCCGGTAACGATTATTTGATCGTCATTCGTATCGATATCTATATTCATTTCCCTCATTTTCGCTATAAGCGACTCTAAGTGATGAGGAATAACATTATCAACAATAACCTTGTCCCCTTCTTGCACAGTTGCAGCAGCTAATATTGCATAAGTTCCTGCTTCAATACGATCCGGAATAATTGTATGAGTGCAGCCCGATAATGATTCGACACCATCAATTCGAATTACATCAGTACCCGCACCTTTAATCTTAGCACCCATACTAGTTAATAAAGTCGCAACATCAACAATCTCAGGCTCTTTTGCAGCGTTTTCAATAACGGTTCTACCATTTGCTAAAACCGCTGCTAACATGATATTTATCGTTGCACCGACACTTACTACATCTAAGTATATACGTGCACCCTTTAGTTCTTCTGCTCTTAAATAAATTGCCCCTTGCTCATTCGTAACTTTTGCACCTAATGCTTCAAAACCCTTTATATGTTGATCTATAGGTCTTGGTCCAAGATAACAACCCCCTGGTAAGCCTATAACCGCTTGCTTAAATCTACCTAGCATCGCACCCATTAAATAATAAGAAGCTCGCAATTTTTTTACTTTTCCACTTGGAAGTGGCATTGCGACCATATTTGTTGGATCAATCATTATTTTTTCATCAGATATTTCAACTTGGCCACCAATTTCCTCTAAAAGGTCACACAGTGTTTGAACATCCGAAATATTTGGAACACCTTCAAGTGTTACAGGTGAGCTTGCTAATATAGTTGCTGGGATTAATGCCACCGCACTATTTTTGGCACCGCTAACACGAATTGTCCCTTTTAAAGGTATACCGCCTTCTAACACAAGCTTTTCCATAGCATACTCCCTTCTAAATGAGCAGAAGAAAATAGTAGAGAAGTAAATTTATTATCTTCTCGACTGTCGATTAGTTTCTACCTATTTTCCCCAAATTTCTACTTCCCTAATCTTAGTTTATACGAGAGGTACAGTCTACTGTAAAGACTTCTGCATCGGATTTACTCGACATTTTTATTTACAACAACTTCAATTTCCATAAAAATTAAGGAAAACCTCTGATAACTTTTGAATAATAAAAGAAAAGTAGAAATAGATTATTGGTAAATTATTAAATAAACCTCTACTAATTCTAATCATTAATGTGTTATGTCTTCAAGTCTAAATGAAAAAACAGACAAAACTTTTAAACGAATTTGTTAAACAAGAAAACCGTCTAAACATAATTTAGACGGCCTTAATTTATTATAATATATCATATTTTAAGCTAAAAAACTTAAAATATTATGCTTTGTTGCTAGTACCGAATTCACGGATTTTACCAGCTACTGTTGCAATAATCGCTTCACGACCTGGTCCAAGAACTTTACGTGGGTCATATTGTTTCTCATCATTTGCAACAAATTCACGAACAGCTTTATTGAAAGCAATTTGGTTCTCAGTGTTTACGTTAATTTTAGCAGTTCCACGAGCGATTGCTTTTTGAATTTGTTCAGTTGGGATTCCTGTTCCACCGTGTAATACTAATGGTACATTCGTCTCGTTACCGATTTGTTCCATTTCGTCAAAACCTAATTTTGGTTCACCTTTGTAAGGTCCGTGAACTGAACCTAAAGCTGGAGCTAAGCAATCGATACCAGTACGTTCTACTAGTTCTTTACACTCTGCTGGATCAGCATAAATGATGTCTCCAACAACGTGATCTTCTTGTCCACCAACAGTTCCTAATTCAGCTTCAACAGATACTCCATGAGAATGAGCATAGTCTACAACCTTTTTAGTTGTTTCAACGTTTTGTTCAAATGGATCATGAGAAGCGTCAATCATAACTGAAGTAAATCCAGCATCAATTGCTGCCTTACATGCTTCAAAGCTTGAACCGTGATCAAGATGGATTGCTACAGGTACAGTAATTTTTAAATCAATTAATAAACCTTCAACCATTTTTACAACAGTGTTAAATCCACCCATGTATTTAGCTGCACCTTCAGATACACCAAGGATTACAGGTGATTGTTCTTTTTCAGCAGCAGTAAGAATAGCAAAAGTCCACTCTAAGTTATTAATGTTGTATTGACCAACTGCGTATTTACCTTCTTTTGCTTTATTAAGCATTTCAGTCATAGATACTAAAGGCATTTTAAGCCCTCCTTATTATCATTAATGGAAATTAATCTGCACCCATAATTGTACTAACAAGAATATAATGCAACAAATCGTTCTTTATTATGTAAATTATTAGGTATTTATATCACAACATAAGAATACAAAAAATGATATAAAAACACAACCAATATCATCTAATGTTCGTATTATCGTAACATATTGGACAATAAAGCATTTTTTTAATGCTTTTTATCCGTTTTTTCCGAAAACGCTTTCATTTGATGAATACAAATCGAGTAGGAGGGAGTG
>NZ_NULG01000026.1 GCF_002577195.1 Bacillus sp. AFS041924
AACAGAGCCTAATTTTTAAAGATTTAGATCAAATTTGCTTTTTTCCAATTAAACTGACTAAATTTTATCATTTGTAAGCTATTATACCGTAACTGGTATGGGTAATTTTTCATCTTATTTGCGATTTCTTTAGTTTTAATTGCAGTTTTGCTAATTTTATTTGCTATTCTTGAAATTTAATTGCTGTTTTGTCAATTTTAATCGCGATTATCAAATTTTATTTGCAGTTCTTCAATTATTTGCACCATAGCACCTTTTATTTGCACGGTTAGCCCTTCTTATTTGCGCTGCTATAAGACTTATTTGCAGATCAGACCTTATAACCACTACTCTTTTTGTTTTTCATTTCTGCCGTAATAAAAAAGCTATTCTCATTTTATTTCCTGAGAATAGCTTTTAATCATTTTATGCTTCCATAATTAAATCATAAACTAAAGTAGGTTCTTCTACTTTTTCAGAAGAAATTTTAATATTTTCTAGTAAGTCTTTTTCTACTTCACTAATATCTTCTGTGTTTGAATAAACAGTTACTAGTGAATCGCCTTTTTTAACTGCATCGCCAACTTTTTTGTTTAGCATTAAGCCAACTGCTAAGTCAATAACAGATTCTTTTGTAGCACGGCCAGCACCTAGTTTCATTGCAGCAGTTCCTACAGCATCAGCTACGATTCGTGAAACATAACCATCTTGCTGTGCTACTACTTCTTTTAAATATTTAGCTTGTGGTAGTTTTGATGGATCATCTACTACTGAACCGTCTCCACCTTGCGCTACTAAAAATGCTTTAAATACTTCTAAAGCTTTTCCGTTTTTCATATTTTCTAACAGTTTAGCTCTTGCTTCTTCTAATGTGTCCGCTTTTTTAGCTAATACGACCATTTGGCTACCTAAAACTAAGCATAATTCTTCTAGATCTTTTGGACCTTCGCCTTTTAATGTGTCAATAGCTTCTTTAACTTCTAAAGCATTACCAATTGCAAAACCTAATGGTTGACTCATATCTGAAATTACTGCAACAGTTTGTCTACCAACGTTGTTTCCAATTTTAACCATCGCTTTTGCTAAATCACGTGCATCATCGATATCTTTCATAAATGCACCTGCACCAGTTTTAACATCTAAAACTATTGCGTCAGCACCAGCAGCAATTTTTTTGCTCATAATTGAACTTGAAATTAATGGGATTGAGTTAACAGTTGCTGTTACATCACGTAATGCATATAACTTTTTATCAGCAGGAGTTAAGTCTCCTGTTTGTCCGATAACAGCTACTTTAATATCATTAACTTGTTTAATAAATTCATCTTCTGTTAATTCTACATGGAACCCTTCTACTGCTTCTAATTTATCGATCGTACCACCTGTGTGACCTAATCCACGTCCACTCATTTTAGCAACTGGAATATCTAAAGATGCTACTAATGGTCCTAATACTAGTGTAGTTGTATCACCTACACCGCCAGTTGAATGTTTATCTACTTTGATTCCTTCAATATTTGAAAGATCGATTGTATCACCAGAATGAACCATAGCCATTGTTAAATCACTATATTCTTTCTCTGTCATGCCCTTTAAAAATACAGCCATCGCAAAAGCACTCATTTGATAATCAGGTACACTACCGTCAGTAAAGCCTTTAATGACAAAATTGATTTCTTCTGTTGTTAATGTTTTTCCATCTCGCTTTTTTTCGATTAAATCTACCATTCTCATTTTTGGAAACGCCTCTTTCTAATTTGTGTATATTACTTCTAATGAAAAGTGACTTCTACAAAATGCAGAAGTCCCAAACTGTTGACAAACGCTCGCTTTCTTCGTTGCATCGCCTATCTGCGGTGCTCATTACCGTTTGAAAATCAAGCTTTTGTGTTTTGTCTACACACCGTGACTTCTACAAAATGCAGAAGTCCTTTTATTTTTCGTAAACTTTTTTTGTATGATTAAAAAACTTTCTATTAACCGATTTTGCGGATAATTTCTTTTACTAATGATAAAAATGATGCTCTTACTTTTTGGGTTGTTTCAATTACTTCTTCATGGTTTAGAGGTTGGTCTAAAATACCTGCTGCCATGTTTGAAATACATGAAATACCAAGTACACGTAATTCAGCATGTCGAGCAACAATTACTTCAGATACTGTAGACATACCTACCGCATCAGCACCTAATGTTCTAAACATACGAATTTCAGCTGGTGTTTCATAAGAAGGTCCTGTTAATGCAGCATAAACTCCCTCTTGCATCTTAACATTTACTTCCTTCGCAGCATCTTTAGCCAGTTCTCTTAATTCACGGTCATACGGATATGACATATCAACAAAACGAACACCAAGCTCTGGATTATTTGGTCCAATTAATGGGCTTGTACCTGTAAAGTTGATGTGGTCTGTAATTAACATTAAATCACCAGGCTCAAATGAAGTATTAACTCCACCTGCTGCATTTGTTACGATTAATTTTTCTACACCTAATTCTTTCATAATACGTACTGGGAACGTAACTTTTTCCATGCTGTAGCCTTCATAGAAGTGAACTCTCCCTTGCATTGCTACTACTTCAATACCATGAATTGTTCCGAATACTAGTTGACCTTCATGACCTTCCACTGTTGATGTTGGATATTCAGGAATCGTATGATACGGAATTTTTTCTTGGTTTTCTATTTCATCTACTAGAATTCCTAAGCCTGAACCTAGAATCAATCCAATTTTAGGCTGTCTGTCAACCTTACTTTTAATAAAACTAGCGGCTTTATCGATATTTTCTTTATTCATATATAACTCCACCTTATCTCAATTTTTCTAAAAAACTTGATCCATGTGATGGCATTTTAATACTAAAGTTTTCTGCAATTGTCGCCCCAACATCAGCAAAAGTTTTCGGTATTTCTAATTCTTTACCTTCTGAAAACTGTTTACTATAAACAAGTAATGGTACATATTCTCTTGTGTGGTCTGTACCATGGAAGGTTGGGTCATTACCATGATCAGCAGTAATGATTAATAAATCATCATCTTTCATTAGTTCAAATACTTCCGGTAGTCTTGCATCATACTCTTCAAGTGCTTTTCCGTAACCTAATGGATCACGACGATGACCATAAACTGCATCAAAGTCAACTAAATTTAAGAAGCTTAATCCTTTGAAGTCCATTTTTAATGTATCAATTAATTTATCCATACCATCCATATTTGAAACAGTACGTAAAGCTTTCGTAATACCTTCTCCATCAAAGATATCTGCAATTTTACCTATTGAGATTACATCAAAATTTGCATCCTTCAGCTCATTCATAACTGTACGTCCAAATGGTTTTAATGCATAGTCATGACGATTCGGTGTACGTTTGAAGTTTCCAGGTTCACCTACAAATGGTCTCGCAATTACACGACCAATCATGTATGGATCATCTAATGTTAATTTACGAGCAATCTCACAATAACGATACAAATCTTCTAAAGGTACAATTTCTTCATGAGCTGCAATTTGTAAAACTGAATCAGCAGACGTATAGACGATTAAATCACCTGTTTTCATATGTTGCTCACCAAGTTCAACTAAAATCTCTGTCCCTGAAGCTGGTTTATTCCCAATTATTTTACGATCAAAATGACCTTCTAATTCACTTATTAATTCTTTAGGGAAACCATCTGCAAATACTTTAAATGGTTTATCAATATGTAAACCCATCAATTCCCAATGGCCGGTCATTGTGTCTTTTCCTACTGATGATTCTTCCATTTTTGTATAATAGGCAAGTGGTTGATCAGCTTTTGGAATCCCATTCAATTCTCTGATGTTACTTAAACCTAGTTTTGCCATGTTCGGCATATGTAATCCATTCATTTCTTCAGCAATATGACCTAGTGTATCTGAACCAACATCATTAAATTTTTCTGCATCAGGAGCTTCTCCAATCCCTACAGAATCCATAACAACGAGGAACACTCTATTAAATTTTTTATTCATTTGTTTTCCTCCTAACTCATCAAAACAAACTGAAACATAACAATAGCGTCAGATGTCTGACAACTAAAGTATACTTATTGTCCTATTTCTTTTCAAGGATTATATTTTCCAATTTGTGTCTATTGATACTATAATTCCCCAGATTACTGTAATTTGACATAAAAATTTCTTAAATATAAATTCTTTTTTTCTAGATACTAATCATGATAATCTGTTAATTTTTTCACCCTGAAAATTGAACAAAAATAAAAGCCCAGCTATTTTAACTGGGCCATTTAATGAATTATGCTGTTTGATCTTGAGAATTTGCAATTTGTTGTTTTTGAGCTTTTCTTTTAGCAACAATTGTACCTGCTACTACTACGATTAAAGTCATTCCAATTTTAAAGATAGTAGTGATTGTTTCATTTTCAAAAACATCTTTTATCATTTTGTCATGAGTAATCATACCTGCTGCAGTCCAAGCTAAAATACCAGAACCAATTGTTGTAATAATAGGGAATTTGTTCATTACTTTCATTAATAACGAGCTTCCACCTACGATAATTGGAATTGAAATTAAGATCCCAACAACGATTGCAACTATATTACCGTGTGATACACCAGCTAAAGCTAAAACATTGTCAAGACTCATTAAAGCATCTGCAATGATAATTGTTTTAATTGCTCCCCATAATGTAGCACCGCTTTTAACGTCATCGTGTCCTGCATCATCGACTAATAATTTAAATGCAATCCATAATAACATTAAACCTCCAAATGCATAAATTAATGGGATTTTTAGTAAAAATACGACTACTGCTGCAAATATAATGCGTAGTCCAATCGCACCAGCTGTACCATATAAAACTGCTTTTTTCTTTTGATCTCCTGGTAAATTCTTTGCTGCTAATGCAATTAGAATAGCATTATCACCACTTAATAACAGGTCGATAAAAATTACATTTAGTAGTACACCTAAACTTAATCCTTCAAATAAATCCATGTCTCTTCCCCCTTATAAACTACTATTTTAGTAAACAACCTGTACCCGTGCCTACAAAATAAAAAGACCCTTGCCAATAGTTGTAGATCTACGGCAAAGGTCTTGCTGAGCATACAATAGGTATGCCAACAAAGCCGATGAGAAAAGTTTCTCATGAACTGACGACTTTGTTTCAGGATTTCTCCTGACGCTACTCCCCTTTGGAGTATTCGATTGTTTGTTAATAATATAATACTATTCGACCTAGTCCATTATGTCAATAGATTTTAATACATTTTTAATTTAAGGTTTTCTCGTTAACAACCTTTTACGCATTCATAATATTTATATTTACATGACCATTCAATGTCAATATTTTACTTAAAAATTTATTGCTTTGTTAAAATTTTTGGTCCATTACTTGTTATGGCTAATGTATGTTCATATTGAGCTGAATTTTTACCATCTCTTGTTCTTGCTGTCCAGCCGTTACTATCCATTGTTGAGTGCCAAGATCCTAAATTAATCATCGGTTCGATCGTAATAACCATTCCTTCTCGAAGTCTTAATCCTTTCCCTGCCAAACCGAAATGTGGGACATATGGTTCTTCATGCAAAGTCGGTCCGATACCGTGGCCAGTAAAATCACGCACTACAGAATAATCTAATGATTCTGCGTAAGATTGAATCGCAAAGCCAATATCTCCTATACGATTACCTACTACAGCCTGTTCAATACCTTTATATAAGCATTCTTCGGTTACTTTTAATAATTCTATGTTTTCTTTGGAAATATTCCCCACACCGTAAGTCCAAGCAGAATCAGCAAGTGCTCCATTTAAATTTACAACCATATCAATGGTAACAATATCTCCATCTTTTAACGGTTTTTTACGAGGAAATCCGTGGCAAATTTCGTCATTAATTGATGCGCAAGTTGCATATTCATAACCTCGATACCCTTTTTGCTCTGGCTTCGCTCCGTTTTCAGCTAAAAACTTTTCTACGAATTGATCGATTTCCCAAGTTGTAATACCTGGTTTGATCATTTTTGCAATTTCCTTATGTGTAGCAGCTAATAATTTCCCTGCTTCATTCATTAAGTTAATTTCACGTTCAGTCTTAATTGTAATCATTTTATTCATCCTCTCAATAACCTAGTTCAGTTCATCTATGATTAATTTAATATATTACGCTTTTTACAATATAACAATCATTTTAAAAGAAAAAAGAGCTTAATTTAAGCTCTTAATGTTTAAACAAAGTCCCAAAATATAATGTTTTAGACTAAATGAAAAATTTCTTTCTGCCAGTCCTTGTTATCTGTCTATATTTAAGCTCTTGGATGAAACTCTTTGTAAACATCCTTCAGTCTATTTTTCGTAACATGAGTATAAATTTGTGTTGTAGATATATCTGCATGTCCTAACATTTCTTGAACCGATCTCAAATCAGCTCCATTTTCTAATAAATGTGTTGCAAATGAATGACGTAAAGTATGCGGTGTTAATTCATGCTGAATATTTGCTTTTTCAGCTTGTTTTTTTAAATTTTTCCAAAATCCTTGTCTAGACATTCTATTTCCATGATGATTTAAGAAAAAAGCATCATTATTTGTTTTTCCAGTTAATTCTTTTCTCGCTAATCTTAAATAGTTTTCAATTGATTCAATCGCTAGCTTACCTAAAGGAATGATTCTTTCCTTACTTCCTTTACCTAAGCATCGAACAAATCCCATCGTTAAATTAATGTCAGATAAATTTAATGATAATAACTCTGACACACGCATTCCTGTAGCATATAACAATTCTAACATTGCTTTATCTCTTAATCCAAATGTTGAATGATTAGGTACTTCTAATAAAGCCTCTACTTCCTGTAGTGATAAAACCTTTGGAAGCACTTTAGGCGCTTTTGGAATTTCTATTAATAATGAAGGATCGTCTTTCATTCCATCAACTTCACGAATTAAAAATTGATGAAATGAGCGAATTGTTGCTAATTGACGAGCCATCGTTCGAGCCGTTAAATCTCTTTCTTTTAAATATTTTAAATAACTAATAATATGTATCCTAGTTATATTTGAAAGACCATTTATATTTTCAACAACGTCCAAATATTTTCCGTAGCTTTCCAAATCTTTACTATATGATAGAATTGTATTTTTAGATAAACCTTTTTCAACTTGGATAAAATGGATATAATCCTCTGCTGCAAAATCAAACTCTTTTTTAAAAGGTGTTTTATCAGTCGTTGTCACATTACATTACTCCCCGTTTTGATAAAACCGTACCAATTGGTTAAGCGCACCATCCTTCTGATGATTGTCCACCTTTAACATAGAGCCTTCTGGTCGGTCATATCGATGCATATTTTCATATTCAGAATGAATCCATTGAATAGCAAAATAAAATAAAATTGTGCATGTGATGAATAAAATTGCAATTTTTATTACATTAAAAACAATACTTGCTCTTTTTTTCATATGACCACCACCTTTTTGCTAGAAGTAAAGACATCATTACTACATACTATGCAAAAATTGGACAAATCATACTTCAATAAATAGTAAAAATTAACATTCATCATATCCAGTGTCTTTTTTTAAAGACGTAAAAAAGAGCAGACTCTTTTTATTGAACTGCTCTACTTTTTAAGAATTAAAAATAAAATGATTTTAATAAATTAAAATCATTTTATTACTCTTCGTTTTGATCATGGCAACGATGACATACACCATGAAATGATAATCGATGATCTTTAATTTTAAAATTCCAACGTTCTTCAACTGTCTTTTCAACTTCACTTAATAGATTTTCATGAATTTCATCTACTGCTCCGCAAACCGTGCATATTAAATGATGGTGAAAATGTTGAGCACCTTCATGTCTTAAGTCGTATCTAGAAACTCCATCACCAAAATTTATTTTATCAACAATTGTTAACTCAGTTAGTAATTCTAACGTACGATAAACAGTAGCAAGTCCAATTTCCGGCGATTTTTCTTTCACTAGGAGGTAAACATCTTCTGCACTAAGGTGATCTTCTTCGTTTTCTAATAAAACACGAACAGTGGATTCCCGTTGTGGTGTTAATTTATATCCTGCTAAATGTAGTTGTTTCTTTATTCGTTCAACTCGTTCTTCCATTCTTTTCACTCCCTCGCCACTTGATAATAATTATAACAAAGAAAGAGAAAGTGTCAAAAATTATTTGTTAATTTTTTGTAACAATTATTTCTGAGATGGCTTTTAAAAAATAAGTTGAACCATATGCCTCAATAATACTTGCAATACTTAAGCAAACCGCAACTAATCCGAAAACAATAGAATATGAGACTAATTGTTTCATAATTGGTTCATTATCGTTTTTAATAAATTGCTTTCGAATCATCCGAATGGAAAGCTGAACAGCTAAAACCGTTAGTAGTATATATAATGGTAATACAATAACATTTTGTGGGAATACAGAAGAAAAAGCTAATAAAATACCGTGCCAACCTAATTGATTTACTAAAAAACCAACAGTAAATCCAACTACCAACCCTTTCATAAATAATAAAATAAGAATGATTGGTAATCCAATTATTGAAATTCCTAATACCCAAATTAACGCTAAAAACTTCAAATGCGAAGAATAGCTAGATAGGAATACTTCATTCCCACTAATATAATCTCCATTATTAACTTGTCCAAAAAAATGTGTAATAAAGGATAGAATATCCTGCTTTTGGCTCACATTCATACTATTAACAATAACCGCTCCAAACACTACTCCAAAAAGTAAAATCACACTAACAAAAATATAGAGTGACAAATAATCTTTAACATGTTTTTTCATCGTTGATTGGATTGAGCTTCTTGTCATGATATCATCTCCTGGACTATATTCTCTCTTCATTTTATGAGTGGACAAGTAATTTATTCTATTTATTTATAAAAGTCTAAAGAATTACGATCGTTAAGAGAATTTATGAACAAGTTTATTCCTTAAAATAAACAACTAATAATCTGCTTTTGATTTGTGACATCTTATCTAAGAAAGAAGAACGTTGATTACCACTGCATGTTCATGCTTCAATTAGGTAATTTAGATCATTACTTTAATAAGTTTTTTCATGTTAGCTTTAAAAAAAGTTACCGTAATTTATCTAATTCATAAAAAAAGCTGCTTAAGTCTGGGACGACTTAAACAGCTTTTTTTAGTTTAATAAATCTATATACGTTTTAATAATTTGACTAATTGTTTTTGCATTCTCTTCATTGTTACCATAAATAGTTGAATGATTGTGGCCTTCTAGTGTTTTATGAATACCTTGATTCGTTGTTTCGCAATATTCTTTATGATATTTTTCAACTATATTTAGTAATTTCTTTTTTTTCTTTGCATTGAATTGTAATCCACTTTGATTCGAAGCAGTTAAAACTAGTAAAGGTGTATTAATGTTTATTTTTAATGCATCTTTTATACGTCTGTTGCTATAACTTAAGTTTTTCCATTCACTGACAACCGTCTTCCAATGCTTAAAGCTTTTAATTGAGCTAAGTATATCAGATCGGTTTTCAGGATCGGTATTCAGTAGTTTATTTATGAATTTATTTGGAATAGCTTTAGTTATCTTAAATTGATTCGCTTTCTTCATCATTAATGCAAATCGATAGAGTACTTTATCATATATTTTCTGCTCATGCTCCTCTAGTGTTGGATGTGTTGGGTCTAGTAAAATCATTGATTGAATAGCATTTGGAAAGAGCCGAGATAATTGAAATACAATATATGCCCCCAATGAATGTCCCACAGCAATTAATGGACTTTTAATATTTAGTGCTAATAAAATATCATAGCATTCAAATGCTTGTTGCTCTGTTGAGCGCTCTGACGTCCATATTCCACTTTTTCCATAACCTAATCGATCATACGTTATAACTTTGGCATACTTACTCAACTCTTCTTGTAAATACTTCCATTGATGAAGTGTATGCATCATCCCACATTCTAAAAGGACTGTAACTTTACCATCACCTTTTACTCGAACGTGATATGTGCCGAGTTCACCAGTAACTAACAATATTCTCACCTTCAACGTTTTTGATTATTTTTCTTATTGTATTCATTTTTCTTGTTTTCTATTTTTCTTTAGCTTAACATATATACTATTTTTCGATAAAGCATTAGCAACGTCAAAAAGACGTTAAAATATTTTTAACGTCTCAGTGTGTAGACAAAGTCCCAAAAATTTGATTTTCTTACTCAGTTAATTTAACTTATTGAATTGTTTCATTTTTTTCTTCATAAGCTCCTTTTACTTCTTCATAAAATTGGGCTTGTGAAGCATAGAAATAAGGTCCTACATAAAATAAAGCAAGCCCCAAAGTAATAATGATTAAAAGAAGCCAACCGATGAATGAAAGGCCCAATAAGAAGAATTTCCATTTGTACCCATCCATCATTCTTCTACTTAGCGTAATTGCATCTAATGCATTCATATCTGGATGATCTTTTAGAATATAGCCAACTTGTGAATAAGCAATCGACTTGATGATTCCAGGTATTACTAATAATAATGTCCATAATATTGTAAACACAGTTACTAAAAACCCAACTAAAATTGCTCTTCCAAATTGTTTTCCATTTTTATAATAGTAAAATAAATCCCCTATGCTTTTTTCCTCATCGCGAACGAGTTTTAAAAAGTAAACAATCAAACCATATCCTAGTAATGTATTCACAATCCATGAAATAATCTCTATAACTGATTGTACTCCGCCTGGGACTAATTCTTGTTGATCAGGATTTGGAAATACAGTCCCAGTATAATGGGAATTAACTGGCCCATTAAGTATCATATTAATAAGTCCTTGTATTACACCAAATAATACGAGCGTCAAAATCGCTTTTCCCCAATTTCCAGATAGTCGATTTTTAGCTGTTCTTTTAATTGATGAAATTCTCATCTACTCATTCCTCTCCCAAAAATATCACTTCCTTCTAACATATTTATTACCAATTTTTGAGAATTATTTTTATTTTTACTTAATCTTATTTTAATAATTGTAAATATTGGACTGCATAGCATGTTTTCGCATCATGTATTGATCCCTTTTTTAGCTCTTCTAGACATTCTTCTATTGTAAGCTCAAAAATTTCGACAAATTCATCCTCATCCAAAGCTGCACTATTTTCTAATTTCTTTAATCCTTTTGCTACATATATATGTATGTACTCGTCTGCAAATCCTGGTGAAGTAAAAAAAGATTGTATGTGTTCCCACTCCTCTGCTTCATAACCAGTTTCTTCTTCTAGCTCTCTTTTAGCCGTTACAAGTGGTTCTTCACCTTTTTCTAATTTTCCAGCAGGGATTTCTAGAAGACTTCTTTCTAGTGCTTTTCGGTATTGTTCTACAAAAACAATCTTGCCTTCATCAGTAATTGGAATAACAGCTACTGCCCCAGGGTGCTTAACAATTTCACGTGTGCCAGTATTTCCGTTAGGCAGTTCTACTTTTTGATGATAAAGAGAGATAACTCTTCCAGTGAATATTTTTTCTTCTGCTAGTGTTTTTTCTTCAAATTTTTTCATTTTTTTCATCACCTTGTTCTAATTTATAGGGTTGTCACATACATTTTATCATTTATTTAGTCAAAATACTTTTTGAAGAGAGGTAGTCTGATGAAAATGTGTATGACGGAAAATTCTGTTGTCCTTGTAGGCTCCAAAACAGAAATTTTAAAAACTCTTGAAGTTATTGGCATGCAATATAAAACGGTTCAAGAATGGATTCAAAATTCCAATGGCAAGTTACTCTATGTTGTAAAATAATTCTCTTTTCCCTACAATTAAACTTGGAGGGATTGATATGAAAAAACGTAAACTTGGTTCTACATTATTAGAGATATCCGAAATCGGTTTAGGTTGTATGTCACTTGGAACAAAAGAAAGTGAGGCAATTTCAACAATTCATGCAGCAATCGATGCTGGTATTAATTACTTTGATACAGCTGATTTATATGATTTTGGCAAAAACGAAGAAATCGTAGGAAAAGCATTAAAGGGTCGCAGAAATCAAGTCATTATTGCAACGAAGGTCGGCAACCGTTGGAATGAGTCAAACGATAAGTGGCACTGGGATCCATCAAGAACATACATTAAAGATGCTGTGCAGGACAGTTTAAGCAGACTTAATACCGACTATATTGATTATTATCAGCTACACGGTGGAACGATTGAAGATCAATATGAAGAAACGATTGATACGTTTGATGAACTTGTAAAAGAAGGTTTAATTCGTTATTATGGTATCTCTTCTATTCGACCTAATGTGATAAATCGTTTTGTAAATCATTCATCTATACAAGGTGTGATGATGCAATACAATGTGTTAGAGCGTAGACCTGAAGAATTTTTCCCACTTTTTGAGGGTAACAATATTTCTGTCATTGCACGCGGTTCAGTCGCAAAAGGACTATTAACTAGTAAATGGGATGAAAAACTGACTAATAAGGGTTATCTGTCGTATTCCGAATATGAATGCAAAGAAACTATATTCAAACTTCTCCAACTGCTAGATGAAGAACAATCTTTACATAGCTTAGCTTTACACTATCTACTTAGTCATAAAGCAGTTTCATCATTAGCTGTTGGTGCTCGAAATAAAGAACAACTAATGGACAATCTGAATGCCTATAATTCGAAACCTTTAAATTCAATTCAACTCACTCATATTAAAGAAATTTCGCATTTCACAAAGTATGAGGATCATCGTTAAACTACTCCTTCCTTAGATGGAAGGAGTTATTTCTTCCATTCACCTGCTTTTTGATCGATATCATCTATAAACTCTTTTCGACCTCTTTTATATTCTTCTTTACTTTTAGGATTGTTTTTTACAAGTTCTTTTTTTAATTTTATATATTCTATTGCTTGATCGGTATGAGCAATCATATATTCCCTAAATGCAATATTTCGTTCGATTGCAGTATTCCCTTCAGCATATACTTGAATATGAAAACTGCACTTTTCATCACATTTTATAAAAAATCTTCTGTCTTGATTGCATTGATCACCCATCTGTTCGTATCCTAAGGTTAGTAATACATCGCTATATTCATCAAACTTTTTTAAGCTTTTCACGACAATCATCATATCAATGATAGGCTCTGCAAACATATTTGGAATCGAAGTACTTCCAATGTGGTAAATTGCTGCTTTTTCTTGTAATAACAAATCAATAGTCTTTTTTTCAGTTTGAAAATCTTCTTCCCATGAAGTGCGATAAGGTACGATTTCAATCTTCTTTTTCATCAAATACACCTACATTTTTTAATTAACTTATTTTTATAGCATTCGTTAATGAGCTCTTATTTATTGATTAATTCACCTTCATTTTTCATTGTTTTTCCAACTCGAAAATGCTCAAAAATCGCAATTTAATACTAAATTAAATTTTGGTTAAAATACTCTCAATTTCTACTTTAATTGGTTTCTTTGAATTATAATTATTTTAGTTACTAAGATATTTAGTTACATTAACTTTTTATAGTACTTCCTATATTTTAAGGAGAGAATGCAATGTCCGAAAAACCAATCAGCAGAAGCGAGTTTATTCCGTCACTAATAATGGAATTTAGAAAATTTAGCACTTCAATCGTTCTTTTTAACGAAGGGCTTGCCTCTAACCTACATTTAAATGCGACTGATTTAAGATGTCGAGAGTTACTTTGCCACACTGGTCCAATTACAGCAGGAAAGTTATCTCAATTAACACATCTTACTACTGGTGCGATTACAGGCGTTATTGACCGACTTGAAAAAGTCAAACTTGTTGAACGAATTCAAGATCCTAATGACCGTAGACGTGTGATTATTCAACCTGTTTATGAGCGTGATGATGAATTAGCAGATCTTTTCAAACCATTATCTGACTCTCTTTCTAATATTTTTAACCAGTACGATGATGAAGAGTTAACATTATTATTTAGATTTTGGAATGATATTAATGAGTTAATTCCAAAAGAGACAAAAAAATTAAATCGCTGTGAGTAAGGGGGAAACTTGATGGTTTCTAAAGAGAGCAAGGTTGGCTTTGTCGTTGCAGGACTATTATTAGGAATGTTGATGGCGGCTATGGATAACACAATTGTTTCAGCTTCGATGCCTACAATTGTTGGAGAACTAGGTGGTTTAGACCAATTTATTTGGGTAACCTCTGCATATTTGGTTGCTACAATGGCAAGTATGCCGATTTTTGGTAAGTTATCAGATATGTATGGACGTAAACGATTTTATTTATTAGGACTTATAATTTTCTTAATTGGTTCTGCATTATGTGGAACAGCAAATAGCATTGTTCAATTAAGTATTTATCGTGCAATTCAAGGGATTGGTGGAGGCTCATTAATGCCGATTGCCTTTACGATAATTTTCGATATTTTCCCTCCTGAAAAACGAGGAAAAATGACTGGTTTATTTGGTGCAGTTTTTGGTCTTTCTAGTGTATTTGGACCTCTACTCGGAGCATATATTACTGATCAAATTGATTGGCGTTGGATTTTCTACATCAACTTACCTTTAGGGATCATTTCTTTATATTTAATTTCTCAGTTTTATAAAGAGAATTTACATCTAAGAAAACTTAAAATCGACTGGATGGGTGCGATTACGCTAGTCGGTTCAGTTGTGAGTTTAATGTTTGCACTTGAACTAGGTGGAAATGAATATGATTGGAATTCTGGTCCAATTATTTCTTTATTTGCAATCTTTGCAGTACTGTTTATCGCCTTTATTATAATTGAAAGAAAAGTTGAGGAGCCAATTATTTCATTTAGTTTATTTAAAAAGCAACTATTTGCGGCAACTCAAGGTGTAGCATTTTTCTATGGTTCTGCTTTTATTATTACAACTGTATTAATCCCACTTTTTGTTCAATCAGTTTATGGTGGGACAGCTACAAATTCTGGTATCATTCTAATTCCGATGATGCTTGGTTCTGTTGTAGGTAGCCAAGTAGCAGGTCAGTCCGTACGTAAGTTTAGTTACCGTAGCATCATGTTAGTATCAGTTGTCTTATTCTTTATAGGAATGTATTTATTAAGTACATTAGATACAGATACTGCTCGATCTACTGTAACGTTCTACATGATTATCGCTGGTCTTGGAATGGGTTGTTCATTCTCATTATTAAGTATGGCAACTCAACACAAAATTGAACCTCAAAAACGAGGAATTGCTACATCTACAAATACATTCTTTAGAACATTAGGTATGACCATCGGTGTTACAATTTTTGGTACGATTCAAAACCATGTGTTTAAAAATAAATTAAGTGATTTACTTGGTAATTTAGGTGCATTTGGTAAAGTTGATTCACGTGCTTTATTATCAGCTGATGCAAGAGCTAAAATTCCACCTGAAGTACTTCATAAAATCTCAGAAGCAATGGCTCATTCAGTTGCAACTACTTTTAAATGGACATTAATTCCGATTACTTTAGGTTTTATCGCCATTATCTTAATGGGTAAAGAAAAATTAACATTTGAAGTTAAAGAAAATCGAGCGAAAAAAGCCCAATAAAAATAAAGCTAAATCCTAATTAAATGGATTTGGCTTATTTTTTTCTTTATTTTTACATATCTCAACATTTTTTTTACTTATTTTTATTATTTTAATAACCTGAACTTTAAATTTGTCATCTATTCTTATAGAGTAATAGATTTCTATGAGGAGATGATTTAAATTGAATGGAAAAAAGTTAATTTTAGCAGCAATGACATCAGTAATGGTGTATTCAGGAGTTACCCAAGTTTTTGCACAATCAACTCTTGAGAACCAGAATTCGTTAAAGTCATTTGGTCCAAAAGGATTTGACCTTCAAGCACACCGTGGAGGACTTGGGCTTACAGTTGAGTCAACTTTAGCTTCCTTTTCTCAAGCACTTGAACTCGGCGTAAGCACTCTCGAACTAGACGTACAAATAACTGAGGATCATCAAGCTGTCATAACACACGACCGAAAGATATCAGGTGCAAAATGCTCCGACACTAAACCTGCTTTCGTTGGTGATTCGGAATATCCATACGTTGGCAAATACATAAAAGACTTAACGCTAGAACAAGTAAGGACGCTTGATTGTGGTTCAAAAGGTCTACCCCAATTCCCAGGTCAACAGCTAAGTCCTGGTGCCCGCATGCCACTGTTAACCGAGATATTTGATCTTGTAAAGCAATACAAAGCTAAAAAAGTGTGGATGAATATTGAAACAAAAGTCGAAGCTGGTGCACCTGAACAGACTGCCCCTCGCGAAGAATTCGTTCAAATTGTTGCCAAACAAGTTCGAGAAGCAGGGATGCTTAACCAGGTGTCAATTCAAAGTTTTGACTGGGGTGCGCTTAAGCTTATGCATGAAGTTGAACCTCGATTGCCTCTTATAGCACTAACTAATGGACCAGAGTTTCTACAACCTGGCAAACCTGGTAAATCCCCTTGGTTAGGTGGCATTGATATTGATGACTTTGATGGGAATCTTGTTACTGCGGCTCATTCATTAGGTGTAGATGCAATTTCCCCAGTACATGGTTTCCCACAGAATGGCAAAATTACTGATGTAAATTACACGCCTTATATTACTAAAAATATGGTTCAAGAAGCTCACAAATTCGGTATGAAGGTTATACCATGGACAGTTGACGACCAACCAACTATGCAAAAGCTAATTGATGATGGTGTTGATGGAATAATAACTGATTACCCTGACCGACTACGTGTTGTAATGCAACAAAATCATTTTAAGTTACCTAAAAGCTACTCGGATGGTAAATAGTACATTAATCTCTTAATTTTACTCTATTAATCTCATAATCTACTGCTCGCAAAAAGAATGATAAAAATACTTAAAATTAGAATGTGATACTGTTAAATCAAATGTTGATTTTTGAACTACAAAGGCTGTCTATTTTAGACTGCCTTTTGTAAATTATATTAAACTAACACATTCCTTTGGTACTGCGTTGAAATACTTTATAAATCTTCATTAATCCATCTATTTCCTCTCTTAACTATTTTTATAGTTTGTTCGTTTTTTAAATCAACCGAAAGCATGCTATCTTCATATTTTTTAGGATTTCAAAGTATGATCCACAGTCAACTTTACAATTATACCCGTCCGAGTAGTCACCAGATTTCACAACAAGAATCCATTCAACTTCTCTAAAAACTTCTTTTAAGAACACACCATAAGGACACTCGCCATTTAATACTACTATCCCCTCTCTACTTGTTTTTCTTATTTCTATATCTTTTTTTATTTCGAATAATTTATTTGTTAGTTTAACGATATTATGTGATTTATGTCACAAATAACGATTAAATGCCGACGTATAATTATGTTAGTAAATATTGTTAGGAGGATGAATGATGTTTTGTAACCAATGTGAACAAACTCCGGTAGGCGGTTGTAAGATTATTGGTGTATGTGGAAAAGATGAAACAATTGCAAGTTTACAAGATACGATGGTTTATGGGTTAAAGGGAATTGCGGCTTATCGTACACATGCAGCTCAATTAGGATATACAGATCCATTTGTTGACCAAGTAACACATGAAGCTTTATATATGACTTTAACAAATTCTAATTTTAACTTACAAGAACACATTGATATGGCTATGAAAGTAGGTCAAGCTGCCATTCGAGTAATGGAGCTATTAGATGAAGCTCATACAAAACATTTTGGAATTCCTGAGCCTGTACAAGTTTCTTCAAATAAAATTGAAGGAAAATGCATAGTTGTGACTGGTCACAATTTATTTGCTTTAGAAGAATTGTTAAAGCAAACAGATGGGAAAGGGATAAATATATACACTCACTCTGAAATGCTACCGGCTCACGGTTATCCAGCATTGAAAAAATATCCACATTTAAAAGGTAATATAGGAAAGGCTTGGTTTGATCAACGTCGTTTATTTGAAAAATTCCCTGGAGCGATTTTAGCTACCACAAACTGTGTAATGCCAATAAAGGGAAGTTATGCAGATCGCTTCTTCTCGTATGAAGTGGCAGGATTAGAAGGAGTAACAAAGATTATAGGGGAAGATTTTTCACCATTAATTCAACGTGCATTAGAATTACCAGAAGCAAATATAGAATCAGAAGAAGTAATGACTACTGGTTACCATCACGAAACAGTTTTGTCTATTGCTCCTGAAATTGTAGATGCTGTAAAAAACGGAAAGATTCAACGCTTCTTTGTTGTAGCAGGTTGTGACGCCCCAGGAAAAGGTGGAGAATATTATCGTGAGCTTGTAACTTCTTTACCAAATGATACAGTAGTTTTAACAACATCTTGCGGTAAATTCCGCTTTAATGATGTAGACTACGGTACTGTATCTGGTACAAACATTCCTAGATTTATAGATTTAGGGCAATGCAATAATTCAATTTCAACAATTAAAATTGCGGCTGCATTAGCAAAAAGCTTTAATTGTAGTGTCAATGAATTGCCAGTAAGTATTATACTTTCTTGGTTTGAGCAAAAAGCCGTGGCCATTTTATTAGGGTTATTTAGCCTTGGAATCCAAGATATTCGAATCGGACCAAAAGCCCCTGACTTTATTAATGAAGGCGTATTAAATGTATTAGTTGATACATTTGGGTTAAAATTAATCACAAATGCACAAGACGATTTGGAAACAATATTACAAGGATAAAATCCTAAATGAAAAAGCAAATTTTTGAAACTTTGTCTACACACTGGAACTTCTCTTAAATGAGAAGTTTTTTTATTCTGTTTGTTTCAGCGGTGACGCTATAACAAAAAAACAACTATAACTAGTTGTTTTTTATCCACCAATATAAGACATTTCAATTTTACGGTTTTTATGACTTTCTTCCGTACGGATCTCAGAGTATCTGTCCTCTCGTTTTTCCCAGATTGATTGAATTGTAGTTAAAATGTATTTATCCGAAACTCCAGAACGCAACATCTCCCTTAAGTCATACCCTTCTGAAGCAAAAAGACAGGTGTATAACTTCCCATCTGTAGACAAGCGGGCTCTCGTACATGAACCACAGAAGGTTTCTGTAACTGATGAGATAAATCCGACCTCAGTATTCGTTCCTTTGTAACGATATCTTTTTGCTACTTCACCAAAGAAATCTTGTTCTACTGCCTCCATCGGATAATGTTCTTTTATCATATCGTATATTTGCTTCTTCGAGATAACGTCTTTAAAATTCCATCCATTGGTACACCCAACATCCATATACTCTATAAATCGTAATGTTATATTTTTCTCTTTAAAAAAACGCACCATTGGTAATACATCAGTATCATTTAAACCTTTCTTTACAACCATATTTACTTTGACTTCTAACCCTGCTTCTCTAGCTGCAGCTATTCCTTTTAAAACTGTGGAAACGCTCGTATTCATATTATTTATCTTCATGAAAACATGATCATCAAGAGAATCTAAGCTCACATTTACTTGGCATATCCCTGCTTCTTTAAGTGCTTTAGCGTGTTTCTCTAAAAATACACCATTTGTGGTTAACGTGACCTTTTTTATTCCATCAATTTTTGAAAGTCGTTTAATCAGTGTTGGGAGGTCTTTTCTTAAAAGAGGTTCCCCTCCTGTTAAACGAATCTTTTCCACTCCTATTTTTGCAAATAATTCTGCTAGTCGAACAATTTCCTCAAAGGAAAGGATTTCATTTTTACTCATAAAAGGATAATCAATCCCAAAAACCTCTTTTGGCATACAGTAACTGCATCTAAAGTTACAACGGTCTGTTACAGATATTCTTAAATCACATAATGGACGATTGCGGGTATCGAGAATATTCGTCATTTTTTTCGCACCTCTCATTTTTTTGTACGAATTTTCGTTTATATTAGCATACAAAATTATTTCACCGTATGATGTATGTCACAATCCTGTTGTTTAAACTATTCAAATTCATTGTTCTATTTATTCTTCTAAATAGAATGCCTTGTTGGTCAAGTAACTTATAAATTTACCGCATGCAAGTCTAACCCACTAACACATCAATTTTATTCATATTCTATCTACTTAGAATATTGTTCTATGCAATTCAATAGCATGGTATTATAGTGATAAATGTAATATAAATAATATATGTTTTCTTGATAAACAACATTGGTGTTCAACTATAATGAAGCGGAGATACTTTGATGGAAAAAAATAATAAAAGAAAAAGTGACCTTTCAATCGTTTCAGAAGATTTGGCTTCTTTATTACAGTCAATCGGATCGACTCGTTCAGTAAAAAAAGACACCTTCTTATTTCAAGAAGGAGAAGATGCTAAAGAATTGTATCTAATTAAATCAGGAATTATCCAAATAAGTAAGTTAACCCTTGATGGTGATGAATTAAATCTTCGCATTTGTAAAAAAGATGACTTAATTGGAGAATTGACTCTTTTTTCTGAGAATGCAACTTATATGCTAAGTGCTTATGCTATAGAGGCAGCGGAAGTGCAAATCATTCCTATAGAAATCTTAGAAAAACAGCTAATTAACCATGCTCCATTGACATTTGAATTTATGAAATGGATTTCTACTCACCTTAGAAAAAATCAATCAAAAATTCGAGACTTAGTATTAAATGGAAAAAAAGGGGCACTTTATTCCACACTTATCCGTATTTCGAACTCTTATGGGGTATTACAAGAAAACGGAATTCTTCTTAACATTCATCTTACCAATCAAGACTTAGCTAAGTTTTGTGCTGCTACTAGAGAAAGTGTTAATCGGATGCTAAGCGATTTAAAGAAAAAAGATGTTATTAGTTATTCTTCTGATGGAAAAATTATCATCAAAGACTTACAATTTCTTAAAAATGAAATCGGCTGTGATAACTGTCCAAAAGATATTTGTAACATAGATTAGTTCTCTATAAGGCTATATTAATATTAAGCTATTTGAATTTGTCCTTTATATAATTTTATTAAAAGCGTCATAGTAAGTAACCTTAACTTTGTTTCTAAATAGTTAAGGTTATTTTTTTTGATTACTTGTGGGGCTATTTGTGTGAAAAGAGTCACAGTTTAGCTCAAATCGTTTTTATATAATGATGAAAATATGCAGTCTTGTAATATAGGCGGTGAAAAAATTGTATAAACAGGATTATTTACTTTATTTGAAAAGCCTCTGTTTGTTTCAAGATATCAATCATAACCTCTTAAAAAAAATTTTTGATGCCTCCAAGTTATACTTTAGAGAAACAAATGAAAATATACATATTCACAATGAACACAATCTGATTATCATATTAACCGGAAATGTAAATGTTCATATGAAAGAATCAAATGGACTTCAATATAGAATTGGCTACTTAAAATCAGGTGATGTTTGCTTGCCTAGTATCTTTCTTCATACCCATGTTAATCATTCCATTTTTCTTGAAGTTACCCAGTCTTCGGCATATATAGAAGTTCCATTTTTATTTATGAGAAATTTGTCTATTAAAGAGCCTGTTTTAAATCGTAATATTTTGCGCTCTTTACATAAAAACCTTCGAGGAACTTACGAAGAAGTCTTCAATTTAATGAGTTAACAAATCGTTTAAAATAAGTTATTCATCCTTGCCTCATTTGTGTGATATAGTTCACAACGATTCTTTCTTTTGATTGGTAATATTTAGTTAGTAAATTTTATTATTGAACCGTAGAAAGGGGAATCATTATATGAAAAGTTCTAAAATTCAATTACCACTTCAAACATCCAGTCTCATCGTAGGGTTCATGGTATGGGTACTCATTTCTTCGCTCATGCCAAACATTCGCCAAGATATAGAATTAACAAATGGTCAGGTCTCTTTAGTAACTGCCATCCCTGTTATTTTAGGAAGCATCCTACGTATTCCAATCGGGTATTACACAAATAGATTTGGAGCAAGACCCATTTTCACCATCTGTTTTCTTGCACTTTTATTTCCTGTATTTTTCATTAGTCATGCTGATTCACTTTTAGATTTAGTTATTGGGGGATTGTTTATTGGTATAGGTGGTGCAGTCTTTTCAATAGGAGTAACTTCACTACCAAAGTATTACTCTTCAAATAAACATGGTTTTGTGAATGGAATCTATGGTTCTGGTAATATCGGTACAGCTATTACTGCATTTTCTGCACCTGTTTTAGCTAGATCATTTGATTGGGAAACAACAGTCAGATTTTATTTAGTATTATTAATTGCGTTTGCCTTATTAAATTTTCTGTTCGGTGATAAAAATGAGAAGAAAGTAAATATTCCGATTGTAAAGCAGGTAAAAGAAGTTTATCGTAATTCTACTTTATGGTCACTTAATTTATTCTATTTCATTACCTTCGGATCATTTGTTGCTTTTACAATCTATCTACCAAATTTCTTAGTTAATAATTTTAATTTAAGTCCAGTTGACGCTGGTATACGTACGGCTGGATTCATTGCTCTAGCAACAATTTTCCGACCAATCGGTGGTCTTCTTTCAGATAAATTCAATCCTTTCAACATATTATTGTTTGTCTTTGGTGGATTAACATTCTCTGGAGTTCTTTTATCTTTTTCTCCTACTATTAAGCTATATACAATAGGAGTTTTATTAGTAGCAGTTTGTGCAGGAGTCGGAAACGGTACAATCTTTAAATTAGTACCACTTTACTTTACAAAACAAGCCGGAATTGTAAATGGTTTAGTCGCTGCTATGGGAGGTTTAGGAGGCTTCTTCCCTCCGTTAATTTTAACAACTGTGTTTAGCTTGACAGGACATTATGCGATTGGATTTATGGCATTATCTGAATTTGCGCTTCTCAGTTTCGTTATTGTAGTATGGATGACTTTCCGTGAAAAATTAAAAACAGAATATAAAATACTAGAAAATACAGCCCAAGGAATGATGGTTACAAATGAACAAGGAGTAATTCAAAAAGTAAACCCTTCTTTCACTAAAGTAACAGGCTACAATAAAGAAGAAGTCATTGGGAAAACGCCAAGCATCCTTCAATCTGGACATCACAATAAAGCATTCTATACGCAACTATGGAAACAGCTCAAAGATCATGGCTATTGGCAAGGTGAAATTTGGAACAAACGTAAAAATGGTGAGGTTTATGTAGAATGGCTGACGATCACTCAAGTGTGTAACGATAATGGCAAAGTGATTTATTATATTGGTCAGTTTAACGATATATCTTCGAGTAAGAGTAAAGTAAACTAATTTATTCATAGTGTTTATTCTCGAACTGTAGCGAATCTCACTGAAGCAGCTAAAAGTAACGACTTATATAATTTTTCAAAAATATTCCTTCAAAATGTGAGTAGAATCACATCACTGTCAGTCAATATTTTGTACTCTAAAGTTAGTAAATAACTCTATTAGGAGGAAAAAATATGTTTGAATGTCATAATATAATTGAAAATAATCATCAAGTAGAATTATGTAAAGCCTTACAATTACTTAAGGATGAACATATTGGATTAAATGCTCAGAAGTTAGATTTATATGAAAGCTCAAATACATTGATTAAAGAGAGTTTGCTAGAAAATAAATTAATAAAACTAGAAGAACTACGCTCCAAAGTCATACTATTTATAGCCATTCTAGATCGTCACTCTCAAAAAGAAGAAGGTCATTTATTTGAATTAATGGCTAAATATATTGGAAGGGAAATTGGTCCTATTGTAGTAATGGAAATGGAACATGATCAGGCGAAAAGTTTATTCAAACAATTTCTGACTCAAACAGAGGTCATAAGTATGAACAGTAACTTTGATGAAATTTGTAAACTAGTAATTGAAGCTTATCATGTATTAACTTCCCATTTTATGAAAGAAGAACAAGTACTGTTTCCTATGGCTCAAAACATCCTGTCTGAAAGTGAAAAAACTAGTTTATTAGATTCTATAAAAGATTGAATCTATTGGTTTGATTCTTAAACAACTTAACAAAAAGGTGTTCCTGTAATGGGACACCTTTTCTTTTAGCGTGTTGAACGAACTATACTTATTAAACTTAATTTTATTTACCTGTATTAAATGTCACAGTATCTTTCCTCGTTATCTTCTATAATAATAGTGAATAAATCGTTAGAAGAGATAAAGTTCACAGGAGGTTATATTCATCATGTTAACTATTGAATTACACACAATTAGCCCAGATCAATCTATCGAACAGACTCTTTATATAAAAGGGTTTAGAAAACAAGAAGAAACGTTTATTTACACAAACAATAATATTAAATTAGAATGTGTTATAGATTCCAATAAAAGATCTCTAAATATCAATTTCTCCCCACATTTAAACCTAAAACAATATACAATCGTACATAATATTATTAAGAATCTTATTCTCGTTCTTAATGCTGAATATACTGATTCTCAAAGTCTATTAGGTTATTTAACAAATGGAAAAGGAGCATACATCATTACAAATTGGGCCGACTGGGTCGCCTTTCTTCAAAAAGCGAAACTACGTAGTTTAGAGGGAAAAAAAGTAAATCTATTCGATGAAACAAACAAAGAAATTGCCTCCGGTATGTTTATAAGCTACAAGATGGATGATCAATCATCAAATATTACAGAATGTACATTGATTACACATTTTGGTGAGAGGTCCTTTAAAGGAAGCAATATATTAATTGAACCAACAAACGAGTGGTAACTGAATATACTTAACTAAACACAAAATCTATCAATAATCTGTTTTTTGTAATTAATAAAATCCCCCAGTTTTTTAAAACCGGGGGATTTTTATTATTACTTTCCTGCATACAATCTATCTGTTAACCTTGATTAATTTTGATATTCTTGCTTTCTCCATTTTAAGTAAGTAAGAAAGCAAACGATAGAAGAAAACACTCCTATAACAGAAAATAACCAAACATGATCATATTTTTCTCCATAATAAGACTCAATCGTCCATTGAAGCATTACTACATTAATAATTAAGGTTATAAGTATGATTATCCAATATTTTTTATGAACCATGACGAACTTTCCTTCCGACAGCGTATACAACCCCATCTATTACTTCTAATTCAATCAGAGGTAATTCACGCTGAGGTGGACCAGCTAGCGGCTGACCATTATCCACACTAAAGAATCCGCGGTGACATGGGCACAATAGCTTTGATTCTTCCTTATCGTAAAAAACAGGACATTGTAAATGAGTGCATTTATTATTATAAGCTTTTAGCTTACCTTCTTTTGTGTGCACTAATATCGCAGGTTCATCAACTGTAGGATAGTTAAAATTCATTGAACTATCCTTTGGAAAGTCTTTCAAAGTTATAATCTTCTGTCTGTTTAAATCCTCTTTCTTGTTTTTAAGGGCAATAGCTGAAAATGGAACAGTTGCTAATCCAAGAGCAACTGAAGCACCTACAACAGACTTCAGAAAAGATCTTCTGTTTAATTTTAAATCTTCATCCCTGTTTAAGTTATCGATTAAGTTAATCATATCATCATTTGATTCTTTTACATTTCGTTTACCTTTTTTATCTTGGGGCATAGGTACGTCTCCTTTCGCCTTATATGATCTTATTCTGTATATACTCCAAAGAATTCTGGAACGTACTCCCACTTATTTCCTTCTTGTGGTTTTTTACCTTCAACGAGATTCATCTGAGATCTTTTTCTACGCAATTGCTGCATTTCATCAAAGTCAATAAAACGAATTGCATCACTAGGACATACAGAAGCACACATTGGTGCAATATCGTATTTTGAGCGATCGTAGCACATGTCGCATTTGTACATTTTATTTTCTTCAAAATCAAACTTCGGAATACCGAACGGACAACCAAAGGTACAATTCCTACATCCTATACATTTCTCTTCCATTGCTGAAAGAACTACACCTTCTTCTGTTATTTGAATGGCATTCGCGGGACAAACACGCGCACAGGCTGGATCTTTACATTGCATACAAAGCATCGGATAAGTTTGACGACTTTCCATGAAATCTACATATTCTACATAGTTTCTTTCTTTTGCGTCATGATCACCGCATTCTCGGCAAGCTGCTTGACAAGAACGACATCCTATACATCGCTCAAACTCTAGGTACATGATTTTATTCATCTAGCCCAACTCCTTTCAATTTATTTATATTTCTCAATCTTCAGTGAGCATACTTTAAATTCTGGCATTCTCGAAATCGGATCTAAACAAGGATTGGTTAATTGATTGACAGCTAATTCTTTTCCCCAATGATAAGGAACAAATACCGTATCTCTTCTCGTTGCTTTTGTTAATTTCGTTTTTACAATCATATGGGAGCGCGGTGTTATCAACTTTACAAGCTCGCCATCCTCCAATCCATATTGGCTTGCAAGTGCCGGATGCATCTCTGCAAATGGTTCGGGGCATTGTTCCATAAGAAACTTGACTCTCCTTGTTTGTGCACCAGATAAATAGTGAAATACTACCCTACCTGTAGTTAAGAACAATGGATACTCCTTTGTAGGAATTTCTCCAGCTTCCTTCCATTCGACACTTGGGAGGTTTGCTTTACCGTCAGGCGTTCCAAACTGCTCTGTAAACATCGTTGGAGTACCTGGATGGTCTTTGGAAGGACAAGGCCAAAACACTCCGTCTTCTTTATCTATTCGATCCCATGTTATTCCGTAGTAGTCTGCTTTCCCACCTTTAGTAGCTATACGAAACTCTTCAAAAACTTCTTCAGCATTTTTATATGGAAAATATTTCTCTTTGCCCATTCGTTCTGCAATTAAGCTAACAATCTTCCAATCTGGTTTTGATTCACCTAAAGGCTCACGAACTTTACGAATTCGAATCACCCGGCCTTCGAGATTGGTTGTTGTTCCATCATCCTCTGCCCAAGTTGTGGCTGGTAATACTACGTCAGCAAACTCTGCTGTTTCAGATAAGAAAAAATCACTGACAACTAAGAAATCAAGCTTCCTAAATCCGTTCCAAATATGTTCAAGATTCGGGGCAGAAACTGCAGGATTACTACAAATAACATGCATACCACGAATGTTACCCTTTTGAATTTCATCGAACATTTCATAAGCAGAAACACCTGGCTTTGGCATTTCGCTTGGATTGATTCCCCATACTTTTGATACATACTTCACCGCTTCTGGATCTGTTAGCTTTCTATATCCTGGCAGAAGGTCAGCTTTTTGCCCGTGCTCTCTTCCTCCTTGACCATTTCCTTGACCCGTAAAAGTAGCAACCCCGGAAGCAAATTTACCAATTTGTCCTCTAAGGAGTGCCATCGCTGTATAAAGCGAAACATTATCTACACCTTTTGACTGTTGCTCTACTCCTCTAGCAAACATAACAACAGATTTTGGAGATAATCCAAAGATATGAGCAGCTTTTACGATTTTTCCAATCGATACGCCTGTTATCTTTGAAGTATATTCAGGTGTGAACTTTTCAACTGTTTTCTTTAATTCATCAAAATTATTACATCTTTCATTTACATAGTCTTGATCTACATATCCATTTTTAATGAGTAGATGCAACATTCCGTTCGCAAGTGCAGAATCTGTACCCGGCATAAGATCCAAATGTACATCCGCAACACGCGCTGTTGGAGTCTCTCGTGGATCTGCCACAATCAGTTTTGCTCCCTTGTCCTTTGCTCTCCACAACCATTGAATGCTCGTAGGATGACACTCAGCTGTATTAGAGCCAGCGATAAAGAAACAATCCGTATGTTCTAATTCAGGCCACGGAAGGGTTGAACCTCTGTCAGTTCCGAGGGTCTTTAAAAATCCTCCCGCGGCAGAGCTCATACAAAATCGACCGTTGTAATCGATAAACCTTGTACCGAGACCAACTCTCGCATATTTACCTACTAAATAGCATTTTTCATTAGTCATCGATACTCCACCAAAAACAGATAAAGCATCCTTTCCACTTTCTTTTTGTATTCGTGTAAAGTTTTCTGCAATAAGGTCTAGCGCTTCATCCCAAGTAGCTTTAACAAATTCGCCATTTTTCTTAATAAGCGGAGTAAGAATTCGTTCATCATGCTCAACAGTTTGGTATGCGGTTACTCCTTTTGGACACATTTTCCCTCTTGTAACTGGCCAGTCATATCTTGGCTCTACCCCAACAACTTTCCCTGACTTCTCATTCACACGTATATGCATTCCACACTGCATTCCACAGTAACAACAATGGGTAGTAATTAACTTTTCTCCAGGTTTATGAAGGTTTTTAACACCTTCTTTGACAATGTATTGGCTCATTTTTCACTACCTCCTTCGTTATATTGATCAAGATCTTTTTGTACTTCCTCTGGAAAACGATAATAGTCATTAGATCTCTTTTTGCTAAATCCAGACATTTGAATTCCATTTAGTGTAGAAATTGGATTACTGCTCTTAAGATGTGGCTCTGAATTTAGCTGTTTCATGACTCTAATTCTTCTTCGGCATGGTAAACAATAGTCTGAGAGATAACTTCTATCTTCTAGTTGTAAATCAAAGCTTTGGACAGCTAATATATCCTTTACATCGCTGATTTGATCATCAGAACTATAAGGTGTACCACATCTTTTACATGGCCTCGTATCTACCCTAAGTTCTTGCTGATAGTTCATTGGAACAGCTGTTGCTAATGGACGGATTGGTAAATGAAATAACTTTCCGAATGGAAAATAGATAAGTAAAATAACGACTGTCACTTGGTGAATTAGCGTTAAGTAATGATGCATCCAACCATCTAAAAGAACATATGAAACAGTTAATAAGAGTCCCGTCACTGTTACAGCTAGTAATAAATATAAAGGTAATAAATCAAATTCAGCACGCTGTGTCACTTTCACATCTTGGCTCACAATTCTTCTTGCGATTGCCATGCTTACACCAATAAGAACCATAACAGCTGTAATGTTTAAGCCGTTGTAAACCATTTCAGCGAATATACCGTGTGCTGCCATAGATATGGTATCTACACCCATAACGACAATCGTGTAAGTATTTGGATCAACGAGTTCGAAGTGCATCCAGCCAAATGTCAAACCAAAGGTGATCGCAAATGAACCGATGCATCCCCATGAAATTAGAAAATGTTGTACACCTCTGTAAATCCCTCTTTTAAAAATAAATTTCTGCAAAAAAATATTTTCAAATGCTGTTTTGAAAATAGATTTTAAATTACGTTTTTTTCTAGAATTTTCTTTTAAATTTTTTAAACTACGCTTTATTACCTGATGAGTTGCTGGCCTGATAAGCCACGCAGACATCCTGATTGTTAAACCTACAGCAAAGATAATTGCAGAAATAAAATACCCCATTAATGCCATATCGAAGTGTAAAAACTGGTCTGTTCCAACCCACGTTGTAAAGAGTAGAAACAAAATAATGAAAAATGAAAACATACTGCTTTTTGAATAAAATGAGCGTTCGAGTGGCTTTCTCATCTTACGTTCAACCTCCATGTGACTTTTTTAACATCGAAGTGCCTAATTAATTGATAGAATGAGATTCAAGATGAAGTCTTCTTTGCCATAATTGTACAGAAAGTCTATTTCCAAGACTGTGAAGTACATCACACAATTGACCCTTAAAATTTTAAAAGAGGTGAGAACATGTTATCAGGTAATGTAATTGCGATTACAAGTGGAAAAGGTGGAGTAGGTAAATCAACCGTATCGGCAAATCTTGCAGTTTCCCTAGCAAGAAAAGGAAAAAGAGTCGCTTTAATTGATTTAGATATTTATGGATTTAGCATTCCTAAAATGCTAAACACCTTCACCAGTCCAAAAACTTTTAATGGAAAAATCATCCCTGTGGAGACACACGGAGTAAAAATTATGTCGATGGGTTTTTTCATCAAAAACAACGATCCAGTTGTTTGGAGAGGACCTATGTTAGGAAAAATGGTTGAGCATTTCAGTAAAGATGTCATTTGGGGAGAATTAGACTATTGCATTCTAGACATGCCTCCAGGGACAGGTGATATCGCACTCGATATGCATCACATTATTCCTCAAAGTAAAGAAATTATTGTCACTACCCCTCATCAAACGGCATCAATTGTCGCCGAGAGAGCAGGAACGATGGCCCTAAAAGCAAACCATGATATTCTTGGAGTAGTTGAAAATATGTCTTACTTCCAACCTAACGACAGATCCGAAAAGTACTATATATTCGGAAAAGGAGGAGGCGATTTATTAGCCGATCGATTAGGAACGAAAGTACTTGCCAAACTTCCGATTGAAGAAGTTATCGAGAATTCAGACACTCCGTCTATTTATGATGAGAATACTATTCTATTTCATCATTATAATGAGTTAGCTACTACAATTAATCTGAAATTTAACGCTTAAAAGATAGTTTAAAGGAATTGAATAATACTAAAATAGCGACTTCAATTAGCAGAAGTCGCTTTTGTAGTTTGAACGTTTGAAAAAAATGTGCAGAATTTACAAAAATAGAAAACTAGTTACCACTAAAAATATGACAGAATTGATAATCTCAATGATTCCCAATTGCATAATTGTAAGTTTTTTATTATACAAGGAAATTGCTCTTATTAAACTAGGGACAAAAGGAATAATCCAAAGCCAAGAATCTTTTAAAGTAATAATTAATAATAGAGCGATAAAATGGTATCCCCATGAATACCAACGAAATCTCTTATTCTTTTTTTCTCGAATCATTGATTTTACAAAAAATGTGCTACCTAAAAAGAACAAAAATACTAAGATTGCTACACTCCAGCCTTCACTTGTAAGTGCCCCCTGCCCTATATAAAAACTAGCCAATCCACCTATACAAAAAACACCTATTGCAATCATGTCATTCGTAAAGGCTCGTTCGTTTTTTCTCTTAACAAAGTATATGTTTAATAGAAAGAATGGAAGCATGGCTAAACCGAAGTAGATCAATCTCCATTCAGCAAACATCACGAGTGCTAAAAATACGAATGAAATGAAAAAATAACTTATCGCCCATTTAATATAAAATGACACTTGATTCCCTTTAATTACCATAATTAAAGGATAGGTTGCAAGGTATAGAAAAAACCAACCGATAAATAAAGGGATATGAATTAAACGAAACGAACTCGCGGCAACACCAAGTATATAAGGAATTAAAAGCATTGCCCAAGCCCCGTGTTGGTTTGGAACTACTATTTTCACGTTATAACACCCACTTTCATTATTATTCTTCCATCATACTTATACAAATGGGAGTTTTCTGTGATATAGTTCACTAATCTTTCAATTATTGTCCTGTATCATAAAGTAAAAGCTATCAATTGGAGGAATATCTATGTTTGAGACTAATTTTGATCAGGATCCATTTATTGTGATATGGGAATTAACTAGAGCCTGTGAACTCAATTGTCTTCATTGCAGAGCTGAAGCTCAATACAAACGGCATCCTCTTGAACTTGACTTGGATGAAGGTAGAAAACTGATTAATGAAATTTATGAAATGAATAATCCATTGCTTGTATTCACCGGTGGCGACCCACTCATGCGACCTGACGTTTATGATCTTGCTTCTTACGCGATTCAAAAAGGTGTGCGCGTTTCCATGACCCCTAGTGCGACACCAAATATAACAAAAGAAGCCATTGAAAGAGCAAAAGAAGTAGGTCTTGCTCGTTGGGCATTTAGTTTAGATGGTCCAACTGCAAAAATCCATGATCACTTCCGAGGTACTTCTGGATCATTCGATTTAACAATGAATGCAATTAAATACATTCACGAGTTAGAACTTCCATTACAAATTAACACTGTTATCTCGCGTTATAATATCGATTTCTTAGAAGAAATGGCAGATTTGGTTCAACAATTAAAATGTGTATTGTGGAGTGTATTTTTCCTTGTTCCAACAGGAAGAGGCAAAGTAACTGACATGATTTCACCAGTAGAACACGAAAAAGTATTCCGTTGGCTAAATGAATTAAGCAAACGAGTACCTTTTGATATTAAAACAACTGCTGCACAGCACTATCGGCGAGTAGTCATCTCAGAAAAAATAAGAAAAAATAAAGATACTCAAAAGAATATTCAATACCAAGATGCATTAAATGCTGGTAAAACAGGACAGTTCGAATTGGGTAGAGCACCAAGAGGCGTAAATGATGGAAATGGGATATTGTTTATTTCTCATATCGGTGACGTATTTCCTAGTGGTCTGCTTCCCATTAAAGCCGGCAATGTAAGAGAAAAATCGCTTTCAGAAATCTATCGTTATTCTCCAATTTTTAAAGAATTAAGAAATCCTGATAAATATAAAGGAAAATGTGGAAAATGTGAATATCGCTATGTTTGCGGTGGATCTCGTTCTAGAGCTTATGCACTAACTGGTGATTACTTAGAAAGTGAGCCAGCATGTGTTTATATTCCTAAGGTTCAATCTTGAAGGGAGTATTCCAATGATAAAAAGAGATGATATTAGAAAGCATTTGCAAACAGTTCCGTTATTTAAAGAATTAACTGAAGAAGAGTTAGAACCTATTATCTCAATTTCTTCACCGAGAAAATATAATGCTCATTCCATCATTTTTATGCAAGACGAATTGTTAGACCGTGTATTCTTTATCCATACTGGTACAGTGAAAATTTATAAAACTGATGCAAATGGCAAAGAACAAATTGTATCTGTCCTAAAAGAAGGAGAAATGTTTCCCCATGCTGGTTTTTTCCGAAAAGGGACGTTTCCTGCAAATGCAGAAGTAATTGAAAATGCACAGCTAATCGTAACACCAATAAATGATTTTGAGAAAATTTTAATAAGTTATCCTGAACTATGTATAAAAATGTTTCGAGTATTGGGAGAAAAAATTGTTGATTTACAAAATCGTCTTGAAGAAAAAATACTTCACAATACATACGAACAAGTGATTATGCTTTTAATACGATTATCTAAATCAAATGGCGAGAAAATTGGCGACTCCTACAAAATCACAACTAAATTCACAAATACAGAACTAGCCAATATGATTGGTACCTCAAGGGAAACAGTAAGTAGAACTTTAACCCAACTACGGAAAAAAGCTGCCATTTCACTTGATAGCAAAGATTTTTACGTCGTTAATCTAAGTAAATTAGAAGACGAAATCAATCATTAACTATTATCATTTAGTAATTGACCAATTCTGTCTAAGATAAAAAAACTATTCTTTACAAGATAAAAAGCCCCTTAAAATCAGGGGCTTTTCTATTCATCCTTAGCAACACCACCGACGGACCAGTTTTCTTTTTGTAATTCGTTTATTAAGATCCTTACTTGTGGTGGCTGAACGTCTAATGTGCGACAAACTACCTCATTTATTTCTCTCATTAATTGCTTTTTCAACTCTGTACTTCTACCTTCAAGTAATTGAATTTGAATAATCGGCATCATCCATTACCTCGTTACTTGAAGTGTCATTGTATCGATTCCTTCAAAACGAGCTTCTACGATATCGCCATCGCCAACATGAATCGCTTCTGTAATACCACCAGTTAAAATAATCATTCCCGGCTCAATTTGTTCACCGTTTTTACTCAGCATCTGTACTAACTTTACGACAGATTCAACTGGGTGATCTAGTACATCAGAACTTACACCACTTTGTACTTTTTTGCCATTTTTATATAATTCAACATTGATTTGATCCCAAGAAGTATATGTAGGTGAATATTGTTGTTTGCCAATGATAAATTTTGATGAAGATGCATTATCTGCTACTACATCTGTAAGTGTAAATGAAAAATTTTTATAACGACTATCGATTACTTCTAATGCAGGTACGATATATTCAGTTGCATCCCATACGTCTTTAGCTGTTACATCTTGTCCAAATAATGGCTTATTAATCATAAATGCAATTTCTGGCTCAACCCTAGGATGAATTGATCCTTCCATCTTTAATTCATTTTCTTCTAATTCCATCGATTTCGTTAAACGTCCATAGATTGGCTCATCCACGTTAACCGATTTTTGTTTCGCAATGCTTGTTAGCCCCATTTTCCAACCAATTAATGGATCCCCATTTTTAATCGCATAATCAATGCTTAATTTTTGAATTTCATAAGCATTATTTACGTTTAATTCTGGATGTTCAATCGTAATTTTATCCATTTCTAACCCATTTTTTTGGTGCATATATATATTTTTCGCAATTTCAGTAATCATTTGTTTACACTCCTCTTTAAAAAACAGTCAATTTTTTATTTGCTAGCATACATGCTACTTCTTGAATCATGTCCTCTTGCCCACCAACAACTTTTTGTTTTCCTAATTCAATTAATATATCTCTTGCATCAACATTCCATTTTTTAGCTGCTCGATTTGCATGTAATAGAAAGCTTGAATACACTCCTGCATATCCTAAAATCAGGCTTCCCTTTGTAATTTCTTGTGGTGTTTGTAAAATTGGTGCCACAATGTCTTCTGCTAGGTCCATCATTTTATAGAAATCAATTCCTGTTTTGATTCCTAAGCGCTCTAATACGCCAATTAATACTTCAGTTTGAGTATTTCCAGCTCCTGCCCCTAAGCAACGTACACTTCCATCAATTCTTGTTGCTCCTTCTTCGATCGCTACTAATGTATTAGCCATCGCTAGAGAAAGATTATTATGAGCATGGAACCCCACTTCAATAGTAAGAGAACCTCGCAAAGCAGCAATTCGCTCTTTTACTTCATGTGGAAGAAATGCACCTGCAGAGTCGACCATATACACAACATCTGCACCGTAGCTTTCCATCAATTTTGCTTGCTCTACTAATTTCTCAACAGACGCCATATGGGACATCATTAAAAATCCGACAGTTTCTAATCCAAGTTCCTTGGACATTGAAATATGTTGTTTCGAAACATCAGCCTCAGTTACATGTGTAGCTATACGAGCCATTTTTGCTCCAATACCTGCTGCTGTTTTCAATTCTTTTACAGTTCCAATACCAGGTAATAGTAAAACAGCAATCTTTGAATGATTACATGTATTTACTGCTGCTTCGATCAATTCAAATTCATTTGTTGTCGATAAACCATATTGTAATGAAGAACCACCTAAACCATCTCCATGTGACACTTCAATAAAAGGCATTTTTGCATCATCTAGAGCTTTTGCAATTCTTACTACCTGGTCGACTGTATACGAATGGGCAATTGCATGGCTTCCATCTCTAAGTGCTACTTCAGTTACAATGACCTTTTTTCCTAGCATTCCAATCCCTCACTTTCATCAATAGTTTGTTTAGACAGTTTTTACAACTTCAAATTGCGCAATCTCTTCTGCTACTTTTACTGCCGATGCGGTCATAATATCCAAGTTTCCTGCATAGCTAGGTAAGTAGTCACCCGACCCTTGAACTTCTAAATATACTGTTACAGTGGAACCATCTATAATCGGGTCCATTCTTAATCGGTATCCAGGTACATATTCTTGAACCTTTTTAACCATTTGTTTAACTGAATTAATCATGCTTTCATGGTTAAAATCTTCATTTGTTACCTTACAATAAACTGTATCTCTCATCATAATTGGCGGCTCTGCTGGATTTAAAATAATAATCGCTTTTCCTTTTTTAGCTCCGCCAATCTCTTCAAGGCCTTTAGCCGTTGTTACAGTAAACTCATCGATATTCGCACGTGTTCCAGGTCCGGCACTTTTGCTGCTGATCGTTGCAACGATTTCTGCGTACTCAACCTCTGCAATTTGACTGATTGAATGTACAACTGGGATTGTTGCTTGCCCACCACATGTTATTAAATTGACATTGCCTTCTACTATATGTGAGCCTAAATTAACAGGCGGTACGACAAATGGACCAATGGCAGCAGGCGTTAAATCAATGACACGTTTCTTTAATTCACCCAGCACTTTTGCATGATGAAAATGTGCTTTAGCAGATGTCGCATCAAACAATAAATCAGCCAGTTCTTTTCTTCCAACAAATCCTTGTATACCATTATCAATTACTTCAATTCCCATTTCCTTTGCACGATTTAAACCATCAGATTCTGGATCAATTCCAATCATCACCGTTAACTCAAGAAATGGATTGTTTTGTAATTTCATCATTAAATCAGTACCAATATTACCTGAACCAATGATTCCGACCTTTAACTTATTCATAAATTCACCTCATTTATTTAAATGAAATCGATACATCACCTAGTAAAGGAAACTTTGCAGTAAATTGGTCACCAGCGTTTGCATTTATTGCAGCTGATAAAGCTCCAGATAAAATAATTTCACCAGCGTTTAGCGAAATTCCAAACTCGCATAGTTTATTCGCTAACCATGCTACACAATGAATTGGATTTCCTAGCACTGCTTCTCCCTTACCTGAATTCATCAGTTCATCGTTACGATATAGGTCCATCGTGACATTCGGTAAATCGATTTCCTTTACATCGAAACGCTCATTTCCAAGAACAAATAAACAGGATGACGCGTTATCAGCTACTGTATCCTCTAAACGGATTTTCCAATTTTCAATTCTACTATCAACTACCTCTATAGCAGGCACAATATAATCTGTTGCATCTACTACATCCTCAAACGTAATATTCGAACCGATTAAATCCTTTTTTAAAACAAAGGCAATTTCAGCTTCTACTTTTGGTAAAATCATGTTTCCAACCTGTACTTCACCGAAATTAGGGATTTTCATCTTTGTTAATAAGTGACCATAATCTGGTTCATCTACCCCTAATAGCTCCTGCATGGCAATCGAAGTTAATCCGATTTTTTTACCGATGATTTTCTGTCCTTTTTTTAATTTTTCTTCGATATTTGTTAGTTGAATCTGATATGCTTCCTTCTCAGTAATTCCAGGATAAAACTCAGTTAAAGCTTTTATACTAACTCCAGTCTCCTCTGCTTCTTGTAGCAGAATCGTTAGCTCGTCTACACTAGTAATTTTCACGTTCTCCACCCCTTTGGATTTTTATAATTTAATCGTGATATTCGATAATTCACTATAAAACTCAAAGCTATGAATTCCACCTTCACGACCTAAACCACTTTGCTTCATACCTCCAAAAGGTGTACGTAGATCTCTTAAATACCAAGTGTTTACCCAAATAATTCCGGCTTCAATTTGATGTGCAACACGATGAGCTCTGCGCAAATCATTTGTCCAAATTGTTGCGCCTAAACCATAGTGAGTATCATTTGCCCATTCAATTACTTCATCTTCGGTATCAAACGGCATAACTGTTACAACTGGACCGAATATCTCTTCTCTAACGCATCTAGAATCACGACTTAAACCAGTTATAATTGTAGGTGAGATAAAGCATCCTTTTTCCATTGATGCTGGTCTACTTCCTCCAGTTAAAATGTTGCCGCCTTCTTCTTTTGCAATCTCGATATAAGATAATACTTTTTCGTAATGTTCTTTACTAATAACCGCACCGACTTTTGTACCTTCTTCAAATGGATCACCAATTTTTAATTCGTTTGTTTTCGCGACAAATTTATCAATAAACTCATCAAAGATTGATCTCTGCACATAAATTCGAGATCCACATAAACAGACCTCTCCTTGATTCATAAACGATGATCTTAACGTTGTTTCAATTACTTCATCTAAATCAGAATCTGCAAAAATAATATTTGGATTTTTCCCGCCAAGCTCAAACGATAATTTTTTTAATGTTGGAGCTGCTGCCTTCATAATTGCTGTACCTGTTTTTGTTTCACCTGTAAATGTGATTGCATCAACATCGCTATGTTCTGTTAAAGCTGAACCTGCCGCATTAGCTCCAAATCCATGGACAACATTCACAACTCCATCCGGTACGCCTGCATCTTTACAAATCTCAGCTAAAACAGTTGCTGTCATAGGCGTCCATTCTGCTGGTTTCATAACTGCTGTATTTCCTGCCGCTAAACAAGGAGCTAGCTTCCAAGTTAGTAGTAATAACGGTAGATTCCATGGGTTAATCATTCCGACAACTCCAACTGGCCTACGATATGTATAATGCAGGGCTGTTTGATCTTGCATGTGAGACTCAGAGCTTAATGTTGTAATATAGTCAGCGAAAAAGTAGAAATTATGAGCAGATCTAGTAATATCAACTTCTAAAGCAAGATCGTATGGCTTTCCAGTATCCATCGCCTCTAAAGCCGCTAATTCTTCTTTTCGCGCTAATATACCATCTCCAATTTTTCTTAATACTGCCGCTCTCTGATTGCTAGTTAATTGTTTCCACTCACCTTTTAGAGCTCGTTTTGCCGCTTTCACTGCTAAATCAATTTCTAACTCTCCACCTTCAGATACAGAGCCTAATACTTCTTCAGTTGCAGGATTAATATTTAAAAATGTTTTTTGATTAAAAGAAGGAATAGATTGTCCATCAATAAAATGCTTACAATCAATCGGTAATGTTTTATTTTTTTTCTCAGTAACTTGCATACTCTAGCACCTACCATTCTAATAGAATAAAAGGTGACACAAGTGCCACCAATTTTTTTAATCCTCTATTTCTACAACCATTTCAATTTCGATCGCTGTATTATGCGGAAGCTGCGCCATCCCAACAGCTGATCTAGCATGTTTTCCTCTTTCACCAAATACTTCTACTAAAAGGTCAGAAGCTCCATTCATCACCTTTGGATGATCATAGAAATCTTCTGTACTATTTACGAAGCCTAATATTTTGACAATTCGTTTTACTTTCGAAAGTTCACCTAATTCGTACTTTAGTACACTAATTAAATTTAACATTGACTCTCGAGAAGCTGCGTACCCTTCCTCGAGTGTTAACTCTCGGCCTAGTTTGCCACGGTATTCATCTACACCTTGACCCGATGTAAATAGTAGATTTCCAGTACGAACAGACTTAACATAGTTTCCTGATGCCGGTCTAATTGGTTTGATTGTATAACCTAAACTTATTAATCTATCTTCTGGAGTCAATACTTTGTTTTCCATGAAGTAAATCTGCCTCCTTTATATTTAAAAATTTCAGAGCATTTTTTCCTAAAATAGCTTCTTTCATTTCTTTATTAAGATCCATTTGATTAATGACTCTTCCAGGTGGCGTTTCTCTTAATAAGAAAGGATAATCCGAACCCATCACAATTTTGTCATATCCAAAACGGTTAATTAAAAATTGAATGTTAATAGGATCATAGTGAAGCGAATCAAAATAGAAATTAGTTACATAATGACTTGGTGGATAGGCTGTTTTTCTCAAGTGTGGCCATACCTTCCATCCTTGATCTAGCCTAGGTAGAATAAATGGGAATGAACCTCCACCATGTGCAAAACATATTCTTAGTTTTGGATATTTTTCAATTACTCCACCAAATGTTAAGCTGGCAGCAGCTAAAGCCGTTTCACTCGGCATTCCAACGGTGTACATAAAGTTATGATCCGGGGTGCGATCTTTAGCTAACGTTTCCCACGGATGAATAAACAATGGTACATTCCATTTTTCAGCCATTTCAAAAAATGGACTAAATTCATCACTGTCTAAATTTGTACCATTCACATTCGTACCAATTTCTAATCCACTTAATCCAAGTGTATGAATACAACGATCCATTTCTTGAATGGCGATTTCAGCATTCTGCATTGGTATTGTTCCTAATCCAATAAACTTAGATGGATTATTTTTAACCGTATTCGCTATAAAATCATTTTGAATTTGCGCCATTTCCAATGCGACTTGAGCTGGTGCCCAATACGAAAATGTAACTGGAATTGGTGACAACACTTGCATTGTGACGCCTTCATTATTCATGTCCTCAATTCTCTTTTCGGGACTCCATACTTGATCAGTTACTTCTCTAAATACTTTCCCAGCAACCATAATATTTGCACCACATGAACAGGTCGGTTGTAAAATTGGCCATCTTTCATGACCATACTTTTCAAAAAAATTCGGTAAATCCTCAGGAATTATATGTGTATGGAAGTCTATACGCATACCCATTCATCCGCTTCCTCTTTCATGACATGACCACAGTTTTTACACGTTCTCAATTCAAGGCTACCATTGAATTGTTCAATTGCTTCTTTAACTTGCGTACCAATATCAGTTAATTGAACTGTCGTTTTATGCATTTCTTCATTACACTCATCACAGAACCAAACAAAGCTTTCTAATTCACCTTCTGCTCTTTTTCTTTCTAGTACAATTCCATATGAATCTTTTACTCTATGAGGTGAATGTGGAACAAAAGAAGGAAGCATAAAAATTTCACCTTCAGAAACTGTTACAACTTCGCGCTTACCATCTGGTGTAATACACTCAACGTAGCAATTACCTTTAATTTGATAGAAAAATTCATCTGCAGGATCGATATGGAAGTCTCTACGTTTATTTGGTCCTCCAACGATCATTGCAGCATACTCGGAATCTTCCCAAATAACTTTATTATTAACTGGTGGCTTTAACAGCTCTTTATTATCCTCAATCAATTTGAAAATATTAAAAACTCGACTTTTTAAATTCATCTCTAATCCTCCCAATTAATTCATTTTTATTCGACGTTTAGTAAGCGCTATCATTATGCATTAATATAACCTAGCTGATTTGAAACTGTTTTAGCAGTTTTCACAACATCTTGAATCATTCGACCGATGTCTTGGCTCATCATATACGAAACTGGTCCAACCATATTTAATGCTGCAAAAGTTTGACCAGTATATGTTTGAATCGGAGCTGCAATACCGAATAATCCTAAATCATTTTCGTTGTTACTAATGCTATATCCATTCTCTTTAATCGCAGCCATCTCTTTTTTTAGTGCATCAATATTTGTAATCGTATTAGCTGTATAAGCTTTAAACCCTCTATCAATTGTCGTTTTTAAATACGCTGGATTATATGATAGTAGAATTTTACCGCTACTCGTACAATATGCAGGACGTTTAGCGCCTATAAATGTCGGAACTGGTATCGAATGTTTGGAGGAAACTTTTAAGACAAATCTTACATCCCCTTTATCAAACATTCCGATATGAACTGTACTATCATAATTTTTTAGTAGATTTTCTAATAATGGAATAGCTTCTCTATAAATATCTTGTTGATACATAACGTGATTACTCCATTCAAGCAACTTCCAGCCAAGTCGATACTTCTTTTTGCTATCCTGAATTAATATTCCTTCAGCACAAAGTGTTCGTACTAAATGATGGACTGAACTCGCATTCATATTCAACTTTTCAGCTATTTCTAAATTTCCTAGTACTGGCTCTTCTTCTGTAAAGCAATCTAATATTCTAGAAATCTTTTGAACTGAAGAGATCATTAGATCCCCTCCTCATTGATGCTAAAAAATTTCATAAAACCCCTGCTTTCTAAAATTAATCAGTTAACTTTAGAATTCGCTAGATTAGTAGATACTCCTTTTAAGTATTTTGCTCCATTTAAAGCATCGTCTACCATACTAAATGTTTTTTTACGTTTCTTTTGGTTATAGTAAATTGCTCTTTTTCGAATTGGATCACCAGTATAATATCGTTCATATTGAAGTGCTCTTTGTCCAAATGCCTCTCCGCATAAATCCCAAGCAAGTTTGAATAACTGAACTCGGTCTAAGGATGATACACCTTCACGACCAACATAGTATTTATCCATTGCATCTCTTAACTCCGGATGTTCAAAGTCTGCTTCTGTTGGTGACATTAATAAGCCACCTGCACCGATCGTTTGAATGACTTCAATTGCTCTTGGATACATAGTTGGTAGCAGGCCACGGATCGTCTCAAGCGGCTCCCACGCCGGTCTTACTTCGCCTGAAGGTAGTGTTTCATATTCTATTTCTGACACTCGAAGTAATGCGCGAATTGTTTCAACCGATTGTAGCAATTCACCTAAGTCATTTTGTACATTTAAATAAACATCTACGCCAATTGAATCTGCTAGTTTACAAGCTACTTCCACTACAAATGCTAATTTTACGTAGCCTCGTACGCCTGACTGGTGTGCAGGTTGTTGTGCAATACCTGTTTTTGGATATAGATTATTTGCTGCTTCAACATTATTATGAATAAACACTCGATTCCAAGGAACCAACACATCTTCAAATACAAGTACAGCATCCATCTCTTCAAATCTAGAAGCTAGTGGATGATCAAAGAATGATCTTTTACCATCTTGCATTTGTTCTCTACATAAAATCTTTAATCCCGGAGTATCAATTGGAAGTGCAAATGCTAAAGCATATCGCTCATCACCTTGGTGGAATCCAGGGAATGAATAGATGATTACCTCATCTGTAATCGGTGCTAATGTTGCAAGCATTTTAGCCCCTCGAACAACTAACCCTTCAGCCGTTTCTTCTACAGCTCCTAAATGAGTAAAAAGATCTTTTTGTTCATACGATGGCTTGCTTCGATCATTTTGAGGATTAATAATTGCATGTGTTAAGAAGACATCATTATCACGAACAAATTTGAAATAATTTTGGACATTTTTTGACCACTCTGGATTATATTTATCTAAAAACCATGAATTACTAGCCATTGAAGTTAATACAATGTTCAAGAAATCTGGTGTTCTTCCCATTAAACCAAATGTCGACATTGCATATGCTTCGAACAATTCTCCACGCGCTTTAATATCTTCATATGATTTAGGCACTAAAAAAGCATTAGAAATTCGTTCCCCAGTTTCTTCACAAATATGTGTAATTTTTTCTTGATAAGCTGGGTCGAACTGCATATCATATAATTTTGCAATCTCTAAAATAGGTTGTTTAAAGACTGGGTGGTTTACGATATCTTCAACCTTTTCTCCACCTAACCATACCTCTGGTTTTCTAGATCTTAGCCCCTCAATATATTGCGCTCCTGTACGAATACCCATTTATTAATTCCTCCACTCCGATATGTAATTTTTTACCATTGGTTTTTAAATCGAATTCGGAAATTTTTTTAAAGCGCTTTCATAAAATTCAATTTCACTATCCTAAATTATTTGCACCACCTACTACTTTTTATTTACCTTAATTTCACTATAAAAAATTATAAAATTTAGAACAATCAAAAAATTTCATAATGTGAAATTTCTTATAAAAAAAATGATTAAATTCATCTTTATTTTTGGAAGCTATTCAAGTTGATCAGCATTTTTCTCTTTAGATTGTATAAAAAAAATAAGACATCATATTAGACGCCTTATCATTTAAAGTCTTTCCAAGAAATATTACTTTCGTTTAATAGCTCTTCGAATGATTTATTTTTCTCACGTAATCTTTTTTCTTTTCGAATACGAGCTTCTTCTTCCTCTTTTAGCTTTACTTCATTTTCTTGCAATTGTTTTTTGGTATTCTTTAGTTTTTGAAGAATGTCTTCATTCATTAATGATCCTAATGATATTTTTTCTTTCTGTTCGTATGCTGGTTTTACAGGCTGTTGTGGCTTTCTTTTTTTCATTTTCTATCACCTTCCATTTCCATTATTTTAACACGAATTTATAGTAGAAAGAGAAGTAATTCGTCTTTACTCATATTATTAAACTACTATTCACTATTCTTCAAATGCTAAAATTCATACTCTTTACGGTTAATTGGATTGAAAAGTGCTTCTTAACAATAATAGGATGCCGTAGCATCCTATTGTTCATTTTTAGATTAAATTAAAAATCTGCATTTCCTGGTGTACGAGGGAATGGTATTACATCACGGATGTTTTTCATTCCTGTTAAATACATAACAAGTCGTTCAAATCCAATTCCATAGCCAGAATGCTTTGTACCACCGTATTTTCTAAGCTCTAAATACCACCAGTAATCTTCTTCGTTCATACCAAGTTCTTTAATACGTTCTACAAGGACGTCTTCTCTTTCTTCACGTTGGCTTCCTCCGATTAACTCGCCAATACCAGGAACTAGTAAGTCTGTCGCAGCCACCGTCTTGCCATCCTCATTCGCTCTCATATAAAACGCCTTAATTTCTTTCGGATAGTCAGTTACGTAAACAGGACGCTTGTAGATTTCCTCACTTAGGTAACGTTCATGTTCAGTTTGTAAATCTGTTCCCCATTCAACAGGGTAGTCAAACTTTTTACCAGAGTTCTGTAATAATTCAACAGCTTCAGTATAAGTAACTCGACCAAATTCAGATTCTAACGCATTCTTTAATCGATCGATAAGTGTTTTATCAATAAAGCTATTAAAGAATTCCATTTCCTCAGGTGCTTGTTCAAATACGTAATTAATAACATACTTGACCATGTCTTCCCCAAGATCCATAATATCAGGCAGTTCTGCAAAGGCAACTTCCGGCTCAATCATCCAGAATTCTGCAGCATGTCGTGCAGTATTTGAATTTTCTGCTCTAAAAGTCGGACCAAATGTATACACATTACGGAATGCAAGTGCATACGCTTCCCCATTTAATTGGCCACTAACAGTTAAATTAGTCTCTTTACCGAAGAAATCTGCGCTTTCGTCCACTCTACCGTCTTCCGTTTTTGGAAGCTGGTTTAAATCCATTGTTGACACACGGAACATTTCTCCTGCGCCTTCAGTATCGCTTCCTGTAATGATTGGTGTATGTACATATACATATCCTTTTTCTTGGAAGAATTTATGAATAGCATATGATGCAAGAGATCTTACTCTGAAAACCGCTGAGTAAGCATTCGTTCTTGGACGTAAGTGAGCGATTGTTCTTAAATATTCAAGAGAATGTCTCTTTTTTTGTAAAGGAAAATCTACATCCGATAATCCCTCAACAATAATTTTTGTCGCTTTAATTTCAAAAGGCTGTTTCATTTCCGGAGTTGGAATAAACTCACCTTCTATTGTAACAGTAGAGCTAATTGGTAACTTTGTAATTTCTTTGAAGTTATCAAGATTGTCCTCAAATACGATTTGTACACTCTTAAAGAATGTACCGTCATTTAACTCCATAAAGCCAATCGTTTTAGAATCGCGAAGAGTACGAATCCATCCTGAAATTTGAACTGATTTATCTTTAAAATTTTCTTGATTTCTGTATAAATCTTTTACTACAGTCTTAATCATAATTAGCCTCCTTATATTAATTTTCCAATAAAAAAAGCCTTCTATCCCTATAAAAGGGACGAAAGACTAACTTCCGCGGTACCACCCAAATTGTCATAATATGACCAACTTTAAAGCTACTATTGCTTATTCCAGTTAATAACGTGCTGGTAACGTCTAAGCCTACTTAAGTTATCCCTTTCGGTTAGAACTCAAAGGTGTTCTTCATTCATGCTTCATCACCAGGCTTCCACCATCCCCGGCTCTCTATCGAATATAGCAAAAACTACTTTCCTTTTCATCGATTTAAATATGTAGTTTTTAAAGGAATTTTTCTTGTATAATTTATCATAAAACATAAACTCTTGTCTAGTTGTCCCCTAGAAATTTTAACATTTAGCGAAAATAAAACGATCGACCAGTTTAGTCGATCATTTTTTTCATCACTAACTATTAAAACTACCTAAGATCATAAAATCTACTAATGCTCCACTTACAGGATTTTCTGAGCCCAATACACTAATCCCTAACACTGTTACACCACTAATATTCGTTACATTAGCAGATACATATTTTCCAGAAACATTCTTTTCTCGCATTTGTACTCTCGGTCTTGCATTTATACTAACATTTGTTGAATAGACACTTGCCACTGCTTAGTCAATCTCTGTCAACAACGGATTACCTGTAGATAATCCATTGTCTGTAAAATAAAGTGTTGCTACACCATTTGGGTCCGACGTAGCTTGCCCATACACAATTCGCTTTACTTTTTTAGGCTGTGCTTCTCCCACTTTCAATACTTGAAATGCTGTTGGTGATAGCGAAAAAAATTCAATGCTCATAGCCATTCTCCTAGTAATAATTTAATATCTATTACAAAAACAAAATTGGCTCGGATTACATTCAATTAATGAAAGAAAAAATGAATGCATGTCCAATATATTGCTATTTTATGTACAGTTTTTTTGTTCGTTACTCTAACGTGGTATGATGACTCTTGTTTAAAACTCAAAAAAGAGTTTACTCAAGCAAACTCTTAAAAATGGTCATTTTTTTGTTTATTACTAACTCATGACCCCTTATGTTTTTGCTTTTTTTTTACTCATGGACCCCTCATGTGTTACTAATTCTCAGATTTCAACTCTTTTCCTTACTCATGAACCTTCATGAGTTAAAAAATCTCTTTTTTCCCCTGTTTCCTAACTCATGGCCCCCTCATGAGTTAGGAAAATGGTTGTAATCAAAAATCGACAAAGTTCAAACTTCAAACTAGTCATTCCAATATTTTCTTAATTTTATTGTCAAAATCCATTTACAAACTATTCTTTTTCTTATGATACACTTTACTAAAAAGGAGTGGTCTTATGGCAAGAGCTGAACAATTAATAAAGGATAAATTTGTTTGTTCGAAATGTAAACATACGAACGCTAAAATTAAAGAGGTATCAATGGCAGGTTCAGGTTTAAGTAAATTATTAGATATTGACTATAATCATTATTTATTTGTTTCTTGTTTAAATTGCGGTTTTGTTGAGGTTTATAATCCTTCAATTTTAGAAGGTAAAACCCGCGGTGAGTTGACAACTATTCTTGATATTCTTTTTGGGTAAGAGAGTGATGATGCTAATATGATAATAGTCTGGCTTGTTGTGGCTTTACTTTTTCTTATTTATTTTACTGGAGTTGGTTTTTATTTTACGCAGCAAGTTTTGTTTATGAAAACAAATTCGCTTGAGTTTATTTATCAACGCGAATTGGAAAATTTCCGATTTGATGAGGGCTTGTATCGCTCTGTTCAAAAACAACCTTTTTCTGTTCAATCTCGTTACGGCTATGAATTAAAGGGGTACTTATTCGAGGCTTTTGATACAAATAATTGGGTTATCATTACACATGGTGTAACGGTTAACAAAAATAACTCTATTAAATATGCTGAGTTATTTTTAAAGCTTGGTTTTAATGTTCTTACTTATGATCATAGACGACATGGTGAGTCAGGTGGTCATACAACTAGCTATGGATTTTACGAGAAATATGACTTACAAACAATTGTTCACTATTTAAAAGATTTAAAAGGTGATATTGTTCTTGGTATTCATGGGGAGTCAATGGGCGCTTGTACGATGCTACAATACGCTGGGTTGGTTGAGGATTCTGCAGCTTTTTATATTTCTGACTGTGCATTCTCTACATTTAAGGAGCAGCTTACATATCGTTTAAAAATGGATTATAATCTTCCAAAATGGGTAATTCTTCCAGTTTCTAGCATTTGGTTAAAGCTTCGGAATGGATTTTTCATTAAAGATATTTCTCCGATACTAGCAACACATAATATAAAAAAACCTGTATTATTTGTTCATAGTAAACTAGACCCTTATATTCCTTATACACATACACTCAAATTATTTGATGCGAAAATTCAAGATAAAAGAGAATTATTCATTGCAAAAAAAGGTGCACATGCAATGAGTTTAAATGAAAATAGAGATGAATATTATTCAATTGTTTCATCTTTTTTAAATAATATTGGTATTGAACATAATTCATTATAAAAAGGACAGAATTTCCTCTCTGTCCTTTTTATTTTATAGAATTTATTAAAGTGCTGCCTCTAGGATTTTCAATGCAGCTTCTTGATCTAATTTTTTAAAGTAACCAAATGGACCATATTTAACGGTTTTGGCTGCCATTTCAGGTAGTTGCTCTTTTGTTATACCGTACTCACTTAAACAGCTTGGTGCACCGATTGAGCTCCAGAAAGTACGTAAAGCTTTAATACCCGCCAATGCCCACTCTTCTTTTGACATTGAATCTTGTTTAATATCAAAAACTCTTTCTGCAAACTGACAGAAGCGATCAACATTTTCGTTCATTACATATTCCATCCAATGAGGGAAAATAATTGCTAATCCTCCACCGTGAGGAATATCTGTTACTGCAGATACTGCATGCTCAATATTATGTGTTGACCAATCACCTTGAACACCCATACTTAAAATTCCATTTAGTGCCATCGTTCCACTATATAATAGTGTTTCACGTGCTTCATAATTATCTAATGTTTCAACTGCTATCGGAGCAGTTTCAATAACAGTTTTTAAAATTCCTTCGCAGAAGCGATCTTGAATTTTTGTATTCGTTCCATGATGAAAATATGACTCAATAACATGTGACATAATATCCACGGATCCATAAACTGTTTGATCACGAGGAACTGTGAATGTATTTTGAGGATCTAAAATTGAAAATGTAGGGTAACTAAATTTACTTCCCCAGCCTAATTTTTCTTTTGTTTCCCAATTTGTAATAACTGACCCTGCGTTCATTTCTGAACCAGTTGCTGCAAGCGTTAATACTGTTCCAAATTTTAAAGCATCATTAGGGACTGCTTTACGTGTAATAACATCCCAAATCTCGCCATCAAATTTCGCACCAACAGCAATAGCTTTTGTACAGTCGATTACAGACCCACCACCAATAGCTAAAATAAAGTCAATTTTTTCGTCTTTACAAATTTGAATACCTTTATGAACCGTTGATAGTCTTGGATTTGGTTCAACTCCACTTAGTTCATATATCGTTTTGTCTGCTTCTTTAAGAATACCTACAATTTGATCGTATAAGCCATTTCTCTTAACACTTCCACCACCATATACAAGTAAAACATTCTTTCCAAAGCTAGTCGATTTTTCTTTTAACTTTTGTACACTATCCTTACCAAATATTAATTCTGTTGGATTTGCAAATGTAAAAAAATTCATATGTATCCCTCCTTTTGCTCAAGGTTAATTTTAACTTAAACAGTCGAAAGGATGCATCTTAAACGACTTTTGTTTCGAATATTTTTTCATTTATTGGGAAAACTAAGTAATCGTATGAATGGTTCATTATAAATCTTACTTTCTCATATTTAAAGCCAACTTTTTCATATAAACGACGAACAGATGGTTTGTCTTGATCGACATTTAATGAAACTCGGTCAATTCCCTTGTTTTTGGCAAAAGAAATGAGACCTTCTAATAATTCAGTTCCAATTCCTTTGCCTTGATAATTTGGATCTACTGACAGTGTATCAATATAAAAGTCCTCATCATCTGCTTCTTTGTCAACTTTAACATTTTGGATATTTAAATTACGACTTATGACTTCAAGCATTTCACGATCTAACACTGATAATTCTGAGGAATGATAAGCTATGATAATTCCTACGATTTGTCCTTCTATTTCTTTAACTAAACAATTATGGTAACTTAGTCGATTTTGTTCGGATTGAACATAGTATTCTAAAATTGGCGTTGCTTGTTCAAATGACGTTGTCCCGGTTAACATAAATACAATATCTTCAATTGCTTGTACAATTAGAGGGACAATTTGGTTTGCATCTTCTTTTTTGGCTAATCGAATCATGATTGTCACTCCTTAATGTGATTTATTTAATTATTTTTTAGTATTCTAAAAAACAACTTTATCATTTTATACCATATTCATGTAGATATCATGTTAAAAGTTAATATTATATTAAAATACCCCTTTTAATTTAATGTTAATGTAATATATAATAAATTTAAATGTGTAGGAGGAAATGAATATGTCTGATGTTCAAATTAAGGTTTTAGATAATGGTCCTTTACGTGTCACTGGTACTGTTGATCTAGTTGATGCTGAAGGGAACTCATACCCGCAAAAAGCAGCTTTCTCATTATGTCGATGCGGTTTGTCAAGTAAATTACCATATTGTGACGGTACTCATAAAGGAAGATTCGAATCTGTTGTCCGAGTTCCTAAAGAATCAGAATAATATTATTTTTCTGACGCCGATTATTGATCCATCTAAATAATCGGCTTTCTTATGCACTCATACCTTACGTACATTTGAATCTATCTTTCATTTAACCAAACTAACCACATTTACATTTAAAGGATCGCACTTTTAAGGGGGAAGCGTCATGAAAAAGGCAGTAGCAGCAATCGTTTTATCCGCAGCATTAGTTGCACCTGGTGTAACCGCATACGCAGCACCAGATACAAATGAATTAAAAACTTATTTAGTGAGTATCGATTTGACTCAAAAGCAATTAGAGGATTATTTACAATCTTACTACGGTGAATCGATCTCTGATTTCGATTCAGTTGATGAGTTGAAGGATACTTTAGGTGAAAGACTTACGCAAAAAACGTTAGACGATCTTCTTGATGAATACGGTTATACTGAAGATGAAATCATTGATCTAGCAGTCTACTATGATGATATGGACGAAAATGCATCATTATTAGACACGTACTACTTTACTTCTGATATTGAAAATTTAATTTATTTAGATGAAGATGAGTCTGGTAGTTTAGAAGACGAATTCCCTTCTACGGAAGATCTTTCTGATGTTTTTTCGGAGTTTGGAATTACTGAGGCAGAAATTAATAATCTATCTTCATACTTAGAAAAAGTTGTGAATGATGATCCTGCTATCGAAGCAAAATTAGAAGCTTTAGCTGACCGAGCTACTGCTTTAGAAGAAAATTATCCTGAATTTTTCTCAATGGATACTGAGGCTGCTCCAGAAGAATTACCTGATGCATTAAAAGTAGAACTAATGAATATCGTAAAAGAGCTTCAATCTACTTTAAAAATAGATATTAAAATTGCAATTGAACAAAATGGCGTTAAAACACCTTTAACTTTTGCTAAATTACTTACTATGGATGATTCTATGGAATCGATGGAAAATGTAAAAGTATATTTAGAGATTTACGATAACGCTGGTAATCTATTATTAGACGCTGTATTTTCACCAGATGAGCTTTTAGGCGATGACAAAGTAGTCGATATTGTTAAAGATACTGCAAAAGCAATTAAACAACCAACAAAGTCAACTGTTACAGTTAGAACAGAAAATGGTGGAAAACTTCCAAATACTGCTACTCATACAACTGAATGGACAATGCTTGGCATGATCATGATGTTAGCTGCTGTTGTTTTACGTAAAAAGGTAATTGCTAAACGATAAGCTATGAAACGAAAATTTCTTCTTATTTTTGCAGCACTCCTTTTTATTGTCGGGTTATTTTTTGCTTCAACGAATGCTTTTTCTATGCTTAAAACCTATGTACTGTATAAACAGTCAAAGGATGATTTCAAAAAAGAAATCAATAAAGAAACTGCGACTAATCTGAAGCAAATTAAAAAAAATGAACCACTTTATAAGACTTATCCTAAATTTGGCGAAGAAATGGGTACATTAACAATTCCTAGAATTGAATCGACTTTACCAATCTTCCACGGGACAGATGAGGACGAGCTTGCAAAGGGAATCGGTCATTACGCTAAATCTGTGATGCCAGGTGAAAGAGATAATAGTGTCCTTGCCGGTCATCGAGATACTGTATTTCGTCATCTTGGCGAAGTAAAAATTGGCGATTTGTTAATTGTAAAAACATCTGCTGGTACTTTTACTTACAAAGTTCACAAAATTCGTATTGTCGATAAAGATGATCGCACTGTTATTATTCCAAAACCAAGACCGACTTTAACGGTAAGCACGTGTTATCCATTTAATTTTATTGGACATGCACCACAACGTTATATACTTGTCGCTAGTTTAGCTAAATCTGAAGTGAATAAATAAATAATAAAAAAATGCTCGCTATTAATAGTGAGCATTTTTTATTATTAGTAGTCTTATATATTTTTAATTTTCTAGTACAGACCAAAATTTTTCATTATTTAAATTACGTACGCTCCATTGATAGTGTCCATCACTGCAATTTTCTGAAAAGAAATTAGCTGAATAAATGCTATAAAAAAGAATATATAAATGGATTGTACCTCTATTTTTTTCACCCAATTTATTTACTACTTTATTTAAATACTTATTTAATTTTATTTCTCCTAATTCATCATATAAATCAAATAGAATCCAACTTAATGCTACATCAAATAATGGATCTCCATATAATGTCATTAATCCGAAATCAATTACACCATTGATACGCCCTTCTTTATTTACTAATAGATTTGATGGATAATAATCCCCATGAACTAACGCATATTTCCCTTCGTATTTAACTGAAAACGCTTCTAGTAATCGGTTTAGCTTTACTTCATAATCTAATACATCTTTTTTCAAATAGCTTTGTACTTCTATATTCTTTTTAAGTAACGACTGTTTTATAAAATCAAACCAATCCTTTGATTCTATTTCATAGTCACTTAATAATTTGATCCCATCAAAACGATTTTCTAATTTAATCGTTTGAATACTTAATATTGTAGATAAATAGTTTTCAAAAAAAGAATCCAATTCTACATCATCATATTTTGATAAATCCTTTTGAATATTTCTACCTTCAATTCGTTTTTCAATTGTTAAAACTACTTCTTTCTCTTTTATGATATCGTGAATTTTTGGCAATTCAAAGTCTACGTCACTAGAATCCATTGATTCATAAAATTGCTTTAATATGTTTAGCTTTGGGTATGCTGTAGCTTTATATAATTTTAAAACTCTTCCATGATCATAAGAGTAAACTTCTGCTTCTTGTCCCTTTCCTAAAAAATCCGCTTCGCTTTTATTGTATTTTTTCAAAATGTAAGCCTTAACATTTTGTTCTATCATCTTTTGATCCCCATTTTCCCCTTATTTTTATATGTATCCTTTCTCAATCCTATTTCTATAAATTCTTACTTCCTCAAAATTAGCCTACAATTTCTCAAACTTCAATAAAAAAACGGCCTTCATTTTTATTTTTTCTAAAATAGTACCGAATCATAAAAAATAAAGATTCCTACTCTTCTTTTGATACCCATGAGCCTTGTGCTTTTCGAATATAGATAATTTGCCCTATATGATATGTTATATGGGTGCATAGATTAGATAAAGCGCCCCACCAGGCTGCATCGACTGGAAAGTTTGGAATTTGTTCATAAAGCTTTGACTCATCCATTTCTTTTATAGCTTGCTGCCAATTCGCTAAATTTTCATCTAGCCGCTCAACAAGGTCCCGCCAGCCTTCCTGCGTTAAATTTTCCATACTTCGAAAAGTTGAAGCATTACTTTCGATCACTTCAGTTGGTGTTTCCCCTTTAAATCTTCTCAACCACCTTTGATTATAGAAGTATAGATGATAGACGATTTCACCAATCGTATGAGTAGAATCATTTTGTCTCCAACTAATATCCTCTAATCGTAAATTTTCAAGTGCTACACTTAATGGTTGGATCCAACTTCCAACATTCCGACAGACTTCCAATTGATCTAGTATAAATTCTTTTTTACCCATATATCATTCTCCCTTTTTCTTTTTTATCTTTACAATTATGTACTTTCGTGACTATTACTAATTTCCCCTTTATTACACTATGATTTTAACGCATTAAAAATGCACTCCTTTTAAAAGGCAGTGCATTCTTGTAACGGTATAGAACAACCTTTTGAAGCGCAACTTGTATTAATGAACTCTGAATAGGTTAATTGTTGCTCCAGCGCCTTGTAAAAGCGTAACAGCTCCCACAAAATCAAACAGTTGAAGTGAAATTGTATCTCCAGCTTCTAATGGTAAGATCATTTGACTAGCAAAGATCGATCTATTCACTTCATGTGCAATTGTGGATGCATTTATAGGTCTACCATTTATTAGTATTCTTGTAGATAAATCTAATAGTGCATTTAAATTCACTGAGTAATCAATAAAATAATTTCCTGGTTCCTCAACAGCTAGTCGATCATTTGCTTGATTAATTGTAATTCCTTCACCTAAATATTGAAATGATGGAAAAGTTACATTTGTACCTTCACTTACTACATTAACAGTTCCTCCACTATTTGTAACAAATGCAAAGCTTTCCCCAGGAGGTATTGGTGGAAAATGATGTCTATGTGGTCTTGGATGTCTCATACTATCACCTTTCTTATTATTCGACTTAACCCCTCTTAGAAGTAACATATTAAAGGCTTGTCTTTATTGTAATATAGTTTATTAATATGAAAGTTTTTCCTTTTCGTTACAGCATGTCCACTAGTTTTTTAACTTTTTTTAATTTAATAGAACAAAAAACTTAGTCATCATTGGACTAAGTTCTTTTAAACATAAAATAGTATGAAAGCCTAAGACCTTTCTAGTACATTAGCAATCCGATTTAATATCTCATTTTGCTTTTTTAATTCCTCATTTCGATCTTTAAATAATTTATAAAAGAAGTAGATAATCGCTATAATACCTGCAGGAATTGCAATGTAAAAAAGTATAATAACAAGCGGGAATATACCTAAGAATGCATCCATTTTACTTTCCACACCCTTTATAGTTTTTATTTAGATTATGTTTACTCGCCTAATCTTTATGTCTACAATCTAGGAGGTGTTTATAAATTAATTCCACCTGGTTTACTGTGTTTTTTGTTAAATTACTGCCCCTTTTAAAGAAATTGTTGGAGATTTCTACTAATCTGAACTTCATTTCAAATATGTTCTATCCCCCTACCTTGAATGGGTAAAAATAGTTTATGAACCAAATTCATTGTTTTATGCACTAAAAAACTACTTTATGAACAAAGTTCACAGCTTTATCAATAAAGTACACAAAGTGTTCGTATTGCTTGCCATAAATAAAAAGGGAGTCTCAAAAGTACTTTGACTTTTGAACTCCCTCTTTGAATTAGTTTTGTTTCTTTTTTTGTTTTTGATCTAAAAAATGATAGATTGCATGTGCTACGCCTGCTTCTTCATTTGTTTTTGTAACAAATGAACAGTGGCTTTTTAGCTCATCCTTTGCATTTCCCATTGCTACTGGAAATCCTACTCGATTGAACATAGAAACATCATTAAAACTATCACCAATTGCCATACTCTCTTTTAACTCTACTCCAAGAATTGGTGCAAGCTTTAATAATGCTGCTCCTTTACTTACATTCGCCGCATTAATTTCAACATTATTTGAACCTGACGAAGTAATTAGTAGCTCCTCTTCTTGCATTAATTTTAGTCGGATACGGTTAATAGCCTCTTCGTTATTGGAAAGAAATAATATTTTATATACATCAAGATCATTAAAATCTTCAATTGAAGCGTAATTTCGAATCTTTCTTAAAGTAGCAGTAACTTTGTATGCCTTGCCAGTTTTCTTATCAGTAAAAAATTCATCATATAATGTATCTCGACATTTTGTAAATGATCCTTCACTAGTACTAATAATAAATGTTTTATTTTCGGCTTCACATATACTTAAGGCTTTTGCAAAAATGTTTTTATCCATTGAATCGTTTTGCAAAATTTTCGCTTCATAATCATAGATTTGAGAGCCATTTAAACAAACGATCGGACAAGTTAGTCCAGCTTCATCTAATACTTCCTTCGCACTTTCGTACATTCTACCTGTAGAAATGACAACATGGATTCCTTCCTTTTGCGCTGCCCGGATGCTTTCAATGTTTTCTATTGGTATCCCATTTTTACCATTTACCAGTGTACCATCCATATCAATTGCAATTAATGCCATGTCGTTCTCTCCTTTTCTACTATTCTATTATAATCTGAATGCTAAGTATTCACTAATTCTACTAAAATCTTCTTATTACAATTTAACTATTTACTAATTTATGTTTTCATTCTTTATTATTATAACGCAAAAAAAGACCTTCTGCATGTCAGAAGGTCTTAGACTGACCGCCAAACGCTCGCTTTCTTCNNAGACAAGCGCTTGCAATCAGCCTGAGAATCTAATTTTTGACCTACGCTTTCTAAAGATTAATAGATCCTACAACTCAATCTCAATAATCTCTTTACCAACCAAACGTGCACCCTGCTTTGCTACGACAATTCCACCTGTAGAAGTAAAAACATTATTTGCTACAATTTTATCCATTACTTGATTGATTAGTGTTGGATTAACTGGCATTGTTGGATTGTCGACTGTTAGCGTAACAACCTTTTCATTTGCATTTAAAAATTTAAGTTCTAATGTTTGGATCATGTCACTTTCCTCCTTTTTTATAGACTGTTTAAAAGTAGTCCGTTGCTTAATACTTCTAGTTCTACTAACGGTAGGTCTTGCAGTGAGGCTAAAGCATTTCCTACTTCGCTTAGCTTCACTAAATCAACATCCACGCGGACATTTTTATATGCCTTTCTCTTGATGATGATTTTTCCTTGTGCGTCTTTTCCTGCATGTAAATTTACATACAATGTTAGTTGTTGAGTAGCAATTTGAGCCATTTTCAACTCCCCCTTTCGATGTATATATACAGGAAAGGGAGGGATTTTTCGTTAACGGTATATTATTTTTTTCAATTTAATTTTTATGTGCCAACTTTGACGTCCACAATATCACTTAATAATAGCTCCATATATCCAGCTTGTTCTTCATAAATTGATAGTCTATTTTGGTGTAAATTGATTTTTCCTATTTTTCCTTTTACATTATGATGATAGTGATCTTTATAATAAGTAATTTGCACACTTTCATCCTCGTGAATTGCCTGCTGAAGATGACGGTTCATTTCCTCTAATAATTGTTCATCTACATCCTTTTGTTGTTCGTAGTTTTGTGATACTTTCCAGTCACGAAGCATTTTTACATGTTCCGGTAACATCATTGAGGTCCATTTAATCGTGCCACGGTCACGAATCATCGGCATTCTTCTCCTTTTCTTTCGTTTTGTTTGGGCAAGAGCTAGTAGCTTTCACTTCTAAGAGAAAAGCAAGGTAGAGCACTTTAAGAACCAACTTTTTAGCCTTTATGTCCTCCTACTAGCTTACTTCGAGCAAGTGCCGTTCCTCCTTCTGCGTAAGAAACAGCCCAAAGGAGCGCGGTTGATCCATATTTTTTTCGGACTGCATCCATAACATATCCTAATTTACGCTTTTGAGGTTTTTTCTGATCAAATAAATTTAATTGCATAATCTCATCACTTACAATATTCGAAAGGGAAATGAGAATTTGCCGAACTGTCTTCCCTTCATAATATCGATCAAAAAGTTTTGTACATATTTCATACAAATCTGAAGTAATATTTGTAGGTTCATCCATTGTAAACGCATGAGAAAATCCCCCACCGAACTCTTCACGACTATATCCAATTCCTAATGTAATCGTTCGTCCTGCTTTTTTAGCGTTACGAGTTCGGCGCGCAACCTCTTCGCACATTTCACGAATAACGAATTTAATTTCGTCTACTTTTGTATAATCTCTCATTAATATTTGGCTTTTACCAAAACTAATTTGTCCGTTCATAATTGGCGCACCTAGCTCAGACAAATCCACTCCCCACGCATGATGATATAGTTGATTACCCATTACTCCGAATTTCTTTTCAAGCAAATGAAGAGGATATTTCGCCAGCTGTCCTACCGTAAAAATCCCCATTGCATTTAAAGTTCGCTCAGTTCTTTTACCGATTCCCCACATTTCGCTAAGAGGACTCACCTGCCATAGTTTTTTTTCTACATCTTCATAAGTCCATTCCGCTATCCCAGCTTTTTTCCCTTCTAAATCTAAGCAGAGCTTTGACAAAAGCATGTTCGGACCAATCCCAATTGCACAAGGTAATTGGAATCGTGCCATAATTTCAGCACGTATTTTTTCGGCGACCTTCCATGCATCCCCCCATAATTTTTTTACTCCATCCACCTTTAAAAAACATTCATCAACACTGTATACATGTAAATCCTCTAAAGGTACAAATTCATTTAATAACTTTACGATATTTGTTGAGATTTCTAGGTATTTTGACATTGAAGGATTTACAATTTTAATCCTCGGATCTTTTGGTATTTCAAAAACCCTTGATCCTGTTTTAATCCCAAAGTCCTTTTTTAATTGAGGAGAAGCCGCAAGCACGATACTTCCTTCTCTTTCAACATCTCCAACAACAGCTAGATAACATTCTAATGGATTCAATTCAAGCATGACCGCAGAACAACTTGCATAAAAGCTCTTCATATCGATGCATAATATCCGATGATGTGGTAACTCTTCATAACAAATGCTCATACATATCACTCCGATTTCCCAAAAAATAACAGAACTAATGTTCTTATTTTTATTATAAACATATATTAAACGAATATACGTTCGATTTCAATAAAATTTTTCGCTAGGAACAATACAAAATTTTGGATATACTTAAAGTAGCTTAAGGGAGGAAAGACACAGTGAATGGACAGTTTGTAAAACAGATGATTAAACGCGCACTAATACAATATAGAGGAGAACACGAACAGCGGATTACAGTTGAGATGCTAAATGAACTGTACAATCAAATCATTACCGAACAATTAAAAGATGACCGCGAATTACATGAATTAGTACAAGATATTGTTTACGAATATGTAACGAATTATGCCAAGTAAACGAAAAACCCGAGAAGAACAAAAGTTCACTCTCGGGCTTTATGAATAGGTAAATGCTATTTCACTAGTAATGCCTTCATCTTCATCAAAACCAATTATGATTTCCATCGAATAAGAAGAAAATCGATGAATCTCGTCTAAGTAAAAACCAATTGCGTCAGATATTTGTTGCTCGAAATAGACTAGATTCCGATGATTAGCTGATACATCACAGCTTACGCCATCATCTTCATTAAATTGAAATTCAATTTGTACACTTTCCGGTCGAATCCCTTCCAAATCAGCCACATATACACAAATCGCATTAGCAACATCTTGTTCATCAAAAAAGATTTTCACAAATCACCTCACAAGGTTAATATCGGTTTCTACGAAAGATTCTCTTAATAAACCAAATAATAGCTACTATTACTAAAATATCTAATAGCAAGCCGAAAAATGAGAAACCAAAATGCTGACCGCCATAATAGCCGCCGAACGGGTTTAGCATTGAGCCAAACAGAGAACCTAACCCAAAAGCACCTGCATAACCTAGAAAATTCCTTCCAGAACTTCTATTAGAACGATAACTCGATCTAGGTGCTGTCGGCCTGTAACTTCTATTTGAACGATACGATCTCCTAGCTGCAAGATTAGTTGTTGATTCTTTAAAAACAAATGATTTCGTATTCACCTTAGCCTGTTGATGATTATAATTACTACTTGCTTCTACTGGGAACGACATAGCTAGCATAACAAACAAAATCCACATGGATATTAGAGATTTTATTCTTTTCAATATTGACCCTTCTTTCATCATCACATCTTTCTTATTATGGTTATTATCAATAAAAAAATGCGATAATTAAGAAGTCCTATAACCACTTAATGCTTTGTTTTGTAAATAACTGATCTGCTAAAAGATGAGAAAAATAACCGACTGTACCAGCTAACCACAAACCATTGATCATTAAATCTTTTTGCAGCAAATAACAAATGCCACTCCAAATCGCTAAAAAATAGAGAGAATGCGTTGGTCCACGATGTTTTAATCTCGATGAAACAGCAACAAATAATCCAAACCCAATGATTGACCAGTGACCATAAAAGAAAAACCAACCTATAACTGCAATTAGTATGCCGGTTAACATCAAAATTGTTTTTAAATTCCTTAACCAGCTGACACAAATAATAAATAATATGAGAATACCAACTGCATAAATCCATGATCCGGAATAAATTAACTTCCCTGTTTTCACAACAATAAATAATGTAACTGCTAAAAATAATAAACTAAAAAGAACTTTTAGCGGCATTGAAACCTTTTTTGTTAATGAACCATTATGATGATCTAAATCAGGAGCTAAACTACTAATTGCCCCAACAATAAGTGGAACGCTCATAGAATCATTCTTTGTCGCATACATTGTGACACCAGTTGCAAATAATCCTACGATTACATGACTTTTTCCATCCAAAATACTTACCTTCCTTATCTTACATACTCATACTTTAATTATAGTCGGAGAAGGTTCGTTTTCATATGAATATATTAACAAAAGTTGGAAATTAAAAGTCCTTATATTCATTGACGATTGTTCTTTTTTCTGACAAAATATAGGAAGCTCAATATAATAAAAAAAACTCGTCATTTAGCGAGCCTTTTAGGCGGAGAAGACGTAGTTGCACTTACACTTTACTCTTAGAAATGGCGACACATCGAGTTCTCAACGCCGCTGCCAATTTTTGTTTTTAAAGTGTATATAAAATACTTTCACAGTTTGCTTTGGGGGAAATTATGCAAGAAAAAGAAATGAGTGTTATTGACCATTTAGATGAGCTTCGAAATCGAATCATAAAAGTAATTGTTGCATTCGTTATTTTTTTAGGAATTGGATTATACTATACGAAGGCTATATTTAATTTCCTTGTTCAAGATTTGGATGGAAAACTTCTAGCCCTAGGTCCAAGTGATGTCCTTTGGATTTATCTAATGATTAGTGGGGTGTTCGCGATAACGTGTAGTATACCTGTGATTGCTTACCAAATATGGGCGTTTGTGAAACCGGCCTTGCACGTAAAAGAACGAAAATCAACAATGCTCTACATACCAGCTTTATTCATATTGTTCATTTGTGGATTAGCATTTGGATATTATTTCATCTTTCCAAACGTGTTAAAATTTTTACAGGAAATCGGAGAAGACTTAGTAACTGTTACTTTTACAGCTGAACGCTATTTTAGCTTCTTATTTAACCTAGTTGTTCCTTTTGCATTTTTCTTTGATTTACCAGTCATTATACTATTTTTAACGAGTATCGGAATTGTATCACCAGCATTTTTAAGAAAATCTCGACGATTCGCCTATTTTATCCTTATTATTATCGGAACATCAATCTCGCCGCCTGATTTTGTATCTGATATGATGACAAGCTTACCATTATTAGTTATATATGAACTAAGTATTCTTGTTTCATCAATTGCATATCGAAGACGTATTAAACACTTACAGCATGAATCAGAATAAACGATAAAAACACTACAAAAAAATGGACAGCAATTAGTATGCTTGTCCATTTTTTTGACTATTCCTCATAGTAAAATATGTGATGAATACAACGTAACAACTAAACCTGAAAAACTATAAATCAACGATGCTTTAATGGCAATTTTACTTTGCAAATCTTTATGTAAATCGTTTAATTCTAATCCAGCAACACGTAACCACTGATATCGCTGTAACGGAGTATAACTTTCTTTTTTAGCAGTTTTCCAATATAGGTAGATCGTCGTAACGAATCCTACAAAAATAGCAATATTACTAGCCGATGAATCTGAGAGAACACTAACAAGGAACGTCAATATTACTTGTACAATTAAAATAGCAAAAACGTAAATGAACTTCTTCATGTTAATCCTCCTTATTTAAGCTTATCTAAATTATAACAAAGATGCATTTTTCAGAATAGTGAAAATTTTGTAGAAAACATAGGACGTTAGAACTAAAAAATAGCGGAAATGTCCAGAGAAGGACGAAAGGAATCGGAATAACGTTCAAAAGCTTCTATTCCCTTCTTCCTATTTTAGTTCGTACGTTCGTCATTATACTCGTATTTCACGAACTTTCGTTCTATAATAAAAATATAGAAAAAAAAGATTCCCGCTTAGATGGAAACCTTTTAAGTTAATTAATTTTTAGTAGAGTTGATATCTTCTTCCGTTTTCGGTACGATGATGATCGTTTCCCCTTTTTTAGAGAACATGTATTCACCACGTGCATAATTTGCAATGAAATCCGGATCGTTTAATAATCTAATTTTTCTGTTTAAGTCTTTTTCAATTATAGCCAACTTTTTTTGTTCGTCATGTAATGTTGAAAGTTGCTGATGCTTTGCCGAAACTATTTGATTTTGACTAAACAAATAAATTCCAGATGCGATCATTAAAGACAAATATAAAATTGTCAAAATGATCCTATGGATTCGTATTGTTTTTCTTTTTTGAGTCTGCGGAAATTGATTACGAGAAGGCTTATTTACTTCTTCTCTTTGTGGATTATATAATTTTCGCGCTTCTGCCTTCACGTTAAAAACCTCCCTTTAAAAATATTATTCTACTCTAGTTTAACAAGTAATATCTTTTTAGAAAAGAAAAAAAAGGTAAAACAAGTAAAAATTTGACTATTTTGCACAGATTTATGCTTTTTTTGTCGAGTTCTAGCTTGTATTTACTCTTTAAAAGATCTTTCATTAATAATTTTTATATTTTTTGAATATTTTAAATTTTTTTAACAAAAGTGCTTGACGAATATTTCCACATCATGTATATTAAATATAAATTAACTGAATATTTAAACAGTTAAATTTTAGTAATCATGTTATACACATCCCCCCAATCCCTATCACCCAATTAGATAGGGATCTTTTTATGCCCAAAATCGTAAAGCCAACAAATTACCATTTTAGGGAAAGTTGGATTATAATACTTTTTAAAGGAGGTTGAGGAAGAAATGCAAAAATTAGAAATTGGTGCTGCACAAGATGCACTTCAAAATTATATAAATCAAACAGTCTATTTACATTTAGAAACTACAAACGGCGCATATGCTAATCACTTTAATGAAAAAGTAATGACAGTAAATGCCTTTATCAGAAATACGAAAGTAGTAATTAGCCGAGCTACAATCACAGGTAAACACCCGTACAGAGTCGGATTAAAGCTTGAAGAGGGTTGGGTTGTGGCAGAAGGATTAACTGATTTTGAAATAGATGACCAAGGTCGCCTCCTATTAGCAGGACATAACGAGGATGGAAAGCTTGCAATTGCAATACATTTAAGCCATACACCATTTTAAGAGAGGAGCACTAAAAATGAATCAGAAACAAGAAAAAGTATTACTTGTGTTCCCTCACCCTGATGATGAAGCTTTTGGGGCTGCTGGAACGATTTCAAAATTTACAAACAAAGGAATTCCAGTTACATACGCTTGTTTAACTTTAGGAGAAATGGGCCGTAATATGGGAAATCCATTTTTCGCAACAAGAGAATCACTTCCTACAATACGTAAAAACGAATTAATGGACGCTTGTAGAGAAATGGGCATCCAAGATTTAAGAATGCTAGGTTTCCATGACAAAACAATTGAATTCGAAGATCCTGAGGAAGTAATCGCGCCGATTAAAGAAATTATCGACGAAATTCAGCCGACATTATTAATTACTTTTTATCCAGAACACGGTGTCCACCCAGACCATGATGCAACTGCAAGAGCAGCTGTTGAAGCGGTTCGTCGTATGGATAAAGATAATCGTCCTACTGTATGGTGTATTGCGATTACAAAAGAACGCTTTGAAGTTTTAGGTAAACCAGATATCGTAAATGATGTAATGGATGTTGCAACCCAAAAACTAAGAACGATGAAAGCACACCGCTCTCAAACAGAATCAATGCTAAAAGACGTCGTAAAAATCGAAAAATTTGAAGATATACCAGATGATCGATTAAAATCATTTTTTGCGAAGGAATCGTTCTATACGTATCATTTTGAATAAGAAGGTAGATAAACTATTCTGGAGGCTAATGAAATGTTGAAAATGAAGTATTTAATTTTATATGTTTCAAATCTAGAACGATCTCTTACTTTCTATACGGAATCTTTAGGTCTTCCTATTCGAGGAAATCACGGTACGTACGTAGAATTAGATACTGGTCATACTGTACTAGCAATGATTGAACGTGACAATGTTCAAGAGCTTACAGGTTTAACCTATAAAAGCACTGAAACCACTTCTCAAACCTTTGAAATCGGTTTTGTAACTGCTGATGTGCACGCTACAATAGAAGACTTACGAAAGAAAGATGTAACGATTATCAAAGAACCAATTACAAAACCATGGGGTCAAACAGTAGCATATGTAGCTGATCCAGATGGTCATTATATTGAAATATGTAGTTCAATGGACTAGTAAATAAAAATCCATCTCTAAATAAAGAGATGGATTTTTCATGCTGTTGAAAA
>NZ_NULG01000027.1 GCF_002577195.1 Bacillus sp. AFS041924
TTGACAGGGATAAGACCATAGGTGGTTTTTTATTTTGACAATAGGTATTTAAACATATTTTGTCGAATATAGTATTTCGAAAGCAAAATAATATTTTTTCAAATTGTTCCGTAAAAGCTTCTATTTCTCTAAAAGAATTATTTCGAAAAGAAAAGAGGTGGAAATTTGAGGAAAATTCGAGTTAAACCAAGTAAAGGACAGTCTTTTTTGGGTTTAATGATTGGCATTATTTTTATAGTCCTAGGTTTTACTATTGTCATACCAAAAGCTGGATTGTTCGGATTGTTATGGACTGGATTTGCACTAATGATCACCATCATCAATGGTTACAACGTATTTAAATTAAATAAATTAAAAAGTGGCGGGGTTATCATTGAAAGTGAGTTTCAGAAACAAAAGGAAAAAATTATCAATCGAGATATGTAAAATAAAATGTTCTTTGTCATCTGAAAGAAGGAAAAGGAATGGTAATAAAATTATTATTAGAAGTTATGCTACCTCTATTTTTTTATGTCTCATTAGGCTATTTGTTTAATCGTCTTTTTAAACTTAGCTTACGTACTTTAACAACCCTCTTAGTTTATTTATTTCTTCCTGTAGCAGTATTTATGAAAATTTATGATAGTCCGCTGTCCGGTAAAGTAGCAGGGGGTGTTTTATTTTACTTAGTTATTCAATTTGTTTTAATGTCACTCATTTCATCATTAGTATGTAGATGGAGGGGAATTGAAAAATCAATGCGGGGAACATTTGCTAATAGCATCGTGTTAAATAATTCTGGAAATCTTGGATTACCTGTAAATGCACTAGTTTTTAAAAATGATCCCTTTGCTTTGAGTATAGGCGTATTAATCGTTTTATTTCAAAATATAATGACATTTACTGTAGGGGTATATAATGCAGAAGCCTCAGTCCAAATGAAAGAAGCTATTTGGAAGATGCTTAAGTTACCCATTATATACAGTGTAGCACTTGGCTTTATCCTCCAAATATTTCGTGTGAAATTAAATCATGAATTGGTTACCATATTAAATCCCATTACTGACTCTTTCGCCCCGTTTGCTTTAATTACACTTGGAGCTCAATTAGCTGAATCTGGGAAAGAAATTAGCTGGAACAATTTAGCAATCAGTAACGTATTAAGATTAATTGGTGGACCAATTATTGCATTTGTTCTTATTAAAACATTTGGTTTCGATGGTATAGTTGCAAAGGCCCTCTTTATAGGAAGTGCATTTCCAAGTTCAAGAAACAGTGCATTATTATCATTCAAAGGTCCACATGCAAGTTTTGCTGCACAAACAGTTATCTCCTCAACCATCTTAAGTAGTCTAACATTACCTATTGTCATTCAACTTGCTAGTTCGTTATTTTAATATAAGCCCCATTTAATCTATTCATTTCTATTGCTAGAAGCTCGAAAAAATTTTTTATATGGCTGTTCGTTCTTATTAAAAATAAATATTTTGATTCAGAACAATTTTTAATTTGCAGTAATAAATTAAATTAGGGGGGGAATAGAGTGAAAAGAATTCTATTTATTGGACTTATAATTTTAAGCATATTTTGTTTAGCAAGCTGTCAGTCAAGTGACTTCGGTTATGGCAAAAAGGATGATCAGTCAACTCAGGCTGATAAGGGGAAATCTACTGATAAGGGCAATACATCAGACAAAGATAAAGACAAAGACAAAACAACAGATAAAAATAATCATAATCCACCAAAAAAGGATGAAAAGCCACCAGTAAAAGTATTTACTCCAGTTGAAAATGAAGCGTTTAAAGTAACTTCGGTAGTAAATGAGTCAACAGGTAAAAATGTGCTAATTGTTGAAGGAAAAGCTAGGGTTTTTGAAGCAACATTTCTTTATCGAATAGAAGATGGTCATAATGTATTAGCGGAAGGGTACACGATGACTGACATGGGTGCTCCAGAATGGGGTAACTTTAAATTAGTGATCAACTATACTCAACCAACTAGTCCAAACGGTGTACTTACACTATATGTAGCAAGCGCCAAAGACGGCCAACCGGAAAATATATTAAACATACCAATTCAGTTTCCAAATTATAAATAAAGCTTCTCTATTAGAAGTTTTTTATTGTACACTTTTTATATCGTAATGAAATGACTTTAGAAACAACTAAAGTCATTTTTTATTTTCGGAATACGATTATTAAATTACATAAAAAAAGTAGAATTTAAAGCCCTTTTTCCTAGATTTTTTTAAAGTTGTAGACAAATTCTTAAACAAATTTTAATCATATATAAGTGAGATTATTAGAAAATGTAAACAATAGAGTGTAATATCAAGATTATTAAGTTGGAACATTAGAAAATTCTAATAAAACTCTAATTGAAATTTAAAAAAATCGTAAAGCCATTTTCATCTTGAACAGATATCCTTATACAATATAAATAATCATTTTATAGAAGTAATTATAAAAAAAACGAGGGATAAACTAAATGAAAAAAATATTAATTATAGAAGATGAAAAAGAATTAGCAAATTTTATACGATTAGAATTAGAGTATGAAGGAAATGAAGTCCACATTTCAAATGATGGTAGAGATGGATTAAACCTAGCGATCGATCAAGAATTTGACTTAATCTTACTTGATTTAATGCTACCTAATTTAAGTGGAATTGAAGTTTGTAGAAGAATTAGAGCCCATAAAGACACTCCAATCATTATGATTACAGCAAGAGACAGTGTTTTCGATCGTATTTCTGGTTTAGACAGTGGTGCAGATGACTATATTTCAAAACCATTTGTTATTGAAGAACTATTAGCACATATGCGAGCAATTTTTAGAAGAATCGATCGTTCAACAAACTTACATTGCTTAAAGTTTAAAGATTTATCACTAGATTCTGCAGCTCGAGTTGTTAAAAAAGATGAAACAATCATTGATCTAACGAAAAAAGAATTCGATTTATTGTATTTATTAATGAGCAATGTGAATCGTGTATTAACTAGAGAAATTTTATTAGAAACAGTATGGGGCTATGGCTCTACAATTGAAACAAACGTAGTGGATGTTTATATTAGCTATTTAAGAACAAAACTAGATGATAAAAACAATACCTATATTCACACTGTAAGGGGTACAGGGTATGTAATGAGGATGTAGAGGTGAATCTTACCTTGTTTAATAAGCTTTCAATTAGATGGAGAATAACAATTACCATCGCTGTACTTATGTTTTTCATATTTACATTTTGTAATCTTATTCAACTCGCTTTAATTCAAATGTCTGTAATGAATCAGCAAGAGCATCGAATTGAAAAAAGATTGAATGAAACGTCAGCTTATTTAGATGAAGATTATAAAACGAAACGACCGAATGCTGCTACTTTTGCAGAAAACAAAAAATTCTTTGAAAAAATTATCCAAAATAATGAAATGATCCGATTACTAGACAAAGATGGAAAAGTAATTTTTACTGTTTCAAGAACAATGCCTAAAATTCATATCAATAAAAATCACTTTGGTGAAATTCAAAAATATCGATTACACAATCAGGAAATTTTAATTATCAGTAAATCTTTACACTACAAGAATTTCGACGGCGTATTAGAAGTTGCAATGAATGTAGAAATCTTTTCGAAGATTATTAAAGAATCTTTCATTATTCTCATTTTGGGAACAGCCATCTCGCTATTTTTAAGTATGTTAAGTGGCTACTTTTTATCTAAGAGGATATTAGATCCTATTAAAAATTTAAACCAAACGATGATTAAAATAAAGAATAATCAATTAAAAGAACGAGTGATTGTAGGCGAAACGAAGGATGAGCTATCTGAACTCGGTCTACTTTTTAACAAAATGATGGATGAGTTAGAATCTTCAATTACTAGACAAAAGCGGTTTGTTGAAGATGCTTCTCATGAATTGAGAACACCTCTAGCCATCATTCATGGCCACTTATCTCTAGTTAATCGCTGGGGAAAAAAAGATGAAGCCGTTTTAGAAAACTCAATAAATACATGTATTAATGAAACCAACAGAATGATTGTTCTAACAAATGAACTTTTACAGTTAACGAAGCTAGAGAAAAATAGTGAGATGATCGAACAATATGCTCCAACAAATATTAATGAAGTTTTAAAAGAAATTATTAACAATTATCAGTTGTTACATGAAGAATTAGAGATTCGATTCCATACACCTGATATAGTTATTGATAATGCCAATATTGCAAGAGAGCATTTAATGCAAATATTAATTATTTTGTTTGATAATGCGGTTAAATATAGTCAAGAACACACGTTAATAGACATTACTACATCTCAAGTTGCGAGCAAGATTAAAATCATTATTAAAGACAATGGAATCGGTATTAAAGAAGAAGATATTAATCATATATTTGACCGATTTTATCGAGCTGACAAAGCAAGAAGTAGAGCTAACGGGGGTAATGGATTAGGTTTATCAATAGCGAAGAACTTAATTGAAAACTATGGTGGAGATTTAAAAATCACGAGTAAAAACGGTGATGGAACAACCGCTATCATCACACTTAACATAGTATAAATAGTCGTAAGTTGTACAAAACCACAAGGTATCCTTGTGGTTTTTTTCACAGGTGGTCTCCTATTTTCTCAACGAAGTTCACAGTGTGGTCGTTCTTCGAATAATCAAAGACAGATCTCATCAATTTAATAGTTAACGATTGGTATTTATGATAAAGTTGAATAAAAAGAAAATTCTTGTAATTTGAAGGGAGAACTAAAATGAGCAAAGTGAGTATTGCTATAAATAATGCAATTATGATTGAAAGACTACGTAGTGCTGGTGTAGAAAATGATCGGTTAATAATTGCTTTAAAAGAAGAGGATTACGATTTTTTAAATCAGTTTGGTAATGGTTTTCCTGAATGGGAAACTTTAGTAAAACTATACAAAAATAACGAAGATAATTTTAATAAAATAGTGAATGATGGTTATCAAATCAAATTCCTGACAAAAGGTTCCTTAATGACTTTATTAAGATATAAGTTTGGCATTGAAGTTGAAAAAGATTACGAGGACATGGGAGCTGCAATTCAAGGAATTCAATTATCAGATGAGGCAATTAACCAAATTAAACATACTCTTGCAGCAAATTGGAAATTAAGCAAATATGTTGATGAAAAAGACGGACTTACAAAAGTGCGTATTGAACTTATCAAAAGTAGCGAAGTTGTAACTAGATAGGTTGTAGGGAATAATTAGTGGAGGAACAATTTACTGAAATTGTTCCTTTTTCTTTATCCACTTTTTGAAAAAATTATCTATCCTACTATAGCTCCAACTTTAATACCATATTTAATTAATTCGTCATATGGATCTCCTTTTAAACCTAAAATTTTACAGAATGCTGGTTCAGTTTTATACCTAACTTTCTTTAATTTTATGATTTTATCTTTCATATTTGGATTTTGTTTCAAAATAAAATGCTCAATTAGTAAATGACGATAAGCATTTTGTATTATGGATGGTATGGATTGACCAAAAATTTCAATTTCGAATCCTTCGAAAGTAAAATTAGCTGTAATTGTTGGTACTCCTCTTACCATTGAGCGTGAAATCTGAAAATGTTCTAGTTCTCCATATTTATTGATCAATAGTATTTTAAACGAGCTCAAGTCATGTACCTCTGTAATAATATCTAAATCCGATCCCTCTACATCAATCCCAATTGGAATCGTTCCGCATAGAACGGGATTAAAACTCTTTAAATCATTTAGTATATTCAATCGAGTTAAGGCAACATATGCAAGCTGTTGTTTAGGATTACCATTTATTAAATAATCAATAGAAAGAAACATTTTGACTCCTTTCATATTCATTTTGTTTTTGTGCTTTTAAGTATATAACGTATTTTAGAAAAATATAAAGGAAATTCATCTTATGAGTGGAATCAATAGTAAAAATGCCAAACTTAAAGGAGAAAAATGATGGTAGTAAAAAAACTTTTTTGGGAAAACCCTTATCTTTCAAAAACCTCTGCAATCGTTACAAATGTAGCTGGTCAAAGGGTCAAATTAAACCAAACAATTTTTTACGCTTTTTCAGGTGGGCAACAATCAGACTCAGGGACCATGATATACAAAAAGGACAGGAAGTAGAAATTGAGATCGATTGGGAAAAAAGATATAAAATTATGAAGCTCCATTTTGCTGCAGAGATTATCTTGGAGTTAATGTATCAAAACTATCATTTTCCTGAAAAAATTGGTGCGAATATTACAAGTGAGAAAGCAAGAATTGATTTTTATTGGGATGGTAAGATTTCAGAAACATTTCCACTATTAGAGAAGAAAGCAAAAGAGCTTATTAATGCGGATATGGAAATAAAGTGTGAGTTTGATGACCAAGAAAATCAAAGAAGGTATTGGGAAATAAAAGATTTTGGTAAAGTTTCATGCGGTGGTACACATATTAGGAGAACAGGAGAAATTAAAGGGATAAAGCTAAAACGAAACAATATAGGGGGAGGAAAGGAGCGAATTGAAATTTATTTAACATAAATTGTTACATCTTAAGTATATTAAAATAGGAAAATCTAGTGGTCCTTTTTTTTTATTTGATTTAAAAGACTATCTAAAAAGTCNNGACTTTTTAGATAGTCTTTTTTTGAAAGTATTTTCTGAGGAATTCGAGAAAGTAAAATAATTTTGGGCAATATGCAAGTAGAATTTTGTCGAAATTAGGTAGGGACTAGTAAAAACCTTGAAAAATATAGAAAAAAATGTCCCGATTGACTGAAAATTTAAAATTTTTATAATTAAATTTAGCGGACAGCGTAAGATATTTTTTTTAATTCTGGTATTTGCGTTACCTTGTAAAAGTTAAATTTTAGTAGTCGACGAGGATAATAGTTTTCATTAGAAAAGAGGGATTATGTGAGGAAAGTAAAAAATGAAAAGTTTGGTAAAGTTTTAAAGGGCTCTGCAGCAGCAGCCATATTTTTAGGAATGTTATTTCCAACAATTCAAAAAGACTATGCTTCTGCAACAGCTGTAAATGGTAAAACATCTGAGCAAATATTGGCTTCTTTGACCCAAGAACAAAGGGATGCTTTAACGAAGCTAAATTCGATGGAGAGCTATGGATTACAAGGCTTTGATAAAAATGACTTAAAAAGTAGCTCTGACATCTCTGTCATTGTCGAATTCAAATCCAAGCCAGAAAAGGTTGCTATACTTGAATCAGCTCTAGAGGGGAAATCTTTATCTTCTGCTGAAGCGAAGAGGAGGGTTAAACAAGATCATACTGCTTTTGAAGTAGATTTATCGAAAATTTTACCAGCTTCTAAGGAAAAAAGTGGCGGTGCAAAATATAAAATTACTCGTTCGTTTGATACGGTTTACAACGGAGTTTCTATGAAACTACCAGCGAACGAGGTTGAATCTTTATTAAAATCTGATTCAGTTCAAGCTGTTTATAAAAGCGTTGAATTTACAATAGACCCACCAATAGCAACGGATTCTACTGAGGATCAAGATTCAATTAAAAGAATCGAGAGTATACCGTTTTTAGGTGTAGATAAGTTACATGAGGAGGGTATTACAGGAAAAGGCGTAAAAGTCGGTGTAATTGATACCGGAGTCGATTATAATCATCCTGATTTGAAGGATGCATTTAAAGGTGGATATGACTTAGTAGATAATGATCCAGACCCAATGGAAACTACTTATGACGATTGGAAAAAATCTGGCCGCCCTGAGACAGATCAAAATCTTTCACCTTACTATACAAGTCATGGTACACATGTTTCAGGAACGATTGCAGGTCGAGCTAAAAATACTGGTGGTGTGGCTGCTAAAGGGATTGCACCCGAAGCTGACCTTTATGGTTATCGTGTATTAGGACCTTATGGAACTGGTGAATTAGACGATATACTAGCCGGTATAGAAAAAGCTGTTGAAGATAAAATGGATGTTATCAACCTTTCTCTAGGCGCAAACATAAATGATCCAATGTATCCAACAAGCACAGCAATAAATTATGCTGTGTTGAATGGGGTGACAGCTTCAGTTTCTGCTGGAAATAGTGGACCGAATTCATATACGCTAGGTTCACCAGGTGCAGCTGCACTTGCATTAACAGTAGGAGCAAGTAGCGCACCAATTTCAGTAGTTAAATATACAGGTGCTCTTAACGGAATAGAAACACCTTTTCAATTAAGTACCCTTTATAATGATTTTGTTTCAGATCTGAAAGTTTTTAATAATCAAACGTTAGATGTAGTGGATTTAGGAGTTGGAAAGGATACTGACTACTTAAATAAGGATGTAAATGGAAAAGTTGTTTTTGTAAGTACGGGAGTTATTGGTACACAGTCCAAAACAGTCTATGCAAAAAATCACGGAGCACGAGCAATCATAGCATATAGTAATATTCCAAATGCAGGTCCAACACAATTCGTAAAAGAAGATCAAAACTTTATTCCTGCATTTTCAATGAGCTATGAACAAGGTTTAGATTTTAAAACACAATTAGCAGCAGGCAATACTAGACTGACTTTTAAAGATTTAAAAGAAGTTAATACTGATGCGGATAAACTTGCTAGCTTCAGTTCACGTGGACCTTCTAGAAGTAATTACGATATAAAGCCAGAAATTACAGCTCCTGGTGTAAGTGTGCTATCAAGTGTGCCTGCTTACTCTATTTATAAGAATGACCAAACTAATTATACGTATGCATATTCTCGTATGTCAGGTACGTCAATGGCGGCACCACATGTTACTGGTATTACTGCTTTATTACTCCAAGCAAATCCATCGCTTGAACCTGGCGACATAAAAACAATTTTAATGAATACCGCTAAACCTTTAGTGGATAGATATAGTGTGTTTGATGTAGGTGCAGGTCGCGTAGATCCATATCGCGCCGTTCATACTGGGATGAAAATACAAGTTCAAGATGAAACGACTTTCCCGTTAAATGGTGAGAACCTAAAAGTAAAAGAACTAACAGGTGGACTTAGCTTTGGTAGTCATTATGCAAATGAAGAGGTTTTAGTAGAAAAGAAAGTCAACTTTACAAATTTAGAAAATAAACTAAAGAATTTTATTGTAGATGTTAACTTTCAAACAGACATTAATGGTTCGCAAAATGCTAGCGAAAACGGTGTTAATATATCTATTCCTTCAGAAATTAAAGTTCAATCGTTAGATACCAAGAAAATACCTGTTTCGATTTCTGTGCCTTCGAACGCTAAAGCAGGTATTTATGAAGGTTATATTAATGTGACAAATAAAGATGACAAGAATGAACAATATCGAATTCCTTTTAGTGTTCGTACAACAGAAGAAGGATTTAATTCAACAACACTGTCTTATAAATCAATGTCACCTTCATTTTTACATGTAAAACGTAGTTATAGTGCGAACCAATTTATTGATATGATTTTTAATTTTAAAGCACCAATGAAACGAATGGACATCGTTTTACAAGATGGAAAAACAGGAAATGATGTGGGCGTTATTGGAACAATCGATTTACGTTCGTCATACGATGGGACAAATTATTTACTAAGTGCTTTCTTTAATGGTACTTACCATGCTTATACAGGTAATACGACACAGCCAATTTCTCCTACACTTAGTTATATAAAACCGGGGCCATACAGAATTAAAGTTATAGGTACGAGTGCTCGAGATAAAGTGTTCGTTAACTACAATGATTTATATATAGATAATAATATCCCTACTATGACTACATCTTTTGATGGAAATGAATCACCTGTTACGGAATATCAACCAGGTCAAAAAACAAGTTCCATTCAAGTCAAAGTAAGCGATGATGAAGTAGCAAAAATGAATGAATTTGGAATGGATGTAGATCAATCAATTAATAAAGTAAATTATTCTGTTAATGGTAACTTTAACCCTGTACTTCCTGTAGGCGTAGATGGAAAACTAGATTTAAGTGTACCTATGAATGAATCTAGTACATTCTTGACTTATACTTTGAATGGACTAGATGGGGCTAATAACACGACACAAAAGAAAAATTACTATTTTGTTAAATCAGGGACTCCTTACGGATATATAAAGACAGATAATGTAAATGTGAAAATGGGGGATATGGTTAACGCTACGTTCGTTTTAAATAATGTTCAAAATTTGAAAACAGCTGAATGGACGCTTAATAATATTGGTCAATACTTTGATATTATAGAAGTAAAAGCAAATGATGCACTGAATAACTTTGGTGCAACAGTGAATGTTGAAACAACTGCTAATAATTCAAAAGTAAAGCTTGCTTTAGATGAAACGAAGACTATTAGTGGAAAGGTTCCTGCTATTAACCTGAAATTAAAGGTGAAAAATACAGCATTTGCAGTAAGTGCACCTGTTAATCCTACAATTGCATATACGAATGATCAAGGTACTCGCATTACGCTTTCTTCTGCTGGAATGGAATGGTTGATTCAACCAACATTCTCTGAGGTGTTCGGAACACTAGGTGCAGAGGCTACAGTTTATAATCGAAATTGGAATTGGGCAACTTCTGGAGCTACTGTAAAAGTGATTGATGCTACTGGTAAAGTATACGATGGCTCATCAAATATGGTAAGTTATGGAGATTACAAGATTTCTAATCTTCCATTAACAACTAAAACATTTATTTGGGAATTAAAAGTTCCAGGACATTTTACCGTGAGACGTGAAATCCCAATCGGATTAGATAAAAATGGTACGATTTGGGGGCAGACATTACAATATTTTAGCGACAAAGCAACTGCAGGAGACGCTAATGGAGATGATGTAATCGATGTTTATGATGCACTTTATATCCAAACATATTGGGGAACAAATAAACGAAGTGCGGATCTGAATAATGATGGAACTGTAAACGCAACAGATTTCCAATTCGTTGAGAAAAATTACTTAAAACAAAATCCATCAATACAAAATCCACCAGTACCGAAAAAGAAATTCAAAACTCAAACATTAGAAACAATAAAAGCGCAACTAGGTATCTAAAAATAGGATTAGGGAAATGCAATATTATAGTTGGTTCAGAAATGAAATAAAAGAAAAAGGCTACCTTTCTAGATAAAGGGTAGCCTTTGCTAAATTAAAAATCGAAATTATCTGGGTCTGGACCTACACGTTTGTTTGCATCAAGTGAAGCGATTTGTTGCATATCATTTGATGAAAGCTCGAAATTGAAGACTTCAAAGTTTTCTTGAATTCGAGAAGGGGTAATTGATTTAGGAATCACGATTACATTACGTTGTAAGTGCCAACGGATGATGACTTGGGCAGCTGTTTTACCGTATTGTTCTGCAATTTCTTTAATAACAGGATTTGTTAAAGCGTCGCCACCTTGCATTAATGGGCTCCATGCTTCTAATGCAATACCGTTTTTTTGACAATATTCATGTAATTCATTTTGTTGAAACATTGGATGCAATTCAACTTGATCGACCATTGGTTTAATATTGCGATGAGCTGCAATATCTTCTAAGTGATGGATATGAAAATTTGAAACACCAATTGCAGGGACAAGTTTTTCATCGTAAAGTCTTTCTAATGCTTTATATGTATCTAAATATTTTTCTTTAACTGGCCAGTGAACTAAATAAAGATCAACATAGTCCAAGCCTAATTTTTTTAGACTTTCTTCATGAGCTCTTAAAGTAGTATCGTAACCTTGATCAGCATTCCAAACCTTCGTAGTAATAAAAAGTTCATCTCGTGAAACACCAGATTGACGAATTGCTTCACCTACTTGCTCCTCGTTTTGATAAACTGCTGCAGTGTCAATATGACGATACCCCACTTCAATAGCTGTTCGGACTGCATCAACTCCATCTTCTGGTGACACACGCCACACACCTAAACCTAATTGAGGCATTTTAAGTCCATTATGTAATGCGATAGAATGTTCAAACTTCATGTTATTTCCCTCCTTAGTAAAGACTAAATTTAGTGTACAATATAAAATTTAAAAATAACAAAATTTTGATAGAAATTAATGGAAATTTTAAAAAAGTTTAACTCGATCGTTTAGATGTTAGTAAAGGTCATTAACTACTCTAAAAAAAAATAAAACAGTATAAATGAAAATGTAATTTCAGAATAATACTATAAATGAGTGCAAAATGGTTGTATAATTTGAGCTTTTCCCTCAATATAGGTATAGAAAAAAGCTCTTTATTTTTGATTGGAGGGGAATTTTTGTGTTAGATCAGATTTTAGAATTTAATAAGAAGTTTGTTGAGAATAAGGATTATGAGCTATACATAGCTTCAAAGTTTCCAAACAAAGAGGTTGTAGTGGTTACTTGTATGGATACACGACTAGTTGAGCTTTTACCGAAGGCTCTTGATATTAGAAATGGTGACGTAAAAATGATTAAAACAGCTGGTGCTGTTATTGCGCATCCGTTCGGTTCAGTTATGAGAAGTATTCTAGTTTCAATCTATGAGCTTGGTGCGAAAGAAGTATTAGTAATCGGTCACCACGAGTGTGGTATGGGGAATACAAACCCAGCTAAAATGAAGGAAAAAATGATTGATAGAGGAATTAAAGCAGAGAATCTAGAAATTTTAGGTTTCTCAGGTTTAGATTTAGACAAATGGTTAACAGGATTTACAAATGTATATGATAGTGTTAATCATAGTGTTTCAATTATTAAAAACCATCCACTTATTCCAGAAGGTGTAGAAGTTCATGGATTAGTAATTGACCCACACACAGGGAAATTAGAAGTAGTGAATCGAGACGAAAAAGTTAGTCAATAAGTAACAAATCAAAAAGAGGCTGTCTCAAAAGGTCGTTGAATGACGACATTTTGAGGCAGTTTTTTATGTTTTCTACTCTAAATTTAGTCATTTCTCTTCTGATTTGCGAAATTCTGGACTGATTGCTACTCGCTAAATTTAATTTCAATGAGTTTCTGCACTAATTGTGTAGGTTTCTGAATTATTTAAGCGGAATCAAACATTAATTGAGCCAGTTTCCTCATTATTTAAGCGAAGTTCACAAAGTGTTCGGTTTCCGTGCTAACAAACTAAAAAAGAGTGCTCAAAAGTACTTTGACTTTTGGGCACCCTACTCCACGACAGGTTGCTCGCTTTCCATGGGGAGAGATTCTTGGGCCCCTCGCCGCCTGCAGGTTCTTTAGGCTTCCTTCATTTACGATAAGAGTCGAGCACCTTTCGTTTTAATCAACTTATTCCTCAAAAAAACTATAATAGATCATCAAAAATTAAAACTTTTTCATCAATAGTCACCTAATATCCGTTTTCAGTATTGACTGTTTTAAATTTAAACACTCTGAAAAAAGTTATCTATTTTACCAAGACTCAAATAAAACTCTACCATTTAATGGTTGAACAGGACGGCTATTTGGATTGAAATAATTTTGATAAAAATGGATTTGTTCATCTGAAAATTGTATCGGTTTATTAAATACAATCCATTTAATCCCTTCTGTACAAGGGGGTGTTGTAAAAGATCCGATATACGACACTTTTTTACTTGTATAAGGAATAAATGATTGTAAGTTGATTTTTACTATTTTTTCCTCATTATCCTCATCCATTAGATTTGGATTCATTATTTTTTGAAATTCCTTATTTAATCTACCACTATTAACGAGAACACTAATCGAAACAACTGATTTTTTCATATCTTCATGAATAAAATGAATCTCTAAATCACTATGTACTCCATTTATCGTATGTTCACTTGGTGTATGAAAATGAAACGCTTGTAATGGATAGTTTGTTCCATTTAAATTAATTGAGTTTGTGTTATTTAAGGGAATCAGTGTTACAGTATATTGTTCTTTTTCTATTTTAAAAAGACCATTATGATAGTTAATACCTAAAGGTAGGGATTTTTTTTGGACTCGATCAATATTAATTGGTGATTGTTCCTTGCCACTTGCGCATAAAGCATATTCTTTGTTAATTAAACTCCAATAAGTAGGTCCAGTTTTGCCTGAATATGACCAATCCTCAGTACTAGCTTCTGATGCTGTTGAATTAGTTAGATGAACCACCTGCGCTACATGATTGTTTGAACACGATGAGAGTATAAAGCTAAATAGTATGCCAAATAGAAAAAAATAGTACATTATATTCTGTCCTTCCTTGGTAGGTATGATAGGATACATTTTAGACAACGATGTTAAGGAACAAACATTTAATAAGGTGGGGATATAATGACATTAGAAGAAGTAATGAAATCATTAGAGGAGATGGGGACTGAACAAACGAAAAAAACTTTTTTGCGCCATGGTGCTAAGGAACCCTTTTTTGGAGTGAAAATTGGAGATATGAAAAAGCTAGTTAAGTATATAAAAAAGGATCAAGAATTGGCGTTATCACTATATCAAACAGGAAATTCCGATGCTATGTATTTAGCTGGTTTATCTATTAATCCAAAGTTAATGACAAAAGAACAACTTCAAATTTGGGCTAAAGAAGCTTACTGGTATATGATCGCTGAATATATTGTAGGTGCAGTTGCTGCCGAAAGTCCGTATGCTATCGAACTAGCAAGAGAATGGTTGAAGTCAGATAATGAATTAATTGAGGACTGTGGATGGAGTACATATAGTCATTATTTATCGATTGCACCAGATGAAGAGATTGATAAAGATGAAGTTCGTCAATTACTTACTTATGTTGAAAATAATATACATACATCAGAAAATAGAGTTCGCTATACGATGAATGGGTTTGTAATTGCTGTAGGAAGTTTTGTACCCAGTCTAACTGTTGAAGCAATGGTGGTTGGGCAAAAAATTGGCAAAGTCCATGTAGACGTAGGAAATACAGCATGTAAAGTACCTTTAGCTACAGATTATATTGAGAAGGTTGAAGCGAAAGGGAAGCTTGGAGTTAAGAAAAAAACATGTATTTGTTAAATAAAGTCACCTATTTATTAGGTGATTCAGTGTGTAGACAAAGTCCCAAAAATTTGATTCTCAGACTGATTGCGAGCGCTTGTCTTTCGAGGCGCGAAGCCTGATGAGGAGCGGAGTTACCTTAAACGGTAATGAGCACCGCAGACAGGCTAAGCAACGAAGAAAGCGAGCGTTTGTCAACAGTCTGAGTCACCTATTTATTAGGTGATTTTTTATTAATAAAATATAGGAGATTATGATGATTAAATCTAACAGACTGCATATAAGAAAGCTTAAAAGTGATGATCTAGTTCATTTACATAAACTTCAATCAAATGCGAATGTAATGAAATACATAACGAATCGACCAAAAACGATCGATGAAACTGAGAAGGAATTAAATAAGATTCTTCAAATGTATAAGCAAAATAATACTGATTTTGTAGTTTTGGCGGTTTGTAAAAATGACAGTAATCAGTTTATAGGTACATGTGCTGTCATAAAAAATGAAGCAAATGAGTTTGAAATAGGCTATCGGGTAGTAGAAGAAGAGTGGGGAAATGGGTTTGGTTCTGAGATTGCTAGATTAATAGAAGAATATTGTTTTAGGAATAAAAAGTTGAAATCAATAGTGGCCTCCGTTGAATCTAATAACATCTATTCAGTACAGATACTTGAGAAAAATAAATTCACATTAATTTTAGAATCAATCGATGATGAAAATGGAGAATTAACTAAATATTATCGTAAAGACTGTCATAATTATTAGAAATCATTAAATTAACAAAAAGGAGGATTTCATGAACTTTCAATTCCATTTTGATGAATATCACCTTGCTTCAGATATAATTATTACGCTAGTAAATTATATAACCCTAGGATATTTATTCTATTGGGTCTATAAAACAAATACTTTGAAACCAAAAGTATGGAAGGCACTTATTGCAATGCTAATAGGTATATTTGTCTTCAGTATTAATTTGAATTTTGATCATTACCGCATTGAAATTCCAATTTTACCACTTGGATTATGGATTTTATATTGGATATGTAAACGTAATGATCACCAAGACAGATGGGGAAAATATAGACGTTTTGCATGGGCTGGTTTTCTAATAAGATTCTTCTTTTTAATTACAAGTTTATTGAAAACGCTTATCGATTCAGTTATTTATTGATCGTCGATGTTCAATCATTCTGAATTACCATTTTTATAAAGATTTGTTTTCCACTCCAATAATTATTAAAATTAGATTAATGAGCATTTATTGGAGGAAAAATATGAAAAGAAAAACAATTCAAAACGTCTTTTCAGCTTTAACGATTTCTATTCTATTAATGGGATGCAGTAATCAACAAGCTGAAACTAATCATACTAAGGAACACGAAAGTCATGCAGAGCATAACCAAACAAGTGATATTAGAGAACAAACAATTAATAAAGAAACTTTACCAAAGTTTTTAGCTACTAAAGAACAACAGATTCAACAAATATATTTGGTCGCAGCACTTCATACTGATTTACTAAAAAATATTCCATGTTATTGTGGATGTGGTGAAAGTGTAGGTCATAAAAGTAATTTAGATTGCTTTATACATGAAATAAAAGAAGATGGATCAATCATATGGGATAGTCATGCTACTTCATGTGTCAATTGTATGGAGATCGCAGTTGAATCAGCGAAATTTCAGCAAGAAGGAAAAACGCCGTTAGAAATACGAAAATATATTGATAATAAATACAAAGATGGATATGGCAACCCAACAAAAACACCAATGCCAAAAGAACAGGGATAGGAAGGTAAGAAATAAAAAGGCAGACAGTTACAGGAAAATTCCAGTAATTGTCTGCTTTTTTTATTTAATATAAAGGCTACCCTGAAAATTAACCACAAAACTTGCTTACCGGGGTCCGTCCCTGTAGCGAGTTCAAGACATCAAGCCTAACCGACCTCTGATAATAATCACTGTATTACCGTTATAGGCACCGCACTATATTTTCATGCGCCATGGTGTGAATTTTCATTAGCATGGATGTCTCTGTTAATATTAATTGTTNNTCTTTTTTAACAGAGCCAATATAAAAAAACTCTTTAAACCCTTAATTCTGCACTAAAGTTCGATCAATCTTTGTCATTTCGTCATATAGTGTCTGATGCTCCGTTTTATAAGGCGGAGTAGTTCCCAATTTCTTTTCAATAAAAAAGGTAAATATTACGGCTACTAAGCAAATTCCCCAAAAAAGATATCCGATTAGAGTCATTAAATTTTCTCCTTTTGTATGCATTACTTAATCATTTCTTTATCGTATGTTATATTCCTTTAAATTTTACAAATAATACTTTGACACATATGAACAAACACTCATATAATATATATATAGAAAACATATGAATGATTGCTCATGTATTCATAGGAGGACAGTTTATGATTGATGAAAAGAAGAAAGTAGACGAAATATGTGAAGAGGCTTGTCAACAAACGATTATGCACGAGGATATAATTCTTTCAGTAAAAGAAAGAATGTTAAATATTGAAGCATTGACAGCTGTTGCAGAGCTTTTTAAAGTACTTGGAGATAAGACTAGAACGAGAATATTACATGCACTTAGTCAATCTGAGATGTGTGTATGTGATCTAGCCCACTTATTAGAAATGTCTCAATCATCTATATCACATCAGTTACGAGTATTAAAACAAGCACATTTAGTAAAAAATCGTAAAGAAGGTAAAGTTGTTTATTATTCATTAGCAGATGAGCACGTTACACAAATTTTCAATCAAGCACTAGAACATATTTTGGAGGATTAATACCGGTGTTTTCCTGAGAGGAGTTGAGATTGTTGAGTAGGGGGCAAAAGCAAGTAAATAGAGAATTAAAATTAGAGGGCCTTGATTGCGCTAATTGTGCAATGAAAATCGAAAAAGGGGTATCCGCATTAGAAGGCGTCGATTCATGTTCAGTTAATTTTGCAACATTAACGATGACGATTACGACAAGTGAGGACCAACAAGAAACCATTATAAAGAGCGCTAAAGATAAGATTCGTTTATTAGAACCGCATATTAATCCAGTTTCAAAAGAAGACACAAAATTAGGGCAAGAAAAGCAGCAAAGAATGAATGCTGAAACAAAAAAATTAATTGCTAGATTAGCGAGCGGTGCTGCTTTATTAATTTTAGCTGAAATACTTACTGTACCATTTCTCTATCAAATGATTATGTTCATAGCTGCCTATTTAATAGCGGGTGCTGACGTTGTTTTAAAAGCTATTCGAAATATTTTTAGAGGTCAAGTATTCGATGAGAACTTTTTAATGGGAGTAGCTACAATTGGGGCTTTTATGATTGGAGAGTATCCTGAAGCTGTTGCAGTAATGCTATTTTATCAGCTAGGTGAATTATTCCAAAGCATTGCTGTCAATCGGTCGCGTAACTCGATTTCGAAATTAATGGATATTCGTCCTGATTATGCTAATTTAAAAGTTGGAGAAAAGACTGAACAAGTATCTCCTGAATCGATTCAAATAGGCGATATCATAGTAGTTAAACCAGGAGAAAGAGTTCCATTAGATGGAATTGTAAAAAGTGGTTCTTCAAGTGCTGATACATCCGCATTAACAGGTGAGTCTTTACCGAGAGAAATCTTCGAAGGCGATGAAGTGCTGAGCGGATTTATAAATGTTCAAGGTTTACTTGAAATTGAAGTGACGAAGGAATTTAATGAATCGGCTGTATCAAAAATACTGGAACTTGTTCAAAATGCAACAAATAAAAAGGCACCTACTGAAAACTTTATAACAAAATTTGCGAAGGTTTATACGCCTATAGTTGTGATTACAGCAGCTATAATAGCAATCATTCCTCCAGTGATTATTCCTGGTGAAACATTTTATGATTGGGTTTACCGAGCTTTAATTTTCTTAGTTATCTCATGCCCTTGTGCTTTAGTTGTTTCAATTCCTTTAGGATTTTTTGGAGGTATCGGAGCTGCTTCAAAATCGGGAGTATTAGTAAAAGGAAGTAACTATTTAGAAGCATTAAATGATTTGAAATATATCGTTTTTGATAAAACAGGAACTTTGACAAAAGGGCAATTCCAAGTAAGCTCAATTTTACCTACTCGTGGTCATTCAAAAGAAGAGATACTTGAGTTAGCTGCCTATGCAGAGTTTTATTCTACTCATCCTATTGCTATATCAATTCGTCAAAAATACGGTAAAGACATTAGAGAAGCAAATTTATCTCACTATACTGAAATTGCAGGACATGGAATTAACGTAATCATTAATGGTGATGAACTTTTAGTTGGAAACTCAAGATTAATGGAGAGTCATTCCATTTTATACGAACCAACTAAAGAAGTAGGCACAACCGTTTATTTAGCAAAGAATAAGCAATATATAGGTTCAATTGTCATTGCAGATCAATTAAAAGATGATGCGAAAAGAGCAATACTTGAGCTTAAAAAAGTTGGTATTAAAAAGACCGTCATGCTAACAGGTGATGCTAACACAGTAGCGAAAAGCATCGGTAAAGAATTAGAAATAGACGAAATTTATTCAGAGCTTCTTCCACATCAAAAAGTAGAAAAGCTTGAACTAGTAGAAAAAATGAAATCTCCAAAAGAAAAAATTGCATTTGTTGGAGACGGTATTAATGATGCGCCGGTTCTAGCTCAAGCGGATGTAGGAATTGCAATGGGTGGTATTGGTTCCGATGCTGCAATCGAAGCTGCTGATGTGGTATTAATGTCAGATGAGCCATCAAAAATAGTAGATGCAATTAAAATCGCTAAACGTACAAGACAAATTGTATGGCAAAACATCTTTTTTGCCTTAGCAGTGAAAGGGTTTTTCTTATTACTTGGAGTAATCGGAATTGCAACAATGTGGGAAGCAGTCATCTCAGACGTTGGTGTTACTGTTTTAGCAGTATTGAATTCGATGAGAGTTTTAAGATCGAAGTAAATGAAAAAATACTGCTAATTGGAATTAGATATTAAAATAAGTAAAGGCATTGCCCAGGAAGCAATGCCTTTAATGTTAAAGCTTATCTTCTAATAACTATCGCACCGGTTAGCTTAAATACATTTTTTCACAAATAATAGTTTTATAAAGTTAAACTTACATCATTTATAAAGATAAGATTGTGTTTTTTTTATTTCTTGTACCTTTTGATTACTAAGGAAAAAGCTTACAAATGCAGATAAGCTACAAACATATGGAAGAATAGAATAGCCCCATTTTGAGATGGCATATCCTCCAATAATGGAACCAAAGGTAATACCAATATAAAGAGCTGTATTATTCCAAGCCATAACAATTCCTCGTTCGTTTGGATATTCAACGGTTAATCGTGCTTGGTATGATGTGAAACTTGCGTAACCAACTAAAGCCCATATAAACAGAAAGAAATAAATCCAAACGCCTGATGAGAAGAAGATCCCTAAACAAACAAGTACTAGAGTTAAAAAAATAAGTGAAGCCTTTGAAATTGTCCTTTCTCCAAATCTGTCTGTTAATTGCCCACTTAAAAGACTACCTAAAACAGCCCCAATACCATAAAAAGTAACAGATAATGCGATTTCTGAGGAAGTGTACCTATTTTCTGAATAAAGTGCAGCTCCCAAATATACATAAAGTGCGTACATAGAAATAGCCCAGACAGTAGTAACACTTACGGAGCCGAGTACTCTTAATAATTTTCCTTGTAATAAGTTATTTTTTACATCACTCTTATGATTTGATTTCCATATCTTAAAATTCAAAACGGACAATATGGCTCCTATCGCTGCCATAACAACAAAGACTGAACGCCATCCTAGAAAGTGCTCCAATAATGTTCCGATTGGTGCACCTGCCCAAAGAGCGGTTAAATGTCCTGAAACAACAATCGAAAGCCATGTTCCTCTTCGGTTTGGTGGTGCAATATCTCCAATGTTTGCATAAATCAATGGAGTAATGGATGCAACGGATAAACCTGCCAAAATTCGGCTAACAATAAGCCATAAAAATGAAGGGGCAAAAGCGGTCAGTCCATTTGAAATAGCGAAAAGCAATAAGCCGAACGTAATAAAAATTCTCCGTCCCTTTCGATCTGAAATCCACCCAAGGATAGGAGCAAAAAAAGCATATGTAACCGCAAAGACAGTCACCATCCATCCAGTGGTCGTTGAACTAAGCTTATATTCTTCTGAAATGAATGGTAGCAGCGGCGAAACGACAAATAAGTCTGTACCCATGAGAAACAACGTTATCCAGGCAACGCTTAACTTTATCCTTCCATTCAACTATAGATCCCTCCCTAATTAATGTATATGCTATAAGGAAGGAAAAAACTTTGAATGTTCATTTTGTCTAATTGCCTCGATATTACAAAAAAAGGACATCATTGATACAAAATAAAAATGGAGATGCTAATTTTTTTACGAATTGCATCTCCAAAGTATAAGTTATTGATTGTTTTCTTCCCTTTAACCAAACAAGCTAAAAGGAAATTAGATTATTATTTAAGCAGAACGTTTTCTTTTTTTGATAAAAAGGAAGATGAAAATTCCAACTCCGATTACTAAGATCCCATAAATGATATTTGAATATACATCCATATACTCAACAATCTTTTCCCAGGAAGCCCCTACAGAAGCTCCAACTAAAACTAAGATTGTATTCCATATTAATGAGCCTAAAGTTGTAAACAGTAAAAAGATCCAAAAATTCATTCGTGACATTCCAGCTGGAATAGAAATTAAGCTACGTATTAATGGAATTAGTCGACAGAAAAAGACAGTCCATACCCCATACTTAGAAAACCATTCGTCCGCTTTATGGATGTCCTTTTTAGTTAAACGTAAAATATGACCCCAGCGGTCTACAATTTTTTCTAACTTTTTTACATCTAGTAAAGTACCAATCCAATAAAGTATAATTGCTCCGAATACTGCCCCTAAAGTTGAAAAGAATATAACCCCTATTTTCGAAAGGGAGGATTGTGTAGTCATGAATCCTCCAAACGTTAAAATCACTTCGGAAGGAATAGGAGGAAATATGTTTTCTAATGCAATTAATAAAAAAATCCCAAAATATCCAAATGTATCCATCGTTTCTATAATCCAATTTTGCATGAACTTACCTCAATTAGTTTCATTATTTTGTGCCTTGATTAGTAGTTTCTAATAATGCTTGTTAAAAAAATATACTATGTAACTAGTGAATTAGGCAAGTAATTGTGAAGCTTGTATCATACAAGTTAATAAATTCACCACAAAATTAAAATGAAATTCAGTGTGCAAAAGTATCTGTTATTTTTAATGAGCATTATGGTCATCTAAAGTGGAGCTGGTTTTTTTGAATAACTAGAGGATTTAGCTAAGTTAGTATAGAAATAAAGTAGATTAATAAAAAACAGATATAGATTTAGTGTATCTTCTAAATCTCAAAAAAATAATTGGCCCATAAGAAATAATGTTACTTTCATAAAAGGAGGAATTACAGTGTTTAAGGTACAAATAAATAATGATCTTTCAATTAAATTATTAACACCAAAATATGCAGAAACATTAGTTGAGGCGCTTAAAGAAAATCAAAATTCTTTAAAAGAATGGTTAGTATGGGCTGAAAATATTCCAGTAATTGAGGATTATCAAAAATCAATTATACCTATGTGGCTACAAAAATTTGCTGATAATAATGGCTTTGAAACTGGTGTTTTTTATAAAAATGAATTAGTTGGTATGTTGGGATTACATTATATTGACTGGTCAAACCAAACTACTGAAATAGGTTATTGGTTAAGTGAAAAGATGCAAGGTAAAGGAATAATGACTCGTGCTGTAGAAGGATTAGTTTCATATTGTTATGAAGAGCTTGAGCTTAATCGAGTTGTAATCAGAGCAGCTGTAGAAAATGAAAAGAGTCGAGCGATTCCAGAGCGCTTAGAGTTTAAACAAGAAGGCATTCAAAGGGAAGCCCAGCAAATAAGAAATAAGTATTATGATATAGCAGTTTATAGCATGTTGAAAAAGGAATGGACGCGTTAGCAATAATTGCTAACGCTTCTTTGTGCAAAAAAAAACTTTGGAGGAAAAAATAATGACTTATAATACAATCCTTTTCGATTTAGATGGAACATTAACGGATCCAAAAAGAGGGATTCTTAACTCAGTAAAGTATGCTTTGCAGAAAATGAATCAACCTATCCCATTAGAATCAGAGTTATTAAAATTCATTGGACCACCAATTCAACGCTCATTCTCTGAAATTTGTCAATTAAATGAAAATGAATTATTAAATGCAGTTCGTTTTTATCGCGAATATTTTTCAAAGAATGGTATGATTGAAAATAATCTTTATGATGGAATACATGAGTTGCTAAGGGAGCTGTTTAAGGAAAATAAAAGATTATATGTAGCAACTTCAAAACCTACGATTTTCGTAAAACAAGTCTTAAGTCATTTCCAACTAGATCAGTATTTTATTGAAATTGTTGGAAGTGAACTGGATGGCACAAGAATCGATAAAGGTGAAATAATAGAGTTTATTTTTGAAATGAACAATGATCTTTCAAAGGAAGACTCAGTAATGATTGGAGATCGACTTCACGATATTGTTGGTGCAAAAATCGCTAAAATTGACGCTATAGGAGTAACTTACGGTTATGGAAGTGAAGTAGAATTAACTGATGCAGGTGCGAATGCAATTGTTAAAAGTGTAGGTCAGCTAAATAGATTGCTGTTACATGAGAAAGAGATGATGGTTTAGTAACGAAGGAGGAGTTTGATTGAAAAGCGGAAAAATACATTATGCTTGGGTTATTTTAATTGTTACTTTTTTATCCGTCATTATAGCTGCTGTAACAAATACGATGTCCGGTGTGATGATGATTCCTTTCGAAAAGGAATTCGGTTGGAATAGAGCATCCATTTCAGGTGCGTTTGCAATTTGTATTACTCTTGTTGGATTTTCTGGCCCATTTATAGCAGGCTTATATCAAAAGTTCAGTGTTAGAAAGGTATTGTTAGTAGGGATGGGTACATTATTAGCTGCTATTTTACTAACAACAATTATGACGCAAATTTGGCATTTATTTATAATATGGGGAATCATTATTGGATTAAGTGCAGGTGCATTTTTGACCGTATTAAACGCTTATGTCGCAACGACATGGTTTGAAAAAAAACGTGGAATTGCGCTAGGACTTTTAACTTCTAGCTCTGCAGCTGGTCAGCTAGTTTTCTTACCATTAATGGCTTATATCGTTGAAAACTATTCGTGGAGAAGTGCAGTTTTAACAATCTTCTCATTCGGTGTTTTAATTTATATTTTACTTTGGATTTTTATGAAGAATGACCCGGAGGATGTTGGAATTTTACCTTTAGGGGCCAAAAAAAGTAATAAGAAACAAGTAAACAACGTTAATCCAGTGAAGGCAGCATTTGAAGGTTTAAAAAAAGGATCTAAATCGAAAGTTTTTTGGTTATTAGCAGGGAGTTTTTTCGTATGTGGCTTTTCAACTAGTGGTTTGATTGGAACTCATTTTATTTCCCTTTGTATAGATTACGGATATAAAGAAGTTACAGCTGCTAGTATTTTAGCGTTCATGGGAATATTTAATATTATTGGTACAACTTTATCCGGTTACTTTTCGGATCGCTTTGATAATCGTTGGTTATTATTTTGGTATTACGGTTTAAGAGGATTATCATTACTTGTTCTTCCTTTCGCTTTATCTACAAATTCAGTAATCTATTTAAGTGCTTTTGCAATTTTTTATGGAATGGACTGGATTGCTACCGTACCTCCGACGATCAAACTAGCGACAGATCATTTTGGCAAGGAGAAGGTAGGCGTAATTTACGGATGGATTTATTCTGCCCATCAATTAGGTGCTGGAGCGGCAGCATATGGTGGAGGTTTAGTTTACTCTTGGTTTAATGCTTATCAATCAATCTTTATTGCTGCGGGAATCTTTTGTTTAGTCGCAACTTTTTTTGTTCTAAATATTAAAAGAAGAGCTTTATTGAATCAAAATCTTTCAGCATAAAAGGCAACGATTTTTTAGTCTTATAGAAAAAATATTTAATAATGAGGTAGAATAATGACCTATCTTTATAAAATTACTAAAGAAAAATATAAAATAATGCGTGGTAAAAATTGTTTTTGGGAAGGTAAGATTCAAAAAATTTGTAGGTTAGAAAATATAAAGTTTGAGAAGCTTACTCGATTTTCATACGGTGGAAATATTGTTTTTAGCGCTGATGGGCAAATTGTAATTAAATTATATCCTTCTTATGTGAATGATGAATTCATAATGGAGAAGAAAGTGCTTGAGTTTTTAAATGATCAAACTTTGTCTGTAAATATTCCTCAATTAATCTCAACTGGTCAATTTGAAGGTTGGAATTATTTAATAATGAGTGAACTTAAAGGGACACTTTTGATTGATATATTTGATGAACTATCACTTGAGGAGAAAAAGCAAATTGCTTTTGATTTAGGAAAAATAATAAGAGAAATCCATGACGCAACGATTTCAACAAAACAAGAAGACTATGATCATTGGCATCAATTTTTAACGAATCAATTAGTGAAATTATCAACTCATCATAAAAATAACGGAATGAATGAAGCGCTTTTCAGCCAATTACCAAGCTATGTTGATAGCAGAACCCTACGAGGCAATGAACAGATTGCCCTATTAACTGGAGAATACACGCCATTTAATTTAATTATGAATAAAGTAGATGGTATGTGGAAGTTTACTGGTTTAATTGATTTTGCTGATTGTTTTTTAGGAAACTCCAAATATGATTTACTTGGCCCAATTGCGTTTATGTTTTATCCACACGAAGGACTAAATAAAATTTTCCTTGAAAGTTATGGTTATACACATATTGAGTTAAATGAAGAATTACAAAAAGAATTAATGACCTTATTATTACTTCATCGCTTTAGTAATATTAGTTTCTATCAGGAAAAGTCTGAAGCAGCTAAGGTAGCTGTTAGTTTAAAAGAACTTGAAAATATATTTTTTAATTTTGGCTCAGTTAAAGAATATTGTTGATTTTCTTCTCAAACTAAACATGTTTCTATAAGTAGAGGGAGACGAATGGTAGTTTAGTTGCAAAATAATTATCTGAAAGTCTATTTAAATAAGGTTAAAATCCCCCAATTAAAAAACATTAAATTCACATGGTTTGCAATAATTGAAGGAATTTGTCTAGAGGAAACTACCAAATTAAGTAGAATTTATTAAAAAAAGACTGAAAGGTGGTAGTAAAATGACTTTACTGAAAGCAAAAAAAAACGAAACCTTAATGGATCTTTTGGTAGTTAATGGTCTAATGCGTGACCAAATAAAAAAATTAACTGAACATGACTCTGCGCTGATGGATAAGGAACTTTTATTAATCGTACAAAAGCTGGTTTATTTGGATAGCAAAATGGCAGATATGTTAAGCACTTTGTCAAAAGAAAAAACAGAATGAGGCTGTCCCAAAAGGTAGATTTCAGCCTTGAAATTTAAAAAATAAAACGCAAGAATGTTGATTTCTCAGCTGTACTGACCCCATAAAGTT
>NZ_NULG01000019.1 GCF_002577195.1 Bacillus sp. AFS041924
AGCGGAGGCGACTGTTCAGCCCCGACAAGTATAAGACGATTTCCGGAAAAGGTTTGCTTTTTAACCTTTACCGGAAATTGACTTATGACCTCGAGAGGCTAGGAGCCGGAGCTAGACATCGTACATACTTGAATAATAATTAGCTTAAAAATATCAATTAAATTCATTTACAAATAATTGTAAAGACTAAATAATCCAATAACTAATAATTAGTTAAAATGGAAGAATGAAAATACGATATTAATGTGTTAGACAAAGGATGAGCATAGAACATCGTTGTCTAACACATTTTTATTTGAATTTTATCATGATGTTTGGACCTTCCTTCATATATTTTATTAAAAGGATGGTGAAGTTTAATGGCCAGAATTTCAGATTTTCAAGTTAAAGACGTTGTAAATGTTGCTGATGGTAAGAAATTAGGGAATATAGTTGATTTAGATATTGATCAGTCAAACGGAAAAATTTCGTCGATCATTTTAACAAAACCAGGAAAAGGCTTGAATTTTTTTAGTAAAGAGGAAGAAATGACAATTTATTGGAATGATATTGTGAAGATCGGAGAAGATGTCATTTTAGTAAAATACCGTTCTAGTGTAGATTTTGAGGAAAACCAAGCAAGTCCAGTAAAATTCACATAAAAAAGTAATTGTCTTTTGTCAAAAATAATCATAAATGTGAAATCTATGGTAAAATATAGGAAACCATTTACTGGTTTACATATATATTTACTAAATTAGTTTTTGTGAGGTCTTATAAATATGAAAGAGAGCTTCATTCAATCGACTGAAAGTACTTTTATGATTCAACCTTGGGAAGACTCATATAAACATTTAGTTGCAGGATTTACAACCAAAAATGATGGAGTTAGCCAAGGTTGTTTCACTTCTTTTAATCTTGGATTACATGTAAATGACTCAAAGGATGTAGTAGTTAAAAATAGAGAAATCCTTGCGAGTAAACTGAAATTTTCAAAGACAAAATGGATTTGTTCAGAACAAGTTCATGGAAATAATGTTGTAAAAGTAACTAAAAATGATTGTGGCAAAGGTGTTACAGATTACGAAAGCAGCATTGCAATAACAGATGGATTTTATACGAATGAGGAAGATGTATTATTAACTTCTTGTTATGCAGATTGTGTTCCATTATATTTTATTGAACCAACAAGTAAATATATTGGCTTAGCTCATGCAGGTTGGAAAGGTACAGTTCAAAACATTGGCGGACGTCTAATCGAAAAATGGATAACAAAAGAAAATTTACAACTAAAAAATATCCAAGTTGCAATCGGTCCATCGATTGGTGATTGTTGTTATGAAGTGGATGATTTTGTAATGAATAAAGTAAGTGATGCATTTGAACACAAGATTCCAAATAATATTTTGACTACTTTACCAAACGGGAAATTTAAATTGAATTTAAAAGAAGCAAACAAACAATTACTCATTAAATCGGGCATTAGTGAGGAAAATATAATAATGACAAATTATTGTACAAGCTGTAACCCGGACGTCTTTTTTTCACACCGTAGAGATGGTGGGAAAACAGGAAGAATGATGAGTTATATTGGTTGGAGGAAATAACAACATGACAGTCAAACAAAATTACGAACGAATTAGTGAACAAATAAATGCAGCAAAAATAAGAGCAAATCGAAATGATGAAGTCACATTAATTGCTGTAACGAAACAAGTATCTGCAGAAGTTGCTAAAGAAGCTATAGCTGAAGGGATTGACCAATTAGGTGAAAACCGTATTGAAGGTTTGAAGGATAAACAAGAACAAATTCAAAGTGAAGTCGTTTGGCACTTTATTGGTTCACTTCAAACTAGAAAAGTAAAAGACGTCATACATAGTATTGATTACTTACATTCCTTAGATCGACTATCTTTAGCAGAAGAGATTCAAAAAAGAGCAACTAAAACCTTAAAGTGCTTTTTACAGGTTAATGTATCTGGAGAAGAATCAAAGCATGGTATAAAACCTAATGAAGTGATTGAATTTGCTAGACAGCTTTCAGAATTTGATAAAGTACAAGTTGTTGGGCTAATGACCATGGCGCCATTTACCGAAGATGTAACGATTATTCGAAATAGTTTCAAAGGATTAAAGGAATTACAAGAAAAAGTAAGAGATTTACATATTGCAAATATTCCATGCTCTGAATTATCAATGGGTATGTCAAATGATTTTGAAATCGCTATAGAAGAAGGTGCTACATTCATAAGAATTGGTACTGATTTAGTAGGAAAGGGAAGGTAGAGAAGATGAGTATTATTGGAAAAGTAAGAAACTTTTTTGCAATGGAAGATGAGTATGAAGACGATTATGAATATGAAGAGCAACAAAAACAGCATGAAAACCAAAACAAACAACAACAACAACAACAAATGTCTAAACAGGCACATGAAGAAATTAACTATGACCGAAATGCTTCAAAGCAAAAATTAGTAAGTTTACCAGGAGGAGCTTCATTGACGTCAAAAGTTGTATTAGCGCAGCCGCGTGAATATGCAGAAGCACAAGATGTTGCAGACCATTTGAAATCTAAAAAAGCAGTAGTCATTAATCTACAACAAATGCAAATCGATCAAGCTAAACGCTTTGTCGATTTCTTAAGTGGTACAGTATATGCAATAAGTGGTGATATCAAAAAAATAGGAACAAATACGTTTATTTGTACACCGGATACTGTCGATATTTCTGGAACGATTACAGATATGTTATTTGAGGAAGACAATTCCATTAAAAGGTGGTAATTAAATGGATTTTATTTTTAATTTATTAGTACAATTAATCGGTTTATATAAAATCATCATCATTATTCATATCATTTTATCCTGGTTCCCACAAATCAGACAGTCAGGTTTTGGTCGCATAATAGGATCAATTTCAGAACCGTATTTAGAGCCATTCCGTCGAATCGTTCCATCAATCGGTATGTTTGATTTTTCACCAATTGTCGCATTATTTGCATTAGAATTTGCTGGTATTGGAATTCAAAGTATTTCTCGTTTCTTCTAAAAAGAGAATCTAACAGGTTCTCTTTTTTAATTAATATTTCTAGTTCGATGAAAAAGAGGATTGCATCAATGAGTATATATGATCATTTTCGTAAAGAAGAACATGTTTTCATAGAAAAGGTTATAAGTTGGAAGGAACAAACAATTGAACGGTATTCGATTAAGTTGACGGATTTTCTTGATTTAAGGGAACAAATGATTATGCAATCAATTATTGGTAATCAAGGAGAGTGTTTTGTCGCTTTTTTTGGTGGGAGACAGGATTGTGAACGAAAGCGTGCAATTATTTATCCGAGCTTCTTCACCCCAAACGATGAAGACTATTCTTTAGTAGCGTTTGACTTAGATTATGCAACTAAATTTCATACTTTATCGCACCGCCAAGTACTAGGCACATTAATGTCTCTAGGCATTACAAGAGGAAAATATGGTGATATTCTAATTAAAGATGATAAAATCCAACTGATTGTTGCAGACGAAATAGCAAGTTTTGTTGAAAATAACTTAAACTCTGTAGGAAAATCGCCGATTAAATTAAAGAGAATTTCATTTAATGAATTGTTTGAATCTGAAGATGATTGGCAAACTAGTAATGGGACTGTGTCATCATTACGTTTAGATGTTTTATTAAGTGAATTCTATAATATATCTCGACAAAAAGCTCAAAGCTTAATTAAAGCCGAACACGTTAAAGTAAACCAACGTATAATTGACTCTACATCTTTTGTATGTGAAGAAGGAGATTTATTTTCTGTCAAAGGTTTTGGAAGAGGAATGTTAAGGTCAATTGACGGTTTATCGAAAAAAGAAAAATGGCGGATCCACTACGGTGTTAAAAAATAGTCAGAAATTGTAGAAGGAAAAACGTAGAAACTGTCGAAAATTTATTATAACCTATTAATATAGAACTTACACGGAGGTGGCTTAATTGCCTTTAACACCACTTGATATTCATAATAAAGAATTTGGAAAAAGTTTTCGTGGTTATGACGAGGACGAAGTAAACGAGTTTTTAGATCAAGTCATTAAAGATTATGAATTAGTTATTCGTGAGAAAAAACAATTAGAAGAACAAATTCTTGATATGAAAGAAAGATTAAAGCATTTTTCTACTATAGAAGAAACTTTAAATAAGTCAATTTTAATTGCGCAAGAAGCTGCTGAAGATGTAAAAGGTAGTGCTCAAAAAGAAGCTAAGCTAATCATTAAGGAAGCAGAGAAAAATGCTGACCGTATTATTAATGAAGCTTTAATTAAATCTAGAAAAGTTACAATGGAATTTGAAGAACTTAAGAAGCAATCAAAAGTTTTCCGCACTCGTTTAAGAATGGCAATTGAGACACAATTAGAAATGTTAGGTCATGAAGATTGGGATCATATTTTAGATGATAAAGAAACCGAAGAAATTGCAAACTAATCGTATAAGCCTTGACGATTTGTAAAGTTTTACATATAATTTATTAGATATTAATAGTAAATCGGTGACAGGGAAGAGTACTTCTATAAAACTAGGTAGCGAGTCAAGGATAGTGTAAGCTTGATATAGAAAATAGAAGGAAAATCACCCTAGAGTGCTTTTCTGAACAAAAGTAAGAAAAGACGTTTCATTCACGTTACGAATGCTAAGTGGACAATGGATTTTTCGGATTTATTGTCAATTAGGGTGGTACCACGGGAACCTTTCTCGTCCCTTTTTTGGGATGAGGAAGGTTTTTTGCGTTGTTCAACGATTTATTATACATATTTTATTTCCATCCAATTAAAACGAAAGTTATAAATTTTATTCATAACTTTCTGTTTTAAGTATTCATAAATAGACATTGCACTAATAAAAGGCTTGTAAGATGGATACAATGCGTTAATGTGGAATTTAAAATTGGAAAGTAAGCTGGCATTACAGTTTAGTTAGCTTTAGATCAAACTTGAAAAGTTTAAAAATGGAGGAAAGCAAATGGAGTACAAAGATACGTTACTTATGCCAAAAACTGAATTTCCTATGAGAGGAAACCTACCTCAACGTGAACCGCAAATTCAAGAAGAGTGGAACAAAAAAGACATTTATACAACTGTTCAAAAACATAACGAAGGAAAACCTTCATTTATTTTACATGATGGACCACCATACGCGAACGGTGACCTTCATATGGGACATGCACTTAATAAAGTATTAAAGGATTTCATTGTTCGTTTTTACAATATGAATGGATATCGTTCTCCTTACGTTCCAGGTTGGGATACTCATGGTTTACCAATTGAACAAGCATTAGCAAACAAAAAAGTAAATCGTAAAGAAATGTCAGTAGCAGAATTCCGTAAACGATGTGAAGAATATGCTTACGAACAAGTAGAGCGTCAAAAAGAACAATTTAAACGTTTAGGAATATTAGGTGATTGGGACAGACCATACATCACTCTTGAAAAAGAATATGAAGCTGAACAAATTAAAGTTTTCGGCAAAATGGCTACTAAGGGATTAATTTACAAAGGGCTTAAACCAGTATATTGGTCACCTTCAAGTGAATCTGCACTTGCGGAAGCTGAAATCGAGTACCAAGATAAACGTTCTGCATCAATCTATGTTGCATTTGCGGTTGAAAATGGTAAAGATGTGTTAAATGGTGGAGAGAAATTCATCATTTGGACAACAACTCCTTGGACGATCCCAGCTAACTTAGCTGTATGTTTACATCCTGACTTAAGCTATGATGTAGTTGCTGTAAATGGTGACAAGTTTGTAGTTGCAACTGAGTTAAGAGAAGCTGTTACAAAGGAATTAGGTTGGGAAGATGTAGTAGTAGAAAAGACATTCAACGGATCTGTTCTTGAAGGAATCGTTTGTAAGCACCCATTATACGATCGTGATTCGGTTGTTGTTTTAAGTGACCATGTTACAACTGACGCTGGAACTGGTTGTGTACACACTGCTCCTGGTCATGGTGAGGATGACTTCCGTGTTGGCCAACAATACGGATTAGAAGTACTTTGTCCAGTAGATGAAAAAGGTGTTCTTACAAAAGAAGCTCCTGGTTTTGAAGGATTATTCTATGATGAAGCTAATAAAGAAATTACGAAGGCACTAGAAGAAAAAGGTGCTTTATTAAAATTACAATTTATCACACACTCTTATCCACATGACTGGAGAACAAAAAAACCAATTATCTTCCGTGCAACTGCACAATGGTTTGCATCAATCGAAGCAATTCGTGATCAATTAATGCAAGCTGTTCAAGATACTAAGTGGTTCCCAGCTTGGGGAGAGACTCGTCTATTTAACATGGTTCGTGATCGTGGAGATTGGTGTATTTCACGTCAACGAGTATGGGGAGTACCAATTCCAGTATTTTATGCTGAAGACGGAGAAGCAATTATTACTGAAGAAACGATTGAACACGTTTCGAACTTATTTAAAGTGCATGGCTCAAATATTTGGTTTGAAAAAGAAGCGAAAGAACTATTGCCTGCTGGATTTACACATCCTGGTTCACCAAATGGTAAATTCACTAAAGAAAAAGATATTATGGATGTTTGGTTCGACAGCGGTTCATCACATCAAGCTGTTTTAAATACTCGTGAAGAATTATCTTTCCCTGCAGATATTTACTTAGAAGGTTCTGACCAATACCGTGGTTGGTTTAACTCATCTTTAAGTACTAGTGTTGCTGTAACAGGCCAAGCTCCATATAAAGCAGTAGTAAGTCATGGTTTCGTTTTAGATGGTGAAGGTCGTAAAATGAGTAAATCAATCGGCAACATCGTCCTACCATCAAAAATTATGAATCAATACGGTTCGGATATTTTACGTTTATGGGTAGCTTCTGTAGACTATCAATCAGATGTACGTATTTCTGATGCATTAATGAAGCAAGTTGCTGAAGTATACCGTAAAATCCGTAATACATTCCGTTTCTTATTAGGAAATTTAGATGGATTTAACGCTGAAGTTGACGCTTTAAAATATGAAGAGCTACGCGAATTAGATCAATATATGTTAGTGAAATTAAACAATGTTGTTAAAACTGTTCGTGAATCATATGAGAAATATGAATTTGCAAATGTTTACCACACAATTCAAAATTTCTGTACAACAGAATTAAGTTCATTCTATTTTGATTTATCAAAAGATGTTTTATATATTGAGCCTAAAACGAATAAAGATCGTTTAGCAATTCAAACAGTGTTACATGAGTCATTACAAGCACTAACTCGTTTAGTTGCACCAATTTTACCTCATACAGCTGAAGAAGTTTGGTCTCATATGGCAGGAACTTCAGTTGAAAGTATTTTCTTAACAGAAATGCCAGACGTTAAAGATTTTGGTGATACTCAAAGCTTAGAAGCTAAGTGGGAAAAATTCATGGATTTACGTGATGACGTATTAAAAGCACTTGAAGTGGCTCGTAATGAAAAAGTTATCGGTAAATCACTAACTGCAGCAGTGAAAATCTATCCAAATGCAGAAGTTGCTGAGTTATTAAATTCGATTCATGAAGACTTCAAACAATTATTAATTGTTTCACAAGTAGAAGTCGCAAGTAGCAATGAGCAGGCTCCAAAAACAGCTCAAAAATTTGATACATTAAGTATCGAAGTAACGCCTGCTACAGGTGAAACTTGTGAACGTTGCTGGGTTGTAACAGAAGAAGTTGGTAAAGATGATGAGCACCCAACACTTTGCTTACGTTGTGCAAGTGTTGTAAAAGATATTTAATGAAGAAGTGGTAAAGCACTTGAAGGAAGAGTCGAAAGTTAAAAACTTTCGGCTCAGACTGTTGACAAACGCTCGCTTTCTTCGTTGCTTCGCCTGCTTGCGGTGCTCATTACCGTTTNNGACTTTGTCTACACACTGAGTCGAAAGTTAAAAACTTTCGGCTCTTTTTTCTTGTCTTTTTCATATATTTTTAATGTTAAATGAAAGGAGTGGGTGGATGAAAATATTAATGCTGATCCATGTATTATCTGCAATAATTGGAGTAGGTCCAACATTTTTTGGTCATGTATTAACGAGGTCAAACCAAACAGTTGAAGATTTAAGGATGAGTTATCGTTTTTTTAAGTATTTAGAGATGTTTCCAAAAATCGGAGGAAGTTTAGCTGTAATCAGTGGTCTTACTCTATACTTTTTAGGTAATTATGGTTCGTTTACCCAACTTTGGCTCATAGGCTCATTAGTATTATATATTCTGATTCAAATTGTTGTAATAGGTTTAATAGCTCCGAAACAAAAAAGAATTGAGAATTGGCTGTTTGATGAAAAACAGAAAGATGTAAACGAATTAGACCAGGATATCGTTAAAGCTCAAAATCATGTAAACAAATTATTTTATTTTGCTTCTTTTATGGGAGTTGTTTTGTTTATTTTTATGATTTTAAAGCCAATCGTTCTCAATTAAGAAATATTGGACTCAACAATTTTCAGACCAATAATTTTAGAACTAAAACACCTGCATTAGGAAATTGAATCCTATATGCGGGTTTTTCTTATGTTATTTAATAAAATTAATCATTACAGTTTAATTATTAGTGGAAATATCTTTCTTCATTTCCTTAATAGGAAAAAGTTTCACCTATTATCGACTTCAATTTGAGGGAAAAGTATCTTTACAAAATATAATTGGGAGTGAAGAAGATGAGGAGCAATGAAATTTTCCATATTAAACAAGAGCTCGAACAAATTAAAAATGAATTGCTGCATCGTTTATTTTCTGAACCAATAAGCTCTTCGGTTGTTTGGCATAATCATTCAATTTTAGAAGAGACAAACAAACATAATACCCTCGTTGAAGATATGCAAAATGATTTATATGATATTGAGATTGCATTACAAAAAATAGAACATGGATTGTACGGTTATTGTGAAGTAACTGGACAACAGATTGCAGTTGAAAAATTAAAAGTGCTTCCGACAGGTCGAACTTTGGAGGATTTTAGTTTTGTAAGAAATCATTACTAATACAATTCATTGTATAAAAGTTCCCCCTATGCTAAAATTTTATGAGATATCTAATAAGGTAGGGGATAAATATGGCATATATTATTGCAGTGATTGTCATTTTAATTGATCAATTGACAAAACTTGCAGTATTAAAGAAGATGTATTTGGGAGAAAATATTGAGATTATTAAAAATATTTTTTACATAACATCACATCGTAATAGAGGAGCGGCTTGGGGGATGCTCCAAGGCAAAATGGGCTTCTTTTATATAATTACACTAGTCTTTGTTGTCGCAGTAATTTACTTTATTCAAAAGCACGCAAAAGAGGACAAATTCCTAGGGGTATCTTTAGGTTTAGTCTTAGGTGGTGCGATAGGTAATTTTATTGATCGTTTCTTCAGAAAAGAAGTTGTTGATTTTATTCATGTTTATATTTTTAATTATGATTTCCCTGTATTTAATATCGCAGATTCAGCTCTTTGTGTAGGCGTTATTTTATTATTTATTATTACTTTATTGGAAGACAAAAGAGGAGTTAAGAAATGACAGTTTTTGCTTTTACAGTTCAAGAAGATCAACATTTAGAAAGAATCGATACGTTTATTGCTGCTCAAAATGATGAGTGGTCAAGGTCTCAAGTTCAAATCTGGTTAAAAGAAGAGTTTGTATTAGTGAACGGTGATAAAATTAAACGTAATTATAAAGTAAAACAAGGCGATGAAATATCAGTTTCAGTACCTGATCCAAAGCCATTAGAAGTAATAGCTGAAGATATTCCACTTGATATTTATTATGAAGATGCTGATGTCATTGTCGTAAATAAACCACGTGGAATGGTAGTTCACCCTGCATTAGGTCATGAAACGGGTACTTTAGTAAACGCTCTAATGTATCATTGTAAAGATTTATCAGGCATTAATGGCATATTAAGACCTGGTATTGTACATCGAATCGATAAAGATACATCAGGTTTATTAATGGTTGCTAAAAACGATATGGCACATGAGAAGCTAGCAGAGCAATTACGTGAAAAAACATCTGTACGCAAATATATTGCAATTGTACATGGTGTCATTCCACATGAGGAAGGCACAATTGATGCACCAATCGGACGAGATAAAAGTGATCGTCAAAGTATGACAGTTACTGAAGAAAATAGTAAAGAAGCTGTTACTCATTTTAAAGTGTTAGAGCGCTTTGAAGAGTTTACATTAGTTGAATGTCAGCTTGAAACAGGCCGTACACATCAAATTCGTGTTCATATGAAATACATTGGATACCCGTTAGCTGGAGATCCAAAATATGGACCACGAAAAACATTGGATATTGATGGTCAAGCACTACATGCAGCTGTTTTAGGATTTAAACATCCAAGAACAAATGAGTATTTGGAGCTTTCATCACCTATTCCAAAAGTACTAGAAAATATTATTGAACAATTACGTAGATAACTGTTGACAATCATCGTGACATAGGTCATAATGAGGACAGTTGAATGAACCTTTAACACAACCCCGTGAGGTTGAGAAGGAAGCGGAAAAATGAAAAGGGATAAATGTATCCTTTTGCGCTACCCTCTTGTCCATCGGGCAAGAGGGTTTTTTGCTTCTACACTATAATAGTAGGAGGTAAGGTAAATGACTGAAAAAGCAATCATCTTAGACGAACTGGCAATTAGACGTGGTCTAACAAGAATCGCACATGAAATGCTAGAGAATAACAAAGGTATTGAAAACATCGTTTTAGTAGGAATTAAAACAAGAGGTGTTTATCTAGCGAAACGAATTGCTGAACGAATTAAACAAATTGAAGGTAAAGATGTAATCATGGGTGATTTAGATATTACACTTTATCGAGACGATTTATCAACAAAGACGGAAAACAAAGAACCATTAGTGAAAGGTTCAAATGTTCCTGTTGACTTAACTAACAAAAAAGTAATTTTAGTTGATGATGTGCTTTACACAGGTAGAACAGTTCGTGCCGCAATGGACGCAGTTATGGACCTAGGTAGACCGGCCCAAATTCAATTAGCAGTATTAGTAGATCGAGGACATCGTGAACTTCCAGTAAGAGCAGACTATGTTGGTAAGAATATTCCAACATCGAGTAACGAAAAAGTAGTCGTAGCTTTAAAAGAAACAGATGACTTTGATAAAGTAAGTATATTTGAAAAATAAAAGTCCCTTTTAAATTTGGTCCAGAGAGGCTAACAAAGGGTCTAGTTAGTTGCTGCCTTCTAAGCAACGTATTGGACTCTTTGTGTATCATCACAAAGAGTTTTTTTATTGGGAAAATGGAGGAATCAACATGCTAAAACAAAAACCTGTACTTGAGATAAATGAAAAACCGAATTTAGGTCAATGGTTTTTCCTGAGTTTACAGCATTTATTCGCAATGTTTGGAGCTACAGTATTAGCTCCAATCTTAATCGGGATTAATCCTTCAATCGCATTAATATCAAGTGGAATTGGAACGATCGTATTCGTCCTAATCACTAGAGGTAAGGTGCCATCATACCTAGGGTCGTCATTCGCTTTCATAGCTCCAATGATTTATGCGAAAACAAATTTAGAACCAGGTGCAGCGTTCGTAGGAGTTTTCATCACAGGTATTATTTATGCGATTATCTCACTGATTATAAACAAAGTAGGCGTAAAATGGTTATTCAAAGTATTACCACCAATCGTTGTTGGGCCGGTAATCATCGTAATCGGATTAAGTTTATCTTCGGTGGCAGTTGGAATGGCAATGAACGGAGCTGATGGTAAATACAGCTCAACATCAATTACAATCGCGCTAATTACACTAGCGATCACAATCATAACAGCATTATTCACAAAAGGTTTCTTATCAGTTATACCAATTTTAGTAGGGATTATCGGTGGTTACATTACTTCAATCTTCTTTGGAGTAGTAGATTTCACAGGAATTGCTAAAGCACATTGGTTAGCAGTACCAGATTTCTCAGTACCATTTGTAAATTACACACCGCATGTCACATTACAGCTACTAATCATCTTTGTACCAGTAGCAATCGTGACAATCTCAGAACATATAGGTCACCAAGTAGTACTTGGAAATGTTGTAAATAAAGACTTAATTAAAGATCCTGGATTAGATAAGTCATTATTTGGAGACGCAGTTTCAACAATGATTGCAGGGCTAATCGGTGGACCTACAACAACAACTTACGGTGAAAACATCGGAGTACTAGCAATTACAAGAGCTTACAGCGTATACCTGTTCATTGGTGCTGCAATCTTCGCTATGGTATTTGGATTCATCGGAAAAATATCAGCAGTGATTAGCTCAATCCCAACACCTGTAATGGGTGGTATCTCAATCCTACTATTCGGAATCATCGCTTCAAGCGGATTACGAGTACTAGTAGAAAACAAGACAGATTTCTCTAAACAACGTAACTTAATCATCGCTTCAGTAATCTTAGTACTTGGAATTGGTGGAGCGGCAATACACATTGGTAAGACATTCGCACTAGAAGGAATGGCATTATCAGCTCTAATCGGAGTAGTCCTAAATTTAGTCCTTCCAGAAAAAATTGGTGGAGATCGTATGATCGAAAATGATAAAGAAGAGAATAGCTTAGCTTCATAAATGACAATTAAGTGGGGCATTCTTACAATAAATAGAATGCTCCAGAAATAAAACGGATGAAATTCATTTAGGGGGATGACGGATGAATCATTTATTAACCATGTCTGATTTAACAATTGAAGAAATTCAAGATTTGCTAAACCAAGCACAAAACTTTGCAAATGGAGAAATAAGTAGCCTGAAGCGTCAGACATTTGTTGCAAATTTATTTTTTGAGAATAGTACGAGAACTCGCTTCAGCTTTGAAGTAGCCCAGAAGAAGCTGGGACTTGAAGTTATTAACTTAGCAGTTGAAAGCTCAAGTATCCAAAAGGGTGAAACTTTATATGACACAGTTAAAACACTTCAAGCAATTGGAGTTGAGGCAGTCGTAATACGTCATACTGACGACGAGTATTTTCAAGAAATTAAAGATGCAGGAATGCCAATCCTGAATGCCGGCGATGGATGTGGAAATCACCCAACACAATGCTTACTTGACTTACTAACGATTAAACAAGAATTTGGTAGCTTTGAAGGATTAAAAGTAGCAATTGTAGGAGACTTAAGACATTCAAGAGTAGCTCGCTCTAATGCTGAAGCACTAATAAGACTTGGAGCTGAAGTATATTTCGCAAGTCCAGATGAATGGAAAGACGATAAAAATACTTATGGAACATACAAAAATTTAGATGAATTAGTTGAAGAAGTTGATGTGATGATGCTCCTAAGAGTACAGCATGAAAGACATGACGCAAAGACTAATCACATAATGGAAAATTACTTACAAAAGCATGGTCTAACAGTTGAAAGAGAAGCAAAAATGAAACCTAATAGCATTATCATGCATCCAGCTCCATTTAATCGAGATGTTGAAATTGCGAGTGACCTAGTAGAGTGCGAGCGATCAAGAATCTTTAAGCAAATGGAAAATGGTGTATATGTACGAATGGCTGTTCTAAAAAGAGCCTTACCAACAGTATGGGGAGAGATGAAAAATGAAGTACTTGTTTAAAAACGGTGTCATCTTACAAGAAAATGGTGAACTTCTAAATAAAGACGTATTAGTAGTCAAAGGAAAAATTTCAGTAATCGCTGAAACAATTGTTGATGAAGATGCGGTACAAATCGAATTAAACGGCAAATTACTTTCAGCAGGTTTAATAGATGTTCATGTTCATCTTCGTGAGCCAGGTGGTGAACATAAGGAGACAATCGAAACAGGTACAAAAGCAGCAGCAAGAGGTGGATTTACATCAATTTGTGCAATGCCAAATACTCGTCCAGTACCAGATACAATCGAACACCTAACAGCCTTAAATAAAAAAATAGAAGAAACAGCAGTTGTAAACGTATTACCATATGCATCAATTACAATACGACAAGCTGGTGAAGAACAAACAGACTTTGAAGCTTTAAAAGAGAATGGAGCATTTGCCTTCACAGATGATGGTGTTGGAGTTCAATCTGCTGAGATGATGTACAAAGCAATGCAAAAAGCAGCTGAACTAAATGTCTCGATCGTTGCACATTGTGAAGAAAACACGCTAATTCAAAAAGGATGTGTTCACGAAGGCAAGTTTTCGAAAGAACATGGTTTAAATGGAATACCTTCAATTTGCGAAAGTGTTCAAATTGCTAGAGATGTTTTATTAGCTGAAGCTACAGGTTGTCATTATCATGTTTGCCATATTAGTACAAAGGAATCAGTAAGAGTAGTACGCGATGCAAAACGAGCTGGAATAAATGTAACTGCGGAAGTATCTCCACACCATTTAATTCTTTGTGAAGATGATATCCCAGGCTTAGATACAAATTTCAAAATGAATCCACCTTTAAGAAGTGCAATCGATCGTGAAGCTTTAATCGAAGGATTACTTGATGGAACAATCGACATGATTGCAACAGATCATGCACCTCATACAGCTGAGGAAAAAGCACAAGGTATGCAATTAGCACCATTTGGAATTGTAGGATTAGAAACCGCATTTCCACTATTAAACACGCACTTTGTAGAAACAAAGAAAATGACTTTACAGCAAATAATCAACTTTTTAACAACTAAGCCTGCTGAAGTTTTTAACTTAAATAGAGGGAAAATTGAAGTTGGAGCGGTGGCAGACTTAACTGTAATCGACTTAGAATTAGAAGAGGAAATCGATTCAACAACATTCCTTTCAAAAGGTAAAAATACACCATTCGATGGCTGGAAATGTAAAGGTTGGCCGGTAATGACAATGGTAAATGGCAAATTAGTATATGAAAGAGAGGAACTAACAGTATGATGCGTCAATTAATATTAGAAGACGGTACAGTTTTTGTAGGAGAAGGATTTGGTAGCGAAGTTGAAACAACAGGAGAAATAGTATTTACAACAGGTATGACAGGATATCAAGAAGTATTAACTGACCCATCTTACTGTGGACAAATCGTAACATTCACTTACCCATTAGTAGGTAACTACGGAATCAATTTAGAGGATTTTGAAAGTATCGTACCAGCAGTTCACGGCTTAATTGTAAAAGAATATGCTGAGCACCCATCAAATTTCCGAAACAAAATGAGCTTAGATCAATACTGTAAAGACAAAGGAATCCCAGGTTTAGCAGGAATCGATACACGTATGTTAACTAAAAAGTTACGTGAAGTTGGAACAATGAAAGGAAAGTTCTGCAACATGGAAGCAAATGTTGATGAAGTAGTTGCAGAATTAGCAAACACACCGTTATTCACAAATCATGTTGAGCGTGTTTCTACACAAAAGCCATATAGAAGTCCAGGTAGAGGACACCGAGTGGTTTTAGTAGATTTCGGTATGAAACACGGTATTCTAAGAGAATTAACAAATCGTAAATGCGACGTTACAGTTGTGCCTTATAACGTATCGGCAAAAGAAATATTCTTACTAGCTCCAGATGGAATTATGTTAAGTAATGGACCTGGAGATCCAAAAGATGTTCAAGTAGCAATCGAAATGATTAAAGAAGTAGTAGGTAAAGTACCATTATTCGGAATTTGCTTAGGTCACCAATTATTCGCTTTAGCAAATGGAGGAAATACTTCAAAACTTAAATTCGGACATCGTGGTGCGAACCATCCAGTTAAGCATTTAGAAACAGGAAAAGTAGCAATTACTTCACAAAATCACGGTTATGCTGTAGAAACTGAGTCAATTGAAGGAACTGACTTAGAAGTAACACATGTTGCATTAAATGATGGAACAGTAGAAGGACTTAAACATAAGAAATACCCAGCTTTCACAGTACAATATCACCCAGAAGCATCACCTGGACCAGAAGATGCAAACTACTTATTTGACGAATTTATTAGCATGATGGAAGCACAGAAAAGAGAGGGGAACTTACAATGCCAAAACGCGTAGACATTGAAACAATCTTAGTAATCGGATCAGGACCAATCATAATCGGTCAAGCAGCAGAATTTGACTATGCTGGAACACAGGCTTGTCAGGCATTGAAAGAAGAAGGATACAAAGTAATTCTTGTAAACTCAAACCCTGCAACAATTATGACAGATGTACAAACAGCAGATAAAGTATACATCGAGCCACTAACAGTAGATTTCGTTAGTCGAATTATTCGTAAAGAACGTCCAGATGCACTTTTACCAACATTAGGAGGTCAAACAGGACTTAACCTAGCGGTAGAATTAGATAAATCTGGCGTGTTAAAAGAGTGTGGAGTAAAAATTTTAGGAACTACTCTAGAAGCGATTAACCGCGCAGAAGACCGCGATTTATTCAGAACATTAATGAACGACTTAAACGAGCCAGTACCAGAAAGTGCAATCATTCATACTTTAGAAGAAGCATTTGACTTCGTAGCAGAAATTGGCTACCCAGTTATCGTTAGACCTGCCTTTACTCTAGGGGGAACAGGTGGAGGAATTTGTAGTAATGAAGAAGATTTAAAAGAAATCGTAGCAAGCGGATTAAAAAATAGCCCAGTAACACAATGTTTATTAGAAAAAAGTATCGCTGGTTATAAAGAAATCGAGTATGAAGTAATGCGTGATGCAAATGACCATGCGATTGTAGTATGTAACATGGAAAACATCGACCCAGTTGGAGTTCATACAGGAGATTCAATCGTAGTAGCTCCTTCTCAAACATTAAGTGATCGTGAATATCAAATGCTACGAAATGTATCATTAAAAATCATTCGTGCATTAGGAATCGAAGGTGGATGTAACGTACAGCTTGCACTAGATGCGGATAGCTTCCAATACTATGTAATCGAAGTAAACCCACGTGTATCACGTTCAAGTGCGTTAGCTTCAAAAGCTACAGGTTACCCGATTGCAAAATTAGCAGCGAAAATCGCAGTAGGCTTAACACTAGATGAAATGATTAACCCAGTTACTAAGAAAACTTATGCTTGCTTCGAGCCAGCATTAGACTATATCGTATCAAAAATTCCACGTTGGCCATTTGATAAGTTCGAAACTGCAAACCGTCAGTTAGGAACACAAATGAAAGCAACTGGAGAAGTAATGGCGATCGGTAGAACACTTGAAGAGTCATTATTAAAAGCGGTTCGCTCCCTAGAATTAGGCGTAAATCACATCGAACTTAACGCAGTAAAAGACCTGTCTAAAGAACAAATGATTGCTCGCATGGCAAAAGCTGACGATGAAAGACTATACATTGTTGCTGAAGCAATGAGAATGGGTATGACATTAGAAGAAATACACTCAATTACAAAAATTGATTTCTTCTTCTTACACAAAATTGAAAATATCATTAAAATGGAAAAACAAATTGAAGAAAACCATTTTGAACTAGATGTACTTTTAAAAGCTAAGAAAATGGGCTTCAGTGATGATTATATTGCAGAGAAATGGAATGCAACAAATAAAGAAATTTACGAATTTAGAAAACAAAATCAAATCATTCCAGTTTATAAAATGGTTGATACATGTTCTGCTGAGTTTGAATCTACAACTCCATACTTCTACGGCACATATGAAATCGAAAATGAATCAATTGTGACGGATAAAACGAGTGTAGTCGTACTTGGATCTGGTCCAATTCGAATCGGTCAAGGTATTGAGTTTGACTATGCAACAGTACATTGTGTAAGAGCGATTAAAGAAGCTGGATACGAAGCAATCATCATCAACAACAACCCAGAAACAGTTTCAACTGATTTCAGTATCTCTGACAAACTTTATTTCGAACCTTTAACAATCGAAGACGTAATGCACATTATCGATTTAGAAAAACCGATGGGTGTAGTTGTTCAATTCGGTGGTCAAACAGCAATTAACTTAGCAAGCAAATTAGTAGAACGCGGTGTGAAAATTCTTGGAACTTCACTAGAAGATCTAGATCGTGCAGAAGACCGTGACAAGTTTGAAGAAGCACTTCAACAATTAGGTGTACCACAACCACTAGGTAAAACAGCAATGACGCCTGAAGAAGCAGCGGCAATCGCTGATGAAATAGGTTACCCAGTATTAGTAAGACCATCTTATGTACTAGGTGGACGCGCTATGGAGATTGTATACCGCCGTGAAGAGATTCTTCACTACATGCAAAATGCAGTAAAAATCAATCCAGAACACCCAGTACTAGTTGACCGTTACCTAACTGGTAAAGAAATTGAAGTAGATGCAATTTCTGACGGAATCGATGTATACATCCCAGGTATTATGGAGCATATCGAGCGAGCTGGAGTTCACTCTGGAGATTCGATCGCAGTATATCCAACACAAAATGTATCAGATGCTGCGAAACAAAAATTAATCGATTACACAATCAAACTAGCAAAAGGCTTAAATATTAAAGGTTTACTAAACATCCAGTTTGTTGTAACAGATAAAGATGAAGTATTTGTACTAGAAGTAAACCCAAGGTCAAGCCGTACAGTACCTTTCTTAAGTAAAATTACAAATGTACCAATGGCGAATATTGCAACAAAAGTAATCCTTGGTCAAACATTAGCTTCATTCGGATATGCAACAGGTTACCATCCAGAAGGAAATGAAGTTTATGTAAAAGCACCAGTATTCTCATTCGCTAAACTACGCTCAGTAGATATAACATTAGGCCCTGAAATGAAATCAACTGGAGAAGTAATGGGGAAAGATGTAAGTCTTCAAAAAGCATTATACAAAGCTCTAGTAGCTTCTGGAATGCAAATCCCAACTCACGGATCAGTCATCATTACAGTAGCTGATAAAGATAAAGAAGAAGTAGTAAATATCGCAAAACGCTTCCATGAAATTGGATTTACAGTATTCGGTACAGAAGGAACTAAAAATCATTTAGAAAACCAAGGCGTACCAGTAAAAGCGGTAAACAAAATTAACGAGCATGAAGATAATATGTTAGATATGATTAAGCGCGGAGATGCACAATTTGTTATCAACACTTTAACAAAAGGTAAAAAACCAGCTCGTGATGGTTTCAGAATTCGTCGTGAATCAGTTGAAAACGGAGTAGTTTGCTTAACTTCACTAGATACAGCAACTGCGATTCTGTCAGTAATTGAAAGTTTAACATTCTCAACTTCTGCTCTACCAAACAAAGAAATGAAGGCTGGCGTATTAGTATGATAAAAAAAGAACTCATGACAATTGTCTCAAACAGAGAAATTGCCCATCAAATTGTCGAAATGACATTAAAAGGTGAACTTGTTCAGGAGATGCACTCTCCTGGGCAGTTCGTCCATATAAAAGTGACTGGTGGACTAACACCACTATTAAGAAGACCAATCAGTATATGTTCGATCGACAAAGAGAAAAGTGAGTTCACGATGATATTCCGCGCAGAAGGTGAAGGAACAAAGCTTTTAAAAGAAGCAAGCGTTGGACAACAGGTTGATGTATTAGGTCCTCTAGGTCAAGGATATGATGTTGAAACTCTTTCAGAAGGGGATACGGCTCTACTTGTTGGTGGTGGAATTGGAGTACCTCCGATGTATGAACTTTCTAAGCAATTTAAAGCACGTGGTGTGAATGTCATTCATGTACTAGGATTTGCATCAAGCAATGTGGCTTTTTATGAAAAAGAATTTTCAGAATTAGGCCCAACTTATATGGCAACAGTAGATGGGACTTTAGGTACAAAAGGATTCGTTACAGATGTAATTCGTGAAAAAGGACTTCAATTTGATCAATACTTCGCATGTGGTCCAACAGTAATGTTAAAGGCATTACAGCAGCAATATAAAGGTATGAAGGATGGCTATATATCACTTGAAGAACGCATGGGCTGTGGAATCGGAGCTTGTTTTGCATGTGTATGCCATACTGAAGACGGTTCATATCGTAAAATTTGTAGCGATGGACCAGTATTCCAAGCTGAGGAGGTAGTACTATGATTTCATTACAAACAAAACTTCCTGGCTTAGATTTAAAAAATCCTATTATGCCAGCTTCTGGTTGCTTTGGATTTGGTAGAGAGTTTGCAAATCTATACGATCTAAGCATTCTTGGAGCTATAATGATAAAAGCAACAACAGTTGAAACAAGATACGGAAATGAAACACCTCGTGTAGCAGAAACTGGGGCGGGGATGTTAAATGCAATTGGCCTACAAAACCCTGGCTTAGAAAAAGTAATTAACGAAGAATTAAAATGGTTATCTAACTATGATGTACCGATCGTTGCAAATATTGCTGGATCTACGATTGAAGACTATGTAACAGTTGCAAAAGAAATATCAAAAGTAAGTAATGTAAAAGCATTAGAATTAAACATCTCATGCCCAAATGTAAAATGTGGTGGGATTGCATTTGGTACTGATGCAGCAACTGCAGCAGAAGTGACAAAGAAAGTTAAGGAAGTAAGCGAAGTTCCACTTTACGTAAAATTATCACCTAATGTAACGAACATTGTTGAAATCGCAAAAGCAATTGAAAATGCAGGTGCAGATGGTTTAACAATGATCAATACATTACTTGGTATGAGACTAGATTTAAGAACGGGAAAACCGATTCTTGCAAATAAAACTGGAGGGCTATCTGGTCCTGCCATTAAACCAGTAGCGATACGAATGATCCATGATGTAAGTCAAGTAGTAAACATCCCGATTATCGGAATGGGTGGCGTAATGAACGCAGAAGATGCACTCGAATTTTTCCTAGCAGGAGCAAGTGCAATCGGTGTAGGAACGGCAAACTTTGTTGATCCATTTGCTTGTCCAACTATTATTGAAGAACTACCAGAAGTACTACACAAATATGGATATCAGTCGATTGAAGAATGTATTGGAAGGAGCTGGAAACAACATGTCACAAGTGGTCATCGCGCTTGATTTTTCATCAAAAGATGAAGTAATGAATTTTGTAAAAAAATTTCAACAGTCTCTATATGTAAAGGTAGGGATGGAGCTATTTTACAAAGAGGGTCCAGCAATCATTAAGGAGTTAAAAGAATTAGGACATCAAATCTTCCTAGATTTAAAGCTTCATGATATTCCAAATACAGTAAAACATGCAATGAAAAACATCGCCTCTTTAGAAGTAGACATGGTAAATGTACATGCAGCTGGTGGAACGAAAATGATGAAAGCAGCATTAGAAGGACTAGAAGAAGGCACGCCAGCCGGTAAAAAAAGACCTCAACTAATTGCTGTAACGCAACTAACAAGCACATCAGAAGAGCAAGTAATCCACGAACAAGGACTTTCATCCTTAAAGGATTCAATTAAGCTTTATGCTGCTATTACAGAAGAAAGTGGACTAGATGGCGTAGTCTGCTCTCCACTTGATGTAGAGTTAGTGAAAGCAGCAGTTGAAGGTGATAACTTTATAACTGTAACACCTGGCATCCGTCTAGCCGATAATAGTGTAGATGATCAAGTACGTGTAACAACTCCAGCGAAAGCTAGACAATTAGGAAGTAGCTATATTGTAGTAGGACGCAGTATTACAAAAAGTGAAAATCCAGTAGAAGCATATACAGAAATATTAGCACAATGGGAGGGCGTAACAATATGAAAAAAAATATCGCAGCAAACTTACTAAGCATTGGGGCAGTAAGCCTTCAACCTGAAAATCCATTTACTTGGGCATCAGGAATCAAATCTCCAATCTATTGTGATAATCGCCTAACTCTTGGCTATCCTGAAATTCGTAAAAACATCGCAAATGGCCTAGTAGAACTAATTCAAACAAAATTTGGAAACGTAGATGTGATCGCAGGAACTGCAACTGCAGGAATTCCACATGCAGCATGGACAAGTGACCTAATGGAATTACCAATGGTATATGTACGTAGCTCTGCAAAAGGACACGGCAAAGGAAATCAAATCGAAGGCCCAATCAAAGCTGGACAAAAAGTAGTAGTTGTAGAAGACTTAATCTCAACAGGCGGCAGCGTAATAACATGTGTTGATGCTCTACGCGAAGCAGGCTGTGAAGTACTTGGAGTAGTATCAATCTTCACTTACAATCTTCCAGCAGCAGTTGAAAAATTCAGTGCAAATGACGTAACTTATGACTCACTAACTGACTATGACACACTAGTTGAAGTAGCAAAAGAACAAGGCTCAATCGAAGAAGAACACGTAGCAAAACTAACAGCATGGAGAAAAAATCCACAAGACGCAAGTTGGATGACTGTTGAAGTTTAATACTTAGGATAGGAAAGATGACCCATTGGGGTCATCTTTTTTGTTTTGATCTAGAGAAGGGGAGTAACCTGGGGATTTATTGGAGTTATTTTGTTTTCTATTGGTGAGTTCCTCATTTAATACTAATCAAAAAGAGGCTGTCTCAAAAGGTCGTTGAATGACAACATTTTGAGGCAGTTTTTTATGTTTTTTACGCTAAATTTAGCCATTTCTCTTCTGATTTACGAAATTCTGGACTGATTGCTACTCTCTAAATTTGATTCCAATCAGTTACTGCACTAATTGTGTAGGTTTCTGAATTATTTAAGCGGAATCAAACATTAATTGCCGGTTTCAACATTAATTGAGCCGGTTTCCCCATTATTTAAGCGAAGTTCACAAAGTGTTCGACTTCCGTGCTATCAAACTAAAAAAGAGTGCTCAAAAGTCCTTTGACTATTGGGCACCCATCTTGGTCATATTTTAGTTTTGAAACGAAGTAGTTATGTTTTTTTGATAAATGTACTAGGCATTACAACAAGTACTACTTCTCCACGAGCACAAAGAATATCATTTGCAAATAGTTCTGTATGAACTTTCCATCTTTTAGGATGGATTTCTTCAACAGTTCCAATTGCTTTTAGTGGCACATCTTGCGGAGTTGGTGCCAGGAATTCCACATTGAGAGTAGCAGTAACAAACCTAGGTGGCACTGACCCATCACCAATTTCATTCCCATTTTTACGGTGTAATGCAAGTGCGGCAGACCCTGATCCGTGGCAATCCATTAACGATGCTATTAATCCACCATAAATAAAACCAGGAATTCCTATGTACTTTGAATCAGGTGTAAAGATAGTAACGGTTTTATCACCTTGCCAACCAGTTCTTAGATGGTGACCATCTTTATTTAATCGACCGCACCCATAACACCAAGCGAAATCATCGGGGTAGACATCTTGTATTGCTTTGTCAATTATTTCTTCCATTATTAATCCTCCCTAGTAATGCATTCAGTTAATCCAAACTAATATGAGTGAGTGTTTTGTCAAATTGTACTTTAACTATATATAAGGTCTTTCTAATACACAACGGTTTCCTGATAATTCTGTTAATATTAACGATACTATTAGAACTTTAAGGTTTGTTTCAGATAATTAATGATTAATAGTTTGCTTTATATAATTTTTTTGATTATTTAATAACGCATTGCTTTAGTCGAACAACAGGGTCGGTTGAAAAATTGATTTTTAAATAGTAGTTTAGGTTGAATAAGAATTATGGTATTTTATGGTAAAATTAGATGGGTTTTAGTAAATAAAATTTTCAAAAAAGGGGGTTTTATAATGGGAAAACAGAAATTATCGATTACAGTATTTTTATTAAGTCTTTTTTCATTACTTATTTCTCTTAAGTTATTTTGGAATTTAGGTAATTTTGTTGATGAGTTTGGTTTAAGCCCTAATATTGTTAATGGCGGTGACTTTTGGCTTACAATGGATTGGTTAAGATTATTATTACTGTTATTGCTGTGTGTAATATCTGGTATTAGTATTTTTAGTGCTAAAAAAAAGTGAAATGGCGAATATAAAAATTGTGAAGAATTACACTTAAACTATCTGATGCTGTACGGTTAACATTGACATTAACACCTAACATCAAAAACTGTTAATACTAGTTACGTATATTTCTATTAAGAATTTTTACTTGACGTATCAGTCTGTTCCGGGTTAAGATGAGTTTAATTAAATGAAACGTGATTTCTCCAAAGGGGAGTAGCTATTACAGCAAAGTCGTCATTACGGGATTTAAATCCTCGGCTTTGTTGGCAATTGCGATTGTAAGCGAGACCTTTGCCAATGTAGTTGGTAAAGGTCTTTTATGTTTAACACCTTTACCAGCTAATTGGTAAAGGTGTTTTTTCATTTTTGAAAAAAATTATTCGTTATTTATTCCAATGGAGGATTCCTAAGTTTCAGGAAAGTCTGTAACAGAAGGGAGCACGACCATGTCTAAACTTTTCAAAATACTAAAAAGCGCTGTATTGAAAAAAGGAATAAAAATGGCAAAAAAAAGACTGATTCCTATCATCATGTCTGAATTTAGAAAAAGAAAAGGAAAAAAGAGGTTTTAGCTACCTAATAAGAAATTAATTAAAAGAAGGTGATCAATGATGAGAAAAACCATTAAACAGTCATTTAAACAGTTGGTGTTGGAAAACAAAAAGGAACTTATGAGCAATAAGGAGGAAATGGAGAAAATAGAGAAGAAAATTGAAGACAAGTATTCAAAAGCTTCTAAATGACAAATAGAAATGTAGAGGCAATCATACGAAGACGGAGGTAATCACAATGAAAAAATGGATGGTTATTTTTTCTACAGTCCCATTTTTGCTCCTTACGGGGTGTTCTTCATTCGAGAGTGTAAATAACACGTTAACTTACGCAAATGAAGCAACTGATTATGTAAATGAAGCTATTACTTTTGCAGACGAAGTTCCTTCCCTTGCAGAACAAGCTGTTAGTAATTTGCAAGCGGCAAAAGAATTGGAGACAAAGCTGGAAGAGATGAAAAAAGATATTGAAGAATTTAATGTACTTCAATCGCCGGACATGGCTGCGGATCTGCATCAGCAATTGGTCGAACAAAATAATAAAGTGTTAGATGGGATTGATTTGTATTTAAAGAATATGGAAGATGGCAAGCTAGATCCTGCCATTGTGGAGAATACGGAAATGTTTAAGTCCATTCAGGAAATAGCCGGTATCATTGATCAAATAAAACAATTAGGAAAGTAAAACGAGGAGGGACTTTTTTGTTTAAACGTATTTCTTTATTTATTTTTATTAATATTTTAGTAGGTATTACAATTACTATAATAACATCATTATTAGGTATTCAAAGTTATCTAATGAGTGGTGAATACCTGTTTCTAATTGCCTTTAGTTTAATTGCAGGTTTTAGTGGTGCGATTATTTCTTTATTAATATCTCGTATGATGGCAAAATGGTTAATGAATGTTCAATTAATTGACGAACGATCACCACAAGGTGAACAAGAATTGTTTATATTAGAAGAAACTTACCGTTTAGCAAGAATTGCAGGGTTAAAAAAGATGCCACAAGTAGGTATATATCATTCTGCAGAAGTTAACGCTTTTGCTACTGGACCAAGCAAAAATCGTTCATTAGTTGCGGTTTCAAGCGGAATGTTACAATCAATGGATCGTAACGCAATTAGTGGGGTTATTGCTCACGAAATTGCTCATATAAAAAATGGTGATATGGTTACCACAACATTATTACAAGGGGTAATTAATACATTTGTTATTTTCTTTTCACGTATAGTTGCTAAAATTGTATCAAATTTTGTTCGAGAAGAGTTAGCGTCAGTTGTTTACTTCATTTGTTCGATAATATTTGAAATTATTTTTAGCATTTTAAGTAGTCCAATTATATTCTGGTATTCTAGAAGAAGAGAGTATAAAGCAGACAAGTTAGGTGCCGAACTTGGTGGGAAAGATAACATGATCCACGCTTTGAAATCCCTACAACACAATGTTAACCGAGTAGATGATAGACAAAAATCTATTGCAGCTTTTAAAATTAGTGGTAAAGAGAAATTTACTAAGTTATTCTCTACACACCCACCTTTAGAAAAGCGTATCGAATGTTTAAAATCATTATAATATATAAAAGGATGTCTACGATTATGGGTGTAGATATCCTTTTTTATAAGATTTAAGTGCATTGTAATCATTTATTTGTTCAACTAAGGCATGCGCTTGTTGAGTAACCTTTAGGCTGGAACGGTAGCTATTTCTTAATTAACAAAAATGGCAGATTAGTTAAAGACTGAAATTAACCAAATAAAGAGTGTTGTTGAAGTATCGATCAAACATGAAGGTGATGATATGGAATTTTATAAAGGGAAAAATTTTTGGAAGAAAGGTAATGAACCAGTTTCAGAAGTTGAGATAATGAAAGCTGAGAAACTATTAGGCGTTTCACTTCCAATTTCCTTTCTAAACTTATTAAGAGAAAATAATGGAGGTTCATTAGAGTTTCCTTATTTTTTTATAGGTAATAGTAAAGAAAGGTATGGATTGTACGAATTGGAAGGAATCTGTTTTGATAATTCTAATATGTTTTTTAGTCAAAATATTATTTCCGAGTACGAGTTACCAAATAACATAATTCTGTTGGAAGGTGACTATCATTATTGGATTGCGTTTGACTATAGAGATAAGGCAATACCATCTATCATTTATCTTTTTGAAGATTATACAGAAGATGAAGTGAAGTGGGATAGTGTAGAAATTGCTTCTGATTTTGATACTTTTTTAACTAAATTATTTCAAGTTCCATCTTTAAATCCAAAAAAGTTAAAAACCACTTATAGTAGACCTACGAAATAGATGGTTAAGAACTTTTCGAATTCAATTTAGATAAAAAATTATCTATTCCTTCATCAACTTCTATTGAACATCTGAATTGACAAACTTTCAACAATATCGAACTAAAATAAGTAAATTTTCACCCCATATAACTTATCTAAAATAAATTGAAAGTTACAAATCAAAATAATTGTTTCCTTTTCATACAATTGAATAGAATGATTTTTTAGTATTGGAGGGTCAAATATGTCAATCGCAAAACAATTTCTATCGAATAGTTTAAAAGAATTTCAAGGCATAAAAAAACTTGGTGATCGTTCGATGGAACAGTTGAATAACGAAGAACTTCATTGGCAACCATCTAGTGAATCGAATCATATTTCCAGTATTGTAAGGCATCTAAGTGGAAATATGATTTCGAGATTTACAGATTTTCTAACGACGGATGGTGAAAAAGCATGGAGAAATCGTGATGTTGAATTTGAGGGGGATTACAAATCAAAGGATGAGCTATTAACTGATTGGAATAAAGGATGGAATGTTGTTTTTAATACAATAGAGAATTTAAAAGAAGACGATGTGTTAAAAACGGTTAAAATACGTGGGGAAGAGCATACCGTATTACAGGCAATACATAGACAAATAAGTCATTATGGATACCATATTGGTCAAATAGTATATATTTCAAAGCAAATAAAAAATGAAAGCTTCACTAGTTTGAGTATTCCAAAAGGAAAATCTCAACAATTTTTAGAATTAAAGTTAATTGAAGCGAAAAAATCTACGACTTAAGTTGTAGATTTTTTTATGTTTATAAGCTTAAAGAGTACGAAGATTCAGTCGATATAATGAAGAAATAGATGAATTGAAAGATTAGAATGGATATAGGGTCAGGTAAAAATAAGAGCATAGAAAACTACTAAGGTAGGGTACTATTGCTAGGAGAAACGTCCTTGAAATTCTTACTAATCGATAAAAATCTAATCCTATCCTTTTAGAAATGCATTACTTTAATTCTGGTAAAAATTTTAATAGTGAAAATAGTTAGAAAATAATGTAAAATGTTACAGGTTAGGGGGGCAATAAATGAAAATATTAATCGAAACACTTAATCATTTTAAACCGTATTGGAAAGTATTCCTTGTTGCGTTTGTTTGTTCATTAATTGCTGGGGCATTTGCCATTATTCCGCCGATTTTAACTGGTAAGGTAGTCGATGAGATTATTGGTGGAGCAGATTCTAAAATTATTTTTTATTTAATTTTAGGGATTATGCTTTCTTTCTTGTTTAAGGTCGGTTTTGAATCTTTACAAGAATTTATTCAAGTGAAAATTGGTCTAGATGTAATTACAGATATGCAATTACGTGCTTTTAAAAAGCTTCAAAGAGCTCCAATGTCTTTTTTTTCAACAACGCCTCGTGGAGATATGCTATATCGATTAACGCACGATGTAGAGTCTGTTCAAAATTTGAATAATACAGTCATTCCACGTTTTCTTCAACAAGTAATAGCAGCAATTGCAGCTTTTATTGCGGTGTTTCCGTTGTATTGGCCTGCAGCTGTGGTCATGCTTATTGTATTTGCTATTTATTTAATTCCGTCTTTTATGATTGGTAAAAAGGTTAGGAAAATGGGGGCTATTGCTCGTGATATGAGTGCTGATCTATATAATCATACTCAAGAAAGCATTGAATCAGTTCGTTTAGTTCGAACATTTCAAACACAGGAAAAGGAAAATAAAAAATTAGAGGATAAATTGTCTGTTTGGAAAAGGTTTGCAATTCGTTTAGCGTTGATCGGTAAGGTTAATTGGCGTTTAGGGAATGTGTTTAATAATGGTGCTCCAGGGGTCATTATGTTAATTGGTGGTTATTCTATATGGCAGCACGAAATTACAGTTGGTACATTAATTGCTGTTCTAGGTTTTATCCCAACAATGTTTATGCCTATTCGTTCGTTAGCTGAGAATGCTTTGACAATTCAACAAGCAATTCCTGCACTTCAAAGGATTTATGAATATTTTGATTTACCTGCAGAACAGCCTGATGATTTACCGAAATTTAAAGAGGTGAAAGGTGATATCGATGTTAAAGATGTCCGATTTACTTATCCTAATTCTACTGAAGAAGTATTAAAGGGTGTTACATTTTCTATTAAAGCTGGTCAACATATTGGAATTGTTGGCTCTAGTGGAGGAGGAAAAAGTACTCTCATACAGTTGTTACTTGGATTATACCAGCCGTCTTCAGGTAGCATTTCAGTTGATCGGAAAGATTTATCATCACATGATTATCAATCCTTACGACAAAACATTGGAGTTGTTTCTCAGGAGACATTCCTTTTAAATAGTACATTAAAGCAAAATTTACTATATGCCAAACCTAATGCAACTGATGAGGAGCTTAAGCTTGCTGTTGAAGCAGCGGACTTATCTGATTTAGTAGAATCATTACAGGATGGTTTTGAAACGATTGTCGGTGAGAGAGGATTAAAATTATCTGGTGGTCAAAGGCAACGAGTAGCTCTTGCAAGGGCAATACTCCGTCATCCTCCAGTTTTAATTTTCGATGAGGCTACTTCATCATTAGATGGAGAGACGGAAGAAAAAGTCCAATCATCACTCGAAAAATTAATACCGGGTCGTACAACAATTACAATCGCACACCGACTAGTTACAGTTAAAGATGCTGATTGCATTTTATTATTAGATCGAGGTTGTATCGCTGAACTAGGTACTCATGAAGAACTACTATCTCTAAAAGGTCAGTACTACCAATTATATATGGCACAATACAGTGAGCTAGAAAGGGAGAGTGCTGTATGATGCAGAAAAATACTAAAAAAATAGGTGATGGAAAGCGAGTTATTAACTTTCTTAAACCTCATAAAAAATGGGTATTTGCAGATTCATTCGTTATTGCTTTAAGTCAGGTATGTGCAGCATTAATACCAACTTTAGGAACTGGTTGGTTAATTGATCATATTATTCCGAATCACGAAAATGCACTTCTTTGGGGCTTAATGTGGTTACTTGTTATTGCTGCGATTCTTGATTTAATTTTAATGGTTATTGACGAGTATTTTTGTCATCATATCGCTAAGTCTGTTACAAACTGGCAAAAACTACGTTTATTTAAGCATTTGCAAATTTTGCCTTATTCCTATTTTCATCAATCAAAATCTGGAGAATTATTAGCACGAGTTTCAGATGATCCAGATACACTTCATAACTTTTTAGCATGGGAAGGCTCTACTTTTATGGCTTCTGTACAAGGAGTTTTTATATACAGTATTGTCTTACTTTGGATTAATCCTTATTTAATGATTACTAGTGTTGTTTTAGGTGTGCTATTTTACTGGACTTCAAATAAAGTAGGAGCTCGTACTAGAATTGCTTCTGCTAAAGCGAGAAATGAAGCGTCACGTTATTTAGAAAGATTACGAGAGTCTGTGACAGGGATTCAGCTTTCAAGAATTCTTGGAGCTACAGAATATGAAATTCAAAGTGTTGCCGATATTCGTAAATCATTTATTAAGGAATCAATTGTTGAATTAAAAGCAAGAATGCAGTCAATTGTTGTAATTGGTAGCTATAATGGTTTTGCTTTAGCAGCAGTCTATTTTATAAGTGTTCTACTTATATCAAACGATCAAATTTCAACAGGTCAAATGTATACAGCCGGGGGCCTTGTAACAATTGCGGCTAACGAGATTCAAAGAATGTTACGAAACTGGTTATCAGTAAGGAGAACAGGTCCTGCATTAGATCGGTCTGAAAAATTATTAGCAGAAGAAGTTTCAGAATTTGAGGTGCAAGAAGGAGAAAAATTAAATTCTATCGAAGGGCTTATTGAATTTAAAGATGTTAAATTTGGATATCCAACGAAGGAAGAGTTTGTTTTAAATGGATTATCATTTCATGTGAAACCGGGTGAAGCAGTTGCTGTAGTAGGACCAAGTGGTGCAGGGAAATCAACGATTGTAGATTTATTATTAGGGTTTTATCCTTTAAATGGTGGAACAATAGAAGTAGATGGTTTACCAATTGAAAAAGCAAATGCAAAGTGGATCAGAGATTCAATCTCATTTGTTTCTCAGGATGTTCAGCTTCGAAATGGAAGCTTAGCTGATAATATTCGAATCGGTAATGAATTAGCATCAAATGAAGAAATGATTGAGGCTTTAAAGGACAGTGGATTATCTGACTATCTTAATTCTTTACCAAATGGCCTTGAATCGTCAATAGGTGAACGAGGAGCACTTTTATCTGGTGGCCAAAAACAAAGATTATCATTAGCAAGGGCATTAGTTAAAAACTCACCTATACTTATTTTAGATGAAGCAAGTTCAGCGTTAGATCCAATTACAGAATTACAAATAAATGAAGCAATTCAAAAACGAAAATCGAAACAATCTGTCATTGTAATTTCACATCGATTATCTACAGTATTAACAGCGGACAGAATAGTTGTTTTAGAAAACGGGAAAGTAGTCGAAGAAGGTACGCATCATTCACTATTAGAAATTGATGGCGTATATGCAAGATTGTTTAAAAGAGAAGCTGAAACTGGAGAAAATGTAATTAGTGTTTCTTAAAAATATTTCTAGGAGTGGTCAAATGTCTAATATTTCAATAAAACTCTACGAGTCAAAAGAAGAGTTATCCAAAGGTTTTGAAGTATTGAAGCAACTTCGCACTCACTTGAATGAGGAATCGTTTTTTAATTTGTATGGAGAAATGAAAAAAGAAGGATTTCAATTGTATGGATTAGAGGAAAATGGCGTAACTGTTGCTGTTGCTGGAATTAGCATTTTAACAAATTTCTATAATGGTAGACATGTATTTGTATATGATTTAGTAACTGATGAAAATAAACGCTCAAATGGTTACGGTAAGAAATTACTAGATTTTATTTCTGATTATGGTAAACGAAACGGATGCAAATTAGTAACATTGCAATCGGGTGTCCAAAGAATTAACGCACATCGTTTTTATGAACATAAAATGGACTATAAAAAGCTTTCTTATTCTTTTAGTAAAACTATTGAATAAGCATAAAAAACCCTAATTATATTTAGGGTTTTTTTGCTTTAAGTAATGAAGTCAAAAATGGTTATTCAATTATGTAAGTGTTTTTTTATCATTTCAACAACATTCACAATATAATTACTTTCGTGTGAAACAAACTGATTTTTATCTACGTTTTTTCGAACTGGAATTTGTTCATTTGTTTCAGTTACTTGAAAACCTTCAACCTCAATTGTATCTCTTAAACCATGAGCGAATTGATAAAATTGATTAAAATCAGCTTTAACGATACCGGAAACTTCTTCTTTTTGTAGATTGAAATTAGTAAATGGTTTATCGCTTTTTAGTAAGAATACATGACTCAATTCATGATCGATAATTGTTTCTAAAATGATTGAATTTTTTATAATGCCAAGAGAGATTACATCATCCATTTTTACTTCAATTCCTAGCTCTTCTTTAACTTCTCTTAATCCATCTTCAACTGTTTCACTAGATAATAAATGTCCAGCAGCCGTAATATCAAATAAGTTCGGATAATCTTTTTTATGATGACTACGAATTTGAAAATAGATTGAAGCTTTTTCATTTTCTATACTAAGTAACCAACAATGAAATGTTTCGTGCCATAATCCCTTTTTATGTACTTCACTACGAGATGCCACTCCAATATGTTTACCAGATTCATCAAAAATTTTAAGTAATTCATCTTGCATTTAATTAACCACCTTGTATTTGATCTATGAACTATGTACATTATTATAAAGATAATTTTAGTAGGATTGAAATGTTTTTATTCAAAATAGACAATAAGAAGTAATGAAGGGAGAAATTTAATTGATTACGATAAGAACAGAAAATCCACAAGATTACGAAGCTATTAGAGAATTAAATAATGAAGCTTTCGGTATGGAAAATGAAGCCAATTTAATCGAAGCGATTCGTAATTCTACATATTTTATAAAAGAATTATCATTAGTAGCAGAAACAAATAAAAAAGAAATTGTTGGACACATATTATTTAGTAAAGTTACGATTGAAACGGTCAATGGTCCGATTGTTTCACTAGCATTAGCTCCAATGGCAGTAAAGCTTAAGTTTCAAAATAAAGGTATCGGATCATCTCTAGTAAAAGAAGGCTTGCAAGTTAGTGGAAAATTAGGATACACTTCAGTAATTGTTTTAGGTCATCCATCTTTTTATCCGAAATTTGGCTTTGTGCCTGCAGTAAGTAAAGGAATAAGACCGCCTTTTAATGTAAGTGATGATGTGTTTATGGTATATGAAGTAAAAGAACACGCTTTAGAAAATGTTAATGGAATTGTAAAGTACCCAGATGCATTTTCGAATGTATAGACAATAATAGGAATTATAGGTAAACGGGATATGGAGTCGAGTTAATTATTTTCTGAAAAGTTTACATTCATCCATAATTAGGTTAATTTAGTATTATATATTTGTGAAAGAGCGTCCAAGTATTGTAAATTTTTTTTGTGGACACTTTCACAAGTAACTTCATTAAATAAAAATTATTAGGTGAATTGAAATGAGAATAGCTTTTTTTGACTCAGGAATTGGTGGGTTAACTGTCTTAAATGAGGCACTGAAAAAATTACCAAATGAAGATTTTTTATATTTTGCAGATACTCTTCACGTTCCTTATGGTACTAAGTCGAAGGAAGAAGTAAGTGCATTTGTAAAAAAATCTGTTGAAATGATTATTAAAGAAGATGTGAAGGCACTAGTGATTGCATGTAATACTGCAACTAGTATTGCAGTAAATGAATTAAGAAAAATGTATGATTTTCCGATTATCGGTATGGAACCGGCAGTAAAACCAGCAGTTGAAATGAACAGAACAACAGGTAAAAGAGTATTAGTATTTGCTACTCCACTAACGTTAAAACAAACAAAATATAATGAGCTTATTTCTAGAGTGGACGACCTTAGTATTGTAGACTCATTGCCTTTACCTGAGCTTGTTCGTTATTGCGAGGAATTAAATTTTGATGAAGATTTAATGATTGATTATTTTAAAAGTAAACTTTCATTATTTAATATCGAGCAGTATGGAACAATCGTTTTAGGCTGTACTCATTACCCATTTTATAAAAACATATTAAAAAAGATTTTACCAAAAGACATTCAAATCGTTGATGGAAGTAATGGTACAGTAAAAAGATTAATTCAACTGCTTGGTGAAAAAGACCAATTAAACGAAACTGGTCAAATAAATATTAAATTTATGTGTTCAAACAATGATCAAGACTATATTGAAAAGACACAAAAGGCATTAAATTATTTACAAAATGAAAGATAAGCTTTAATTAGCTTATCTTTTTTTTGATAGATTGTTTTTTAAAATACAAGACTACTGTTGATAACTAACGAATATTTGTTAAAATCTATCTTTTTACTAATTGAAGAGGAGTGAATATGACTAAATGGTAAAAATAAAAGATGTATTAATTTATTTCGGTGTAATGACAATGCTGTTTTTTGCTGTTTATTTTATCATTAAATATATAAGGGAAGATGAAATTTATACTAACTTAATGATTGGTTTTTGTGTTGGTCTTGTCCTATTTTTAGGATCATTACGAATAGGGAAAAATGGAAGAAAGGAAAAGTGAATTGAATTAGCATATTTTTTTTGCTGTTGAAAAAAGGACTTGTCAATTAATCAACAATTTTTTTCAATTTAAAAGAAGCTGTATGATGTTGATTTCGGCTACAGGTTACTCACTTTCCATGGGGCGAGATTCTTGAGCCTTCCTGCATTTCCAATAGGAGTTGAGAATCCTTTCATCCCAATCATCAATCAATTACAAAGTATCGTCAAATGTTTCGATTAATGTAGGTTTTAACTATTGATAGTTTATATTTCAACATTCTGATAAAAAAGGTGCCCTTTTGTGTAGGCACCATTTTTTTATTTCTTCAATTTTAAAACAAGCTCTTCATCAGGTGTAACATAAACCGTATTGTTTTGCTCGTATATGACAAAACCAGGTTTGGAACCATTTGGTTTTTTTACGTGGCGAATTTCTGTGTAATCAACTGGGACTGAGCTTGATTGGCGTGCTTTACTAAAATATGCAGCGATAATAGCTGCTTCTTTAATGGCAGTTTCACTCGGATTCTTGGCACGAATCACAACATGCGACCCAGGGATATCTTTTGTGTGAAACCAAAGTTCGTCTCTACTAGCAAGTTTGTTCGTCAAATAATCATTTTGTTTATTATTTTTACCGACTAATAATTGTTCACCCGTAGAAGAGATGTATTCATCTAATGTAACTTTTTGTTTGTTCGACTTTTGTGCTTTTTTCGATTTTTTCTTTCTTATATAACCTGTCTCAGCTAGTTCTTCACGGATTTCTTCTAAATCACGTGGGGAGGCGGATTCGATTTGCTGAATAACTGTTTCTAAATAGACATTTTCTTCAGTAGTTAATTTAATTTGTTCTTCGATATGTGCAACTGAATTTTTAAGCTTAGTATATTTTGTGAAATAAGTTTGTGCATTTTCAGAAGGTGTTTTTAATGGCGATAAAGGAATGACCATTGTGCCACCATTTTCGTCATAATAATTAACTACTTCGATTTCTTTCATCCCTTTTTGTAGTGCAAACATATTTGCTGTAAGTAATTCGCCTTGTAACTGAATTTTATCTGCTTTATCAGTATCTTCAAGACTTTTTCGTAACTTTTTAATTTTTTTCTTGTTCTTTGTTAGTTCATTTTGTAATAATTTTTCTAAATCTCCGCTTTGTTGCTTCACTCGGTCGCGCTCGGCTTTACCAAAGTAATAAACATCTAAAAGCTCACTTAAACTAGAGAAAACAGTTTGTTCAGCTTGTAAGTAAGGTAAATTTATGAAATAAAATAATTCTCTTGATTCTAATCGGAAAAGTGAAGGGGTCACCTGTTCGAATTGTATTTCATTCATGATTGTTTTAAACGCATCATACATATTTTCTTTACCATTATAGACAATTTCACTTGCAAGTAATGGAGAGATTCCAGAAAAATGTTGAACAATCGCTTGCGATGGTGATTCCTCACTTTGGTGGATAATTTGATTAAACTCCTCTTTTGAAATGTGAAATGGATCATGTTTTTCTTGTTTAGGAGGAGAAATATAAGTAGCACCGGGTTGTATAATTCGATGACGATTAACAGCCATCGGTACATGTTTAATACTATCCAAAATTATTTGTCTTTCTTCATCAATTAAAATGATATTACTATGTCTACCCATTAGTTCGATAATCAAAGTTCGATATTGTTCATCACCAATTTCATTTCGACTACGAACTTTAATGTGAACAATACGTTCATGATCTAGCTGTGTAATGCTTTCAATGAATCCACCGTTTAAATGTTTTCTTAAAAGCATTGTAAACATTGATGGTTCTGATGGAGTATCATAGTTTTGATTTGTAAAATGGAATCTTGCGTAGCTAGGATGAGCACTTAGGATTAGTTTGTAATTTGCACCGTTCGCTCTTACGGTAAGGAGTACTTCAAAGTTACTTGGTTGTACAATTTTTGATATTCTACCAGTTGTTAGTTTAGAAGCTATTTCATTCGTCATAGCTCCTGTAAAAAGTCCGTCAAAAGACATATGTATCACGTCCTACTCTAATAAACATTAAATATTATTTATGTTTTTGTTTTGTATTTTTAAACTATGCTAAATAGTTTGCTGCTCTTGTAATCAACTCTAATAATCACCCACTTAGAGACTCAGGTCAACTTTTCTTATCTAGGCTCATTATTTAATCAATTTATTAAATAAATTGATTAAAATTTTGAGCTTAGTTAGAGAAGTTGATTGGAACGGAAGGGTGCTCGACTCCTATGGGAAACGCTGGAAGGCTAAAGACCCCGCAGGCGATGCAAAGGAGGCTCAAGAATCTCGCCAAATGGAAAGCGAGCATCCTGTAGTGGAAATCAACGTACTTCTTTTTTAGGTTGGCTCTCTTTTTGTATTTGTTCTCATTGTTAAGGTTAAAAGCAAGATTTATTTTCATCATTATATCATTTATTTGGACGAGTCTGAATATGCTTTTATGAGAGGTAAGGGGGACAACTTACCTAATGTTTAATTAGGGGTGAACAAAGTATGAATTTTTATCGGATGAGAGCGGAAGAAGTCGTAGAAGTAACGAATACAAATGTTTCCTCCGGTTTAACTGATGAGGAGGTAAGAAAAAGGCGAGAAACTTTTGGGGCAAATGAATTAAAGGAGTCAGAGAAAACTTCCAAACTCGTTTTATTTTTAAATCAGTTTAATGATTTTATGGTCTTTGTATTATTAGGCGCAACAATTATATCAATCTTTTTAAAAGAAGTTGTTGATGCAGTTGCAATTATGGCAATTGTACTAATTAATGGGATATTAGGATATTTTCAGGAAGCTAAGGCAGAGAAATCATTAGAAGCTTTAAAAGAATTAGCTGCTCCACAAGTAAATGTTTTGCGAAATGGGCTATTTGTTAAGCTACCATCTAGAGACCTAGTTGTAGGAGATATTATTAAGTTTTCAAGTGGTGATCGGATTGGTGCTGATATTCGCATAATCGAAGCATCAAGTTTATACATAGAGGAATCAGCGCTAACAGGTGAATCGGTACCAGTTCAGAAAAGATTTGAGTCAATTCAGTCAGATGATATTGGTATTGGTGATCAAGATAATATGGGCTTTATGGGAACGCTTGTTACGCGTGGGAATGGTAAAGGTGTTGTTGTTTCAACAGGAATGAAAACAGCGATGGGCCAAATTGCGAATTTGCTTCAAAATACAGAAACAATCGTTACACCATTACAAAGACGATTAGAACAATTAGGTAAAATATTAATTATTCTTGCATTATTTTTAACAGCTTTAGTTGTATTTATTGGGGTTTATCAAGGGAATGAATTATATCATATGTTTTTAGCAGGTGTATCATTAGCAGTTGCAGCGATACCAGAAGGCTTGCCAGCAATTGTTACGGTTGCTTTATCGCTCGGTGTGCAACGGATGATTAAAAAGAAAGCGATTGTACGTAAGCTTCAAGCGGTTGAAACATTAGGTTGTGCTTCAGTCATTTGTTCAGATAAAACGGGGACAATGACAGAAAATAAAATGACTGTTACAAATATTTGGTCGGGTGGATCGAGTTATGAAGTATCTGGAAACGGATATGCAATTAATGGAGAGTTTACTAGTAAAGAACGAACAATCAACCCGACATTAAATAAACAATTATTTCAAACACTTGTATTCGGATCGATTTGTAGTGATGCTGAGTTAATTCAAAAGAAAAAAGAAATCGTCTTAGATGGGGACCCAACTGAAGGTGCGCTCGTTGTTGCAGGTTATAAAGCAGGGATCGACCGAGAATATGTAAATTCGAATTTTACTAGAGTACATGAGGTCCCATTTGATAGTACAAGGAAAATGATGACGGTAGTTGTAAAAAATCGTTCAGGTGAGCAGTTTGTTATTACGAAAGGTGCTCCAGACGTATTACTTTCTAAATGTAAGACAATTTTATGGCATGAAAGAGAAGAGCAATTAAATACGTTTAGACAAAACGCTGTTGAAAGTATAATTGAAACATATGCAAATAATGCTCTTCGTACGATTGCGATTGCTTTTAAACCATTAAAATCAACAATTATTGATGAAAGAGAGCTTGAAAATAATTTAACGTTTATAGGATTACAAGGGATGATTGACCCTCCAAGAGCAGAAGTTGCACAAGCTGTTCAAGAATGTAAAGAAGCAGGGATTAAGACGATTATGATTACTGGTGATCATAAATTAACTGCTTCTAGTATCGCTAGAAAACTAGGGATATTAAGAGATAATGGTAGAGTAGTAGAAGGAAAAGAATTAGATGCACTTTCGATAGAGCAAATTCAGGAATTCGTTGAAGATGCTGCAGTTTTTGCCCGAGTTTCACCTGAACATAAATTAAAAATTGTGAAAGCACTTCAAGCGAATGGACATATTGTAGCGATGACTGGTGACGGTGTAAATGATGCTCCAGCGATCAAAGCAGCGGATATTGGGATTTCGATGGGGATTACCGGTACGGATGTTGCAAAGGAGGCTTCGTCATTAGTTTTACTGGATGATAATTTTGCAACAATCAAGTCTGCAATTAAAGAAGGACGCAATATTTATAGTAATATTCGTAAATTTATTCGTTACTTATTAGCTTCAAACGTAGGTGAAATTTTAGTGATGTTGTTTGCGATGTTATTAGCTTTACCATTACCTCTTGTTCCAGTTCAAATTCTGTGGGTGAATCTTGTAACGGATGGATTACCTGCCATGGCACTAGGCGTGGATTCAGCTGAGGATGATGTAATGAAACGAAGTCCTCGTTCTCTATCTGAAGGAATTTTTGCAAGAGGTTTAGGATGGAAAATTATTTCAAGAGGGTTTTTAATTGGATTCGTAACACTCTTGGCATTCATTATTTCTTATAATCAGCATCCAAATCAATTAGAATATGCACAAACTGTGGCATTTTCGACTTTAGTTTTAGCCCAATTAATTCATGTATTTGATTGTAGAAGTGAACGGTCTATTTTCCATCGAAATTTGTTTGGAAATTTATATTTAATTGGTGCCGTAATTGTTTCAATGCTATTAATGCTAGTTGTCATTTACTACCCACCTTTACAACCTATTTTTAAAACGGTACCTATCGTGCCAAGAGATTGGTTCTTAATAGGAGGTCTATCTTCGATCCCAACGTTTATGCTTGTAGGAGCTTTATTTTCAAAGAAAAAATAATTTACGAACAAAATGGATAACCAAATTAAAATATGTTATAATTCCTTAAGGTAGTAGAGGTACGCTCTATTACCTTTTCTCTTTTACATAATGAATGGAAATTGGTAATAATTAGAGAGAAAATTAGTGTATTGGAAGTGAAACAATGGTTGTAAGTATGACAGGGTATGGTAAAGCCATTTTGTCAAATGAACAGTACAAAATACATATTGAAATGAAAGCAGTGAATCATCGATACTTAGAAACAATCGTTCGAATGCCGAGGCAACTATTAGCATATGAAGATGCAATTAAGAAAATTGTAGCTGAGTATACTAGCCGAGGTCGAGTAGAGGTTTTTGTTACAATTGAAGGCTTGTTACAACGTACATTACAAATAGATGAAAGCTTGATTCAACAATATAAAAAAGCAATTGAGAATCTTTCAGGAGAAAATCATAATAAATCCATATATAATCCAATCGATTTATTAAAGCTACCTGAAGTAACAACTGTAAGTGAAGTAGAACAAATTAATGATAATTTTGAAGAATTATTATTAACGACTACCAAAAATGCATGTAAACAATTTTTTGATGTTAAGTGCAAAGAAGGTGGACAACTAAAAAAAGATTTATTAGAAAGATTAACAGCAATTGAAGCATGCAAAAAGCTGATTGCTAAGTATTCTCCACTCGTTTTGATATCATATCGTGAAAAAATTCAATCTAAATTAGCTGAAGTTGAATTAACAGCGGTGGATGAGCAAAGATTATTAACAGAAATTATGCTCTTTGCAGATCGATGCGACATCTCTGAAGAATTAGTTCGACTAACTAGCCATTTAGACTTATTTAATGAAACGCTACAATTAAAGGAATCAATTGGGAGAAAATTAGATTTTATTGTTCAAGAAATGAATCGAGAAGTGAATACGATTGGTTCGAAAGCAAATTCATTAGATATTTCAAAACAAGTTGTTGAAATTAAAAATAATCTTGAAAAAATTAGAGAGCAAGTTCAAAATATTGAATAATGTAAAAGATTTGTTTATAGTTGCAAAGGTCCGGTAACAATGTGAAATAGAAGACTAATTAATTTTGATTAATTGACTCTGACACAAAGAATGAATCAATAGATTGACCTTTAATAATTTAAACTGTCTAAGAAGTAGAAGGGTAGGGTCATAAATGAGGCATGAAAGAGGCTTATTAATCGTACTTTCGGGTCCATCTGGAGTAGGTAAAGGTACGGTGCGTAAAGCTATTTTTGATAATAAGGATTTAGATCTTCAATACAGTATTTCAATGACGACAAGAAATCCTCGTGAAGGTGAAGTGCATGGAGTCGATTATTTCTTTACATCAAAAGAAGATTTCAAACAAAAAATTAATGAAAATAAATTCCTTGAGTGGGCAGAGTTTGTTGGTAATTACTACGGAACTCCAATCGACTATGTTGAAAAAACATTAAGTGAAGGGAAAGATATTTTCCTGGAAATTGAAGTTCAAGGTGCCCTGCAGGTGAAAAAAGCTTTTCCTGAAGGAATCTTTATTTTCTTAGCCCCTCCAAGCATGAGAGAATTACAAAATAGAATTGTAACTAGAGGTACAGAAACTGAAGATGTCATTATGAATCGTATGAATGCAGCCAAAGAAGAAATTGAAATGATGGATGCATACGATTATGTAGTTGAAAATGATCAAGTTGATTTAGCTTGTGATCGTATTAAAGCAATTATTTTAAGTGAACATTTAAAACGTGAGCGAGTTGCAAATTATTATAAAAGAATGATGGAGGCAGAATAAACTATGTTATATCCTTCGATTGACCGTTTATTAACAAAATTAGACTCAAAATACACGCTAGTAACAGTTGCTTCAAAGCGTGCTCGTGAAATGCAAGTTAATAAAGATATTCGTGTTGAAAAACCAGTGTCTGACAAATTTGTAGGTAAAGCATTAGAAGAAATAAATGCTGGATTATTATCTTATCGAAAACTTGAAGAAGTTAAAGAAGATTAATATTTAACTGTGTGACGAGGCTGTCCCAAAACATTTGCTAATTTCCATATGACTAAAAAGGACAACGTGGTGTTTAACACCTCCTTGAAGTTTCGTGGTGGTTAGTGATTGGGGGCAGTCTTATTTTTACGTTTTAAAGTAATAATAGCGGTGAGTCATTAACTCAAGAAAATGACGCCAATTCTAGAAATAAAGTATAAAGTGCAACTAGGCTTCTGACTTTGATGATAAGGCTCGCCAGTTGGCGGGCTTTCTTTTGATGAGCCTATAATATTTATTTCAAACATATTTGTGGTATCTTAGACATAGAACATCCAAAAGACCTATTTTTTGACATATTACATAGAAAGAATAAGATTTGAAAGGGTGAAGGTGAGTGGAACATAAAAAGATTCTCCTATGTGTTACAGGTGGAATAGCAGTCTATAAAGCAGCAGCACTTACAAGTAAACTAGTACAAGCAGGATATAACGTTAAAGTAATGATGAGCCCTTCTGCAACTAACTTTGTGACACCTTTAACGTTTCAAGCTTTATCAAGAAATGATGTTTATATAGATACTTTTGATGAAAAAGATAGTTCGAAAATTGCGCACATCGATTTAGGTGATTGGCCAGATTTAATTATAGTTGCTCCAGCTACTGCTAATACAATTGGTAAATTAGCGAATGGTCTTGGAGACGAAATGATTCAAGCAACATTACTTGCTGCTACAAAACCAGTTTGGATTGCACCAGCGATGAATGTTAATATGTATAACCATCCGATTGTTCAAAAGAATATGAACACATTAAAAGAGATCGGTCATCGATTTATTGAACCGAATGAAGGATATTTAGCATGTGGTTATGTAGGTAAAGGTAGGCTAGCTGAGCCTGAAGAAATCGTCCAATTTGTAAATGAACATTTTCAAAGAGAAGTTGGATTATTAAATGGGAAAAAGATTATTATATCTGCTGGTCCGACAGTTGAAAAAATTGATCCAGTTCGTTTTGTATCAAATCATTCAACAGGTAAGATGGGATATAGTATTGCTGAAGTTGCTGTTTCGTTAGGTGCAGAAGTAATATTAGTTTCCGGTCCAACTAATTTAACACCTCCAAAAGGATGTAAATTTATCCAAATTGAGTCTGCTGAGCAAATGTTTGAGGCGATTTGGTCACATTATGAGGAAGCTGATGTCGTTATTAAAACAGCAGCGGTTGCGGATTATACACCTTCGACTACTTATGACCAAAAAGTAAAAAAAGCTGAAGGTGATCTATCAATTGATTTTAAGCGTACGAAAGATATTCTTCTAACACTTGGCCAAAATAAAACGCATCAAATTTTAGTAGGTTTTGCTGCAGAAACAGACCAAGTTGATGAGTATGCTAAAAGTAAACTTTTAAAGAAAAATGCTGATATGATTGTTGCAAATGATGTAACAAAAGTAGGGGCTGGATTTGGATCTGATACGAATATTGTAACGATTTTTAAGCAAAATGGTGAAGTTAAGCCGCTTCCTAAAATGAGTAAAAAAGAAGTAGCAAAAGAAATACTACTAGAAGTACATGATTTGTTAAATGAGGTAGAATGATGACATACGCATCAGTTTTAGTTGATGTATCAGTCAGACAGACAGACCGTCCTTTTGATTATAAAGTTCCAACTAGTTGGCAAGATGCAATACAGCCTGGAATGCGTGTAATTGTTCCATTTGGTCCAAGGAAAGTACAAGGATTCGTATTGTCAATTAAAGAAACAACTAATTTAGAAAAGGTTAAAGAAATTGAGGAAGTTCTTGATGTCATGCCAGTTTTAACTGAAGAACTTCTTCTTTTAGGTTCTTATATATCAGAGAAAACACTATGTTTTTTAATTTCTGCATATCAAGCAATGCTTCCTACTGCAATAAAAGCTGTATATAAAAAGCATGTTCAAGTTAGATCAGAAGAAGCATTCGATAAACTAGTGCCTGAACTAATCAGATTATTCTCTGTCGTAAAAAGAAGAGAATGGTCTGAAGTAGAAACTCTTGTTAGTAAAATTTCACTAGTCCAACGAGCAATTAAAGAAGGTTTGCTTGAAATTGAGTATGAAGTGAAAAATAAAGCAAATAAAAAAACTGAACGTGTTGTTTCACTTTTAAAAGTATTAGATGAAGAATTACAAACAATCTCTTCACCTCAACAAAGAGACATCATTGAATATTTACGTATGAATGGTCAAACGAGCGTGAAAGAGTTAAAAGAATGTCTTGGAATCACTGATTCACCGATAAAGACGTTAGAGAAAAATGAGGTAGTATCAATCACAATGATTGAAGTTTATCGTGATCCATATGTGGGAAGGGAAATTGAGCGATCAATGCCGTTACCATTAATAGAAGAACAACAAATTGCATATGAACAAATTGTTTCCTCATTTAATAAAAGGGAAAATAAGATTCATCTGTTACATGGTGTAACAGGTAGTGGAAAGACGGAAGTTTATTTGCAATCAATCCAAGAGGTCCTTTCTAAAGGTAAGGAAGCAATCGTATTAGTACCAGAAATTTCACTTACCCCACAAATTGTAGGTCGTTTTAAAAGTAGATTTGGTAATGACGTGGCAGTTCTACATAGCGGATTATCAATTGGAGAGAAATACGATGAATGGAGAAAAATTCAAAGAAAAGAAGTAAAGGTAGTAGTTGGTGCCCGGTCAGCTATTTTTGCTCCATTTGATAATATTGGAATGATCATCATTGATGAAGAACATGAAACGACGTATAAACAGGATGAGCATCCAAGATACCATGCAAGAGATATAGCCATTTGGAGAGGGGAATATCATCATTGTCCTGTCGTTTTAGGAAGTGCAACACCTACACTGGAATCCTTTGCTAGAGCAGGCAAAGGTGTTTACGAGTTAAATACGATGTCTAAAAGGGTTAATCAAGGCCCATTACCTGAAGTGGAAATAGTCGATATGAGAGAACAGTTAAGAATTGGTAATCGTACGATGTTTTCAACAGCTTTACATGAAAAGATAATTGATCGTTTAGAGAAAAAGGAACAAATCATCTTATTTTTAAACCGTCGAGGCTATTCTTCGTTTGTAATGTGTAGAGATTGTGGTTACACAATTCAGTGCCCCCATTGTGAGGTTTCCTTAACTTATCATAAACATAATCATCATTTAAAATGCCATTATTGCGGATATGAAACCTATATGCCAAAGCAATGCCCATCGTGCCAAAGTGAACATATTCGTTTTTTTGGAACCGGGACGCAAAAAGTAGAGGAAGCTATTACAAAAACTTATCCAGAAGCACGAGTTATTAGAATGGATAATGATACAACTAGTCGTAAAGGTGCCCATGAAAAAATGCTTAAGCAATTTGGTAATGGTGAGGCTGATATATTACTTGGCACACAGATGATTGCAAAAGGGCTTGATTTTCCGAATGTTACATTAGTTGGTGTTTTAGCAGCAGATAGTTCACTTCACCTACCAGATTTCAGATCAAGTGAACGAACTTTTAGTTTATTAACACAAGTAAGTGGAAGAGCTGGTCGACATGAAAAACCAGGTGAAGTAGTTATACAAACATATTCTCCAGAGCATTATAGTATTGAATTAGCTAAAACACAAAACTATGTTGCGTTTTATGAAGAAGAAATGAAAATAAGACGCTCATTTCGATATCCACCTTTTTATTACTTAGTATTAATATCAATCGCTCATAATGATTTAATAAAAACAGTAAAAGTAAGCGAACAAATAGCAAGCTATTTAAGAGAGCATTTATCAGAAGGATCGATCGTACTCGGTCCAGTTGCATCACCAATCGCAAAAATAAAAGACCATTTTCGTTATCAATGTGTGATAAAATACAAATCTGAACCTGCTCTATACGACGTACTAAACCGAATTCAACAATACTATCAAGACGAAACAGACAAAGCCAGATTACAACTAACAATCGACTTTCAACCTACTATGTTTATGTAAAGAAAAGTGGAGGCGACTGGTTAGACCCGACAAGCATAAGACAAAGTCCGATAAAGGTTGGTTTTTACCTTTATTGGAATTTGGCTTATGACCTCGAGGGGCTAGGAGCCGGAACTAGACAATCTAGAAAAGTGGAGCAAGTTTGCCCAGCTCTAAAAGGGAATATCTCCATTCAGCTGAAGAAGTGGTGGTTTTCCCACTTCGAAGATGGATGGAATATAACCGAAGAGCTAACTTGCGGAACTAGACACCATAATAAACTCAAATAAAAGTTCTCAGTAATTCACTTAGTGTGGGTTTAAGGTAGGTTTTTACCTTGAAAAAGTGGAAAAAGTTTGCCCAGCTCTAAAAGGAGAAATATGATCTAAGAGCTAACTTGTGAATGTGAATCTAAACAATATAAAAATATAGTTACTACATGAGTTTCTTCAACTAAATAAGATAAAAATGAAAATAAATTTAAACAAACTAACAAGAGGAGTAGTGAATTTGACTTTATTAAAAATAGTAGAATTTCCAAATGAAGTACTTGAAACACCGTGTGAAAAAGTAACAACATTTGATAAAAATTTAGTAAAACTTTTAAACAATATGTATGAGACAATGCTTGCAGCGGACGGCGTTGGACTTGCAGCTCCACAAGTGGGTATTCTGCAACAAGTTGCTGTTGTTGATGTTGAAGATGATAATGGACGAATTGATTTAATCAATCCAATCGTAATGGAAACAAAAGGCGAGCAAACTGACGTAGAAGGTTGCCTGAGTTTTCCTAACTTATATGGCGATGTAACAAGACCTAACTATGCAAAAATTAAGGCGCAAAATAAACGTGGAAAATATTTTATAATAGAAGCTCGTGGATTTTTAGCTCGTGCACTTTTACATGAAATTGATCATTTAAATGGAGTTTTATTCACTTCTAAAGTCTCAAAATACTATGAAGAAAGTGAATTAGAAGGGTAGGCAAAGAAATGACAAAGATCGTTTTTATGGGGACACCGGATTTTTCTGTTCCTGTTTTAAGAAGATTAATTGAAGATGGCTATGAAGTAGTAGGTGTTGTAACTCAGCCGGATCGTCCTGTTGGTCGCAAAAGAGTACTAACTCCACCTCCTGTTAAAGTAGAGGCTCTAAAACATAACATTCCAGTTTTACAACCTGAGAAAATACGACTTCCTGAAGAAACTGAAAAAGTATTGGCACTGAAGCCAGATTTAATCGTAACTGCAGCTTTTGGACAAATTCTTCCTACAGACATCCTTGAAGCTCCTAAGTTTGGCTGTATCAATGTACATGCTTCATTGCTTCCAGAATTAAGAGGCGGGGCTCCAATTCACTATTCAATTATTCAAGGTAAGAGTGAAACTGGTGTAACGATTATGTATATGGTTGAAAAATTAGATGCTGGTGATATGTTATCGAGAGTCGTTGTACCAATTGAGGAAAAAGATCATGTTGGAACACTTCATGACAAATTAAGTATTGCGGGTGCGAACTTGCTTTCGGAAACAATTCCATCATTATTAAAAGGTGAGCTTACAGCAGAGAAACAAGATGAAAGTAAGGTAAGCTTTGCCAAAAATATTAAGCGTGAAGAAGAACGAATAAATTGGTCAAAAACTGGTGAAGAGATTTATAATCACATAAGAGGTTTACACCCTTGGCCAGTAGCTTATACTACATTAAACGGAGAAGTTTTAAAAGTTTGGTGGGGTGAAAAAGCTAATACGGATCATACGTCAACACCAGGTGAAATAATTGAGGTTTTAAACGATGGCATTTTAGTAGCGACAGGTAATCAAACTGCAATCAAATTGACTGATATACAGCCTGCTGGTAAAAAGAGAATGGAAGCTAAGCAATATATTAATGGCGCGGGTGCTTTTATTGAACGTGGAATGAAGTTAGGAGAATAAGATGAGTAAAAATGTACGAGAGATTGCCTTAGAGGCACTTCTTTCAGTTTATAAAAATCAATCGTATAGTAATTTGTTAGTAAATAACTATATTCAAAAGAATGATTTAACTTCTGCTGATTCAGGATTATTAACGGAAATAATCTATGGAACAATCCAAAGAGATAAATTATTAGACTTTTATTTAGATCCATTCATAAAAAATCAAAAAAAATTAGAAGAATGGGTTTATATATTAATCAAGCTTTCTTTGTATCAAATGCATTTTTTAGATCGTATACCTCCACATGCCGTTTTAAATGAAGCTGTTAATATTGCTAAAAAGCGAGGGCATAAAGGAATCGCTTCTTTAGTGAATGGGGTTCTAAGAAATATTCAAAGAAATGGTTTGAGATCTATCGATGAAGTTAAAGATCCTACCGAAAAACTTTCAATTGAAACAAATCATCCAAATTGGTTAATTGAACAATGGGTAAAAGAATTTGGTGAAGAAGAAACGAAAAAAATGTGTGAGGAAAACATCCTACCACCATTTCAAACTGCAAGGGTTAATACAATGAAAGCAACAAGAGAAGAAGTTCTTAAAATCCTTGAAGATGAGGGTGTACAGGCCAAGGAAGGAAAACTGTCACCATTTGCCATTGAAATTCAAAAAGGGAATGTTGCTCATACGAATGCATTTAAAGAAGGGTTTCTTTCTATTCAAGATGAGAGTTCGATGTTAGTTGCGCAAGCACTTGGTGTTAGCCAAGGTGACGATATACTTGATACGTGCGCAGCACCTGGAGGAAAGTCAACACATATTGCCGAGTTATTAGCCGGTACTGGATCAGTTACTTCATTAGATTTACACAAACATAAAGTAAAGCTAATAAAAGAACAGGCTAATCGATTAGGTTTAAATAATATCGAAACAAAAGCATTAGATGCAAGAAAAGCACCTGAAGAGTTAGAAGGTAGATTGTTTGATAAAGTATTAGTCGATGCTCCATGTTCTGGATTAGGTGTAATTCGTCGTAAGCCAGATATTTTATTAAAAAAGAATGCGGCTGATGTGTCCAATTTACAAAGAGTTCAAAGTTCGATATTAAACGAAGCATCTAAACTAGTTAAACCTGGTGGAACATTAGTATATAGTACTTGTACAGTGGGACATGAAGAAAATATAGATGTTGTTGAAGCGTTTTTAGAAGAACATGATGAATATGAATTAGATCACTCATTAGTTGATCATGTTCCGGAAAAATTAAATGAAAATAAATCGATTCAAAATGGGTATGTACAGCTTCTGCCACATTATTTTGGAACGGATGGATTTTTTATTGCAAGATTAAGGAAGAAGGTGTAACGTTGAAATTAGAAAATACTACAAATTCAGTCAAAATAGAAAAAACTCAAAAAGCTCAAAAGCCATCAATTTACTCGTTAAAGGTGAGTGATTTAGAGGATTGGTTAAAGGCGCAAAAGCAACAGGCTTTCCGTGCAAAGCAAATTTATAATTGGCTATATGTACAACGAGTTGAAAGCTTTGGAGAAATGCAAAATATCCCGAAAGATTTACGTGATTTACTTGAAGAGAATTTTACCATAACGACATTAAAAACGTTAGTTAAACAAACCTCTTCAGATGGTACAATGAAATTTTTATTTGAATTATATGATGGATATTCGATTGAAACTGTTTTAATGAGACATAATTATGGCAATTCTGTATGTGTAACGACACAAGTAGGTTGTCGAATTGGATGTACTTTTTGTGCATCAACTCTTGGCGGTTTAAAACGAAATCTTGAAGCTGGTGAAATCGTTGCTCAAGTATTAGAAGTACAACGTGCAATTGATGAAGTTGAAGAAAGAGTAAGCTCAATCGTTGTTATGGGTATAGGTGAACCATTTGATAACTATAATGGTTTAATGGATTTCTTAAGAATTGTTAATTCTGATAAAGGTCTTAACATTGGTGCAAGACATATTACAGTATCAACGAGTGGAATCATTCCGAAAATCTATAACTTTGCAGATGAAGGACTTCAAATTAATTTTGCGATTTCATTACATGCTCCTAACAGTGAGTTGCGTTCTAAATTAATGCCAATTAATCGTGCATATAAATTACCGGATTTAATGGATGCCGTTCGTTACTATGTTGAAAAAACAGGTAGACGTGTAACGTTTGAATATGGTTTGTTCGGTGGTGAAAATGATCAAGTTGAGCATGCTGAAGAACTTTCCAAATTACTTAAAGGCGTTAAATGTCATGTGAATTTAATTCCAGTAAACTATGTACCTGAAAGAAATTACGTTAGAACTCCTAAGGAACAAATTTTTGCATTTGAAAAAGTTCTAAAAAATAATAATATTAATGTTACAATTCGTCGTGAACAAGGTCATGATATAGATGCAGCTTGTGGACAGTTGCGTGCAAAGGAGCGTAAAGAGGAGACGAGGTGAAACAATGCAAACTTTTTTTCAAACTGATACGGGGAAAGTTCGTGCACATAATGAAGATAGCGTTGGTATATTTACGAACGATTTAGGAATCGTATTAGCTGTAGTTGCAGATGGAATGGGCGGTCATTTAGCAGGTGAAGTTGCTAGTATGATGGCAATCAATTTCCTCGAAGCAGAATGGAAAAATACTAGTAATTTTGAAACACCGATTGAGGCCGAATCATGGCTAAAGAACATAGTAGAACAATTAAACACAAACTTATTGGTTCACTCGGAACAAAATGATGAGTGCAAAGGGATGGGTACTACTCTTGAAGCGATAATTTGTACGCCATTGTTTTTTACGATTGCACATATAGGTGATAGTCGAAGTTATTTGAATAATGATGAAGGATTTAAACAAATAACTGAAGATCATACATTTGTCGCTGAACTCGTTAAATTTGGTCAAATTTCTAGGGAGGATGCAGAAATTCATCCTCGTAAAAATGTAATTACGCGAGCACTTGGTACAGAAGATACAGTTGATGTTGATATTAAAACTTTAACTTGGGAAGAAGATGACTTAATCATTTTATGTTCAGATGGTTTATCGAATAAAATATCAAATGAACTTTTTAATGAAAAATTAAAAGAAAATCTACCAATTGAAATTCTCGGAAACCAGTTAATTTCACTCGCAAACGATTTTGGTGGAGAAGATAACATCACGCTTGCCATTATTAAATACGAGCCTAGAAATATTGAGAAAGGGTGATGGTGAGCGTGATTATTGGTAGACGCCTAAACGACCGGTATAAGATCTTAAAATTAATTGGTACTGGCGGTATGGCAAACGTTTATTTAGCCCGTGATATGATATTGGATCGAGATGTTGCAGTGAAAATGTTAAAAGCTGATTTTTCGAACGATCCGGATTTCTTAAGAAGATTTCAACGAGAAGCATATTCTGTTACCTCACTATCCCATCCAAATATCGTCAGTTCATATGACGTTGGCGAAGAAGATGGATTACAGTATATTGTAATGGAATATGTTGAAGGTGAGACTTTAAAAGAGTATATCCAACATCATACACCGATTAAACCGAAAGAAGTCTTGAGGATTATGGAACAATTATCCTCAGCTTTAGCACATGCACATCATTTTCAAATCGTTCATAGAGATGTAAAACCGCAAAATATATTAATTAATAAAGATGGTAACGTAAAAGTAACTGATTTTGGTATTGCTACTGCTTCGACAGCAGCAACAATTACTCAAACTAATTCAGTGCTTGGGTCTGTTCATTATCTATCACCTGAACAAGCAAGAGGTGGGGTAGCGAATAAAAAATCAGATATCTATTCTTTAGGAATTGTTATGTTTGAGCTGTTAACTGGAAAACTACCATTTTCGGGTGAGAGTGCAGTTGCGATTGCATTAAAGCATTTACAAAGTGAAGTTCCACCACCTACAAAATTTAATCCAGAAATACCACAAAGCGTTGAAAATATCGTTTTAAAAGCAACTGCTAAAGATATCTTTTATCGATATGATACAGCAGATGAGTTGAAACTAGATTTACAAACTGCTTTAGATAGTGATCGATTAAATGAAAAACCTTTTGTCATACCTGTAAACGATGACGAAACGAAGGTTATTCCGATCATAAAGGATATTCCAGTATCAACAAATGATGATACTGTTGTTGTACCAACAAATAAAAAAGTAAACAAAGTGAAAGAGCCTGACAAAAAAGAACCAGATAAATTAAAGCGAAAGAAGAAAAATTCCTTCGCAAAATTTATAATTGGTACGTTTATTGCTCTTATAATTGGTGGTTTATTAGCTATCACATTAATACCTGCTTTATTTTTACCTGAGGACGTAGAAATTCCAGATGTTAGGAATATGACATATGAAAGTGCCGTTACATTGCTTGCTTCAAAAGGGTTAAAAATAGATGATCCTAAAGAAATTTTTGATGATGAAATTGCTGAAGGAAAAGTTGTGAAAACTTCTCCTAATATCGGAGAAACAGTTAAAGAAAATTCTTCGATAACGATTTATAAATCAGAGGGTAAAAAAAGTAGTGAGATGGAAAACCTAAAAGGTTTCAAATATAACACAATAAAATCTCGTTTAGAAGACGATTATCGTTCTGTTAATACACATTTCATTGAAAGTGATGAGCCTGAAGGTGAAATAACTGACCAATCTCCAATTGTTGGTGCTGAAGTGGTCCCATCAGAAACAGACTTAAATGTATGGATCAGTAAAGGTTCGTCTACAATTATTCTGCGCGACCTAAGTGGTTTGTCTCGAAAAGATGTTGAAGACTATGCTGCAGATAATAACTTAAAGCTAGATGTAACGAAGGACGATTCTGATAAAGTTCCAGAAAATCATGTTATTTCTCAAGCACCTGCAGCTACAATGGCGTTAAGAGAAGGCGAAACATTACATGTTGTTATTTCATCAGGAAAACCAAAAGAAAAGACGAAAAAAGTGACAATCAATGTTCAAGTACCATATACACCAACTAATCCTAGTACTCCTCAGCTAATTGAGGTATATATTAGGGATAAAAATAATAATGGTGAGAAACCTGCAATTTCAAAATCAATCACAGAAACGACTACGATTCCAGTAGAAGTGACAATTGATCCTGGACAAACTGCTTCCTATAAAATTGTTAAAGATGGTCAAGTGATTGCAGAAAGAGATGTACCTTATCCATCGAATTAAAGAGCTGTAGGAGTGAGTATATGCCAGAAGGCAAAATCATAAAAGCGTTGAGTGGATTCTATTATGTCGAAACTGATGAGGCTGTTGTTGCTTGTCGTGGCAGAGGTAATTTTCGTAATAAGAAAATTACACCTTTAGTTGGTGACGAGGTAGAATACCATATTGAAAAAAGTGGAGAAGGTTATCTACTAGAAATAAAAGAACGAAAAAATGAACTAGTAAGACCACCGATTGCAAATGTTGATCAAGCAATATTAGTTTTTTCGGCAGTAGAGCCTGATTTTTCTCCAATCTTATTAGACCGGTTTCTTGTATTAATTGAGTTTAATGAAATTAAACCGTTAATTGTAATAACCAAAATCGATTTGTGTTCAGAAACGCAATTAAAATTAGTTTATGAATATGTTTCTTATTATCGCCAAATTGGATATGAAGTATGTTTAACTTCTTCAAAAACTGAGGAAGGATTAGAAAAAGTACTTCCTCATATGTCTAATAAAATATCTGTATTTGCGGGACAATCTGGCGTTGGTAAGTCAACTTTACTGAATGCGATTAATCCAGAGTTAGATTTAAAAACAGGTATTATTTCCTCCCATTTAGGAAGAGGAAAACATACAACTAGACATGTTGAATTAATTAAAATTGGCCAAGGACTAGTTGCAGATACTCCTGGTTTTAGTTCGTTAGAATTTATTGGAATCGAAGCAGAAGATTTATCGTTTTGTTTTGTAGAAATGCGAGAAAAAAGTCAAGAATGTAAGTTTAGAGGTTGTATCCACTTAAAAGAACCAAAATGCGCTGTAAAAGCTGCGGTTGAAAGTGGGGAAATTTCTCCTAAGAGATACGATCATTATGTCTCTTTCATGGAAGAAATAAGAGACAGAAAGCCGAGGTATTAATCATGGTTAAAATTGCACCATCAATCCTTTCAGCGAATTTTGCTAAACTTGGAGAAGAAATCTTAGATGTAGAACGTGGAGGAGCAGATTATATTCATGTCGACGTAATGGATGGTCATTTTGTACCAAATATTACAATTGGTCCACTAATTGTTGAAGCGATTAGACCAGTGACGAAACTTCCACTTGATGTACATTTAATGATTGAAAAACCTGATCAATACATAGAACAATTTGCAAAAGCGGGAGCGGACATTATTACAGTTCACGTTGAAGCATGCACTCATTTACACCGTACGATTCAAAATATTAAATCATACGGTGTTAAAGCAGGAGTAGTTCTTAATCCAGCAACTCCGGTTTCAACTATTGAACAGATCATTGATGATATCGATATGGTCCTTTTAATGACTGTTAATCCAGGTTTTGGAGGACAGAAGTTTATTCACTCAGTTGTTCCGAAAATCAAACAAGTTGCTAATTTAATTAAAGAACGCAATTTATCAGTTGAAATCGAAATAGACGGTGGCGTAGACGAACATACAGCTTTACTGTGTAAAGAAGCAGGTGCTACTGTATTAGTTGCAGGCTCAGCAGTTTATAATAAAGAAGACAGAAAAGAAGCAATCGCAAAAATTAGAGGATAATATAATTATTTTCAAATTACATTAAAAAATCTAAATATGAAACAAAAAATGCAATCGATTCGATTGCATTTTTTTTAAAGGTGGCAAAAGAGTTGATTATACATATAGTAGGTGCAGGGCCAAAAACGAATACAATTACAAACTTACCACAAAATGACGAGGATTCAATGGTAATTGGAGTAGATAATGGAGCCCATTACTTAATTGAAGAAGGGCTAATTCCAGAAGCAATATTCGGTGATTTTGATTCTTTAACCGTTGAAAATTTAGAAAATATAAAAAGACTTGTACCAAATGTATTTATTTACCCTCCTGAAAAAGATGAAACAGATTTAGAACTTGCCATTCAATGGGCGATTAAGCAGCAACCTGAAAAAATAATCATTCATTGTGTAACTGGAAAACGTTTAGATCATGAATTTGGAAGTATAACTTTATTAATAAAGTTTATGAATTCGGAAATTCCAATTAAAATCGTTGATGAATATAACGAAATATATGTCATAGATGAAGGTATGCATTTAATTAGCAAGCAGAATCAGTTCAAATATGTATCATTTTTTTCATTAGGTGCATCAGTAGAAAATTTAACGTTAAAAGGGTTTAAATACCCGCTTACAAATCACTTATTGGAAATTGGATCGTCACTATGTGTGAGTAATGAACTGCTAGAGGATGAAGGGTCTATTTCATTTACAAAAGGCATAGCATTAGTAGTAAGGAGCAAAGATTAACAATTTCATGTCATAGTTTTCGCTCATCGCAAGTAGAATGTAATAGGATTAATCTTTTCCTTAAAAATGCTAGAAAGCTTGTAGGAGGGAAAGCATGAGATTTTATACGATTAAATTACCTAAATTTCTTGGCGGACTTGTTCGCGCCATGCTGAGTACATTTAAAAAAGACGTGTAATTGTAGTAGGGTTTTTTGATTAGAAGCAATAGGAATCATAAAAAAGTAAAAAAGCATAGCGGATCGCTATGCTTTTTAGTACGTTAATAAATTAAACGCGCTCAATTTTACCTGATTTTAATGCTCTCGCTGAAACGTAAACACGCTTTGGTTTACCGTTTACTAAAATACGAACTTTTTGAAGGTTAGCACCCCAAGTACGTTTTGAAGCATTCATAGCGTGAGAGCGACTGTTACCAGAACGAGATTTTCTTCCTGTGATTACACAAACACGAGCCATCTATTTCCCTCCTTACAAAAACCGGAATAACATTTCAATGATTATTTTCATTAAGAAACACTACTATAATTTATCATACCGCTCTACTTAATGCAACAGTTATTGGTAAGTTGTTCAAGAAAAAAACCTTGACATCGAATTGTATGATAGACAATATATTAATTAGGGACCTTTGTCTTATTGAACAAGAAATTCAATAAAAATTGTATTTTCTATAATTAGCCATTAATATTATTGAAAAGCTAATAATAAAAGTGAGTCAATAGAATTATTTTGGAAAAAGGTATACAATAATAAGTAAGTAGTATAACTAACTATACTTGGATTATCCAATAAGGGGGACCAAATTATGTCATTAGAAATGAAAACTCAATATGGAACAATCGAGATTGGAACAGATGTGATCGCTACAATTGCTGGTGGAGCTGCCATTGATTGTTATGGTATTGTAGGAATGGCTTCTAAGAAACAAATTAAGGATGGTCTTACTGAAATCCTAAAAAAAGATAACTTTACAAAAGGTGTTATTGTACGCCAAATAGGTGAAGACGTTAATATCGACATGTACATAATCGTAAGCTATGGTACGAAGATTTCTGAAGTTGCTAATAACGTACAAAATAAAGTGAAGTATACTCTTGATCAAACATTAGGCTTGTCAGTTGACTCAGTTAATATTTTTGTTCAAGGTGTGAAAGTAGCAAACCTGTAAGACGCATTAAGGAGGAGAATTTGTGTCGATAAAACGTATTGACGGTAAATTATTTGCAGATATGGTGATTCAAGGTGCAAATAACTTAACGAAAAATGTAAAATTTGTAGATTCATTAAATGTATTTCCAGTACCAGATGGTGATACGGGAACAAATATGAATCTTTCAATTACTTCGGGATCGAAAGAAGTAAAAGAAAAACCGAATAGTCATGTAGGGAAAGTTGGTCAAAGCTTTGCAAAGGGTTTATTGATGGGCGCGCGTGGAAATTCTGGTGTCATCCTATCTCAATTATTTAGAGGTTTTTCTAAATCAATTGAAGCAAAGGAAACAATTTCAACAGCTGATTTTGCTTTAGCATTAGAAGCAGGTGTAGAGACTGCATATAAAGCTGTTATGAAGCCTATAGAAGGTACAATTTTAACAGTTGCAAGAGAAACCGCTAAAAAAGCAGTTGTAATTGCAAAAACACAAGAAGAGTTTATTCCATTTCTTGAGGAAACAATTGTTGAAGCAAACGCATCATTAAATCGTACACCAGATTTACTACCTGTATTAAAGCAAGTTGGTGTAGTTGATAGTGGTGGTCAAGGTTTAGTACTTGTATATGAAGGGTTCTTAGCATCTTTAAAAGGTGAAGAAATTTCTTTAGAAGGTGCTGAAGCGACACTTTCACTTGAGGAACTTGTAGAAGCAGAACATCGAAATGTACAAAGTATGTTAAATACAGAAGACATTGTTTATGGATACTGTACAGAGTTTATGGTGCGATTTGAAAAAGAAAAATTAAAAAAACATCCGTTCGACATTGATACTTTCCGTAAAGAGCTAAGTGCATGGGGCGATTCATTGTTAGTAGTTGCTGATGATGAAATTGTGAAAGTTCATATTCACGCTGAATACCCTGGAGAAGTATTTAATTTAGGTCAACGATTTGGAAGCTTTCTGAAATTAAAAGCCGAAAACATGCGAGAACAACATACTAACTTACTACATGAAGAGGTTACAAATAATACTCCTTCTAAAAATGAGTCTGTACAATCAATTGAAAAACAAGAGTTTGGTATCGTGACGGTAGCTATGGGATCTGGAATTAAGGCACTATTTGAAAGTATTGGGGCATCTGTTGTAATCGAAGGCGGTCAAACAATGAATCCAAGTACGGAAGACATAGTAAAAGCGATTGAACAATGCAACGCTGAAAATGTAATTGTACTTCCTAACAACGGAAATATTGTCATGGCTGCTGAACAAGCTGCATCTGTTGCAGAATGCAATGTAGCTGTAGTGACGTCTAAAACGGTACCTCAAGGTATGACAGCTTTATTATCATTTAATCCTACTGCTACATTAGATGAAAATAAAGTAGGCATGCAAGACGCTTTAAAGACAGTGAAAACTGGTCAAATAACATATGCAGTTAGAGATACTGAAATTGATGGTGTAGAAATAACAAAAAATCACTTCATGGGTATCCTGGAAAGTAAAATTGTTACGACGGATGCAAGTCAGTTAGAGGCTGCAAAAAAATTATTACAAGATATGGTTGATGAAGATTCTGAAATTTTAACAATCTTATATGGTCAAGATGTATCAGATGAAGAAATTGCAAAATTAGTTGAATTTGCAGAGGAGAGCTTTGATCATTTAGAAATTGAAGTTCATAACGGAAATCAACCGTTATATTCATACATTTTTTCAATTGAATAAGTTCGTTAAGGAGAAGTGACCTTCACTTCTTCTTTTTTGTGTTAAATTATTGAAGACTATTGTAAAATATCATAGAACTATGTAGAATTTCGTATTACACTATAATGTGGACGTTGTTTTGTCCATACTACCAACTTTTTGTATAAATGATTTGTTATTACGTAACAAAAACTAATTTAAACACGCTTTTACAATAACGTAAATGGGGGAAACGTGATGAAATATAAAAGTGTTTTTGACATAATTGGTCCAATTATGATTGGTCCATCAAGTTCACATACAGCTGGAGCGGCTAAAATAGGTCGTGTAGCAAGAAATCTATACGGAAAAGAACCTAAAAAGATTATAATTTCATTATATGGTTCATTCGCTAAAACTTATCGCGGACATGGTACTGACGTTGCGCTTATCGGTGGGTTATTAGACTTCGATACATTTGATGAGCGTATACCGGAGTCATTAAGTATTGCGCAAGGAAAAGGGATGTCAATTGATTTCATTGAAGAAGATGCTGTGACTGAACATCCAAATACAGTAAAAATTTCTATACTTGATGATGAGCAACCATTTGAGCTAGTTGGGATTTCAATCGGTGGAGGAAAAATTGAAATCATTGAGTTAAATGGATTTGAACTTAAACTATCTGGTAATTACCCAGCAATTCTTGTTGTTCATAATGATCGATATGGTTCAATTGCGGGTGTAACAAATGTTTTAATGAAATATGCTGTAAATATTGGCCATATGGAAGTGTCGCGTAAAGAAGTAGGACAGATTGCTTTGATGGCAATTGAGGTCGACCAAGACTTAGATGAAAAAATAATAAAAGAAGTTGAATCTTTACCACATATTATTCGCGTTACTAAGATGGTTGATTAAGGAGAGGGGGATAAAAAATGTTTAAAAATGTTGCAGAATTAGTTGAATTAGCTGAATCTAAAAATGTAAAAATTTCAGAGATAATGATTCAACAGGAAATGCTTTTTACTGGGAGAAGTCGTGAAGAGATAATTGGTAAAATGGAGCAAAATCTTGTTGTTATGGAAAAGGCAGTTGAAAGAGGGCTTGCAGGTGTTCATTCACCAACAGGATTAACTGGTGGGGATGCTGTATTACTTCAAAATTATATTGCAAAAGGAAATTCGCTTTCAGGTCATTTACTTTTAGATGCCGTGAGTAAAGCAGTTGCGACAAATGAAGTAAATGCTGCGATGGGTACAATTTGTGCAACTCCTACGGCTGGATCTGCTGGGGTAGTTCCTGGAACACTTTTTGCTGTAAAAGAGAAATTAAATCCTACTCGAATGCAAATGATTGAATTCTTATTTGCTTCAGGGGCTTTCGGTTTTGTTGTAGCTAATAATGCGTCTATTTCAGGTGCAGCTGGTGGTTGTCAAGCGGAAGTAGGCTCTGCGAGTGGTATGGCTGCAGCAGCGATCGTTGAAATGGCTGGGGGTTCTCCAAGTCAAAGTGCTGAAGCATTTGCAATTACATTAAAGAATATGCTTGGTTTAGTATGTGACCCTGTTGCAGGATTAGTAGAAGTTCCATGTGTTAAACGAAATGCAATGGGTGCTGCTAACGCAATGGTAGCTGCAGATATGGCTTTAGCTGGTATTACAAGTCGTATCCCATGTGACGAAGTAATTGATGCGATGTATCGAATTGGACAAACAATGCCATCTGCTCTAAGAGAAACTGCAGAAGGAGGACTAGCGGCAACGCCAACAGGACGTGAGCTGGAAGCAAAAATATTTGGTGTTTCGCTAAAAAAATAGTGAGTATTGAACTTGATCAAAAAGTATCTACATTAAGTGGTGTTGGGGAAGAAACTGAAACACAATTAAATGATATGGGTATTTTTACAATAAATGACTTAATCGAATATTTACCGTATCGTTATGAGGATTTTCGAAATAAGGATTTATCAGAAGTGAAACATGAAGAGCGCGTGACTGTCGAAGGGATTGTTCATAGCGCTCCTCTTCTTCAATATTTTGGAAAAAATAAATCACGACTTACATTTCGTTTATTAGTTGATCGATACTTAATTACTGTTATTTGTTTTAATCGACCTTATTTTAAAACAAAATTAAACTTAAATGAGCATGTAACTGTTTCTGGTAAGTGGGATCAACATAAACAAACTATTACATTATCAGATCTTGTATTTGGATCTCGTACAAACAGCCATGAAATTGAGCCTGTTTATTCAATTAAGGGAAAAATGTCTGTCAAAACAATGCGAAAATTTGTTGAACAGTCTTTTAAAAAATTTGGACATTTAATAAACGATTTAGTACCAAAAGAACTAATTCAAAAATATAAGTTATTAAATCGTTCAGAAACATTGAGACTACTGCACCATCCAATTGATGCGAATAGTCTAAAACAAGCTAGAAGAAGCTTTGTTTATGAAGAGTTTTTTCTTTTTCAACTAAAAATGCAAGCACTTCGAAAAATTCAGCGTAATCATTCTAAAGGTATCCCTAAAATATTATACAATGATAAAATCCAACAACTAATCCAATCCTTACCATTTCCTCTGACATCAGCTCAAAATAGAGTTGTACAAGAAATATTCACAGATTTACAAAGTCCTTATCGAATGAATCGTTTATTACAAGGTGATGTTGGTTCGGGTAAAACCGTTGTCGCTACCATTGCATTGTATGCGTGTACACTTGATAGTTATCAAGGTGCATTAATGGTTCCTACAGAAATTTTAGCTGAACAACACTTTGAATCTTTAGCAAAAATGTTTCAACATACAGATGTTAATGTTGAACTGCTTACTAGTTCTGTAAAAGGTAAAAAGCGTCGTGAGATTCTTGAAAGGTTAAAAAATGGGGAGGTACATATATTAGTTGGTACTCATGCCCTTATTCAAGACGAGGTTCAATTTAACAAATTAGGCATTGTTATAACAGATGAACAACATAGATTTGGTGTTGGTCAGCGAAGAGTGTTAAGAGAAAAGGGATATTTCCCAGATGTTCTTTTTATGACAGCGACACCAATCCCAAGAACCTTGGCAATTACAGCATTTGGTGAAATGGATGTTTCGATTATTGATGAATATCCAGCTGGTCGTAAAAAAATAGAAACTTATTGGGTTAAACAAGAAATGTTTGATCGCGTTTTAGACTTTATCGGCAAAGAAATTAAAAATGGACGACAAGCATATCTGATCTGTCCATTGATTGAGGAGTCGGAAAAATTAGACCTTCAGAATGCGTTAGATTTACATAGTGTACTATCATTTCATTATAAAAATAAGGCTAACGTAGGATTAATGCATGGTAAGCTTTCATCTACTGAGAAGGATGATGTGATGAAGGCATTTGCCGCTAATGAAGTACAAATATTAGTTTCAACTACTGTTGTAGAGGTAGGCGTAAATGTACCTAATGCTACTGTGATGGTTATTTATGATGCTGATCGATTTGGACTTTCACAATTACATCAGTTAAGAGGTCGAGTAGGACGAGGTTCCGAACAATCGTATTGTATTTTAGTCGGAGATCCAAAAAGTGAAGTAGGAAAAGAAAGACTAACAATCATGACAGAAACAAATGATGGTTTTGAGTTAAGTGAAAAAGATTTGGAGCTTAGAGGTCCTGGAGATTTCTTTGGTAAACAACAAAGTGGTGTGCCAGAGTTTAAAATGGCAGATATGGTTCATGACTATCGTGCGTTAGAGGTTGCACGAAATGATGCAACATTACTAGTTAATTCAGATGTTTTTTGGAAAGCTAATGAATATCAAGGGTTAAGAGTGTATTTAGAAAGAACGGGAATATTTAATTCAGAAAAATTAGATTAGTACTAGGTATTAAAAGTTTGTCAAAAAACTATTGTAATACATGGATTTTTAATATAAACTGTATTTAATACCTGGTCACAAATTAGTAGTAGAGGTATGTAATATGAGAAGAAATAAAAAAGATCGTCAGGAATTATTAAAAAAAATTATTAAAGAAAATCCATTTATTACAGATGAAGATTTAGCTAATCAATTATCTGTGAGCATACAAACTATTCGGCTTGATCGTCTTGAGTTATCGATTCCTGAGTTAAGGGAACGCATCAAAAATGTTGCCACTCAGCAATTAGAAGATGTAAAATCACTACCAGTAGATGAGATAATCGGTGAAGTTATTGATATTCATTTAAACAAAAGTGCCATTTCTATATTTGACGTAAAGGAAGAGCATACTTTTAGTAGAAATGGAATAGCTCGAGGTCATCACTTATTTGCCCAGGCTAATTCATTAGCAGTAGCTGTTATTCATGATGATTTAGCTCTTACAGCTAAATCAAATTTTGTTTTTATTAAACCTGTAAGGACAAATGACCGAGTAATTGCAAAGGCGAAAGTTTTACCGCAAAAAGGAGATCCGAGGCGTACAACAGTTGATATCAATGGCTATGTTGAAAAAGAGCATGTATTCCATGGCTTATTTGAAATGTACCACCGAAGTATTGAAGAATAGGAAGTGAACAAGATGAAATTAGCGATCGATGCAATGGGTGGAGATCATGCCCCAAAAGCAATCGTTGAAGGTGCGATGCTTGCAGTTGAAAAATTAAATGATATACATATTACTTTAATTGGTGATGAATCAAAAATTAAACCATTCTTAACGAATGATAAAAATATAACGATAATCCATACAGATGAAGTGATTGAAGGAACTGAAGAGCCAGTTCGAGCTGTTAGAAGAAAGAAAAATGCTTCGATGGTGCTAATGGCAAATCAAGTAAAAGAAGGCAATGCTGATGCATGTATTTCAGCTGGAAATACTGGGGCATTAATGACAGCAGGTCTTTTAATTGTTGGTCGAATGGAAGGCGTAGAACGACCTGCACTTTCGCCTACTATGCCTACTTTAGACGGAAAAGGCTTTGTTTTCCTTGATGTAGGTGCTAATGTAGATGCAAAAGCAAATCACTTACTTCAATATGCGATAATGGGATCTGTCTACGCTGAAAAAGTAAGAGGAATACATAATCCGACTGTTGGTTTATTAAATGTCGGTACTGAAGATAAAAAAGGAAATGAACTTGCCAAACAAACATTTCAGTTACTGAAAGAAAGTAATTTAAACTTTATTGGAAATGTAGAAGCAAGAGACTTAATGAACTCTGTTGCAGATGTAGTTGTTACAGATGGTTATACTGGAAATGTAGCTTTAAAGGCTATTGAAGGTACTGCACTTGCAATGTTTTCATTAATTAAAGATGCGATGCTTACTAATTTCACGTCGAAGCTTGCAGCAGCTGTATTAAAACCAAACTTAAAAGGTGTAAAAAAGAAAATGGATTACTCTGAGTATGGTGGAGCGGCGTTATTTGGATTAAAATCACCTGTTATTAAGGCTCATGGAAGTTCTGATGCACAGGGGATTTATAGTGCAATAAAGCAAACTCAAACGATGGTTGAACATAATGTTGTAAAACTAGTAAGTGATCACATGGAGAAAATCGAATCAAAAGCATAAGGGGGGTCACTCCAATGGGTAAAGTGGCGTTTATTTTTCCTGGACAAGGATCACAAAAAGTTGGAATGGGTAAAGATTTAGCTGAAAGCTATAACGAGTGTGGATCTATTTTTGAAACTGCTAACGAACAAATTGGTTTTAATCTCTCAGAGATTATTTTTAATGGAACCGACGAAGAGTTAACTGCTACCTATCATGCACAACCTGCAATCCTTACAACTTCTATTGCTATGCTTAAGAAGATTAAGGAAGCTGGAATTAAGCCAGACTTTGTGGCTGGTCATAGTTTAGGTGAGTTTACGGCATTAGTTGCAGCAGATGCGATTTCATTTGAAGACGGTGTTAAATTAGTACATAAACGTGGACAATTAATGGAGAAAGCTGTACCAGTAGGTCAAGGCGCAATGGCAGCTGTATTATTTTTAGCTCCAGAAAAAATTGAAGAAGTTATTTCTGAAGTAAATAAAAATGGTCATTCTGTAGGGATTGCAAATTATAATTCGCCTACACAAGTAGTCATAACAGGTGATGCAGAAGGCGTTCAAATCGCTTCTGGTTTGCTAAAAGAAGCTGGAGCAAAACGAGTATTACCTTTAAAAGTAAGTGGTCCTTTCCACTCTTCATTAATGAAACCTGCAAGCGAAGAATTCCAAAATGAGCTTAGTAAAATAAATGTTAATGATTGTGTTACGCCATTAATTTCAAATGTTACTGCTAAAGTAGTTACAGATGCTAATGAAATTAAGGAATTATTAGTTAATCAATTGTACTCTCCAGTAAAATGGAACCAATCTATTCAAGAATTAGTTGAACTTGGTGTTGATACATTTGTTGAGATTGGCCCTGGAAAAGTTTTAACTGGATTAGTAAAAGCAATCTCTCCATCATCAAAATTAGTAAATGTTTATGATGTTGAAACATTAAACCAATTTTTGGAGGAAATAAAATCATGCTAAATGGAAAAGTTGCATTAGTAACAGGTGGTTCTAGAGGTATTGGAAGAGCAATCGCATTATCTTTAGCAAAAAATGGTGCGAATGTAGTTGTTAACTATTCTGGGAACGAAGCTGCTGCGCTTAAAGTTGTTGAAGAAATTACAGCTCTTGGTGTTAAAGCGATTGCTTATAAAGCAAATGTATCAAATAGTGAAGAAGTCCAAGCATTAGTAAAAAATACTGTTGATGAATTCGGAAGTATTGATATACTAGTAAACAACGCAGGTATTACAAGAGATGGTCTTTTATTACGTATGAAAGATGCTGATTGGGATGATGTAATTGATACAAACTTAAAAGGTGTATTCAATTGTATTAAAGCAGCAGCTAAGTTTATGTCTCGTCAACGTAATGGTCGTATCATTAATATTAGTTCAGTTGTAGGACAGATTGGTAACCCAGGACAAATGAACTATGTTGCAGCAAAAGCTGGTGTATTAGGTTTAACAAAAACAGCTGCAAAAGAATTAGCTTCTAGAAATATTACAGTTAATGCAATAGCGCCTGGTTTTATCGAAACCGATATGACTAATGAATTAAATGAGCAAGTTAGAACACAAATGTTATCTAATATTCCATTGCAATCTTTTGGGCAACCAGAAGATATCGCTAATGCAGTAGTATTCTTAGCAATGGATGCTAGTAGATACATTACAGGACAAACAATCAATGTTGATGGTGGACTTGTAATGATTTAGTTTGGCGTTTGCCTAAATTTTATGTATAATGCATAAGTAGACAATCTTTGGGGGGAGGTGAATAATAATGCAAGACGTATTAGAGCGTGTATCAAAGATTATTGTTGACCGTTTAGGTGTTGAAGAATCTGAGATCCAAATTACAAGTCGTTTCAAAGAAGACTTAGATGCAGACTCATTAGATGTTGTTGAATTAGTAATGCAATTAGAAGATGAGTTTGAATTAGAAATTTCTGACGAAGATGCTGAAAAAATCGTCACAGTTGGTGATGTTGTGAACTACATAGAGAGCAACATGTAATGAGAAAAGTCCCGTATTTTATACGGGACTTCTCATCATTTTCTTGACTAGTAGGTTTAGCAGCATATCAAACTGCTTTTTAGTTGGAGGTAAATATGCCGCATTCAAGAAGAGTAAGAGAATATAAACTATCTGATATTGAAAAAGAAAATTTTGTAAAATTACAAAAGCAAATAAATATTACGTTTAATGATGAAGGCTTGTTAATTCAAGCGTTTACACATTCATCCTATGTGAATGAGCATCGTAAAAAACCATATGAAGATAATGAGAGATTAGAATATTTGGGGGATGCTGTTTTAGAACTTACTGTTTCACAATATTTATTTCAAAAATATAACACAATGAGTGAAGGTGAATTAACAAAATTACGTGCCGCAATTGTTTGTGAACCATCACTTGTGAAATTTGCGAATGAATTAGATTTTGGTCGATATATTTTACTTGGTCGCGGAGAAGAAATGACAGGTGGTCGAACACGTCCAGCACTTCTTGCAGATGTTTTTGAAGCATTCATCGGTTCATTATACTTGGATCAAGGCCTACAAACAGTTATTAACTTTTTATCTCTTCATATATTCCCGAAAATAAACGATGGTGCTTTTTCGCATGTGATGGATTTTAAAAGTCAATTACAAGAATTCGTTCAAAGAGATTCTACAGGTTCGATCGAGTATAAAATCCTTCAAGAAAAAGGACCAGCTCATAACCGTGAATTTGTTTCAAAAGTGCTCTTAAATGGAGACACATTAGGAATAGGTAGTGGACGATCTAAAAAAGAAGCTGAGCAACAAGCAGCTAAAGAAGCATTACTAAAACTGAGAGAAGCAAGTAAATAGATTTCTTATAATCTAGTAGGAACTTGTTAAATTAACGATAAAACTTTTAGACTAATTGCAAGCGCTTGTCTTTCGAGGCGCGAAGACTGATGAGGAGCTAAAGTTACCTTTACGGTAATGAGAAACGTGCTTAATCAGGTGAAGCAACGAGGAAAGCGAGCGTTTGTCGGACAGTCTGATCCCCCTTTTATGGGGGAGTTTTTGTGTATATAATTAAATCAAAAAAGGGGGAATTCAGTTGTTCCTCAAACGACTAGATATAATTGGATTTAAATCATTCGCTCAGCGAGTTACGATAGATTTTGTAAAAGGTGTTACAGCAGTTGTAGGACCTAATGGAAGTGGAAAAAGTAATATTACGGATGCTATTAGATGGGTATTAGGTGAACAATCTGTAAAATCATTACGAGGAGCAAAAATGGAGGATATTATTTTTGCTGGTAGTGATGGAAGAAAACCTTTAAATTATGCAGAAGTTACGCTGACATTAGATAATGAAGATCAGCAATTACCACTTGAATATAGTGAAGTAAGTGTTACTAGACGTGTTTACCGTTCAGGAGATAGTGATTTTTATATTAATAAACAAGCTTGTAGATTAAAAGATATAGTTGATTTATTTATGGATTCTGGACTTGGAAGAGAGGCATTCTCTATTATTTCACAAGGAAAGGTTGAGGAAATATTAAGTAGTAAGCCAGAAGAACGAAGAGGCATTTTTGAAGAAGCTGCTGGAGTATTAAAATATAAAAATCGAAAGAAAAAAGCTGAAGCAAAATTATTTGAAACGCAAGAAAACTTAAATCGAGTAGACGATATTTTATTTGAATTAAGTTCCCAAATTGAACCATTGAGGATGCAAGCATCTATTGCAAAGGAATACATAGAACATAGGGATGAGTTAGAAAAAGTTGAAGCAGCTTTACTAGTTTACGAAATTGAGTCGCTACATCATAAATGGGAAGAGTTAAAACAAGAAATAGCTCAAAACAATGACTTAGAAATTGCGTTATCGACAGAGATTTCAACCGAAGAATCAAAGCAACACGAATTACAAGAAAAATTAAATGCATTAGATGAATCCATTGATCAATTGCAGCAAGTTTTATTATCAGTTACAAAGAACTTAGAAAAATATGAAGGTCAGAAAGAGCTAATGAAGGAACGGAAAAGGAATACTTCCACTCAATCTGAACAATTAAGAAAACAAGTTGAAGAAGTAACAGAACAAATAAACGATATTACTAAATTGATTGAAGCAGAAAAAGAACAAGCGAAATTTTCGCGTCAAAATGTAAATAAAACGAAAACAAGTATTGTTGAGATCCAAAATGAAATTACCTCTTATGAGGGCGATATTGAAGAGCAAATTGAATTAATAAAATCCGATTATATTGAGCTTTTAAATAATCAAGCTTCAATTAGAAATGAACAAGCAATGCTTGAAAAACAAAGCCAACAATTCTCTGTAAAATCGAGTCGATTAGATTTAGAAAATGAGAAATACATTCGCCAAAGAGAGCAATTACAACACAGAAAAACTAATTTGCTAAATGACAAAGAACAAACTGATATAAAATTTAGAGAGTTAAATGAAAAATTTGAAGCTCTGAATAAACAGCTAGAAGAAAATTCAACCGAATTAAAAGAAAAGGAAGAATTATTATATAAAGCTTATCAGTTTATTCAACAAACAAAGTCACGTAAAGAAACACTTGAAGAGCTTCAAGAGGATTTTGCTGGATTTAATCAAGGTGTTAAAGAAATTTTGAAAGCAAGAGGCACGAGATTAGAAGGTATTAAAGGGGCAATTGCTGAACTGATTACAACAAACAAACAATATGAAATTGCGATAGAGATTGCCTTAGGTGCGGCTACTCAACAAATTGTTGTTCAAAATGATGAACATGCTAGAAGGGCAATTCAATTTTTAAAACAGCAACGCTTAGGTCGTGCTACATTTTTACCAATGAATATTGTTAAAGCTCGTTTTGTTCCTGCTAATGTGATTGAAGGATTAAAAAGAAATCCTGCCTTCATCGGTGTTGCTTCTTCACTTGTTCATTATTCGGGTGAATATGAGCAAGTAATACAGAATTTACTCGGCACGGTTTTAATCGCACAAGATTTGAAGAGTGCAAATGAACTTGCCAAGTTCGTTGGACATCGCTATCGCTTTGTTACGCTCGAAGGTGATGTAGTTAATCCAGGAGGAGCGATGACTGGTGGTGCAGTCAGAACAACAAATGCTTCTCTTATTGGAAGACAAAGAGAGTTAGAAGAAATCTCCGTAAAGCTAAATGATATGCAGGAAAGAACGAACTCGGTTGAACAAGAGGTCCAAGTTCTAAAAGCTACCAATCACGAAAAATCTACTGAAGCTGTAATATTAAATGATGAAATTCAGAAGATTAAACAACTAATTGTTTCAATTATGGAACAACTAAAAAGTATCGAATTTGAAGAAAAAAATATAAACGATGCTTTAGCAATTTATGACTTAGAAATGGGAAGTTCAGCGAGTGATTTAGTAAGGGTTAAAGACCGTCTCGAGGAGTTAACATCGCTAAATGCTAATGTGAAAAATGAAATACTTTCTAAAGAGCAAATGATCAATGAATTAACTGAACGGAAGCTAAATCAAAAGGAAATAAAAGATGAATTACAATCAAAACTAACTAGTCTTAAAATTTCTCTAGCACAAGAAGAGCAAAAATTAAGTTATAGTAATGAGAGAATTCGTCAATTTGAAGAAAATTCTGTAAAACAAAAGCAAATTCTCGAGGAAACAAAAGAAAAGATAATTTTCCTATCAAGTGAGCTAATGACGAATGAAAATGGTAAGGAAGAGCTAGAAAAAATCATTTCTGATACTCGAATTGAATTTTCAAAAACGACTGAAATTATTTCTAAACGTCGAGAACAACGAATTGCTTATCAAACAGAATTAGAAGATAATGCACAATCGTTACGTGAAAAACAACGTCAATATAAGTCACTTTCTGATCTACTAAAGCAGCAAGAAGTAAATAGTAATCGACTTGATGTTGAGCTTGAAAATCGATTAGAACAACTGAATGTGAAGTATATGACTACTTACGAAGCGGCAAAAATGAAATATACACTCGAAATGACAGTTGATGAAGCAAGTAAACGAGTTAAACTATTAAAACGTTCGATCGAAGAACTAGGTACCGTAAATATTGGTGCAATTGATGAATATGAACGAGTATCTGAACGTCATGATTTCCTTCAAGAACAAAGAACTGATTTGAATGAAGCAAAAATCACACTTTACAATGTAATTAGTGAAATGGATGAAGAAATGACAAAACGATTCGAATCAAGTTTTAGTGCAATTCGTGAAAAATTCCAAGTCGTGTTTACACAGCTATTTGGTGGCGGTCGTGCTGATTTAGTTCTAACGGATGAAGAAAACTTATTAGTAACAGGTGTCGATATTGTTGCACAACCACCAGGTAAAAAGCTTCAAAATTTAGGTTTATTATCAGGAGGAGAACGAGCCCTTACTGCAATCGCATTATTATTTGCGATTTTACAAGTGCGTCCAGTACCGTTCTGTGTACTAGATGAAGTAGAAGCTGCTTTAGATGAAGCCAATGTAGCTCGATTTGCAAAGTTCCTAAAACATTTTAGTGAACATACTCAATTTATCGTTATTACTCACCGTAAAGGAACGATGGAAGAATGTGATGTATTGTATGGAGTTACAATGCAAGAATATGGAGTTTCAACATTAGTATCTGTCCGCTTGGATGAAGGTGAAGCATTATTATCGAATGGTAATTAGAAAGGATTGAAAGTATGAGCTTTTTTAAGAAATTAAAAGAAACAATCTCAAAGCAAACGGAGTCGGTGACTCAAAAATTTAAAACTGGATTAGAGAAATCTAGAAATAACCTTACTGAAGGGTTAAACGATTTATTTGCTAGATACCGTAAAGTAGATGAAGATTTTTTTGAAGAGCTTGAAGAGATTTTAATCATGGCTGATGTTGGCGTAAATACTGTAATGGAACTAGTAGAAGAGTTGAAATTTGAAGTAAAACGTAAAAATATTCAAGACCCAAAAGGTGTACAAGAAGTTATTTCTGAAAAATTAGTTGAACTGTATAAAGGTGATGATTTAACAGATGATTCATTTGAGTTAAATTTAAATCCAGATGGTTTAACAGTTATTTTATTCGTTGGGGTTAACGGAGTTGGAAAAACGACTTCAATTGGTAAAATTGCTCATAAACTAAAAACAGATGGCAAAAAAGTATTACTTGCAGCTGGTGATACATTTAGAGCGGGAGCTATTGATCAATTAGAAGTTTGGGGAGAGCGTGTTGGAGTAGACACAATCAAACAAGGTGAAGGATCTGACCCAGCTGCAGTAATGTTTGATGCAGTTCAAGCTGCAAAAGCACGTAAAGTAGACGTATTACTCTGTGACACAGCTGGTCGTCTGCAAAATAAAGTTAATTTAATGAAGGAACTTGAAAAGGTACGTAATGTCATTTCAAGAGAAGTTCCTGGTGCGCCACACGAGGTCCTACTAGTAATTGATGCAACAACAGGTCAAAATGGACTTGTTCAAGCTAAAACATTCAAAGAGGCAACAAATGTAACAGGTATCGTCTTAACGAAACTAGATGGAACTGCTAAAGGTGGAATCGTATTAGCCATTCGAAATGAACTGAAAGTACCAGTGAAATTCGTAGGCCTTGGCGAAAAAATGGATGACCTACAGCCATTCCAAGCTGAACAATTTGTATATGGGCTATTTGGGGATTTGATTAATAAAGAGTCTTAAGAAAAGCAAGAAAAGCAGGAATTACATGGATTAATAATCTTATCCTTAAGTATAATTCTTGTTTTTCTTTCAAATTGCACACTTCGTCAAGTAAAAAACTTGACAGATATTTATCTATTAGGTAAACTAGCATATGTAAAGGCAATTCACTTAACAAAGGAGTGATAGTTTTGGCAGATCATACGATGTTAGATAAGACGATGAGAATCAATTATCTATATGATTTTTATCAATCTCTTTTAACTCCTAAACAACAAAGTTATATGTCATTATATTATTTGGATGACTATTCTTTAGGTGAGATTGCGGAAGAGTTTAACATTAGTAGACAGGCGGTTTATGATAATATAAAGCGTACTGAAGCAATGTTAGAAGAGTATGAAAAGAAATTATTACTTCTAAATAAATTTCAACAACGAAATGAACTTTTAAATCAATTGAAAACTTTTGCCGAAAAAGGTAAAGTGGTAGATGACAAGTTTCTTCGATTAATCGATGCGTTAGAGAAATTAGAATAATAAGGAGGACGGTTTTATGGCATTTGAAGGATTAGCCGACCGACTTCAAAAGACATTACAAAAGGTTCGAGGCAAAGGTAAAGTATCTGAATCTGATGTCAAGGAAATGATGAGAGAAGTACGTCTTGCTTTACTTGAGGCGGATGTTAACTTTAAAGTTGTTAAAGATTTTGTGAAACGTGTTTCTGAACGAGCTGTTGGACAAGAGGTATTACAAAGCTTAACGCCAGGTCAACATGTTGTAAAAGTAGTTCAAGAAGAACTAACAGCATTAATGGGTGGAGAACAAAGCAAAATTGCTGTTGCAAATCGCCCGCCGACTATTATTATGATGGTTGGTTTACAAGGTGCTGGTAAAACAACAACGACTGGTAAATTAGCAAATTTACTTCGAAAAAAGTATAACCGTAAGCCGCTTTTAGTTGCAGCAGATATTTATCGTCCTGCGGCGATTAAACAGCTTCAAACATTAGGTAAACAATTAGATATGCCAGTGTTTTCATTAGGAGATCAAGTAAGTCCAGTTGAAATTGCGAAACAAGCGATTCAACATGCAAAGGATGAACATCTTGATTATGTCCTAATCGATACAGCAGGTCGTCTACATATTGACGAAGGGTTAATGGAAGAACTTTCACAAATAAAAGAACTTTCAAAACCTGAAGAAATCTTCCTAGTTGTTGATGCAATGACAGGACAAGATGCAGTCAATGTGGCACAAAGCTTTAATGATCAATTAGGTTTAACTGGAGTCGTTCTGACGAAGCTTGACGGCGACACTCGTGGTGGTGCAGCTTTATCAATTCGTTCAGTTACAAATACTCCAATTAAATTTGTTGGACTTGGTGAAAAACTAGATGCAATTGAGCCGTTCCATCCTGAACGAATGGCGTCACGTATTCTAGGTATGGGTGATGTGCTTACTTTAATTGAAAAGGCACAAGAAAACGTAGACCAAGAAAAAGCAAAAGAGATGGAACAAAAATTAAGAAATGCATCATTTACTTTAGATGATTTCTTAGATCAACTATCTCAAGTTAAAAAAATGGGACCACTTGGTGATATTTTAAAAATGATGCCAGGTGCAAACAAAATAAAAGGATTAAATGATTTGCAAATTGACGATAAACAAATCGCTCATGTAGAGGCAATTATTCAATCAATGACAAAGCAGGAAAAGCTTACACCAGATATTATCAACTCTAGTCGCAGAAAGCGAATAGCAAAAGGTTCTGGTCGTCCTGTTCAAGAAATAAACCGTTTATTAAAACAGTTTGAAGAAATGAAAAAAATGATGAAAATGATGGGTGGTATGCAAAAAGGGAAGAAGAAAGGCTTTAAGTTTCCGGGCTTATTCTAATCTTTTTGTATAATTTTCCAACATTTAAACATCATTTTATAAAAAATTATGCTGTTAAGAAATTTTACTTTACAAACAGTATTGGTTTTTGATAATATATAAATCGTTGAAATATTTTCGGAGGTGCTTTAAAAATGGCAGTTAAAATTCGTTTAAAACGTATGGGAGCTAAAAAATCTCCTTTTTACCGTGTAGTAGTAGCAGACGCTCGTTCTCCTCGTGATGGACGTTTCATTGAGGAAATTGGAACTTACAATCCAGTTGCTCAACCAGCTGAAATCAAAATTAACGAAGAAGCAGCATTAAAATGGTTAGGAACAGGTGCTAAACCATCTGATACAGTTCGTAACTTATTCTCTAAAGCTGGTATCTTAGAGAAATTCCACAACGCTCGCAACGGCAAGTAATGATGGAAAAAAAGATGAATACACTCATTAATGCAATTGTTTCAAGTCTTGTAGATCATCCAGAGGATATTTCACTTCAAGTAAAAGAAGATGAGAACAATTTATTCTTTCATTTACAGGTAAATCCTGAAGATGCTGGTAGAGTGATTGGCAAACATGGTAAAATTGCTAAAGCGATTCGTACGGTTGTTTATGCAGCAAGTAATGAACACGCAAAACGTATTCACTTAGATATTCAGTAATGTAAGACGGTCCTTGGCTATAGCTAAGGACCGTTTTCAACATTCGTAGACATATCTACAACTTACAATGGTAAAACTAACGATAAACTTATGAAATTTTAAATATAGAGGTAATCGAATGGAAAACTATTTAAATGTCGGAAAAATTGTAAATACTCATGGGGTACGTGGAGAGGTTCGTGTTATTTCAAGAACTGATTTTCCTGAAAAACGTTACAAAAAAGGAAATAAACTATATTTATTTAAAGAAAAAGAAACTACACCGATTGAATTAATCGTAACTAGTCATCGTGTACATAAAAATTTTGATTTACTTACATTTGAAGGGTATGAGTCATTAAACTCTGTAGAGCCACTTAAAAATGGAATATTAAAGATTACTGATGATCAATTACATAAACTAGATAAAAATGAGTACTATTATCATGAAATTATCGGATGTGTAGTTGAAACAATAGATGGAGAGGAAATCGGAAAAATAAAAGAAATTTTATCTCCTGGTGCGAATGATGTTTGGGTTGTTCAAAGAAAAGGCGAAAAAGATGCGCTTATTCCTTATATTGAGCAAATTGTGAAGGAAATAGATGTAGAGAATAAAAAAGTTAAAATCGAATTAATGGAAGGTCTATTGTGATGAAAATTGACTTTTTAACATTATTCCCTGAAATGTTTGAAGGTGTATTAGGTTCTTCGATTTTAAAAAAAGCACAAGAAAAAGAAGCTGTCCATTTTCGTTGTGTGAATTTTAGAGATTTCTCAACTAATAAACACTCAAATGTTGATGATTATCCATACGGTGGTGGAGCTGGAATGGTACTGGCTCCTCAGCCGATTTTTGATGCTGTAGATGAATTAGTATCAAAAAGTGAAAATAAGCCAAGAGTCGTCCTTCTATGCCCTCAAGGTGAGCGTTTTAATCAACGTAAAGCGGAAGAACTTTCAAAAGAGGAGCACCTGATCTTTATTTGTGGACATTATGAAGGATATGATGAGCGAATTCGTGAACACGTAGTGACAGATGAAATTTCTATTGGCGATTACGTCTTAACTGGTGGAGAACTTGGTGCTATGGTAATTGCTGATAGTGTTGTTCGTTTATTGCCTGGTGTACTTGGAAACACGACATCAAAAATTGAAGATTCGTTTAGTACAGGTTTATTAGAGCATCCACATTATACGAGACCTGCCGAATTTAGAGGCCATAAAGTACCTGATGTATTATTATCTGGAAATCACGCTTTAATAGAAGAATGGCGAACAAAACAATCTTTTAAACGTACGATAACGCGTCGTCCAGACCTACTTGAAAACTATTCATTATCTGAAAAAGAGACGAAATGGATGGATCAAGTAAAAGAAGAATTAAAAAAAGAAAACTAGTTGCGTGCATTAATAGAATATGTTAATATAACTTGTGGCTTCAAGTAAATACTTAAGCCTTTATTCTCGGTGTTCCGCTGCGAGTCACTAAATCTTGTAAGAGCATCGGTTGGAAAAGGAGAGCATAAATTATGCAAAATTTAATCAACGAAATTACAAAAGAACAACTTAGAACTGACTTACCGTCATTCCGTCCTGGTGATACTGTAAAGGTTCACGTTAAAGTTGTTGAGGGTACTCGTGAGCGTATCCAATTATTCGAAGGTGTAGTTATTAAACGTCGTGGTGGCGGTATTAGCGAAACTTTCACAGTTCGTAAAATTTCTTACGGTGTTGGTGTTGAACGTACGTTCCCAATCCACACTCCAAAAATTGCTAAATTAGACGTTGTTCGTCGCGGTAAAGTACGTCGTGCTAAACTTTACTACCTACGTGCACTTACTGGTAAAAAAGCAAGAATTAAAGAACTTCGATAGTCTTTTGAAAGGAGCTTGTATAAAACAAGCTCCTTTTTTTCCAATATTTGTAGATTATAGATATAATAAAAAGTAAAATAGAATACATAAATAAACTTATTAGCTCAAACTGGTTAATACTGCAAAACGTATGGTTATAATTGGAGGGATTAGGTTGAAAGAAAGCAATAGTGGTGGAATTTGGGAATTAGTTAAAACAATTTTTATTGCGCTTGTACTTGCACTTGGTATTCGAACATTCCTTTTTACACCGGTTTTGGTTGATGGGATCTCAATGATGCCAACATTACAGGATCAAAGTAGAATGATTGTAAATAAGATTGTTTACAAACTACATGAACCAAGACGTTTTGATATTGTAGTCTTCCATGCTACAAAGGAAAAAGATTATATTAAACGAGTTATTGGCTTACCAGGTGACACTGTAGAGTATAGAAAAGATGTCTTATATGTCAATGGCAAACCATATAAAGAACCATATTTGAACGAATATAAAAAAGAAACAACAGATGGTCCTCTAACAGAAGACTTTAAGTTAGAAGAGATTACTGGTAGAAAAACTGTACCTAAAGGACAAGTATTCGTTTTAGGTGATAATCGTCGATTAAGTAAAGATAGTCGTATTATCGGGACAGTTAGCCAAAAAGAAATTTTAGGTCGAGCAAGTTTTGTATTCTGGCCGTTATCAGAGGTTGAAATGGCTAAATAAAGGCCAAAATAAACATGATTATTTAATGTATAAGAAGGTGGCAACATGACGATTCAATGGTTTCCAGGTCATATGGCAAAAGCTAGAAGGCAAGTTACTGAAAAACTTTCATTAATTGATGTTGTAATTGAACTAGCTGATGCTAGAGTACCAGCAGCTTCTAGAAATCCAATGATCGATGAAATTATTTCAAATAAACCAAGATTACTTTTATTGAATAAAGCGGATTTAGCAGATCCAAGAATTACGCAGCAATGGTTAGCGCATTATGAAAAACAAGGCGTAATGGCAATTGCGATTGATGCAGCTTCTGGACAAGGCTTAAAAGCTATTATTTCTTCTTGTGAAATTTTAGTAAAAGAGAAATTTGATAAAATGAGATCTAAAGGGATAAAACCACGTGCAATTCGAGCATTAATTGTTGGAATTCCGAATGTAGGTAAATCGACTTTAATCAATAAACTAGCACGTAAGAATATTGCTAAAACTGGTGATCGTCCAGGCGTAACGCAGGCACAGCAATGGATAAAAGTAGGCAAAGAAATTGAACTGCTCGATACCCCAGGTATTTTGTGGCCAAAATTTGAAGATCAACTAGTAGGTCTACGTTTAGCAACTACTGGCGCAATAAAAGATAGTATCATTAACCTACAGGAAGTAATGATCTATGCGATTAAATATTTAAGAGAGTTTTATCCAAATGTATTAAAAGATCGCTATGACATGAACGATGAAGTGTTATATTCTGAAGAAGTAGTAGATGTTTTTGATCATATTGGAAAGAAACGTGGATTACTTATGTCAGGCGGGATTATAGATTATGATAAAACATCTGATTTATTTTTACGCGAGCTAAGAGCAGGGAAATTAGGAAGATTATCGTTTGAGAATCCATCGATGCTTGAAGTAACTGATGAAATATTAGAAGAAAGTGCGCAAGATTAAGCGTACTTTCTTCTTTTTTAATGAAATTTAATATGATCCAAACTGATAAAGTGTAAAGAAGGAGTTCTAAAATATGTCTCTGAAAATAGATGAAATAAAAAATATGCTAAGTGAATTAAGTGACCCTACTAGTGAACTCTTAAAAGAATTAGAAAATGATCAGAGAATTGGTGTGCAAAAGCTAGTTACTAAATGGTATAGGGAACAAGAAAAAAGAGAATTAGCTCAAAAAAAATTCTTTAAGATGATGGAATATGAAAGGAATCTTTACAAACAAAACATAAAATTAATTGCCGGTGTGGATGAAGTTGGTAGAGGACCATTAGCGGGTCCTGTTGTAGCAGCAGCGGTAATTTTAGCAGAAAATACTGAACTGATTGGCTTAGATGATTCAAAAAAATTGTCAAAAGAGAAACGACAGTATTTTGTTAAGCGTATTAAAGAAGAAGCAATTTCATATGGAATTGGAATGGCCAGTTCAGCTGAGATAGATGAAATTAATATTTATGAAGCAACAAAATTAGCAATGAGACGTGCGATTGAACAACTAAAATCTTCACCTGAACATTTATTAATAGATGCCATGAAATTACAAATGGATATTTCTCAAACATCAATAATAAAAGGTGATGCAACTAGTATTAGTATAGCAGCCGCTTCAGTACTAGCAAAAGAAACAAGAGATAACTTAATGTGCGAATTAAGTTTAAAGCATCCAAACTTCGGATTTGAAAAGCATATGGGATATGGTACAAAAGAACATCTACAAGCAATCGAGATGTATGGAATTATTAACGAACATCGAAAATCCTTTGCACCAATAAAAGAAAAGGTATAATCGATAAAAAAATTAGCGGGTAATTTACATCAATTTACTAAAAAAGAACCAAAATAAAATAGATTAACGACTTTTAAATAATAATAACGGTCGTTGATCTATTTTTTTTATTGTTATCTAAATCTATAGGATGAATTAATGGAAAAATAATATTGTAATATGATAAACTACATTGACTATTGTATCTGAAAGGGTTTTCTTTATAAAAACATAGAATATTAAATTCTTTTCTACTAAAGTATTTACAGTATATTCTGTTAGAGATACAATAGGGATGTGTTTTAATTTGTCTTGTTCTAAAAGGGGAGGATGGATCATGAATATCCATGAGTATCAAGGGAAAGAAATCCTACGAAGCTATGGCGTAAAAGTACCAAACGGTAAAGTTGCATTCACAGTTGAAGAAGCAGTAGAAGCAGCTAAAGAATTAGGTACAGCTGTATGCGTAGTAAAAGCTCAAATTCACGCTGGTGGCCGCGGTAAAGCGGGTGGCGTAAAAGTAGCGAAAAATTTAGATGAAGTAAATACATATGCTAGTGAAATTCTAGGTAAAGTATTAGTTACTCATCAAACTGGACCAGAAGGTAAGGAAGTTAAGCGCTTACTTATCGAAGAAGGCTGCGATATTAAAAAAGAATATTATGTAGGTTTAGTTTTAGACCGCGCTACTTCACAAGTTGTATTAATGGCTTCTGAAGAAGGTGGAACTGAAATTGAAGAAGTAGCTGAAAAAACACCTGAAAAAATCTTTAAAGAGTATATTGATCCAGCAGTAGGTCTACAAGGCTTCCAAGCTCGTCGTATTGCGTTCAATATCAACATCCCAAGCAACTTAGTAAACAAAGCTGTTAAGTTCATGATGGGCTTGTATTCTGCGTTTGTTGAAAAGGATTGCTCAATCGCTGAAATTAACCCACTAGTAGTTACTGGTGATGGTGAAGTAATGGCATTAGATGCAAAGTTAAACTTTGACTCAAATGCTTTATATCGTCATGCAGATATTTTAGCTTACCGTGATTTAGAAGAAGAAGATCCAAAAGAAATCGAAGCTTCTAAGTTTGACTTAAACTATATTTCTTTATACGGAAATATTGGTTGTATGGTTAATGGTGCAGGTCTAGCAATGGCTACAATGGATATCATTAAACACTACGGTGGAGATCCGGCTAACTTCCTAGATGTAGGGGGCGGTGCTACTGCTGAGAAAGTAACAGAAGCGTTTAAAATCATCCTTTCTGACCAAAATGTTAAAGGTATTTTCGTTAATATCTTCGGTGGCATCATGAAGTGTGATGTTATTGCTGAAGGTGTTATCGAAGCAACTAAACAAGTTGGTTTACACTTACCATTAGTTGTTCGTTTAGAAGGAACGAATGTTGAATTAGGTAAGAAGATTCTTAATGAGTCAGGCTTAAACATTGTTGCAGCAGATTCAATGGCTGATGGCGCTGAAAAAATCGTTGCACTTGTAGGCTAAGAAAGGGAGGATAAAAATGAGCGTATTTATTAATAAAGATACAAAAGTCATTGTACAAGGTATTACTGGTTCACAAGGCTTATTCCATACTACTCAAATGTTAGAGTATGGTACTAAAATCGTTGGTGGTGTAACTCCTGGTAAAGGTGGAACTGACATTGCTGGCGTTCCTGTATTCAATACAGTTGAAGATGCAGTTGAAGCTACTGGTGCTAATGCATCTGTAATTTACGTACCACCTGCATTTGCTGCTGATGCAATCATGGAAGCTGTTGATGCTGAATTAGATATCGCTATTTGTATTACAGAAGGTATTCCAGTACTTGATATGGTAAAAGTTAAAAAGTATATGGAAGGCAAAAAGACTAGATTAGTTGGCCCTAACTGTCCTGGAGTTATCACTCCAGATGAGTGTAAAATTGGTATCATGCCTGGTTACATTCATAAAAAAGGTCATGTAGGAATCGTATCTCGTTCTGGTACATTAACTTATGAAGCTGTACATCAATTAACTCAAGCTGGTATTGGTCAATCTACAGCTGTAGGTATTGGTGGAGACCCTGTAAATGGTACAAACTTCATCGATGTATTAAAAGCATTCAATGAAGATCCAGAAACTTATGCAGTTATTATGATTGGTGAAATCGGTGGAACTGCAGAAGAAGAAGCTGCTGAGTGGGTACAAGCTAATATGGCGAAACCAGTAGTAGGATTCATTGGCGGTCAAACGGCTCCAGAAGGTAAACGTATGGGTCATGCTGGTGCGATCATCGCAGGCGGTAAAGGTACTGCTAAAGAAAAAATGGCTACAATGGAAAGCTGTGGCATTAAAGTTGCACTTACTCCTGCAGTAATGGGCGAAACTTTAATTTCTGCATTAAAAGAGCGTGGCTTATATGAACAATGTAAGACACATGAAGCTTTAGTTTAAGAATCAAAAAATAAGTAGCCTCCAGTTGGAGGCTACTTTTCTTAAAAGAAGGCTCTGTTTAATATTAATTGTTGATTTTAGTTAAATTTGCGACTAATTGACATGGAAGGGGCGAAGACTCCTATGGGAAATGCGGGAAACTTGAGACCCCTAA